>JAXMAW010000089.1:0-18107 GCA_046350195.1 Gemmataceae bacterium
CGACGTCGGCGGCCGGCCGGCCGCCCAGGTGGCGAAGATGCCGCCGGCCGAGGTGCTGCTGCGCTACTTCTCGCTCTACTACCACGAGTACCGCGACGAGGTGTACAAGGGGACCTACCTGCCCTACCTCCAGGCCCGGCCGGTCTTCCTGGAGGCAGATAAGCGGCTGAAGGAGCTGACGGGGCCAGATGCCACGGAGGCGGCGCGACTGCCCGCCGCGCTGCTACCGGCGATCGCCAAGGTGCAGCTGGCCCAGGCGCGGCTGGAGCGGAAGCTGGCGGCGTTGCGGGTGATCGAGGCGCTGCGCATGCACGCCGCCGCTACAGGGGGGACGTTGCCGAACCGGCTGGCGGACGTGAAGGTCGTCCCGGTGCCGAACGACCCCGGCACCGGCCAGCCGTTCGAGTATCGCCTCGACGGCGGCATCGCGACCATCACGAGCCGGGTCGCGGGCGAGCCCCTGGCCACGAACGGGTTGCGCTACCGGGTGACGCTGCGGAAGTGACCCCGCCGCTCCACTCAGTTGTCCAGCCCCTTCGTCTCGATCGCCGCCCCGCGCATCCTTCGGAACGCCGCCGCCTGGTCGCCGGTGAGGAGCTTGAGCAGCTCCTTGCCGGCGTCGCGGCGCTGGACGAGGACCCACTTGCGGCGATCGGCGTCGCTCTTGAACCGGGTGACGCGGAGGATCTGCCGCGTGTCCTCCTCGCTGTTCTTCCACAGGGCGGTGATCTTCTTCCGCTGCTCGGCGGTGAGCTTGAGATCCCTGGCGATCTCGGGGTCGGCCAGGGCGGCGCCGCCGAGGATCTGCACGCGGATCTCCTGCAAGCGGGCCAGCTGCTCCGGCTTCAACTCCTTCTTGAGCGCCTCGGCGGCGGAGGACTTCTCGTCCCTGGCGGCCTCCTCGTACAGCCGCTTGGCGGTGGCGATCTGGTCGGCGGTGAGCTTCAATTCGTCCTGCACCGCCTTCTTGACCGCCAGTGCCAACGGCGAGCCGGCGGAGATGGCGTCGTTGGCGTGCAGCGCGCCGGCGAAGAGCAGGAGCGCGAGGGCCGTGCGGAGCATGGAGGTGGGTCTCCCGGTCGGGGTTGGCTCGTGCGGGCGTGGCTAGTGTATGCTCGGGGCGGCGAGGGACGAGGCAGGTGCGTAACGTCACTGGTTCGGCTGGGGATTACAGCAACCCAAGTGCCGCTTTCAGGCAGGCGTCCAGACGCTGCGCCATCGCTGGCGACAACGAGCCCAGGGTTTGATCAACGGCGTCGGCATACACGGTCGCCAGAGTCAGGCAGGACACGACGGAGTCCCGGGTGAGCCCAGTAGCCTGGCCTTCCGGTGTCGTCGTGTCGATGAACAGGCAGGCAGGATCGGCCGCCAAGGACAGGTTACTGGTGATCTCAGCCACAACGAGCGTGCCGACCACCGCCGAGTAAGGGTCGGCCTGCACGACGACGGCGGGCCGCCGCTTACCCCGAACCCCGGAAGGGTGGGGGAAGCGGACGAGGACCACGTCACCCCGGCTCACGGCTTCTCCGGCAGGCGGTCGTAGTCGTCCATGTCTTCCCAACCGATCCCCTTGCCCGCCTCCCAGGCAAGGGACTCAAGCTCCTCCCGGGTCCACGGGCTGTCGTCGTACTCGTCCTCCGTCAGACGCTCGTACTCGTCAACGCGGAGCAAGACGTACGTCTCCTTGGTCCGCGGGTTTACGACGCGGGGTGGGGTGGCCGCGGCGTGTCCCAGCGCTTCGATTTGCTGTTCGGTCAGCTCGATCATGGATGCCTCCTTCCGACACGATACCAGCTCGGCTCGTCTGTGCCAACGCCTTGACCGCCAGCGCCAGCTGCGCGCCGGCGAGGAGCAGGAGCGCGAGGGCAGTGCGGAGCATGGAGGTGGGTCTCCCGGTAGGGGTTGGCTCGTGCGGGCGTGGCTAGTGTATGCTCGTGGGTGGAGAGGGACGAGGCAGGTGCGTCGAGCCAACGGTGGTTAGGCGGGAGGATCGGAGCGCGGGCGGCCAGCCTCCCGGATGGCCCATCCTGCACCGGCCGACCCGCCCGCTATCGCCGTCCACGGCAGCACCTCAAACGGAGCGCCGGCCGTCACCGCCAGGTACCCGAACAGCGAGGCCAAGAGGAGGCCGCCGAACAGGGCTCCCCACAATATCAGCACCCATCCGACCGGGTTCCGCCGAGCGCCCCGCGCACGCCGGTATGCGAGGTAGCTCAGGGCACCGAGCACCACCAGTCCCCATGGCATCGGCTTACCCCTTCACATCGAACAACAGGCTAGGCGGCGGCCTCACGCGGCGACTCGGGTCATGGCGTCGATGGCCGTCGAGAATCCTCCATAGTGCTATCCGAACTTCGACACCTCTTCTGGGAGAATACGAGGTGGCACGGAGCCGGCGAGCGCACCCCCACCGTTACCAAACGGTTGTAACGGCCGAGATCGCCGCCGGTGAGCCGCCGATCCGACCGTCCGTCGTAGGACAAGCATCCTTGCTTGTCTCCGGCGAAGCGGACAAGGATGCTTGTCCTACGACGGAACGCCGTGGTGCCGCCGTTACCAAACGGTTGTAACGGCCGCGACCGGAGCCGGTGAGCGTCCCAACTCGCCACCGTCAAGTGCTTGTGCCTAGGATCGTCGTTGCACGCCCGCCCCGCCAGGAGTCCCCGCCATGACCGTGCGCCGCCGCGTTGCTCATCCTGTTCGCCACGCTGCGCACGCCGACCCCGCCGGCTACCAGAAGCCAGCCTGAAGCCATCCAGAAAGTCCTCGACCTGCCCCCACAGCCGACCGTCACCCTGTCGCGGAACCGCGACTACCTCGTCCTACGTCAGAGCCGAGCGCTACCCCAGCATCGCCGACCTCGCCCGGCCGATCCTCCGCATCGCCGGCCTCCGCATCGACCCCAGGACCAACGGCCCGCGCCGCCAGCCGCACGACCGCCGTCACCCTCCGGCCGATGGACGGCAGCCCGGACATCCCGCTCGTCTTCCCCGAAGGCGTGCTGCCCGGCCGCGCTGGAGTGGTCGCCCGACGGCAAGCGGTTCGCCGCCCTCGGTACCACGACCGACGGCATCGAGGTGCTGCTCGGCGCCCCCGTCCAGCCGAAGCTCGTGCGCGTCCCCGGCGTCGCTTTCCACCGCCTACGGCGACCTGCTGCACTGGATGCCCGACGGCAAGAACCTACTCGTGCACCGTCCCCGCCGGCCGCGGGCGCCCCGCCGGCGGGGCGCCGACGGTGCCGGGCGGGCCGGTCATCCAGGAGTCGAGCGGCAAGCCCGGCCCGGGCGCACCTTCCAGGACCTGCTCAAAAACAAGCACGACGAGCGCTGTTCGATTACTATTGCACGTCGCAGTTGGCCCTGCTCGACGCGAAGTCGCTCAAGGCCACGCCCGTCGGCCAGCTGGGCCTGCCGGCGGCGACCTCGCCGTCGCCGGACGGCAAGTACCTGCTCGTCACCCGGACGAAGCGGCCGTACTCCTACCTCCTGCCGGCGAGCAGCTTCACCCTGCCCGCTCCGTCGAGGTGTGGGGCCACGACGGCAAGCCCGTCCGCACCGTCGCCGAGCAGCCGCTCCAGGACAACGTCCCCATCGACGGCGTCGCCACCGGGTCGCGCGCGTGCGGCTTCGGCTGCCGTTCCTCGACGCCCCGGCGACGCTCGTCTGGGCCGAGGCGCTGGACGACGGCAACCCCAACAGGAAGGTGCCGCACCGCGACAAGGTCGTCACGCTGGCGGCCCCCTTCACGGGCGAGCCGAAGGAGCTGGCGAGGGCGGAGCACCGCTTCGGCGGCCTGACCTGGGGCGAGAAGGGGCTGGCGCTGCTGACCGACTTCGACCGCGAGTCGCGCCACCGCCGCACCTTCGCCATCGACGCCAACGCGGCCGATCAGAAGCCGCGGCTGATCTGGGACCGCCCATCCAGGACCGCTACGGCGACCCCGGCACGCCGATCCTCGAAGCCGCCTGCCGTCGGGCTACCCGGTGCTCCAGCAGGACGGCGACGACATCTTCCTCAACGGCGCCGGCGCGTCGCCCAGGGGCAACCGGCCGTTCCTCGACCGCTTCAACCTGAAGTCACTCAAGGCCGAGCGACTGTTCCAGTCCGACGCGGGATCTTACGAAACGGTCGTGCTGTTGACGCCGGACGGCCGGACGTCTTCGACGCAGCACGAGTCGCCGACGTCGCCGCCGAACTACCGCATCCGCCTGGCGGGGCACGCCGAGTTCCGGCGTCGTCACCGACTTCGACGCCGCCCCCGAGCTGCGCAAGATCACCCGCAAGCTGATCCGCTACAAGCGGGCCGACGGCGTGCCGCTGTCGTTCACCCTCTACCTGCCGCCCGACTACAGCGAGGGCACCCGCCTGCCGACGGTCGTCTGGGCCTACCCGCGCGAGTTCACCGACGTCGCTACCGCGGGTCAGGTGTTCGGCCTGACCAGCCGCTACACCACGCCGACCGGCACGTCCCACCTGCTGTTCTTCCTGCTGGCCGGCTACGCCGTCCTCGACAACGCCTCCATGCCCGTCGTCGGCTCCGCCGAGAGGGCCAACGACACCTTCGTCGAGCAGATCGTCTCTGTGCCGCGAAAGCGGCGATCGACGAGGCGGTGAGGCTGGGCGTGACCGACCCTGACCGGGTCGGCGTCGGCGGGCACAGCTACGGGGCGTTCATGACCGCCAACCTGCTGGCGCACTCCGACCTGTTCCGCGCCGGCATCGCCCGCTCCGGGCGTACAACCGCACGCTGACGCCGTTCGGCTTTCAGAGCGAGCGGCGAACGTTGTGGCAGGCCCCCGAGATCTACTCGAAGATGTCGCCGTTCCAGTTCGCCGACAAGATCAACGAGCCGATCCTGCTCATCCACGGCGAGGCGGACAACAACTCCGGCACGTTCCCGATGCAGTCCGACCGGCTGTTCCAGGCGGTCCGCGGCCACGGCGGCACGGTGCGGTACGTCTCGCTGCCGCACGCCGTACGGCTACGCGGCGAAGGAGTCGGTCGAGCGCCACGCTGTACGAGATGGTCAGCTGGTTCGACAGGTACGTGAAGAACTCCCTGCCGAGAAGTGAGAGGAGTCGCGTCTCGGAGGGACGCGGCTACATAGACGCTTGCCGCGCCCCCGCGTCAAGCGCTTATACCATCGTTCGATCTCGCCCCCGGCTCACCCGATCCACAAGCCGCCGCCCCCGCCGGACCGAAGGGCTCGCCATGGGCTGCTCGCTGCTGCTGTTCGCCACCGGGGCCGCGCCGAGCAACACCTCGATCTTTCGCCCGTCTCGCCGCCGGCCGACACCATCCGCGAGCTGTTCTTCCTCGTCGTCGCCGTCTGCGCCGGCATCCTGCTCGTCGTCGAGGGGGTGCTGATCTACCTGCTGCTCCGCTTCCGCCGCCGGCCGACCGACCTGACCACCGAGCCGCCGCAGGTCTACGGTTCCACGCCGATCGAGATCGCCTGGACGACCGCACCAGCGCTGATCGTCTCGTCTTCGTGCTGGTGCTGTTCCGCACCGAGTTCAAGGTCCGCGTCGATCCGGAGAGGGACCTCGCCGGCGGCCAGCCGCCGCGCGTCACCGCGGTGATCGGCCACCAGTGGTGGTGGGAGTACGTCTACGAGAAGTACGGCGACGACGAGATCCTCGCCGCCGACGGCCAACTGCTCGTCACCGCCAACGAGCGTGCGTCCCGGCGAGCGAATCGGGCGTCAAGCGGCCGATCCTGCTGACGCTGAAGTCGGCCGACGTCGCCCACAGCTTCTGGGTGCCGCGGCTGACCGGCAAGACCGACCTCATCCCCGGCAAGGTCAACACGACCTGGTTCCAGACCGACCGGCCCGGCACCTACCTCGGCCAGCGCCGAGTACCGCGGCACGCAGCACGCCAACATGCTGCTGCGCGTCGTCGTCGATAGCCCCGACAAGTTCCGCCAGTGGCTCGACAACGAGCGGAAAGCCCGCGGCGGCCCCGACGAACAAGGAGCTGGCCGAGGGCCGCGACGTTCCTGAAGACCGCGTGCGTCAACTGCCACCGGGTGCGCGGCACCCTGGCGAGCGGCATGCCTGGCCCGGACCTGACGCACCTGATGGCCCGCAAGACGATCGCCTCGGGCATGGTGGACAACGACCCCAAGGAGCGCGCCAGTGGGTCGATGACCCGCAGAAGACCAAGCCCGGCTGCCTGATGCCGGCGATGAAGCTGTCCGAGCGGGAGATCGACCTCGTGGTGCTGTACCTGCGATCGCTGAAGTGACGTTCTTTCGTAGGACAAGCATCCTTGCTTGTCCCTCTTCAAGAAGGACAAGCATGGATGCTTGTCCTACGACCCGGAGACCGGAGCCGCTGATGGCCGTCGTGACCCACGAGCCGCCGACCGAGGAAGCCAAGGCGAGCCCGCTGCTCGACTGGCTGACGACGGTCGATCACAAGAAGATCGGCGTCATGTACATCGTGATGGCCGTCGTCTTCCTGCTCGTCGCCGGCGTCGAGGCGCTGGTGATGCGCTGGCAGTTGATCCGCCCGCGCAACGACTTCGTCGGGCCGAACCTGTTCAACCAGATGATCACCATGCACGGCACGACCATGGTGTTCTTCGCCGGCATGCCCATCCTCGCCGGCATCGCCAACTTCGTCGTGCCGCTCCAGGTCGGCGCCCGCGACATGGCGTTCCCCAGGCTCAACGCGTTGGGGCTGTGGGTGACGCTGTTCGGCGGCATCCTCACCTACCTCAGCTTCCTCACCGGCGGCGCGCCCGAGATCGGCTGGACCGCCTACGCCCCGCTGTCGGAGCACAACGCCTCGCGCTCCAGCGCCACCGACTTCTGGATCCTGGGGCTCTTGGTGTCCGGCGTCGGGTCGCTGTCGGGGGCCGTCAACATCGTCGCCACCGTCCTCTCGCTCCGCGCCCCCGGCATGACGCTGCGCAAGCTGCCGCTTTACACCTGGATGGCGTTCTGGGCCAACGTGCAGATCATCCTGGCCCTGCCGCCGTTGACCGCGGCGCTGGTCATGCTGTTGTTCGACCGCAACCTGGGGGCACACTTCTTCGACCCGCAGACGGGGGGCTCGGCGTACCTGTGGCAGCACCTGTTCTGGTTCTTCGGCCACCCCGAGGTGTACATCCTGATCCTGCCGGCGTTCGGCATGATCTCGGAGGTCATCCCGGTCTTCTCCCGCAAGGTGATCTTCGGCTACGAATTTGTCGCCGTCTCGACCATGGCAATCGCCTTCATCAGCTTCGGCGTGTGGGCGCACCACATGTTCGCCGTCGGCATGAGCCGGCAGCTCGACCTGTTCTTCGCCGCCTCCAGCCTGACGGTGTCGATCCCGACCGGCGTGAAGATGTTCAACTGGCTGGCGACGATGTACGGCGGCCGCCTTCGGATCGCGTCGCCGATGCTGTTCGCCGTCGGCTTCATGGCGATGTTCGTCCTCGGCGGGCTGACCGGCATCATGCTCGCCATGGTGCCCATGGACTGGCAGCTGTCCGACAGCTACTTCGTCGTCGGCCACTTCCACTGGGTGCTGATCGGCGGCACGATCTTCGGCACCTTCTCCGGGCTGTACTTCTGGTACCCGAAGATGACCGGCCGGATGATGTCGGAGCGGCTGGCCCGGTGGCAGTTCTGGCTGTTGATCACCGGCTTCTTCCCGACGTTCGGCGCCCAGCACATCCTCGGCATGCTCGGCATGCCGAGGGCGTCCACACCTACCCGGTCGATCGCGGCTGGGACTGGTGGAACCAGATCGCGACGGCAGGCGTGCTGTTGCAGCGCCGAGCTTTTTGATCTTCGGCATCAACGCGGTGTGGTCGCTGCGGCACGGCGAGGTGGCCGGCGACGACCTGTGGGACGCCGGACTTTGGAGTGGGCGACGACGTCGCCGCCGCCGGCATACAACTTTGAGGAGGTCCCGGTGGTGCGCAGTCGGCGTCCGCTGTGGGACCTCAAGCACCCCGACGACCCGGACTGGAAGTATGAGTACCAGCACCACCGAGGCCGAGGTGCGGGCCGCGCTGCCCCGGTGCCGGAACACTCGGGCCTGACGCCGGGCCAGGCGGGGATGCTGTCGTTTTTGGCGTCGAGGTGGCGTTCTTCGGGACGCTCATCATGGCCTACGTCTACTTCCTGCGGCAGACCGTCGCCAGCTCGCCGTCGCCGCGCGAGGTGTTCTACCTGCCGATGGTGCTGGCCGCCAGCGCCTGCCTGCTGTCGTCGAGCGTGACGGTCCACTTCGCCGAGAAGGCGCTGCACGGTGGCAACCGCTCGCTGTTCGTGACGCTGTGGGGGCTGACGATCGCCCTGGGGGCGTGCTTCCTGGCCGGCACCGCGCTGGAGTGGCACGACCTGATCTACACGCACCGGCTGACGATCAACCGCAACATGTTCGGCACGACGTACTTCACCCTGGTCGGCTTTCACGCCTTCCACGTCACCGTCGGCCTGGTGGCGCTGACGACGATCCTCGGCGGCCCTGCGGGGCGTGCTGCACCCCGCAGCCGGTGCAGCTGATTTCGTGGTACTGGCACTACGTCGATGCGGTGTGGGTCGTCGTGTTCACCCTGGTTTACGTCATCGGGAGGTGAGTGAGATGTCGCACGAGCCGCCCCGGCACGACCAGGTCGAGATGCCGCGCCGCACCGTCTGGCCACTGGTGCTGTCGCTGGGCGTGGCGCTTTGCTGCTCGGCATCATCACCCACTGGGTCCTCTCGGCCACCGGCGCGGTCCTGTTCGTCCTCGGGCTGGCCGGCTGGGTCGGGCAGCTGATGCCGGGGGTGGGGCACTTCCACGAGCCGTTCGTGCCGCCCCAGCAGCGGGCCAGGCCGATCCTGGCCGCGCCGGGGCCGGTCGAGCAGCTGAAGCCGGACCGGCCGGGCTACCGCTTCCGCATCCCCGAGAAGATCCACCCGATCTCGGCCGGCGTCAAGGGCGGCGTCGTCGGCGGCCTGGTGATGCCGATCCCGGCGATCGCCTGGGGCATCCTCAGCGGCAACGGGCCGTGGTTGCCGATCAACCTGCTGGCCGGCATGATGCTGCCGGGCATCGAAGGCACGGACCAGGAGAAGCTCCAGCAGTTCAGCCCGCTGCTATTCCTGGTGGCCCTGTTCATCCACGCGATCCTGTCCACCGGCATCGGCTCGATGTACGGCGTCATCTTGCCGACGGTGCCGCAATTCCCCGGCTCGCAGCTGTTGTTCGGCGGGCTGATCTTCCCGCTGTTGTGGAGCGGCATCTGCTACGGCCTGCTGGGCACGGTGAACCCGGCGTTCGAGGAGTACGTCGATTGGCGGTTCTTCATCGTCTCGCAGATGTTCTACGGCATCGCGGCGGCGGTCGTGGTCGAGGCCAGCGAGAAGGTGTACATCGCGCCGGCGGGAGGTGGGGCGTGAGGCGGACGCTGGGCTGGCTGCTGGTGCTGACGCTGGCCGGCTGCGGCAGGCTGCCGGGCAAGCCGGAGAGGCCGCGCGAGCTGAAGCCGGACGAGGCGGCGGCGAGGCTGTACGCGACGAACTGCTCCGGCTGCCACGGCAGGGACGGCCGCCTCGGCGCCGCGCCGCCACTGAACGACGCCCGGTTCCTCGCCCTCATCCCCGACATGGACCTGCGCATGATCATCCGCGCGGGCCGGCCGGGCACGCCGATGCCGGGGTTCGCCAAGAACAAGGGCGGGACGCTGACCGACGAGCAGATCGAGCTGCTGGCGACGCAGTTGAAGAAGCGCTGGGGCAACTCGCGGGAGAATATCGACGGCGTGCCGACGTACCTGGCCACGGGCAAGGGCGACGCCAAGGCCGGGGCGAAGGTGTGGATGGCGGCGTGCGCCGGTTGCCACGGGGACCAGGGGCAGGGCGCCACGCAGGGGGCGATCAACGACCCGGCGTTCCTCGGGCTGATTACCGACCAGGCGATCCGGCGGCTGGTCATCACCGGCCGGCCGGACCTCGGCATGCCGGGCTACGCCGGGAGGGAAGGCCGGGCGGGTGACTTCAAGCCGATGACCGAGCAGGCGGTGGCCGACCTGGTCGCCTTCGTGGCCGGCTGGCGGCAGAGCGTGGGAGGCAAGTGATGACGACCCCGCCGGTGGAAGAGCGGCGCGGCTTTTTGTTGTGGCTGACGGCCGCCGTCGGCGCGCTGGCCGCGGCGATGCTGGCGGTCCCGCTGGTGGCGTTCCTGGTCGGGCCGTTGCGGCGCAAGAAGCCGATCTGGCACCGGCTCGGCAAGGTGGCCGACTTCCCGCCGGGCGAGACGCGGCTGGTAACGTTCCCCAACCCGCTGCGGCAGCCGTGGGACGGGGCGACCGGCAACACCGGCGTCTACGCGCGCTACCTCGGCGGCGCCGACTTTTTGGTGCTGTCGATGAACTGCGCCCACCTGGGCTGCCCGGTGCAGTGGTTCCCGCAGTCGGGGCTGTTCCTGTGCCCCTGCCACGGCGGGGTCTACTACGAGGACGGCGAGCGCGCCAGCGGCCCGCCGCCGCGCGGCATGTTCCACTGCGTCTGGGAGCTTCGCGGCGACGAACTGTGGGTGCAGGCGCCGCGCTTCCCCACGCTGCAAGACACGCTGACGCACCCGGCATGAACGAACAGCTGTCAGCCGTCAGCTCTCAGCTGTCAGCCAGACAGCTCAGGCTGACAGCTGACAGCTGACAGCTGAGAGCTGAACATGAACAAACTCCTGGCCTGGCTCGACGCCCGCGTCGGCTTCCGCGAGAGCGTCCTGCCGATGATGACCCACCCGATCCCGCGCGGGGCCGCGGGGCCGATGGGCTGGTGGTACGTCTTCGGCAGCGCCTCGATGACGCTGCTGGCCATCCAGATCCTCACCGGCATCGGCCTGGCCATGGTCTACGTGCCGACCGCCGAAGACGCCTATGAGAGTCTGCAATATCTCAATTACGTCCAGCCCTGGGGCTGGTTCCTGCGCGCCCTGCACAACGCCTCGGCCGGCGGCATGGTGCTGATGGTCGCCGTCCACATGACGCAGGTCTTCCTGCACGGCTCGTTCAAGTACCCACGAGAATTGACGTGGTGCCTCGGCGTTTGCCTGCTGCTGTTGACGCTCGGCCTGGCGTTCACCGGCCAGGTGCTGCGCTGGGACGGCGACGCCTACTGGGGCCTCGGCGTCGGCGCGGCGATGGCGGGTCGCGTGCCGTACCTCGGGCCGTGGATCGTCCGCCTGCTGCTGGGCGGGCCGATCATCGGCGCCGACACGCTCAGCCGGTTCTTCGCCCTGCATCGCCTCGTGCTGCCGGGGCTGCTGCTGGCCGTGCTGGGCGCTGCACCCAGGTGGTGCGCAAGGGGATCTCCGCGCCGCTGGTGCTCGGCAAGCTGGTCGATCCGGCGACGTACGACCAGGAGTACCACGAGTGAGCTGAAACGGGGCGTGCTGTTCCTCGAGACGCGATCGTCGGCGACGGGGCTGTTCTCGGGCGCTGGTCGTCATCGCGGTGGTGGTGATCGCGGCGGTGTTCGGGCCGAAGGGGCCATGCGGTGCCCGACCCGACGCTGCCCGGGGGCTGACCCTGGGCTGGACTGGCCGTTCCCTGGACCTACGCCGCGGCGATGCTGTTGCCGGCCGAGGTCGAGACGCCGCTCATCCTGATCGCGCCGCCGAACTGCTGCTGATTTTGTTCGGCCTGCCGTTCTACGCCAACCGCGGCGCAGCGCCCCGTCGCGGTGGCCGCTGGCCGTGCTGGGGGTGATCGTCGTCTGGTCGGTGCTTATCGTGCTGACCCTGATCGGCATCAAGGGGCCGGGGGCGCCGACCATGGACGGCTGGAGCGGCATCCCGGTGCCGCAGGACATGGTCAAGCGCAGCACGCCGCTGCAGCTGGCCGCCATGACGGTGCTCCAGAACAAGCAGTGCCGCAACTGCCACGCCCTCGAAGGCCTGGGCGGCATCCGCGGCCCGGACTTGACCGACGTCGGCGTGCGGCTGACGCGCGACGAGCTAATCCGGCAGGTGATCCAGGGCGGCGGGCTGATGCCGGCCTACGGCAAGCAGCTGAAGCCGCACGAGGTGACGGCCCTGGTCGATTTCCCTGGTCAGCTGCCGGCCGAAGGGTGAGACGCTACGCGCGACCCGGCGAACCCCGCCCTGGCCTCGGCGAGCGCGTGCGTAGCGTAGAATCCCCGCATGACCCTCGCCGCCGACGCCGTCCTCCGCTCGGCCGTTCGACCCTGGTTGTGGGTCGGCCCGAGCGATCGCCGCGCCGGCGTCTACCTGGCGCGGCTGGCGGGTGCTGGCCCGGGCGCGACCCTACGCTGGCCGGCGACGCAGCCGGCCGCGTTCGTCGGCGGACTGTTCGCGCTGTTCCTCGCGCTCGGATCGCTGCTGGAGCTGTTCACCCCGCTGTTGTTGCAGGGCGCACATGGCCCAGCACCTCCTGCTGGTCATGCAGGCGCCGCCGCTGTTGTGGCTGGGGGGCGCTGCTCTGCCCCACTGGAAAGCGGCTCACCCGGCTCCGCCGTGCGATCGCTCGTGGCCCCCGTCCTCCGCTCCAGAGCTTTACACACTCTCTTTTCTCGCCCGACGCACCGCTCCCTCGCCGGGCTGATCTTTTTTCGTTGTCACCTGGGGCTGGCACGCCCAGCGCTGTACGAGCTGGCCCTGCGGTCGGACGGCATGGGCACTATGTTCAACACGCCTGCTTCCTCGGCTCGGGATGCTCTTCTGGCACCCCGTCGTTCGGCCGTACTGGCGAAGCCGACCTGGTCGAAGTGGCTGCTGGTGCCCTACCTGATCCTCTCCGACGCAGAACACCGCCCTGTCGGCGCTGCTGACGTTCGCCGACGTGGTCTGGTACCCGCACTACGCCGGCATGCCGCGGCTGGCGGGGTCGGGCGCGCTCGACGATCAGGCCGCTGCCGGGGGTGCTGATGTGGGTGCCGGGGTCGATCGCGTACCTCGTGCCACTTGCCGTCATCGGGTCGCGCTTGATGTACGGGGAGCCGGCGGGTTTATCCCGCCGGTCCGTCGCCGTCCGCCGGGATAAACCTGCCGGCTCGGCAAGCTCTCCCCGTCCTCGGGAACGCCCCGCCGCCGAGGTTCGACCTGCTGCGCCTCCCCGTCGTCGGCCGCTTCCTCCGCTGGCGACACGCCTGGCTCGGCGCTACAGCTGCCGTTGCTGGCCGCCGCGGTCCTTGTCCTCCTCGACGGCTTTCTCGGCCTGCAGGTGGCCCTGCTGAACCTGGCCGGCGTGCTGCCGTGGGTCCACCGGCGCGGCCTGCTGGTGCTCGGCCTGCTGGCGGTCGGCAACGTCTTCTGCCTGGGCTGCCCCTTCCTGCTGCCACGCACCCTCGCCAGGCGGTGGCTGCCTGCCTCCCGGCCCTGGCCGCGCTGGCTGCGCAACAAGTGGCCGGCGGTGATCCTCTTCGCCCTGTTCCTGTGGGCCTACGAGGCGCTCTCGCCAGGGACCGCCCCGGGGCGACGGCGGCCCTGATCCTCGCCTACCTCGCCGCGGCCTTCGTCATCGACGGCGTCTACCGCCACGCCAGCTTCTGCAAGTTCGTCTGCCCGATCGGCCAGTTCAACTTTGTGGCGTCGCTGGTCTCGCCCACCGAGGTGCGCGTCCGCGACCCGGACGTGTGCGACGCCTGCCGCACGAAAGACTGCATTCGCGGGCCCTCTCCACGTCGCCGGGCCAAGGCGAACTCGCCCTCTACCTGCCGCAAGGCCGGGAACATGGACTGCACCTCTGCCTCGACTGGTGTCCACGCCTGCCTGCACGACAACATCGAGGTCGGGGCGAGGGTTCGGCGGAGCTTTGGGCCGACCTGCAGCGGTCCGGCGTCGGCCGGTTCTCCCGGCGCGCCGACCTCGCCGCACTGGCGCTGCTGTTCGCCTTCGGCGCGTTCGCCAACGCCGCGGGCATGATCGCGCCGGTCGTCGAGTGGCAGGACGGCCTTCGGGAGGCGCTCGGGTTCTCCTCGACCTGGCCGGTGGTGACGGGCTTCTACCTCCTGGCGCTGGCGGTGCCGACGGCGGTGTTGCTCCGCGTGCCGCGGCAGATGGTCTATTGCCTCGTGCCGATCGGCGCGGCGATGTGGCTGAGTCACTACTCGTTCCACTTCTTCACCAGTTACGACGCCGTCGTCCCCGCGGCGCGGCGGGCGGCGTTCGACCTCGGCTGGCTGGTGGACCCGCCGTCGTGGGTGTGCCACTGCTGCGTGGCCGTCCCCGGCTGGCTGGTCCGCGCCGAGTTCGTCGCGCTGGGCTGCGGGATGCTGCTGTCGCTGTACACCGCCTGGCGGGCCGGGGGGCGGCGGTTCTCCGTAACGCTGCCGTGGGCAGCCCTGATCGTCGAGCTGTACGCACTGGGCGTGTGGATCCTTATCGAGCCGATGCAGATGCGCGGCACCCTTCAGTAAGGATGAAGGATGAAGAATGTATCCAGAAGGGTAGAGGTCCATGGGGTCATCGTTTTGCACTCTCCGCTTCGTACTGTTTTCATCCTTCATCCTTCATCCTTCATCCTTTCTGCGGGCCGACGGCGGCCTGTTACGCTTGTCCGAACGCGGCGTGAGCGTCTTCACCTCGCCGACGCCGCCGCGCGTCGGCACGCTCGACGTCAGCGTTCTTGTGCAGGACGCGAAGGGGAAAGTTCGCCTTGGGGTACCCGTGCGCGTGCGGGCCTGGCCGGTCGAGGACACCGACCACGTCGTCGAGGCCGACGCGACGACGGAACTGGCGACGAACAAGCTGCTGCAATCCGCCCACCTCGAACTCGATCGCCCCGGCCCCTGGCGGTTGGTTGTCGAGGTGGGATCTACCGAGTTCGCCTGTGACTTCGAGGTCGCCGGGCCGTCGCCGTCGTGGTGGCCACTGGCCCCGTGGGTCGGCTGGCCGTTCCTGGTCGTGGCGCTGTTTTTTCTTCGCTTTTTTCTCGCGCGCCGCGAACCACCTCCCAACCGCGGCGTCTAAGAAGGTGTACGGCACGCGGCGACGCGACACCAAAGAGAAGAAAACCTGTCACGCGGCGGCGAAGGCCGCGTACATGTGGGTGACGGTCAGGTGGTGCAACAGGCAGACACCCGGGCCTCAGAAGCTCGGTCTTGTGGGTTCGACTCCCACCCTGACTACTGAACGACGTTCCCGGGGTGTGACGGTAGCATGCCAGCGTGCGAAGCTGGTGGTAGCAGGTTCGACTCCTGCCGGGGATACTGTCTGACGGAGGCCGATGTAGCTCAGCTCGGTGGAGCAGCTCTTTCATACGGAGACGGTCGCTGGTTCGACCCCAGCCATCGGCACTGGGCCCCGTGCCCAACGGAAGCGGCTTACAAACATGTGGTTTGGTACCACGCCAGCCTGTTACGCTGGAGCATCAGGTTCGAATCCTGACGTTCTCACGCCGCCTCGACTCGCACGGAGCCTACATGCGTCTGTGGTGCTAACGGTCAGCATGCCGCCATGCCAACGCGGCGATGTGGGTTCGACTCCCACCTGACGCACTGTGACCGCGCCCAACGACAAGGGCTTACAAACTGCGCATCGTGGTGATGCAACTGTCTCCATAAACAGTCCAGCCGGTTCGACTCCGGACTCCCCGACTTGCCCGACCCGACCGGGGAGTAACGCTTGCAGCCCCTGTGACTTGTGCGGTCACTCTTACAGAGACGTTCTCCTGGGAGAGGAACACGGCTCCAATCCGTGCCAAGAGGGTTCGAATCCTTCCGTCTCTGCCTTGCGGTCCCGTGGCTCGTCTGGCGAAGGCGCCCGGCTCACATCCGGGTCGAGGGTGGTTCGATTCCACCCGGGATCACTGTCTGACTGGTCCGCAGGTGTTGCCCGGCGGCATACCTCGTTGGTACTGAGGAGGAGCGGGTTCGACCCCCGCGCGGACCTCTGCTTTTCGACACCCTGATGGTGAAACGGAAATCACGCCTCGCTTCGAACGAGACGTTCCAGGTTCGAGTCCTGGTCGGGGTGCTGACTCACTGACGGTGTCCGTGGTGTACGCGGCAGGCATGCGGCTCTGTGACAGCCGAGGCGAGGGTTCGACCCCCTCCGGACACACTCCGTTTTCTTCTCGCCAGGCCCCCACCCCGCGAGGTATCCTGATGCAGGGTCGTCCGACCGCACCAGGAGCCGTCTCGTGCCTATCCCCGTCGTCTGCCCCTCCTGCTCCGCCAAGCTCAAGGCGCCCGACCGCGCCGCCGGCGGCAAGATGTCCTGCCCCAAGTGCGACGAGCCGGTCCGGGTGCCCTACCCCGACGGGGCGGCGTTCAGCGCGGGCGGCCCGGCCCGGCCGAGGCTCTCCGACGACAGTGCCGACGACGGGGCCGACCTGGACGTCTCGCGCCCCAGCTTCATGCCGCTGATCTTCGGCGGGTCGATCGCGGCGGTCGGCCTGATCATGGTCACCCTCCTGGTCGCCTGGTTGTGGTTCGGGCCGACGCGCAACCCGGCCCCCCCCCGGCCCGGCGCCGCGGGGCCCCCGCCCGCCCCGGCCGGGGCGGGCGGCCCGCGGCAGGTCCCCCAGGCCGCCGAGCCGGCCTACGCCGACGCGACCAAGGGGGCAATCCCGTTCGGCGAGTTCGAGGTGCTCGTCCTGGAGGTGCGCTACGACAAGGTGCCGATCACCGACCTCCTGGGTGAGGAAACGCTCAGCGAACAGCCGATGCTGATGGTCCAGGTCGGGATCCGCAACAAGTCCCCGGCGCGCAAGCTCGAGTACGCCGGCTGGGCGCCCGGCGGCGGCGTCGCGCCGGGTGGCCTGGCGGGCGGCGGCGGGGCGATCCCGGCCAACCCCAACCCGGCCACGCTCAAGGACGACCTGGGCAACGTCTACCGGCCCGCCCAGTTCGGGCTGACCAACAGCGTCAAGAGCCAGAAGTTCCGCGAGTCGATCTACCCCGGCAAGAACCTCGCCGACGTCCTCGTCTTCGAGCCGCCCGTGCCGAAGGCGACGTCGCTGCTGCTCGAGTTACCGCTCAAGGCACTGGGCGGCTCGGACAGCGCGCGCTTCCGCATCCCGACCCACCGCATCAACCGACCGATGTTCGAACAGAGCCGCTGACCGCGCCCTCCGACAACCCCCGGGCGGCGGACGATTCCCTCGTCCGCCGCCCGGGGGTTTTTCGTCACAAGCGCATGCCGCGGCGGAACAAGAGGGTGTCGAGGCCGAACCACACCAAAGCGGCCGCGACACACACAACCACCACCGAAGGACATGACCCATGCCCCGCACCCTCCTGACCGCCGCGCTGGCCCTCTCGGCCGCCCTGTCCCTGACCACCCCTTCCGCCCTGGCCCAGCGGCGTCCCGATAGTAACGAACCCTCCCGCGACCGGGACGACCGCCGCGACGACCGCCGCGACCGCGACGGGGCCGACCTCGTCGTCCGCCGCATCCGCTTCGACCGCGACGACATCCGGGTCGAGGTGGAGAACGTCGGCAACCGCCGCGCCGGCGAGTCCCGCCTCGCGGTCATCGTCGTGACCCCGTCGGGCCGCCGCTTCCTCACCGCCGAGGTGCCGCCGCTGCGCCCGGGCCAGGACCGGGCCGTCCGGGTCGAGGCGAACTTCCGGGTCAACCAGCGAGGCACCGAGATCATCGCCGTCGCTGACGTCCTGAACGACGTCCGTGAGCGGAACGAGCGCAACAACACGCTGACCCGCGTGGTCGATTGAACCTCCCGCTGCCGCACGGGCCCTCGTTGGGCTCGTGTCCCCAGGGCCGCTCGTTGCGGCCCTGGGGTTTTTTCGCTTCATCGTCCTCGTCCGCAATGGGTTGCGTCGGGCCGTGCGAAACGGTGCGAGACGGTGCGGCGGCTTGCGGCACCGGATTTCGCACCGCCTTCGCCGGCCGCCCCGCGGGCGAGGATACAGGCGACGGCCAGCAGCGGGGCGCGGCCGAAGAGAAGGCAGGGGCGAACGGGGCGAGGATGGGGGCTGCGTCCTTGGTATACTGGTCACGGGGCCCTCCTGGCGCGGCGTCATGGTTGGTCTGGCAACCCCATGGTACCGCCCGGCGAGGCCCCCTTCCGCCCGCGCGACCACCCGCTTTCAACCGATAAACCGACTCTATCTATCCCTTCAAAAGTCGAGGTAAGCGGTCAGCCCGACCCGCAAGCATTTCTACGCCCCCGCCTCGCCTTCACGGCCGACGAAAGG
>JAXMAW010000090.1:0-17965 GCA_046350195.1 Gemmataceae bacterium
ACCTCCGGCACCGCGGTGACGATCTGCCGGCGGATGCCCTCCGGTCCGGCGGCGACGTCCACGTTGCCGCGCCACAGGGCGCGCAGCCTACCGTCGTCCGGCCCGACGCCGACTTGCAGCTTGGTGCCGCCGATCTCGATGCCGAGGTAGTTCATGGCCGCGGCGCGTTGTTCAGCCCGACGCGACGGTGCAGGTCGTCCACGACCCAGTGGAACGCCGCCAGGTGGACCGTCTCGACGATGCCCATGTCCTCCAGCGGGACGTGCAGGCACTGCTTCGCCAGCCGCCGCAGCTTGCCGCCGGAGAAGCCGGTGCAGCCGAACGTCTTCATGCCGTGGGCGTTGGCCCAATCTACGGCGCGCAGGATGTTCGGACTGTTGCCCGAGCCGGAGATGGCGACGAGCAGGTCACCGGGCCCGCCGAGGTTCTTCAGCTGCTCAACGAAGACACGGTCGAACCCCTCGTCGTTGCCCCACGCCAGGATGTACGGCGTGTTGTCAGTCAAGCTGAGGATGCGGATCCGCTTCTTGCGGTCGTTCTCGAAGTCCTCGCGCCGCAGCGTCCCCTTGCCGACGTCCTCGCAGAAGTGCGAGGCGTTCGACCCCGACCCGCCGTTGCCGATGACGAACACGAAGCGGTCGCGCTGGTAGCAGTCGTAAATCGCGTCCGACAGCGCGGCCACCTCCCGGGGGTCGATCTTCTTCAACTCTTCCCCGACCCGCGCGAGGAACGGCCCGACGTCTAGCGTTACTCCCAGCATTTATTCACCTCCTAGTCGTAATGATCGAAGTGTAGCAGGACCGGAGCGGGGGAGCCAGACGGCTCCGCCCCGGCGCGGTACAATGCCCTCATGACACGCCACCTGATCCTCGGCACCGCCGGCCACATCGACCACGGCAAGACGACGCTGGTGAAAGCCCTGACCGGCGTCGATTGTGACCGCCTCCCGGAAGAGAAGGCGCGGGGCATCACCATCGACATCGGCTTCGCCAGCCTCGACCTGCCGCCCTACCGCATCGGCATCGTGGACGTGCCCGGCCACGAGCGGTTCGTCAAGAACATGCTCGCCGGGGCCACCGGCATCGACCTCGCCGTCCTGGTCGTCTCCGCCAAGGAGTCGGTCAAGCCACAGACCCGCGAGCACCTGGAGATCCTTCGGTTGCTAGGGATCCGCCACGGCGTGGTCGCCCTGACCATGTGCGACCTCGTCGATCAGGACACCCGCGAGGTCGTCGAGTTGGAGGTGCGCGACCTCGTCCAGGGCAGCTTTCTGGCTGACGCCCCGATCCTCTCGACGGTTGCCCCGACGGGGCAGGGCATCCCCGAGTTGAAGGCGGCCATCCTCGAGTGCTGCAAGAAAGTCGAGGAGCGGGCCGGGTCCGCCTGGTTCCGCTTGCCGATCGACCGCTCCTTCACCGTCCAGGGGCACGGTACCGTCGTTACCGGTTCGGTGATCTCCGGCAGCGTTCGGGTCGGCGACGAGGTGGAGTGGTTGCCCTCGCGCGAGAGGGTTCGCGTGCGGTCGTTGCAAAACCACGACGACGCCGTCGAGGAGGTCCACCGCGGCCAGCGGGCCGCCGTCAACCTCGCCGGGGTGCGGCACGAGGACGTTATCCGGGGCCAGGAGATCGCCACCCCGGGCTACCTCCAACCGTCGAAGGTCGTCACCGTCCGCCTGCACTGCCTGGCGGAGATGAGGCGGCCGATCAAGCACCGCCTGCCGGCCCGGTTCCACGTCGGCACCCAGGAGCTGATGGCCACCGTCTCATTGCTCGACTGCGACTCGATCGAGCCGGGCAAGTGGGGCCTGGCCCAGCTCTTCCTCGAAGAGCCGGCCACGGCGACGTGGGGCCAACCGTTCGTCCTCCGCGAGTCGTCGGCGACGTTCACCCTCGGCGGCCAGGTGCTCCAGCCGTCCGCCAAGAAGATCCGCCGCCGCCACCTCGAAGTCCTGGAGCGGGTCGAGCGGTTGTGGACCGGCGACGACCGCCAGCGGCCCTGACCGTTGCCTGGTTCGGCGGTTACGAAGGCTTCACCCTCGCCGACCTGGTCCGCGGGGCCGGCCTGCCGCCCGACGTGGCGTCCTCCCTCACGGCGAGCCCAGCGCCGAGGGACAGCTGCGCGAGGTCGCCGTCGCCCTGCCCGGCGGCGGATGCTGCACCGCGAGATGATCGATGACCTGGAGGGAAGGTGCTGACGCTGCTCGACCGGTTGCACGAGCAGTTCCCCCTCATGTCCACGCACGACCGGCAAAAGCTGCAATCGCAGCACTACGTCGGCGACGACACCCTGGTCCACGCCGTCGTCGAGGGCCTGATCGCGCGCGGAAGCGCTGCTCGGCGACCTGCGGCGAGTTGGCCGGGCCGACTTCAAGCCGAAGCTCAGCCAACCTGCGGAAGCTGAAGGACAAGCTCATCGCGGCCTACCAGGCGGCGGGGTTCCAACCGCCCGAGCCGGCCGGCTTCGCCAACCAGGCCGGCGGCAACGCCGCCAACCTCCGCGACCTGTTCGACGTCTGCGTCGCCGAGGGGCACCTGGCGAAGGTCACCGACGACATCTACCTCCACGCGGATGCCGAGGCCGGACATGCGCCGCCGGGTCGCCGACCGGCCGCGCGAGGGCGCCGGGATGACCGTCGCCGAGATCCGCGACCTGCTGGGGACGACCCGCAAGTTCGCCGATGTACCCCTTTGCGAATACCTTGACCGGGTCGGCCTGACTCGCCGCGAGGGCGACCGCTTCCTCGTGGCGGCTGGCGCCCGAGCCGGCCCAGGGCAGGCGTGACCATGCCGGATAACCTGTACCGCCGCCTGCCCAGCGTGAACGATGTCCTCGTCGCGCCGGAACTGACGGGCTCGCCGACCGATACTCGCACGAGCAGTTAGCCGAGGCCTGCACCGTGCTGGCGGACGCCGCCGATCTCCGGGAAGGCCGGGCCGACGAGGTGGCCGCCCTCGCTGGTCGCGCCGTCGAGCGGCTGGCGACCCGGTGCCGGCCCAAGCTACTGGACGGTCAACGCCACCGAGCCGTGCTGCATACCAACCTGGGCCGCGCCCCATGGCTGCGGAGGCCGACGCGCGCGCGGCGGGCGGCGGCGGGTTACCTCAACCTGAACTGGACCTGCGCGGCAAGCGTTCCTCGCGGCAGGACGCGATCCGTGAGTGGGTGTGCCGGCTGACCGGGGCGGAGTCGGCGACGGCCGTCAACAATAACGCGGCGGCGATGGTGATCGGCCCGCGCGCTGGCCCGGGGAAGGAGGTCGTCATCCTCGGCGGCCAGCCGATCGAGATCGGCGGCAGCTTCCGCATCCGGAGATCAAGGCCGTTCTCCGGGGCGACGCGCGAGGTCGGTACGACGAACATCACCCGCCTACGCGACTTCGAGAACGCCATCGGGCCGGAGATCAGCGCTGCTGCAGGTCCACACTACAACTACCGCGTCGTCGGCTTCTCCGAGAGCGTCGCGCGCTTGCCGACCTGGTCGCGCTCGGCCGGAAGAACGGCCTGCCGGTCATCGACGACGACCACCCGGGCACTGATCGACTTCGCCTGGTTCGGATTCGTCGGCGAGCCGGTCGCGCGGCGGAGCGTCGAGGCCGGGGCCGACCTCGTCCTCTTTTCGGGGACAAGCTGCCCGGCGGCCGCAGGCCGGCATCATCGCGGGCAAGAAGAGGTGGATCGAGGCCGTTGGAGTTGACCCCTTGGCGCGCCGCCTTCCGCCTCGACAAGATGACCCTCGCCGCGCTGGAAACCACCCTCCGGCTCTACCTGAACGAAGATCGGGCGAAGAAGGAGGTCCTCGTACTCCGCCTGTTGACCAGGCCGGCAGAAGAACTCCGCCGCCGCGCAGAGGCGATCGCCGGCTGCATCGCCGGGCTGCCCGGCATCTCCTCGGCGCGTGCGGCGGAAGACGTTTCGATGGTCGGCGGCGGGTCGCTACCGGAGCAGCCGGTACGGACCTGGGTCGTGGAGGTGGGGGCCGACGAGTTCAGCGAGGATCAGTTGACGCAACGACTCCGGACGGGCGCCCAGCCGGTCCTGGCGCGCGTCCGGGAGGGGTTGCTCGTCCTCGACGTGCGGACGGTATTTGAAGACCAAGAGGAGGCGCTGGTTGGTGCAGTCAGCGACGCGTTGCGGCGTGGGTCGCTGACCTGACCGGGGTCACCTCTTCGTCTTTTCGCCGCGGGCCCTCTCCAGCTCCTCGCGCGCCTTCGCCAGCTTCTTTTGCAAGTCGGCGACGGCCTCCACGGCGGTCTTTCTCATGTCCGCCGTGGCCTCATCGCTCAGTTCGTCCCGCTTCGTCTGCGCCTTCGTCAGGTCGGCCTTCAGCTCGCGGATCATCTCGCGCAACAGGCCGACCTGCTTGTCCTCCATCTCGTCCTTCGGGGCGAGCTTGCCCGACTTGAGTTCGACCAGCAGGGACTTCACCACCTCCGACGGGATGGCGTAGCTCTCGGTCCGGCCGGCGCGGGCGATGTTGATGCCGACCGTCTTGCCGTCGAGATCGACGAGCGGCCCGCCGCAATCGCTCGGCTTGAGCACCAGGTCGTGCTGGAGGATGACCGGGAAGCCGCCCAGCCGGTAGCTCAGCTCGCTGCCGAGCATATTCATCCGCTCGCCGCGGTTGAGGATGTCGAGCGGGTAGCGCTCAAGCTTCGCGGTGAAGTCCAGCTCCTCGGAGCCGCGCTTCACGGTGATCGATACTGCCTGGCCCGGCCGCAACCCCTGGATGGTGGCGATGAGCCGATCCGTCGTCCGGACGATCCGGCCGGCGACGGTCAGCACCGTGTCGCCGACCTCAAGGCCGGCCTTCGCCGCGGGGCCCCCCGAGGAGATTTCCCGGATGGTCGGCGTGCCGTCCTCGTTGGGTTGAAGGATGATGCCGAGGTAGCCACTGTTGTTCTTCGGCGCCGTGGGGCGGGTGATGGAAAGTTCTCGGCGGGACAGCTTCCTCGTGCCAACACTAACCACGCCGAACGCCGCCACCGCGTCCTTCTCCGGGCTGGGGGCGCTCACCCAGAACCCGACCTCCGCCTCCTTGCTGTCGCGCCAATCGACGGGCCGCAAGCCGGCGGCGTTGATCTTAAGGAGCCCCAAGTCGTTCGTGTCCTCGACGCCCACGAGCTGGGCGGAGTACTCCTGACCGTTCTTGAGCTTGACCCGCAGCTTGCCCCGCAGCTCGCTCGCCTTGGTGACGATGTAGCCGTCCGGCGAGACGATCGCCCCCAGGGCCACGTCCTGGCCGTCCGAGACGACGCGGGCGGTGCTCTCACTCGGCTTGGAGACCACCTCCCGGAACGCGGCCTTCACGGCCGGGCCGTCCCGCCGCAGGGAGGTGGCCTGGGCCGGCAAGGAGGGAGTGAGGTGAAGGAAGGTCAGGGCGGTTAGGGCCAACGCCGGCCCCGGGCACGTCAGCTCTCGAACGCGGAACATGGATCAACGACTCCGTTGGGGTTGTGCCGGTGGGGCGTCAATCGTCCTCGTTGCGCGGGCGGCCGAGCCTCACTTCGACCTTGGTCGGCTTGCCGTCGCGCTCCACGGTGAACGTCACAGTGTCGCCGGGTTTCTTCTTCAGCAGCGCCAGCAGGTCGGGACGGTGGGCCAGCCTGGCATCGCCGGCGGCGGTGAGGACGTCACCAGCCTTCAGCCCGCGCGTTCCGCCGGCGTCCGGGGGTAGACCTCGGTGATCTTCAGGTCGTCGGTGTCAGGGTCGAAGGCCACCCCCAGGCCGGCCCCGCGGGTCCGGCCGCCCCCACCGCCGATCTCGCGGCCCCACTCCTCGCCCTTGGCCAACCTGTCCCAGTCGTCCTTGTAGGTGTTGACCGGCACGTGCATGTTACCGGTGATCGACTGGCTGATCCAGCTGTGGATGCCGATCACGTTGCCGTTGAGGTCAAACAGTGGTCCGCCCGAGTCGCCGCCGACCAGCGGGGTGTCAGTCTGGACCCACTGTTTGGTGGTCGCGATCACCCGCCCCAGCCGCACGACCGGCGGCCGACCCGGCTTGTGCCCGCCTGGGTGTCCCACGGTCAAGCACCAGTCGCCCGCCTTCACCTTGCCACTGTCGGCCATCTTGGCGACCGGCCACTTGCCCTTGTCGGTGATCTTGATCAGCCCGGCGTCGCGGCTCTTGTTCCAGCCGAGCGTCTCACCCTTCAGCGTCTTGCCGTCAGTCAAGATCAGCGTGCAGCGCTCGTTGGGCTTCTGGGAAATGTGCCCGGCCGTGAGCACGTAGCCGTCCTCGCTGATGATGACGCCGCTGCCGGCGGCGACACCCCGGCCGTTCGGGTCCGGGATGACAATCGCCACGGTGGCCGGCACGGCCTTTTTCAAGACCGCCTTGACCTGCTCCTGGATCGCCTTGAGGTCAGCGACAGACTCCGGGGCTGGCTTCGTCAACGCGGCGGGCAGCGGCGGCTGGGTTTCGATCAACGACGCGGGCGGGGGGGCGGTCAGCGCCCCACTGGCCAGGCCCAACAGGGTCAAGACGGCAACGGCCCAGAGCAGCTTCATCGCGGCCTCACCTGCACGCAAGGGCGACTCGTTACCTTTCCCGGAGGATACGCGATCCGCGCATTCCTCGCAAGCACACACTAGCAAACCCCGAGCCGGGCCCTCGGGATCGCCTCGACATATGATCCGACGAGTGAATTCTACGCCGCCAACGTGTCTCTCCGAAGTTACCTCCTTTGCTCGGTGGGGATAGTCGCTCAGAAGTCAGCCATTTCTCTTGACTTCAAACAGATGTTTGATACGATAGGTTAGAACGATTGTTTGAAACAGGTGTGTGAAATGAGGCGGGACATGTTGGCCGGGGAAGACCCGAGGCAGAGGTTGCTGGATGTCGCGGGCAAGAAGTTCGCCGAGAAGGGTTTCGATGCTACCAACGTGCGCGAGATCACCGAGGCGGCGGGTATGAACGTCGCGGCCGTCAACTACCACTTCGGCAGCAAGGAAGAGCTTTACATCGAGGCGGTGCGCCATGCCGCTCGGACGTGCGAGCAGATCACCCCGATGCCGACCTGGCCGGAAGGTGTTCCGCCGGAGGAACGGCTGCGCGACTTCATCCGGGCGTTCCTGACCCGGCTGTTGCGCGAGGACGCCCCGGTGTGGCACCGTCATCTCATCATGCGAGAGGTGGCCGACCCGCGACCTGGGGCCTGCGAGGAGTTCGTCCGCGTCTTCGTCAAGCCGATGTTCGAGGTGCTCAAAGGCATCCTCCAGGAGCTTGCCCCAGCCGGGACGGCGACGGAGGACCTCCAGCTCACCGGGGCGAGCATCGTCGGGCAGTGCCTGCACTACCACCACGCGCGCCACATCATGCGGCAGCTCTTCGGCGAGGAGCAGTACCGGCGGTTCGGTCTGGACCGTGTAACAGACCACGTCTGGCGGTTCTCGCTGGCAGCGGTGCGCGGCCAGTTCATCAGGCCAGGGCAGGGAGAAAGGCGATGAGTTGGGTCGCGCTGAAAATGCTCACCGGGGACCGGGCCAAGTACCTGGGCATCGTCTTCGGCATCAGCTTCGCCACGCTGCTGATGGCCCAGCAGGTGTCGATCTTCGCCGGCATCATGGAGCGGACCGGCAGCCAGATCCTCGACGTCCGCGACGCTGGGCTGTGGGTGATGGACAACAAGACGCGCTACATCGACGAGGTGCCAGGGTTACCCGCGACCGACTTACAGCGGGTCCGCGGCGTGGCTGGCGTTGATTGGGCGGTGCCCCTGTACAAGGGGCAGGTGCGTGCCCGGCTGGACGGGGGGCAGTTCCGCAACTTACTACATTTCGGCCTCGACGACGCCACCATGGTCGGGGCCCCGGCGGAGATGATCGTCGGGAGCCTCGCCGACCTCCGCCAGCCCGACGCGGTGCTCATCGACAAGGCCGGCCACGAGTACATGTGGCCGGGCCAACCCTACCAGCTTGGCCGGGTCTTCGAGATGAACGATCGCCGGGCGGTACTGGTCGGCGTTTGCAAGGCGTCGGCCCCGTTCACCACGTTACCGGTCATGTACACCCGGTACAGCCAGGCCGCCCGGTTCGTGCCGCGCGAGCGTAACCTGATGAGCTTCGTCCTGGCCAGCCCCAAGCCGGGCGAGGACGTCGAGGCAGTGTGCCGCCGGATCGAGGGGCAGACGGGCCTGATGGCACTGACCCGGGAGCAATTCTTCTGGAAGACGATCTGGTACTTCATGGGCTCGACCGGCATCCCGGTGAACTTCGGCATCACCATCTCGCTGGGGTTCATCGTCGGCCTCGCTGTCGCCGGGCAGACGTTCTATCTGTTCACGATCGAGAACCTCAAGCAGTTCGGCGCGCTCAAGGCCATGGGCCTCAGCAACATCCGCCTGATTGGCATGATCTTCCTTCAGGGGTTGGTGGTCGGCATGATCGGCTACGGAATCGGCATCGGGCTGACCGCGCTTTTCTTTGTTTCGACGAGCAACATCACCCACCTGGCCGGATTGCACCTCCTCTGGCCGGTGATGGCCGGGGTAGGGGTCGCAGTCCTGTTCATCGTGCTGGCCGCGAGCCTGGTGTCGATCCACAAGGTGCTCGTGCTGGAACCGGCCGTAGTCTTCAAGTGAGGGGGCCATGGCGACCGTCATGAATGGAATAAACCCAGTGGTAGCGCCGCCTGCCGCGGCCCACGCTGTGTTCTGCGCCGGGGTGACAAAGGAGTTCGGCCAGGGCGAGTCCCGCGTCCAGGCGCTACAGGGCATCGACCTGGAGGTGCCCTGCGGCGAGATGACTCTGCTGGTCGGGCCATCAGGCTGCGGCAAGACGACGCTGATCTCGATCATCGCCGGCCTGCTCGACCCAACTCGCGGCGAGGTGACCGTGCTGGGGGCCAATCTCACCCGCATCCCCGAGCGGAGGAAGGTGCAGTTCCGCGGGGAATCGATCGGTTTCGTGTTCCAGCAGTACAACCTTCTCCCCGCCCTGACGGCCGCGGAGAACGCCGCCGTGCCGCTGTTGATCGCCAAACAGCCGCACCGGCAGGCCATTCAGAAGGCCCGGGAGATGCTCGACCGCGTCGGGCTGGGAGGCAAGGCAAACTCGCTGCCGTCGCAGCTGTCCGGCGGGCAGCAGCAGCGCGTCGCCATCGCCCGGGCGCTGATCCACGAGCCGCGGTTGTTGGTGTGCGACGAGCCGACCGCCGCACTGGACGCAACGAGCGGCCAGACGGTGATGGAATTGATCCGGCAAGTCGCCGTCCGGCCCGATCGGGCGGTCATCGTCGTGACACACGACAGCCGGGTTTACCGTTTCGGCGACCGGATCGTCAGCATGAGCGACGGTCGGATCGACAGCGTGCAGGTAAAGGCGCCCGAGTCGGAGGGTCGGTCATGATTCGCAAGTTCGGTCTCCCCCTCGCGGCGCTGGCGATGCTGATCTTTGCCGTCTACCACGTGGTGCGAGCCCAGCAGACCCCGCCGCCGCTGGAGCCCCCGGTGACGCCGGCCAGGGCACCCTTCGGCAAGGGCGTCTCCGGGGCCGGCCTCGTCGAGGCGCAGACGGAGAACATCTCCGTCGGCACCCACCTGCCCGGTATCGTCACGGGGGTGGACGCCAAGGTCGGGCAAAAGGTCCGCAAGGGGGACAGGCTGTTCAAGCTCGACGACCGCGCCTTGAAGGCCGAGTGGCGGGTCCGCAGGGCGGCGGTGGATTCGGCCGTGGCGCAGCTGCACAAGCTTCAACAGTTGCCGCGCCCGGAAGAGGTTCCGGCGCTGGAGGCACGGCTCGCAGAGATGAAGGCGAACCTCGCCGACCAGCTGGACCTTGCCCAGAGGGCCCGCCGGCTGTACTCGACGCGGGCCATCGGCGACGAGGAGCGCAACCGCCGCGAGCAGGCCGCGACAATGGCCCGGGAGCAGGTCCGCAAGGCCGAGGCCGACCTTGCCCTGATGAAGTCCGGCGCGTGGAAGCCAGACCTGACCGTGGTCGAGGCGTCCGTGGAGCAGGCCCGGGCGATGCTCCAGGCGACGGAAACAGAGGTGGCCCGGCTGGAGGTGCAGGCCCTCGTCGATGGCGAGGTGCTGCAAGTGAACGTGCGCCCAGGAGAATTCGTGAACGCCCAGGCCGGGCAGGCCCTCATCGTCCTGGGCAACGTGTCCTGTCTGCACGTCCGGGTGGACATCGACGAGCACGACATCCCGCGCTTCCGCCCGGAGGCGAAGGCCAGGGCGATGCTCCGCGGCGACCCCCGGCAGGAGTTCGCACTCCGCTTCGTCCGGGTCGAGCCGTTCGTCGTCCCCAAGAAGTCGCTCACCGGGGACAACACCGAACGGGTGGACACCCGGGTCCTGCAGGTGATTTACGCAATGGAGGATTCAACCCAGCGGGTCTTCGTCGGCCAACAGCTCGACGTCTACGTCCAGGGGGCGGGGGGGAAGTGATTTCGCGAAGAGTTCGGCTCGGGTAAACCGGAGTGGTTATTCCCAGGATGCCGTGAGTGCCGGCGGTGGCGAGGCCTGTGGTTTCGGGGTGGAGAAAGTGGGCAAGAGTGGGCTGGTGCGCGGCCGGGGTTTGGGGAATAGTTGACGAGAAGGAGCGGTAAAGATCACGGAGCGATGCGATCCCTTTCTCCCGCGCTGGAGGGCCAAGTCATGCCCAACGATGCCCGGCTGGGATTGGTGGTCGGCGTGACGCTAGTCATCCTTTGCGCCGTCCTGTTCGCCCGCAAGGAAGGAGCCTCGCCGCCGACGGTTGGCGGCCAGCCTCCCCCGAACCTGTCGAAGGCCGGCCTGTCCGCCCCGGTTCCCGGGGTGCCCGGCGTGGCTCCGAAGACGATTGCGACTGCCCCGGTTCGGCCGCGGACTCACACGGTCGAGGAGGGCGAGACGCTGATGAGCCTGTCGAAGCAGTACTTCGGCGACACCGGCCACGTCGGCCACCTGTTCCACGCGAACCAGGACCGCATCCTGGCCCCGGACCGGGTCCCGGTCGGGACGGTGATCCGCATCCCGGACACCCCGTCAGGCCCGGCTCCCGGGCTGGAGAGGTGAGACAACCTTAAGTTTCGGAGTGAAGCCCCGGCCGCCGCGAATCGTGACGGCCGGGGTCGTTCCGTTGGTTGGCGAGTAAGCGGCCGATCCCCTGTCACTCCGGCATCTGCAAGCAGATCAGCTCCTTGTCGTCACGGAAGTACACACGGCCATCGACCAGAGCGGGGTGGGCCCATATTCCTTCACCCTTGACAACCTTGCTCCGGGCCAGCTCCCTGTACTTCGCCGGGTCCGGCTCGAACAGTACCAGGTCGCCAAGGTCGCTGAGCAGGAGGAGCTTGTCGTCCGCCGTCCGCAGCATGGCCGCGTGGTACTTGCCGATCTTCTCGACGGTCCACAGCACTTTGCCCGTATCGACCTGGACGCAGTGAAGCGACGACGTCGGCTTGAACGACATGGCGCCCGTCACGACGTAGACGTGCTTCTTGCCGACGGGGATCGGCGTCGAGAAGTAGCAGGTCAGCTTTGGGTTCTGCCAGACCCGCTTCGCCTCGCCCTTGTCCAGCCGCAGCCCGACCATGCCGTAGGTGATCGAGCTGGCCAAGAGCAGGTCGCCGGCGACGACCGGTGTCGTCGAACTCTCGTTCGCCTTGTCCTTCAGGGGGAACTCCCAGAGCTTCTTCCCGTCTCCCGCCGCCAGGCCGCGCAGGCCGAGCTGGGTCAGGAATACGTACTCACGATCGCCCCCCTCACCCCGCGCAATGCCGGAGGAGTAGCTGGGGCCGTCGTCGAGGCTCTTCCAGACCGGCTCGCCCTTGTCGGCCGAGAACGCCACCACTGACGCCCCCTTGGCGCCGATGTTGAGAAGCACCTTGCCGTTGTCCACCAGCGGCGAGCAGGCGGAGCCGAAGACCAGCCTCGGCGGCTTGAACTCCTTCGCGGTATCCACCTGCCAGACCTGGCTGCCGCTCTCGGCATCAAAGCAGGTGAGCACACTGGTGATGCCAAACGTGTAGACCTTCCTGTTCGCCACGGTCGGCGTCGCCTGTGGGCCGGTGCCGAACGGGTTGATGATGAATCCGCGCGGGTAGCCGGTCGCCCACAGCCGCTTGCCGGTCTTCGCGTCGAAGCAGATCAGTTCCTCGGCCGACTTGTCCTTGACCTTGGCGTGCAGGTAGACCTTGCCGTTGGCGATCACCGGGGAGCCGTGCCCGTCGCCGACCTGGGCGCGCCACAAGTTGCCTTTAGCTCGCCCTTCCACGGCGACAGCTTCTCCGGCGACGAGCCATCGCGCTTCGGGCCGGCTTCACTGCGGCCAGTCCGCCGCGAGTGCCGAGGAGGCCGCCAGTAAGAGGAGGGGGATGGAGCGAAGTCGAGGCATGGTAGGTGGTCTCCCGTGTCGTGGCTTGTCGTAGGACAAGCTGCCAGCTTGCCCTGTGAGACCGGGACAAGCTGGCAGCTTGTCCTACGAAACGGCCTGTCGTTCCTTCAGGAAGACGTGCAGCGGGGCGAAGCGCCACCCCAGGCCGTGCTCGTCGGCCAGCTCCTTCAGTCGGCGGAGGTACTTCTCGCTGAGGGCGACGCCGGTCTCCTGATAATTCGGATCGCAGTAGTAGACCCGGCAGCCGAGTGGCCTCGGCTCGCGGGCGGTGCAGAGGTTGCCCTTCTTGGAACGGGCAGAAGTCGGCCGTCACCGCGGCGGGGTCGTACGGCGCGCGGCAGCGAGCAAGACGTCGGCCTCGAGTTGGCTGACGAACAGGGTGTGCCCGTACTCCTTGAAGCGGCAGCACTTCCCCGAGGCGACGCAGACCGGCCCGGCGGCGGTGACATCGCGGTCCACCTCGCGGTACAGCTGGAGCACGGCCTGGCGAAGCTCGGGCGTCACGGCGTCTTCCTCCCACCGCTATTCTAGCTAGGAACTCATGCCTTACAAAATGGCTGAGCCGGTGAGAGGGCCGTTGGGCCCTCTCACCGGCTCAGCCGCATTCTCCGGTGATCCCACGGCGGGTGGGGGAGAAAGGGTGCCACGCTCAGGCGGCGCTCCTCCGCTTTCGCCAGCTGTAGCCGGCCAGGCCCAGAGCGCCCGCGCCGAGCAGGGCAATGCTGGCGGGCTCGGGGACGCCGGCAGGGGCGGCGAAGTCAAAAACACCCGCCGCGAGGGCGTCACGTGTTCCCAACCCCCGAGATGTTGGCCTGATTCCTCGTGGTCAGCGTGAAGTATTCCCGCGATGACCGATTCCGTGATGGTTCCGCTCGTGCCGACGACAAAAAAGGCACCATTGCCGGAAAAATCGTAGTTGAAGCCGTTGAGGCCGAAGGTGTCAGAGCCTGTCGCGGTAATGTCGTAGTTCAATAAGAACGTCCCCGTCGCGTCAGCCGTGAACGTGTACGAGTAGTCCAATCCACTGGTCAAAAAGGCAGATCCGACGCCGACGTTTACGGCCGTCCAACCGACGTCGGACAGGACGACCTGGCCGACGTTGGGGTTCGTCCAGGTTGCGAGCCCGGTTCCGCTGGTCTGGACGGAAGCGTTCCCGTTGACGGCCAAGGCGAGGACCGAGGCCGACAGCGTGTTGATCGTCGCGCCTTGGGACTGGCTGTCCGTGTCCGTGACGGTTCCGGCCCCGGCGTTTGAATCGGCCTGGAGGCTCAGGGAGGAGGACACCGGACCTGCCGTCGCCTGGCCGACGCCGCTCAACAACAGGGCCAGAGCGGCCAGAATCCGGGTGGTGCGCGTCACGAAACGTTCTCCTTTTTGGAGGCGAGGCGACGAGTTACCGATTTTTTTGAAATCACGCTTCAAGGTTTTCAGCAACCCTCGCGCCGTGCCGGTCATTCCGGAACGGATCACGTCGATTTGGCTGGCATCTCCTTTAAGTGTAAGGTTTTCGGTCGTTAATCTTAAGAGCTGCTACCCCTCAAAGTTGACTTGTTAACCGGACCTGTTAATGTTTTTACAGTCTTCCTCCCCACCCGATGCCCGATGAAACGGCCCTCGACGGAAGAGCTTGAGGCCGGCGATTCTCCTTTGTCCTTGCCTTCAGCGAGCTCCCGGCAGCACGGCGGCTGCTTGCCGGCCGCCTTGACCTTTCCGCCCCGCTACCTTGAATACTTGGTCCACGAACCCGCGGAGCGGTCTACGACCCGTCATGGCTGAACAATATATCTTCACGATCGAGAACCTGACCAAGATCTACAACAGCCGCGAGGTTCTCAAGAACATCTGGCTGGCGTTCTACCCGGCGCGAAGATCGGTGTCATCGGCGGCAACGGTGCCGGCAAGTCCACCCTCCAGCCGCATCATGGCCGGCGTCGATAAGGACTTCCTCGGCGCTGCACGCCTCACCCCCGGCTTCACCGTCGGCTACGTCCCCCAGGAGCCCCGGCTCGACGAGAGCACCGACGTGCGGTAACGTCGAGCAGGCCGTCGCCCCCACCCGCGCCCTGCTCACGAAGCAGGAAGAGCTGGGCAACAAGATGGCCGAGGCGTCACCGGAGGAGTTCGACAAGCTCTCCGACGAGATGGACAAGGTCAACGCCGCCATCGACGCCGTCAACGCCTGGGAGCTGGACCGGCACATCGAGATGGCCATGGACGCGATGCGGCTGCCGCCCGGCGACGCCAAGCCGTCCACGCTGTCCGGCGGCGAGCGCCGCCGGGTCGCGCTGTGCAAGGTGCTGCTCCAGAAGCCAGACCTCTTGCTGCTTGACGAGCCGACCAACCACCTCGACGCCGACTCGGTGGCGTGGCTCGAACGCCACCTGCAAGAGTATTCCGGCACCGTCGTGTCGGTGACGCACGACCGCTACTTCCTCGACAACGTCGCGCAGTGGATCCTGGAGCTGGACGCGGCGTCGGCCACCCGTACAAGGGCAACTACTCCGGCTGGCTGGAGCAGAAGAAGGCCCGGCTGGAGAAGGAGGAGCGCACCGCCGACGCCCGCCGCAAGCAGCTGGAGCCGCGAGCTGGAGCGCGGATGGCCCCGCGGGCCCGCATCGCCAAGAACAAGCGCGGCTGAGTGCCTACGAAAAACTGGCCTCGCAGCAATATGAGGAGCGCGAGGACGAACTGGTCTTACAGATCCCCCCAGGGCCGACGCTTGGTGGCACCGTGGTCCGCGCCGAGGGCGTCCGCAAGGCGTTCGGCGACAACCTGCTGATGGAAGACCTGAACTTCGACCTGCCGCGCGGCGGCATCGTCGGCATCATTGGTCCCAACGGCGCCGGCAAGACGACGCTGTTCCGCATGATCATGGGCCAGGAGAAGCCCGACGCCGGCAAGCTGGTCGTCGGCGAGAGTGTGCTGCCGGCCTACGTGGACCAGTCGCGGGACACCCTCAACGACGGCAACACCGTCTTCGAGGAGATCACCGGCGGGACCGACCACATCCTGCTGGGGGGCAAGCAGAAGGTGGCGTCGCGCGGCTACGTGTCGCGGTTCAACTTCAAGGGGCCGGACCAGCAGCGCAAGGTCGGCGAGCTGTCCGGCGGCGAGCGCAACCGGGTCCACCTGGCGAAGCTGCTCCGGCGGGGGGGCAACCTGCTGCTCCTGGACGAGCCGACCAACGACCTGGACGTCGATACGCTGCGGGCTCTGGAAGAAGCGCTGTTGAATTTCGGCGGCTGCGCGGTGATCATCAGCCACGACCGTTGGTTCCTCGACCGGATCTGCACGCACATCCTGGCGTTCGAGGGCGACAGCAAGACGGTTTGGCACGAGGGCAACTACCAGACGTACGAGGCGCTCCGCCGCCAGCGCCTCGGCCAGGAGGCGGACCAGCCCCACAGGATCAAGTACAAGAAGCTGCACCAGTAGCTGTCAGCCGTCAGCTCTCAGCTGTCAGCCAGACAGCTCTGGCTGACGGCTGACGGCTGAGAGCTGAGAGCTATTCTTATGATGGAACTGTCCGACGTCACGAAGGTCTACCAGCAAGGACGCAGGACCGTTCAGGCGGTGCGCGGGGTGCGCCTGACGGTCGAGGCCGGCGAGTTCGTCTCCATCATGGGGCCGTCCGGGTCGGGCAAGTCCACCCTGATGCACCTGCTCGGCGGGCTGGACACGCCGACCACGGGCAAGGCGCTGTTCCTGGGCAAGGACCTCGCCGCCATGGGCGACCGGGAGCGGTCGTTCCTGCGGCGGTCGCGGATCGGCTTCATCTTCCAGTTCTTCAACCTGCTTCACACCCTCACCGCCGCCGAGAACGTCGCCCTGCCCCTGTTGCTAGGAGGCACGGCACGCGGGCAGGCCCTGCGGGCGGCGGCCGAGGCGCTGGAGAGAGTCGGGCTGGGCCACCGCGATGACCATTACCGCGACGAGCTGTCCGGCGGCGAGATGCAGCGCGTCGCCGTCGCCCGGGCGCTGGTCGGCCGGCCCGACGCCATCCTCTGCGACGAGCCGACCGGCAACCTCGACTCGGCCAACAGCGCCGAGATTCTCAAGCTCCTGCGCAGCCTGCCCGAGCCGGGGAAGCGCTCGGTCGTCATGGTCACGCACGACCGGAACGCGGCGAACTACGGCGACCGGCTGGTCGAGATCCGCGACGGGCTGGTCTCCCGCGAGGTGCGCGACCCGCGCGCCGCCGTCCTGTCCGCCGCGACCGGGTGAGACCATGCTGACCCTGCTGCGAACCATCAGCCTCGGCTACCTGGCCCAGCGACTCACCCGGTCGCTGCTCATCGTCCTGCTGATCGCCCTGGGCGTGGCGACGCTCGTCGCCACGCAGGCGCTGAGCAAGTCGCTGAAGCGCGGCGTCGAGGACGGCGTCAACCCGCTGTCGAGGCTGGCCGACCTGCTCATCGTCAACGGCGACACCGGCGTCCACGCCGACCTGGCCCGGCAGCTGAAGGAGGCCAAGGTCGAGGGCGTCGAGAACGCCACCCCATTCGTCCTGACGCGGATGAGCATCGCCGACCTCAACAACAAGCTCATCTGGCTCCTCGGGGTCGAGTGGCCCAAGGGCCGCGACGCCGCCGGCCTTCCGGGCCATGACAACCCGCTCGGCGTCACCATCCACCAGACCTACCAGCCGAAGACGTGGCTGGAGAAGGCCGGCCTGTTGATCGCCCCGCCGGCGCTGGTAACCGAGAACCTCGCCGAGGAGTTGGAGAGGGCCCGGCCGAAGTCGCGGCGGTTCAAGCTGCGGACGGCCGGCCGGACGCCCGAGGCGACTCGGATGGGGACCGTCACGTTCAGCGAGAGTGACCTGCCTCTAAAGGACAGCAGCGTCGTCGTCATGGACCTGCACTCCGCCTCGGCGATCTGCTTCCCGGAGAAGCCCGGCTACATCCACCAGATCGGCGTCAGCGTCGAGAAGGGCCACGACCTCGAGGGGGTGCGCGAGCGGGTGAAGCAGTGGCTAGGCGCCCGCGGCGACGTCCGCACCGTCGAGTCGAGCAAGCAGATGGTCTCCGACGTCACGGCCGGCCTGGAGATCGGCTTCGCCATCGGCGGGGCGGGGGCGCTGGTCGTCGGGCTGTTCCTCGTCTACAACGCGCTGTCCGTCAGCGTCGCCGAGCGGCGGCACGACATCGGCATCCTCCGCTCGGTGGGGGCGACCCGGCGGCAGATCGCCGGGCTGTTCCTCGCCGAGTCGTTCGCCATGGGCCTGTGCGGGTCGGCCCTGGGGCTGCCGCTGGGGTGGGCGCTGGCGAAGGCGGCGATCGGGCCGCTGGCCAACACCACCAGCGAGCTGATGGTGCCGATCGACAACCCCCACGTGGAGTTGCCGGCCTGGCTCATGGCCGTCGCCGTCGTCTCCGGCACGCTCGTCGCCGTCTTCGCCGCCCTGGTGCCGGCGCTCCAGGCGGCCGGCGAGGAGCCGGCCGACGCCGTCCGCCGCGTCCCGCGCCGCCAGGCCTTGCTGTTCGCCGTCTTGCAGATCGCCGCCTCGCTGCTTTTGCTCCTGGCCGGCTTCGCCATGGCTCGCTACCGGGAGCAGCTGCCGGCCCGCACCGGCATGTTCGCCGGCGTCGTCTGTCTGGTGCTGGGCGGGCTGGTGTCCACGCCGCTGTTCGCCTCGC
>JAXMAW010000091.1:0-17792 GCA_046350195.1 Gemmataceae bacterium
GTGACGAGGTGCGAGCCCGCCAGCAGGTTCGTGAGGCTGTCGCTGCCGGCGACGCCCGCCGTCAACGGGACGGACGGGCCGAAGTTGACCCCGTCCACCAGAAACTGGACGGCGCCGGTCGGCGTCCCGCCGCCTGGGGCCACGGGGGTCACGGTCGCCGTGAACTGGACGGACTGGCCGTACACCGAGGGGTTGAGCGAGAAGCCGACCGTGGTGGTGGTGGCGACCGCCCGGTCGCCCAGGTACAGCACCACGTCGTTGCCGTCCCCGCCCTTGTAGGTGATGCGGAACCTCCGGCCGGCTACGGTGACGATCGCCCCCTCCGGCAACCCTGCGAAGGTGCCGTTGACGTCGTCCGGGCCTCGGTTCGTGACCAGCTCGAAGGAGTTCCCGGTGAAGCCGCCCAGGGCGTTCAGGTTTAGCGTGCCACTCAGCCCGACCCGGTGGCCGACTTCCAGGTTGTCCGACTGGGTGCCCGGCTCGGGCCGGCGCAGGTCGAGGTTCAGCCTGCCGGTCAGGGCCTGCGCGTAGTCGTCCCGGACGGTGATCCGGCCGACGGCGCCGTCCCCGGCCGGCCGGACCTGGCCGCCGTTGAGGAGGCTGCCGTTGATCGTGCCGGCGCCGGTGAGGACGCCCAGCGCCTGTAGCTCGACACGGTAGGACACGTTCGGGATGCCGCCACGGAGGTCGAGCGTGCCCTCCTTGACGAGGGCCTTGCCGGTGGAGACGTCGGCATCGACGGCGAGGGTGCTGGCCCCCGTGACCTCCAGGTTCTCCACGTCGGTGAACGGGACCTGGCTGGTGGACAGCGTCCCCTGCGCGGCCTCGACCGTGTCGTTGCCTGGACCGCCGTCGATGGTGGCGGAGTCGCGGAAGTTGAAGAACCTGTCCCGGTCGTCGCCGGCCTGGCCGTTGACGGTCAACGGCCCATTGGCGGCCCGCACGTTGACCGTGTCGTTGCCGCCGCCGGTCAGCAGCGTGGTCGTCACCGGGAAGTTGTTGCGCGGCGTGTTGTTGACGTTGAAGGTGTTGCCGCCGGTGCCGCCCTTGACGGTCAGCGAGCTGAGGTCCTGCTGCACCCAGCTGATCGACACCGCGATCGTCTCGAAGACCTCTGGCGCCAGGCCGGTCAGGCTCGTGGCGGTCAGGGTCACGTTCGGGCGGGCCGCCGGGTTGGCCGAGTCGTCGATGGTCAGGGCGGTCCGGCTCCGGTCGTTGGTGACGGTCACCGGCCCGTTGATCAGCTGGACGCTGCCGGCAAAGCCGATGGTGACGTTGTCGCGGCCGCCCTGGCCGTTGATGACCAGCTCCGACCGGGTGACGCTGCGCACGGTCACCGTGTCACCGACGCTGCCGCCGCCGGTGTTGAGGACGGTCTTGAACCGTCGCACCGCGTTGAGGCGGGGGGTGCTGGTCACCATAAAGGTGTTGCCCACGCCCCCGGCGTTGACCGTGCTGCCGTTGATGACCAGGGAGCGTAGGCCGGTTTCCACCCAGGTGATGTCCCCCGGGCACAGCCCGAAGAGCCCAAAGGCGCCGAGCGTGGCGTTGCGCGGCGAGGGGTCGGCCGAGTTGTCAACGGTCAGGTCGGTGAGGCCGTTGGCGTTCGTGACGGAGACCTGCCCCCGGATTCCTTGCGCGTTGCCCTGGTTGCCGATGAGGACCTGGTCCCGGCCGTCTTGCCCGTTGACGGTCAGCCGCCGCTGGGTGGCCAGCACGTTGACCCTGTCGTTGCCGGTGCCGGTGTTGATCGTGACCTGCGCGGCGGAGACGCCGAGCGGGGTGGTCCGCACGGTGAATGTGTTGCCGCCCGAGCCGCCGCTGATGTTCAGGTTGTTGATGTTCACCGGCGTCCAGCTGATCAGGGCCGGCGCCAGGCCGCTCAGGCTGAAGGCCGTCAGTATCACGTTGTTCCGGCCGGCGGCGCCGGCCGAATCGTCGATGCCCAACGAGGTCAGCCCGCCGGTGTTGGTGACGTCGATGTCCCCCTGAATGTTCTGGACCCTGCCGTTGCCGACGGCGACCGTGTCGATCCCCCCCTGGCCGTTGATGGTCAAGGGCCCTCTCGTGCCCAGGACCCGCATGTCGTTGGGGCCGGTCCCGGCGTTCAGCGTCGTCGGGCAGGCGGCGCGGGACGAAACGTCCCACTGGCTGTACGCGCTGCCGCCACAGACCTCGAGGCCGGCATTGATCCTCGAATAATCGACGGCCAGCAGCACGCTCGTCCGTTCGCCGTTCATGACCCGGACGCTGCCGCCATCGACGGAGTAGCGGAGGTTATTGGTCGTCCTGGCCTCGTCGTGAACCTCCAGCTCGTTGTTCCCACCGCGGCCGTCCACCCCGATCAAGCCGTTGCCCGTCGGACCGAGGTTGAGGTTGCCCTGGACGACGAAGGTCTCGTCCCCGGCGCGCCGCGGAGGGTGAGGGTGAGGATGTTGGCCGCCGGCCGCTGTAATAGACGCCGGAGAAGGTGGGGTCGGTCTGGTCGGTGATCGTGATGACGAGGTTGGCGTTGTTGGGCCCGCCGCGGCTGGCGGTGATGGTCAGGTCGTCCCAGTTGCCCGCCGCGTTCCTGGCCGCGCCCGCCACCTGGGTCTGCATGTCCAGAACCAGGTTGTAATTCGCGGTGGCGGCGATCGAGGTCGGGATGAAGTCAATGGAGCCGCCGCCCGGGTTGTTGACGGCGTAGGACGAAACCCGGCCCCAGACCTCGGTCTCACCGAACGTGGTGTCGCTGGGGCCAACGAGCGGGGAAGTCCCTGTCCGGCAACGGCCGGATTCCCGCCGCCCTGGACGATGCCGGCGATCCGGTTGCCGAGGAAGATCGGCCCGCCCGAGTCGCCGGCCGCGGTGCCGACCTCGTTCGATCCCTGCGTCGGGGGTGGCAACGGTGACCCGGGTTGTTCCCCGTCAGGGCCGCGTTGCGGACGCTCAGCTGGATGACATCGACGCCGGCGAGGGCGTTGATGAAGGTGATGGTGATGGGGGTGTTGTGGGCGGGGCCGCCGGTGACCCGGACGTTCCCGTTCAGCGGCCGGGCGCCCGCGGCGTCCGTCAAGCTCTTGCAGGGCGACCAGGACGTCGTTGGCCGAAGCGTTCCATTGGAGCGCGGGCGTGACCAGCGCCGCCGGCTGCGGGTTCAGCGCGGCCGCCTGCTGGAACGCCAGCCGAAAGGTTCCGCCGGTCGGGGCGCCGCTGAGGGAGACGCTCTGGACCTCGTTGACCGCCGCCACCCCTCTCTGGCCGATTCCGTACAGCAGGCCCATGGCGTCGTTCTGGGGTTGGCCGCTGTCGAAATCGGCGATCAGCTTGGTGTTGTTGAGCCCCGGTAGATCTTGTGCTCCCCCTGGATCACGGTGTTCACCGCCGCTCCGTTGGTGGCCGCCAGCCAGGTGTTGTTGATCCTCTTGCAGCCCCAGGCCGTTGGTGAAGGTCACCGACCACATGCCGGCGTCCCGGCGGCGGCCTGGACGCTCACGTTGCCGCTGAGCGGGGGTGCCGCCCCCGAAGGGGATGCCGTTCAGGGCGGCCAGCACGGTCGCGGCCGGCGAGGCCGCCGTCAGCGGGGCGGTCAGTTGGGCGCGCCTCGCCACCTCAATCGGAAGTTGCCCGGCCCGGCGAACTGGACGAGCCGCGACCTGGCGGCAGGGTCGTGGCGAGGGTGTCAATCGTGTTCTGCCCCATCCGCTTGGTGCTGCCCGAGGCGGCCCCCTGGTCGCCCGTGGCCCCGACCCCGGTGCGGCCGTAGCCGACGATGGTCACTTGTCGGTCCGCCCGGGTCGCCTCGTCTCGTTGCGTGTACAGCTGGTACTGTTGTGCGCCCCGAACGGGCGGACCAGGAGCCGGTCGGGCCGCTGGTTCTGGGGGTCCACCAGCTTCCACAGGGCGATGTCGTTGCGGGAGAGGAAGGGGGTTAACTTCCCGGCGACGTATCCGCCGTGGTTAATCACGAACTGGTTCGCGGCCCCGCCGGGGCCGCCGGGGTTGGCCGGCACCGGGATGACGTTGGGGACCGCCGTGCCGTCCCGCTGTAGGTTGAAGGTGACCTGCGCGCGGCCCGCGGCGGCGTTGTTGTGGGCCACGGTCAGGATGTAGTGGCCGTTGCCGTCGGCAATCAAGGACCCGGAGCCCCGAGATTGGACGGCGCGCCGTTGAGCCGGTTGAGCAAGACCACCCCATCGTAGGGACCGCCCGGCGCGACCGGGGCGGGGACGACGGTGTTGCCCACGACCGGGCGCCAGGCGGTCTTCCAGCGGCTCCAGCTCGAGCGCCGCCGGTCGAGGGCGCTGTCGGGGGTGGTTGGTTTTCTGGGGGCAACGTGGCCCTTCAGGCAGGTGCGGAACAGGTTCATGCGGCACTTCCTTCCAAACCGGAGGACGGCCGAAGTGGGGATTGACGCCGGGATAAGACCGGTTCAAGAGTTACATCCGTAACCCCCCGCCGAACCGAACACGGTGAGCGAAAAAGAGGCGTGCGTAGCTGGTCAGGAGGAGGGTGGCGGAGCCGCGCACGCAGCGAAGTGCAGTGCGCGTGCCAGGTCCCGTGAGACCTGGCACGCATCGACCGCTTACTCCGCTCGAAGACTCGCTGCGTGCGCGACCCCGACCGCACCGGCAGCCCCTCGACCGCCGGAAACACTTGTCCCTGGCGGCCCGCTGTCTGAGGCTCTCCACCTCAGACCAGAGCTGCCGCCAGTCCCCTCGTTCCGCCTCGTAGCTTGGGTTCAACGCGTCCGGCTGGCGGACCCCGGCCAGGTCCGCGTCCAGTTGCCAGTGCCGCATCATCTCCGTCACCGTCGTCCTGGCCTTGTCGGGGCTGGGCGCTCAAAACTCCGTGCCCCTTACGAGTTCATGGCGCAACAGTTTGAGCGATTGCCCCCGCAGGCTCGCGCGTTCCTTCTCGCCCAGGGAGGCGGCGTCTTTGCCCTGGCCGCACCCCGCCAGGGCGGCGACGCAAGCCGCGTCGTAGCGGTGGGCGTCGCCCTGCTCGGGACTCGCGGCCAACACCTTGGCGTAGGCGCGGGTCGCTGCGGCAGGGAGCTTGCGGATCGTACAGAGCGACGCCAGGTCGAGCCACCCCGCCGCGGTCGTGGGTTCGCCCTCGCCGCGCAGAATGGCCTGGAGGCGGCCGTCGAGCTGCTGGAGGCGCTGGCATCGCTCCACCACCTGGACGGATTGGTCTCGTGGCCAACCGGGGGTTCCGGAGGCGATCTCGTGCCAGCGTCGCAGGGCGTCGGTTGCCTCGGGGAAGTTCCCTTGCTGTTGCAGCGCCAGGCCAAGGCGATAGAGCGCCTGGTGGTAGGTCGGGTTGATGCGGAGGGCCTGGCGGAACGCGGTGATGGCTTGCTCCGGCTGACGTTTCGCTTCCCACACCAGGCCGAGCTGGTGGTAAGCTTTTGCGTAGTCCTTCTGGAGCGTAACGGCCCGGCGCAACGAGTCGGCGGCCTGGGCGAGCTTGCCCTGCTTCCCCAGCACGTACCCGAGCTGGCAGTGAGCCTCGGCCAGGTCGGGCTTCAGGCGGATGGACTCCCCGAGGGCCGCCTCGGCGTCCTGCCAGGCCCCCCTCCGCCCGTGGACCATCCCGAGGTTACAGCGCGCCTCGGCGAGGTCGGGGCTGAGGCGGACGGCTTCCTGGGCAGCCCGCAACGCCTTGTCGAGCTGCCCCACGTTCGTGTAGGCCAGGCTGAGGTTGCTGAGTAGCCAGGCGTGGTCCGGCCTGAGCTGCAGGGCGGCCTCGAATACGGCGATGGCTTCCTCGTACCGCCCGGTCACCGCCAGGGCGTTGCCGAGGTTGATGCTCGCCACAAACGCCTCCGGCCGCAGCGCCCGCGCAACCATGTAATACCGGATGGCCTCGTCGGGCTGCGGCGGCTTGGCCAGCAACTGCAAGAGGATCGCCAGGTGCAGGTTGACCCAGTCTCCCATCCCACAATGGCTTCGGGATGACCGCGCACCCCGTCGAGTTCGAGGGCTGAAACAACCGTGGCCCAGGCCCCGGGTTGGTCCTAGTGATGCTGCTACGAAGTCGTGCAACAAAATCGGGTGAACGGTTATGCTGAGGGTAGCCCCTCTGGGAGGCTCCCTTATGCGCGGTCGAACGCCTCGCCCCCTGCCCATCCTGGAAGCGGATACCCCCATCCTTCAGGCCGTTGCTCGCAGCCGGCACTTGGCTTGGTTCCAGGTGCAGCACGCCCGCATCGTCCTGGCCATCGCCGCTGGGGAACCCGTCGCTTCCGTGGCCTCCCGCCTCGAATGCGACCGCACCACTGTCTGGCGGGTCTGCCGCCGCTACGAGCGGGGGGGTTTACCCATACTCCTGCTGGACGACCCGCGCCAGGGGCGTCCCCAGGAGATTTCCCCCCCTGCAGCGCGCTCAGATCGTCGAACTCGCCTGCCTGGAGCCGGCCGCCGAGGGGCTGCACATCACCCACTGGTCCAGCGTCGATCTGGCGAGTCGCCGTCGCTGATGGCATCATTGAGGCCATCAGCCCGGCCATGGTCCGCCGCATCTTGCAGCAGGTGGACCCGTACGCACCGGACGCGCCACCGGGCGCACGCGGCTGGACGAGCCAAGCCAAGGAGCGGGCCGAGAAGGTGCTGGTGCTGGAGCGGCAACGCGGCAACGGCTGGCCCGCCGAGGCGTCTGGGTGGCTTGCGCCGACGAGATCCCCAACCTCCAGGTGCTGGAGCGAGACCCGATCCGCAGGGCGATCCCTGGGCACGTTGAGCCGCGGGAGTTCGAGTACACCCGCCACGGCACGGTCAACCTGCTGTTGTTCTTGACGGTCCACACCGGCCAGATGAGGCTGGCCGTCCTGGGCGCCAACGACGCGGAGCACTACATCCCGGCGTTGCGGGAGTTCCGGCGGTGGCACCGGGGCCTGAAAGGCGTGTACCTGGTCCACGACGGCGGCCCCAGCCACGTCGCGGCGACGACCGCCGATTACCTCCGAAGGCGTGGGGGCTGGTGGCGTCCCCCGGTTGACGCCATGCACGCCTCCTGGCTGAACCAGGCCGAGATGCTGGTCAACGCCTTCAAAAGGCGCTGCCTGAAACGCGGGTCGTGGCGGAGCCGGGAGGAGCTGATCGAGCACGCCTGGCCTCATGGGCGGAGTACACCGGCGTTGCCCACCCTCAACTGGACTTGGACCAACGACCAGATGCGCAGGTGGTTCGCGACACACGCCCAATGAATATGTTGCACGACTTCGTAGCAGCATCACTAGAAATGATATGCAGCCCCACTAAACCGCCCTTTTCCGAAGGATGTCGCCGTGCCAATCACCAAGCGTGCTCCAGGGTGCGTTGGTCGTTCTCCTCGTGACGCGCTGGGCCGTTGCCGCCGACCTGCCCACGGCAACGCCCGCGGAGGTGGGGCTCGACCCCGACAAGGTCCGGAAGGCCCAGACGCCGTCCGGGCCTTCGTCGAGAAGAAGGAAATGGCCGGCGCGGTCGTCGCCATCGCCTGCAAGGGCAAGGTCGTCCTCTTCGAGGCCTTCGGCGAGAGCGAGGCCGGCGGCGGCAAGGCGATGCGGACCGACGCGATCGTCCGCATCTACTCGATGACCAAGCCGATCACCACCGTCGCCGCCATGATCCTCGTCGAGGAGGCAAGCTCGGCCTGGACGACCCCGTGTCGATATACCTGCCCGAGTTCAAGGCGTTGCGTGTCCACGCCGGGAAGGGCGACGGGACGGTCGAGGCCAGGCGTGAGGTCACCGTCCGCGACCTGACCCGACACACCTCCGGCCTGACGTACGGCGTCTTCGGCAACTCGCCAGTCGATCAGCTCTACAAGAAGGCGGGGGTGCTGGCCCGAGGCGACTCGCTGCAAGACATGGTCGCCAAGCTGGGCAAGGTGCCGCTGATGCACCAGCCGGGCACGCTGGCAGTACAGCGTCTCAACCGACGTGCTGGGCCGGGTCGTGGAGGTGGCGTCGGGACAAGGCCTCGACGTGTTCTTCGCCGAGCGAATCTTCAAGCCGCTCGACATGAAGGACAGTGGGTTCTTCGTCCCCAAGGACAGGCTCGACCGGCTCGCCGCCAACCACGGCTTTGACGCCAAGGGAAAAAGCTCACGGTCACCGAGACCGCCCAGAAGAGCCGCTACGCCAGTACCGCTCCAGGATGCTGTCCGGCGGCGGCATGCGTGTCCACCGCCCGCGACTACCTCCGCTTCTGCCAGATGCTGCTCAACGGCGGCGAACCCGGCGGCGTGCGCCTGCTGAAGGCGACCACGGTGGCCGAGATGACGCGCAACCAACTCCCGAGGAGGCGATGAGGCCAAGAACGGCGGCACCGCCGAGGTGGGGAGGGTTTCGGCCTCGGCTTCGGCGTCCGCGTCGGCAAGGACGCCCCCGCGGCGGGGAGAGCGGTCGGGGAATACTACTGGGGCGGGGCCGCCAGCACCCACTTCTGGATCTCGCCCCGGCAGGAACTCGCCGTCGTCGCGCTGGAGCAGTTCATGCCCAGCCGGGGCCTCCTGCAACAGGCGATCAAGCCAATAATCTACCAGGCCGCCAAGAAGTAGGGTCACCAGTGGTGGGGGCTGATATCGCTCCCGGCTCAAGGTGTGATTCGGGGAAGGCTCGAAAAGGGCCCAGGACTGTTGGCTCTTCGTACAGATGCCGCTAGAATGGGCTGAAGATAGGGTGACACCTCAGCTCCTTCTGTCACCGTGTTTATCGCTGGGGGTGTCGCAACCGCCCCAATCTTCCTAGATTCTGGTTGTAGAATTTGAGTCGAATAGGGCAGCAAGGGTTATTAGCTACTGACCCAAGTGCCTAATTAAAATCTCGTTACCCGTAGCTCAGGGGATAGAGCATCGGTTTCCTAAACCGAGGGTCGCAGGTTCAAATCCTGCCGGGCGTACTCCCTCGATTCGCTCACGCCAGGGCCAATACGTCGGAGCGCCTGGGCGGAAGTCGGTCACCTCCAGATCGACACTCACCCGCCCCTGCCACTCTCGTTGCCGCTTCGGCGTGAACGCCAGGCAGCACGCCCCGGCCGGCCGACATCAGCTCGCCGGCCCGCTCGGCCATGTTCCAGCCGATCGCCTTCAGCGTCGTCGCCCCCTGCCGCACCCGGAAGCTCAGGTGCCGCTCGCCCTGGCCGACCTGCAAGTGGTCGCCCTGCACCTGCAAGCCGCCCGCCAGAACAATGGCTTGCGGTTCTCCGCCCCGTAAGGCTCCAGGCTGGGCCGTTGAGCAACCCGACCGTCAGCGTGCTCAACGGCGTCTCGGATGTCGATGAGTTCGGGCGTCGGCACGGCCGTCGGGGAAGCAGCCGGCGACGTGCTGTGCAAAGCGCTCGCGGAAGGCGTCGATACAGCCGGGCAGCACCCAACCCCGCCGCTGCCGCGTGGCCGCCGTGGCTGACCAGCAGTCGCCGCACGCCTTCAACGCCTCGCAGCGCCACGCCGGGATCGACCGGCCCGACCCGGTCGCCCAGGGGAAGTCGGAGTCGGGCCTCGGCAGGGTGATGATGGAGCGCTGCCGGCCGAACTGCTCGGCCAGCCGGCCCGCGACGATGCCGACGATGCTCGCCGTGCCAGTCCGGGCTGGCCAGCACCAGCGCGGGGCCGTCCCGCCGGCCCTCGCTCTCGACCAGTTGCTTCGCCCGTTGGACCGTCTCCCGCTCCAGCTTCTTGCCGCGTCTCGTTGAGGTACTCGAAGTACCGGGCCAGATCGACTGCCCGCTCGCGGCGGGTCGTCGTCAGCAGCTCGACGGCCACCTCCGCCTCCGGCCGAGCTGGCCCACGGCGTTGATGCGCGCGCCAGGCGGAAGCCGATGTCGCTGGCCCGCAGCTCGTTCAGCGCCGCCACCTGGGCCACCTCGACAAGCCGCCTGCAAGCCGACCGGCGGCTTCTCGGCCAACCGGGCCAGTCCGGGCGCGGACCAGGATGCGGGTTCTCGCCCGTGCCGGCACCACGTCGGCGACGACGCCCAGCCGCCGCCAGCGCCGTTGACGGCGTCGAGCGGCAACAGCTCGCGGAAGGTCGGCGTCACCTTCTCGCCGCCGCACTTCGGTGCGCGTGCCAGCGCCCAGGCCAGCTTGAACGCCACCGCCGCCCCGCCGCACAGCTGTCCGAACGGGTAGCTCGACCCCGGCAGGGCGCGGGTGAACCAACGCCACCTTGAGTGCTGCGCGCCTTCATCCTTCATCTCGTGGTGGTCGCAGACGATCAGCTCCAGGCCGAGCTTCGCCCTCCGCCTCCGACAGGCTGGCGATACCGCCAATCGACCGTGACGACCATGCCGACGCCGCTGTCGGCGAGCTGCTTCAGGGCGTCGCGGCTGAGGCCGTAGCCCTCCTCCAGGCGGTGCGTGAACGTAGTGCTCCGTTCGCCGCCGAGCAGCGCAGGGTCTGGAGCAGGATGGCGTTGGGGCCGTGGTGGACGCCGTCCACGTCATAGTCGCCGTAGACGCAGATGCGGCCCTGGGCCGATGGCGTGCGAAAGATGCGATCGACGGCATCCGGACGCCGGGCAGCTCGGCCGGTGGGTGCAGGCCTTCAAGCGCGGGGGCGAGGAAGGTCCGGCCTGGTCCGGGTCGGCGACGCCGCGGTTGAGCAGCAGCTGGGCGACGATCGGCGAGGCGGGCGGCGCCGCGCGGGCCAGCCGGTCCACGGCGTGCCGGTCGTGCGGCAGCAGTCGCCAGCGAAGCGCAAGACAGCGGGAGCGGCCACGAGGCTCCTTCGACTGTGACAGCCAGGCCGGGAGCCGGCGGGAGGTCCGTCCCGCCGCCGGCGCCCGTGGCTGGGACGTGTCCAGGGTACCGTCTTTGAGTGACGAGGGAAGGCCGGGCTTTCGGTTGTGGGCCGGCCTGCCGGGCGCGGTAGGGTTGGGACCGGGGGAACCGATGCGAGTCTCGTTCGACCTCGACGACACGCTCATCTGCCACCAGGAAGGTGTCCCGCGGGAGCCGCCCCTGCCGTGGTATCTGAGGCCGTTCGCGGCGAACGAGCCGCCCTGGTTCGGGGCCGTGTCGCTGCTGCACGGGACCCAGGGCGCCGCGGCGTGGAGGTGTGGATCTACACCACGTCGTACCGCGACCCTGGTCGGTCTGCAGGTTGCTCTGCCACGGCGTCCGCGTCCGCCGAGTGATCAACCAGGCCGTCCACGACTCGCACTTCCGTCGCGGCCTGGCGGCTATCCGCCGAGCAAGAACCCGCGTTTGTGGATCGACCTGCACGTCGATGACTCCGACGGCGTCCGGATGGAAGCACGCCAGCACGGCTTCCAGGTCGTGGTGGTCTCGCCGGAGGATCCGGGGTGGGATGACAAGGTGAGACGGGCCGTCGGCCTTTGACCCGCCGCTCACGGCCCGGTCGTCCTCGCGATCACCGTGATCCCGCCGACCACCCAGCACAAGGCGTACTTGATCTGCTCCATCCGCTCCAGCCCGCGCTGCTCCTGGCGGCGACCAGCACGTCGTCCTCGTCCACCCGGCAGCGGTCCATCCGGTCCTTCAGCGGCCGGCCGTCCTCGACGATCACCAGCGGCACGTCGTCGATCAGCTTGGCCACCAGCTTCGACCGCTGCTTCCACAGCGACAGGCCGATGTCGATGGCGAACAGGGTGAGGATCAGCAGCAGCCCGTTGGTCATCGAGTTGTCGCTGCCGACCATCGCCTGCTGGGCCGCCTCGCTGATGATGAGCAGCAGCACCAGGTCGAACGTGGTGATCTGCGCCAGCGACCGCTTGCCGGCGATCCGGAAGATGACCAGCAGGAACAGGTACATCACGGCGGCTCGGAGAACGGTGTCCACGGCGCCCTCAAGGGTAGGCGAACTGGGCGAAGCTCACGGCCGGCCCGCCGGCCAGGCCGGCCCAGCCGGGCAGGTAACCGATCCGCACCGGCTCGAACCGCAACGTCACCTCGCCGGGGCCGCTCAGGCGGAAGACGTAGGTAACGGCGTCCGAGCCGACCTCCTCCCTCTCCGGGCGGGGCGTCACCTCCAGGACCCGAACCCGCCGGAGGTACTCCCGGTCGATCCACAGCCGGACCAGGCCGTCCGAGCCGACGGCGAAGTGCAGCGCCGCCGGCGCCTCCCGGCGGAGGAACCGCTCGAACTCGACCCGAACCGACCCGTCGCCCGCCTGGGCCACGGCGCCGCTGAGGGGGCCGCTGCCCAGCAGCCCCAGCAGGGCCGCCAGGAGCACCAACAGGAGGGCAAGCCAACCCCAGCGCTGGGCCGCCCATTGATAGCGCTGGAACTGCAAGTCCTGCCCGACCTCCAGCGACCCGAACCGCCTGACGTCGGCCATCGACCCTCTCCCTTCGGCCCGCGTGGTTGGTACGACAGTTGCTCTGGAAGGGGGCGAATCGCCAGCCGACCACCGCGGTGCAAACGCCGCGCCGGCCGCCGGGAGGGGGACGCATGAAGGTGACCTTTGACGACCAGGCGTGGCAGCGCCTTCAGGACGACCTGAGCGTCGGCCAGCTGTGCGCCGAGACGGCCGGCCGGCTGTACGCCTACGCCAAGGCGGCCATGCAGCAGGCGTCGGCGGCGCTGGTGGGGCAGGCCGAGGCCTCCCCGGAGGACGCCGCCCACACCCTGGCCATGCTGCGGGCGCTGCGCAACAACGCCCAGGACGCCGCCCGGCGCTTCGCCGCCTCGGTCACGGCCATCAGTTTGCTGGAGCGCCAGCTGAAGCCGCCGTCCGTCCGGCCCCGGCGGCGGAACACCGCTTGAGGCCGCTAAGGCGCGACCACTTCGAGCAGCTCCACCGCCGGCCGGCCGTCGAAGTGGATGATCGCCAGCCTCCCGTACAGAGGCGCCGGCTCCTTCATCCCGAACCACGCCATTTGTTCCGGTCCCGGCGTGATCCGCAGGAACGCCGTCGGCTCGATCCGCCGCAGGACGTTGTGGCGGATCAAGATCCGCCCGACCGGCGTGTCCCGCGCCAGGATGGCGTCACGCACCGCCGGGGTGGTCTTCGTCAGGTCGATGCGGACGATGCCGAACTGCACCACCCGGCCCGTCCCCTGGAGCGCCAGCAGGATCTTGCGCGAGTACAGGTCGCCGTCCTGACGGTAGGCCAGCACGCGGACGTCCACCGGGCCGCCGTGGTGCGCCTCGACCGTGACGGTCATGTGGTGCTGAACCAGCAGGTCGCGGTACGGCTGGGGCATGTCGTCACTCCGGATCAGCTCGTAGCCGGGCCGGGTCGTCCAGGCCGGGGAACAGGGCGAACAGGCCTTCAAGACGTTCATCACCCGACCGCCGGCAGCAGCTGGAGCAGGGCGTGGTCGGCTCGGCCGCCCTCTCCGGGGCGGTCAGCACGGTATCGACGAGGTAGTAGAGCAGCTCCGCACGCTCGACCGGCTCGACCTCGTCGGCGATCGCCTCGGCGGAACTTGTCGATCAGCTTGTCCACCTTGGCGAGAAGACCACGGCCCGGGTGAACAGGATGCGCCCAGTCGATCAGCTCCTCGTCGGTCCGCTGGTGCTTGTTCGCCAACAGCGCCCCCGTGAAGTTCCTCGCGGTCGGCAGCGTTGTGGCCCCTCCAGCGCCCCAGCGGCAAGAGCAGCGTCTTCGGCCGGGCCGACAGCACGTCCTGGCCGGCGACCATCTTGTTGTCGCTGTCGCCGTCCCAGTCCTTGAGGTCGTTGAGGATCTGGAAGGCGACCACGCCGAGGTTCTTGGCGAACTCGTGGACCGGCCTCTCGTAGTCGTCGGCCGGCCCGGCTTCGGCCGCAGCCCGGCGTACAGCGCTTCCTCGAACACCGGCATCTTCAGGGCGTAGATCTTCAACGCATCCAGCACGCGCGTCCCAGCGCGCCCGCATTGTCGCCCAGCACGTCGCGCAGCGGAGAGCAGTTCGGCGCTGGCCCTCCGACAGCCCACCAGGTGCACTCGGACAGCTTGTTGACGATGTCGGCGGCGCACGTCGCCGCGCCCAGCTCCTTGCGGCTCCTTGACACCAGCCGGTAGCCCAGCCCGAGCAGGTAGTCGCCGACGTTGATGGCGGTCGGCACGCCGTACTGGCGGTGCAGCGTGGCCCACGGCCGTAGCGGAAGGTGTCGTCGTCCTCGATGTCGTCGTGGACCAGCAACGCCTTGTGGGGCGCGCCTCGATGGCCAGCGGCACCGCTTGACCGCGTCCGAGCGGCTGCGCTCCGCCGACCGCGTCGCCATCCCCTTCAGGGCGTCGTAAACGCCAGCGGCGATCAACGGCCGCGACCGCTTCCCCCCCTGCGCCCAGCCACTCATAGGCGATCGCCTCGTGCTGCGCGACGGATGCCCTCCTTGTCTCCTTGTCTCCTTGTCTCCTTGTCTCCTTGTCTAATACGAGGCGCTGGCTACGACAGCAAAGGCTCCTCACGCACGGGCCGTGCGCTTGCCGCATCAGGTACGGTACGTCTTCGTCTTCACCGCCAGGCCAGCGTCTGAGTTGACCAGCTCGAGGGCCAGTCGTCATCGACGCTGGTACTCTTGCAGTTGCTCGACAAGAGCGGCGCGTGACGACGCAGGGGATGCCGGCCAGGATCTTGTCGATCGCCTTCTCAGCACGTTCAGGCAGGCGACGCCGACGATCGCATCGACGTGGCCGGAGACGATGATCTTCAGGACGATCGGCGTGCCCTCGGAGACCAGCACCTTGCTTAGCCAGGTCCTCGGCGCGGCTCTTCGAAGTCGGCCACCGAGGCAGGCGCACTTGCGGCAGTCGAGGCCGAACTCGTCGTAGTCGGCCGGGCAGCCCTCGGCGTTCTTCAGGCAGTGCGGCGGCGGCGCAGCGGCCAGCGGTGGAACAGCACCGCCTGGAGCTGCTCGCGGCAGGGCTCGTTGGCGAGGCAGACCATGGTGAAGCCGAGGTACTGCTCGCCCAGTCGAGCTTGCCCAGCAGTGCCTCGCCCAGCACCTGGAGCTCGGCGCGGGAGAAGGTCTTGGAGCGGTCAGCGGCCCGGCGGGCGCTCGGCGGCGGCGGCGCGGACCCGGTCATGACTCCCTCGTCTCGGGGACGACCTTGAATGCAGCGGAGCTGAGGCGCTTGTCCTTTTCGACTCGTCGGCACTCAGGGGCGCTTCGACGGCGGTGGTCACGGTCGGTTCCTCGGGTGCGGGGGCGGGTGCGGCCGGTCGTGAGTACCACCCTGTCCGATCGACGGGCGGGTGGAGGATTGTTCAACCCGGCGGCGCAGGCGTCCGCAATCATGACGGGTCGCCCAGGCGTCCACCGTCACGAGGTCTCTCCGCCGCCGAGCGGGCGTGTACAGTGTACGCCCCCTCGGCAGGGGCGCCCTGTAGGTTGGGGGGCGAGCGTGAAGCCGCAAGCGGTGTTGGCGCGACCGGGGAGGGCTGGCGGCTCGATGGTGACGAAGGGTTCGTCCGGTGAAGACCCGCTCACGGATGACCACCTGGCAGTCGCGGGTGAGCTGGTCGAGATCAGGCAGGCCATCATGGGATCAGCCGCGGACGTTGAACTCAAGCTTCCAGCGCTTGCCATCGCGGCTGATGCACCACAGCTCCAGGGTGCCGACCTCGGTCACCTTGCTGTGCAGGTGGACGGGCACGATCTGCCCCTGACCCGACGTCGCCGCCAGCGCCGCCTGCATCGGCGTCATCTCCTCGACGTCGCCCACCCAGTCGTCCACCAGCGTGCCGACGGCGTCCTCGCGCCTTGCCGTCGAGCCGAGGAAGCGGAACTCCGCCGGCGCCCCGACCACCAGGCCGAATTCCTGGCCCGGCACGTCACCTCGGTCCCCTCCTCCATGCCAGGGAACGCCACGCACAGCGCCTTCAAGGGCGGCGGCGCCCCCGGGACCGCCGGCAGCGAAGTCTCGACCCCGACGTAGTACACCCGGGCCGTGCCGCCGCGGATGCGGCGCCCACTGCCGCGCCCCGCACCATGCCGTAGTAAGCCGCCCCGCGGCACCGCCAGGTCGAGGTCGGCGGACGGAAGCACGCGGACCGGCGCGTCGCTGCCCTGGCCCCACTGGTTGAGCACGTTGACGATCCGGTGCTGCATCGCCAGCGCGCCCAGACACCCCGCCGTTGAACAGCACCGCCGTCGGCCGCGGCAGGCCGCCGGTGTGGCCAGGTCGGCCGCGTGCCGGGCCAGGAAGTTCGCCGGGTGGACCGTCACCGCCGGGTCGCTGGCGTACGGCGAGCCGATCTCCTGGAACCCGGTCGTCCGCTGCGGCTTCGGCACCGCGTCGGCGGGGACCTCGGGGAAGAACTTCAGGAAGCTCCCTCTCCAGCGCCGCCCAGGTTGACTCGCCCTTGAGGGTGCCAGCGATGACCTTGCTGCCCCGGCCGACCACCGTGACCGGGGCGCTGGGCAGCTTTGGGGTCGGCAGTGCCTCCTTGGCCTCGCGGCAGCTGTGCCGGAGCATCTGCATCTGGCCGAGGTCGAGCTTGATCGAGCGGGCGGCGAACTCCTGGGCCAGGACGTAGGCGAGCATCCAGTCCATGTTGTCGCCGCCCAGCAGGATGTGGTCGCCGACCGCGACCCGGGTCAGCACCAGCCGGCCGGCGTCCTCGCTCAGGGCGATCAGGCTCAGGTCGGTGGTGCCGCCGCCGACGTCGCAGACCAGCACCACGTCGCCCAGCTTCACCTGCTTCCGCCAGCCGTCGCCCTGCTGCTCGATCCAGGCGTAGAAGGCCGACTGCGGCTCCTCCAGCAGGGTCAGGTGCTGGAGCCCCGCGGCGCGGGCCGCCTCGACGGTCAGCTCGCGGGCGACGGCGTCGAACGACGCGGGCACGGTGAGGATGACGTCCTGGTTCTCCAGCCGCAGCTCGTCCTTGCCGCCGGCCATGCGGTGGTTCCACGCCTCGGCGATGTGCCGCAGGTACAGCGTGGTCGCCTCCAGCGGCGAGACGTGGCGGTCGTCGGGGCCGGCCTTCCACGGCAGGATGGCCGACTTGCGATCGACGCCGGAGTGGCACAGCCACGACTTGGCGGAGCTGACCAGCCGCGTCTCGACCTGGTTGCCGACCTGGCGGGGGTACTCGCCGACGGCGAAGTCGCGCTCGGGGGCCCACGGCAGGCGCAGGCTGCCCGCCGGCACCTCGCCGGGCCGCGGCAGGTACAAAAACGACGGCAGCAGCGGCCGGTCCTCGACGACGCCGGGCTGGACCACCTGCGGGATGGGCAGCACGACCGGCCGCTGCTCCTTCTCGCCGGCGGCGGTGTCCACGTAGGCCAGCGCGCTGTTCGTCGTGCCCAGGTCGATGCCGACCACGTATCGCGATGCCATGACTCTTCCCCAGATCAAGCAATGGCCGCGAAAAACACGATAAGACGCAAAAAGGGGAGAAGAACAGGAAGAAGAATCACCCCCTGATCTACCACTTCTCCTTTTTGAGCTTTTTTGTGTTTTTCGCGGCCATTGCCTTCATGCTTACGGCAGCTCCACCTCGGCCGGCGCGACGACCAGGTCGTCCACGACGCCGGCGGGGGCGGGCAGCTTGTACGACTTCACGCGCCAGCCGTGGTGCTTCAGCACCCCTCGAAACGGTGGCTGGCCGGTGACGTTGCCCGTCAGTCGCACCGCCGACGGGTCGAAGCCGGGCGGCACCTCGACGCTCGACTCCTCCTGGCCGGCCATGACCGGCTCCAGGCTCAGGTGCTCCTTCAGCACCGCCTGAGACTTCTTGTGGATGTCGCGCACGCCGGCGCCGATCTGGTCGTCGCCGGCGCCGGAGATGTCCTCCAGCAGGAAGTCCAGCAGCCGCCCCTCGCGCTGGAGCAGGGTGAGCAGCCGCAGCGGCTCGCCGGACAGCCTCTTCGCCTTGGCCGGCTCCGGCGCCGCCTCGCCCAGAAGGGGCTCGACCTTCTTCGCGACC
>JAXMAW010000092.1:0-17761 GCA_046350195.1 Gemmataceae bacterium
GGCTGGTCGCCGGGCAGGCGAAGCTGAGCTACGACGAGACGGGGGGCTACCTGGCGTCGCTGCTGCGCGAGCTGGGCGTGCCGGTGTCATCGCAGACGCTGGTCTTCTCCAAGACGAGCCTGCAGCGGCACCGGATCGCGCCGCGGACGCCGCGGGCGCTGTACTTCAATGACGACGTCTACGTCGGCTACTGCAAGGCCGGCGACGTGCTGGAGGTCTCCGCGGTCGATCCCAAGCTCGGCACGGTGTTCTACACTGTCGATCAGGACGCCAGCCGCAAGCCGCGCTTCACCCGGCAGACCGACAACTGTCTGCTCTGTCACGGCTCGTCGCAGACGCAGGGGGTGCCCGGCCACGTCCTCCGCTCGGTCTTCTCCGACCCCCACGGGATGCCGTTGCTGGCCGAGGGCACCTACCGGGTGGACCAGACGACGCCGTTCGAGCACCGCTGGGGCGGCTGGTACGTCACCGGCAAGCACGGCAACCAGGAGCACATGGGTAACCTGGTCATCGGCGCCCGGCGGGTAGCCCGGCCGGTGGACAACGCCGCGGGGCTGAACGTCACCGACCTCTCGAGCCGTTTCACCACCTCGGGCTACCTGTCCCCGCACAGCGACATCGTGGCGCTGTTGGTGCTGGAGCACCAGGCGATGGCGCACAACCTGATCACGAAGGCGCACTTCGAGTGCCGCGAGGCGCTGCACGCGGAGGAGACGCTCAACCGCGAGATGAAGCTGCCGCCGACGTACCGTTGGGACAGCACCGCCTCGCGCATCCGCTCGGTCGGCGACGCGCTGGCGGACTACCTGCTCTTCCGCGGCGAGGCCCCGCTGACGGCGAAGGTCGAGGGCACGTCCGGCTTCGCCACCGAGTTCGCCCGCCGCGGCCCGCGTGACCCGAAGGGCCGGTCGCTGCGCGACTTCGACCTGGAAAGGCGCCTGTTCCGCTACCCGCTCAGCTACCTGATCTACTCGTCGGCCTTCGACGCCATGCCTCAGCGCGTCCGTGACCACGTGCTGGAGCGGATCTGGAAGGTGTTGGCGGGGGAGGAGGCGAAGGAGTTCGGTCACCTGTCGGCCGACGACCGCCGGGCGATCCGCGAGATCGTCCTGGCGACGAAGACGAACCTGCCGGCCTGCTGGAAGCGGAATTCCGCTTCCCTCGACGCCGCGCGTGGGGGACAATGACACCCGCTCGCCGAGCCTCCAACGGTGCTCGCCATGGGTGCGCCTCCCCCCGACCGTCGCCAGTTCCTCCTCGCCGGCGCCGCCGCGCTCGTCCGGCCGGGGAAGAGGCCGGCCCTTGGGGTCGTCATTCACTCTTACGGGGTGCGCTCGCGCGTCTCCCGAAATAGGGGCGAAAGGCCGACCTTCGCCGACCCGCTGACGTTCCTCGACCACTGCCGATCGCTCGGCGCCGACGGCGTGCAGGTCGGGTTGGGCGTGCCGTCGAAGGAGGACGCCGCCCGGCTCCGCAAGCGCCTCGACGACACCGGCATGTTCGTCGAAGGCATCGTGCGGCTGCCGTCGGGCAAGGGCGATGCCGACCGCTTCCTCGCCGAATTGAGAGCGGCCGGGGACCTGGGCGCAACCGTCCTTCGCACCGTCTGTCTGAGTTCGCGGCGCTACGAGACGTTCGCCACGGCCGAGGCGTTTCGCGACTTCGTGAAGAAGTCCCGCGCGTCGCTCGAACTGGCCGAGCCGCTGGCGGCGAAGGCCGGGGTCCGGCTGGCGGTCGAGAACCACAAGGACTGGCGCATCGACGAGTTCCTCGACCTGCTGCGGAGGCTAAGCAGCGAACACGTCGGCGTCTGCGTGGACACCGGCAACAGTATCGCCTTGCTCGAAGAGCCGCACGCGGTCGTCGAGGCGTACGCGCCCTATGCGATAACCACGCACTTCAAGGACATGGCCGTCGCGGAGTGTGACGACGGCTTTCTGCTCTCCGAGGTGCCGTTCGGGACGGGCTTCCTCGACCTGGCGAAAGTCGTTAAAGTCCTGCGCGCGAAACGGCCCGACGTCCGCTTCAACGTCGAGATGATCACCCGCGACCCGCTTCGGGTGCCGTGTCTGTCGCCGGGGTACTGGGTGACCCTCGACCGGGTGCCCGGCCGGGAACTGGCCGACGCGCTGGCCCGCGTCCGCAAGCACGCCTGGAAGAAGCCGTTACCGCGTCTGACCGGGCTGGGTGAGGGGCAGCTGGTGCGCGCCGAGGAGGACAACGTCGTACAATCGCTCAACTACGCCCGTAAAAACCTGGGCTTGTGAGGCGGGGTAAAATAGAAGTGGCGAGATTGAGGCGACTCGCCGTCCTGTTCTTGTCGATTCATCGTTTCTCGGGGCTCCTGACCTTCAGGAGATGAGCGGATGTCCACTCGACGTTCTTCGGGCAAGGTGATGGCGGCGGTCGTGCTGGGGACGGCGCTGTCGGCGTTCGGCGGCGACCGCGCCGCGGCGGCGGAGCCGGCCCTGCGCGACATCGGCCGCTACTGCACGACCTGCTGGCGCAACGCCCGCGTGCCGGTCGATTCGTGGGGCGACTGCACCCAGGAGGTGTTCGCCCGACTGCTGGAGCGGGTGCCGACCGCCCGCTGGGACCTGGCGCTGCGGCCCGACGGCGTGGAGCGGCGCGAGTTCCTGCGGGCGATCGACACTGTCAAGAAGCGCGTCCAGCGTGCCCGCCGCCATTCCGACGCGGTGGACGGCGCCGCCGACCCGCGGCCGGCCGGCGAGGAGCGGCTGGCGGAGGAGCGCGAGACGGTCTTCCGCGCCGCGGAGGACCTGCTGAGCGGCCGCCAACAGCGCATCCTGCGGCTGAGCTTCGAGGGCTACTCGGCCCAGGAGATCGCCGACGAACTGGCCCTGCCGGTCGAGCGCGTCAGCGATGAGAAGTACAAGGCCGTCCGAAAGCTGCGGGCCGAGCTGGCGTTCCGGGAGTGAGGCGAGCCGCCGTCGAACGCCTGCCGGGCGGGTAGGAATCAGCGACCTCGCTTGGCGTTCTGCCGGCGGTCGTGCCCCCGCACCCCGCTTACTTCGTGCGGCTCGCCGGTCACTCCGGCGAGCCGACGTCGAACCCCTTCCCCAGCTCCGACAGGTCGCGGAAGTAGACGATACGCGGCTTGCCGAGGTTGGTGTCCACCACAGCCTCGACGCGCGCCGTCGGGCCGCCCTTGTCGAAGTAACCCAGCACCTGCATCCGGTACACCTGCGACCGCGTCGTGATGTAGGGGTCGAGCTTCTTCACCTTTGAAGAGGACAGGTTCGCCTCCGTCAGCAGCCACGCCGGCGACTGGAACACCTCGTCGGTCGTCGTGCTGCCGGGCTGCGGCCGCTTGCTGACGATGTTGCTGACGTCCTCGTCGGTCAGGCCGCCCACCTCCTTCAGCGTCGCCAGCGCGGCCTGCGGGGCGGTGTTGACGTTGAGGCGCGGCGTCAGGTCCATGTTGTTCGACGTGGTGCAGTACAGCCACAGCTTCGGCAGCAGCTCGCGCTGCTTGTCCAGGCCGGTGATCGGGCTGGGGTAGTTGACCGTCTTCTGCTGCTGGCCGGTGCCGACGGTGATGCTCACCGAGCCGCCGACCAGGTCCCACAGGGAGCCGATGTTCTTCAGCTGCTTGTTGGCCGAGTTGGCGATGTCCTCCTGGATCTTGGCCTGGGCCGCCTGGAGGTCGCTCTGCGAGGCCGGAGCCGAGGACGCGCCGCCGGACGACTGGGTCGCGCCGCCGGAGCCGCCCCCTTGCCGACTGCCGCCGGCCGTCGAGGCCGCACCGCCACCGGACTGCCGCCCGCCGCCGGCGGCCATTCCCGACCCGCCACTGCCGCCCCCGCCAGTCCGACTGCCGGCCCCGGCCGTGCCCCCTCCTGTGGCACTCGTGCCGCCGCCGGCCCCGCCGGATGAGCCGCCGCCTGACGTCCCGCCGCCAGTCGTCCCGCCGCCGCTTCCGCCGCGGCCGCCGCTGCTGCTGTTACTGGTGCCGTACAGCCGGGCGGCGGCGATGTTCAGGTACAGCTCTTCGGGGGTCACCGGCTTGAGCTTCTCGATGGTGCCTTGCAGGTCCTTGTTGTTCAGGTAGATGCGCGGCAGGTTGTCCGGCCCGACGTTCACCTCGCGGCTGTAGACGGTCAGGTAGGCCTGCCAGCCGAGGTCGGCGTCGCCGTCGCCCTCGTCGGGGTCGATGACGCCGTTGCGGTTCTTGTCGTTGCCGAAGAGCAGCTGCGGGGTGACGCCCTTGACCAGGAGCAGTTCTTCGAGGCTGTCCAGCGGGCCGTTCTTGCAGCGGTAGGGCGGGTCGAGCGAGGTGTACGACTCGTTCTCGGCGCCGTTCTCGCGCGGCGTGTCGTCGGGGTCGAGCCAGTCGAGGATGGCGGCGGCGATCTCCTCGGTCATGTTGGGCAGGCCCATGAGGATCTGCCGGCCGACCTCCCCCTTGTTGTTGTCGTACAGGAGCAGGGCGTTGAGGTTGATCTTGCCCGACTCACAGGTCACGCCGAAGCGGAACGCCTGTCCGCCCGAGGACGACGCCTCGTCGGGGGGGCGGACGGAAACCACGCTGAACCGCCCCGGGCGGGCGTGCTGCCCGGCAGTCGGCACCTGGACGTGCTGGAACTTCTCGGCGTTGTCCCACGGGTTGCCACCGAGCGTCTGTGACGTGTCGCCCGCCAGGAGGGCGGCGGCGTAGTGGACGCCGGAGGCGGCGAACGCCCGGGCCTGGTCGGCGCGGAGGCCGCTGTCGGCGGCCTTGGCCTCGGCCGTCATCCAGTCGTTGTACTTGTACGCCGCCAGCGACAGGAGCACGACGACGATCAGCACGGCCAGCAGTACGACGCCCCGGCGGCGGGGGCTTGCCCGGTAAAGCAGCATGGCATTACGGCGGCGACGTCGTGGTCGCGGCCGCCTCGGCGGTGTCGGGGGTGGTCGCCGGCGGGGTGCCGCCGGCGGTCGGGATCAGGATCACGTGGGTGTGGTACTTCAGCTCGCCGTCCTTGCGGTTGGGCTGGGCCAGGCCGACCCGGACCTTGATGGCGCGCGGCGAGCCCCGGGGCGTCTTCTCGTCGGGGCCCAGCTCGGTCGAGTCCCAGCTGTCCAGCCAGGAGGAGCCGTCGAAGTAGGAGACGTCGAGGCTCCTGGCCTCGGGGGCGAGGACGTACTTCTCGACGTCGCCGGGCAGGCTGGTGGACGCGCCCTCCTCGCTGGTGACGAGGCGCTGCTCCAGGCGGCACAGCCCGGCGTCGCCGTCGCCGATCCAGTAGCTGATTCGCCGCTGGTCGCAGGTGACCTGGCCGGCCGAGTCGTAGACCTCATTGGGGAACTTGCTGCCGAACAGGTGCAGGTCGTTGGCCCCGCCGATGACGCCCAGGGGAATGGTGACCACGGAGGTCGCCGTGGCCGTCCCGCCGTCGGTGGTGCCCGTCCCACTCGAGCCAGCGGCCGGCGTGCCCGAGGTGTTGGCACCCGAGGCGTTGTTCGTCCCGGTCGCGCCCGTCCCGGTCGTGGGGGTGGTGGAGGTGCCCGTCCCGGACGTGCCCGTCCCGGACGTGCCCGTCCCGGAGCCGCCGCCGGACCCGCCGGACTGGCCCTCGGGCTGGCGGCGGAAGCGGGCGGGGTCGCCGAGGGTGAGGGTGACGCGGACGTCGGCGTCGATCTTGTTGAGGATGGCGCGGGCCAGCGTGGCCTGTTCGATCAGGTCGCGGCCGGCCTGGGCCTGGCGGAGCTGGTAGCCGATGACGGAGTAGACCGCCGCCAGGAGCATGACGGCGATGGCCATCGCCAGCAGTACCTCGAGCAGGGTGTAGCCGGGTCGTCGCTTGCGCATGGGCCGTCGCCTCCGCGTCGGCCGGGGGGGTTAGCCCCCGGCTCGGCTGGGTCAGTTGTCCTGGCCGTTCTTGGACTTGCCGCCGGGGTTGGTGGTGGTCGTGCCGCTGCCGGCCGGCCCGGTCGTGCCCGAGCCCGAGGCTCCGGGGTTGTTATCCGTCCGGCCGCCGACACCGGTGGAGCTGCCGGGGTTGGTCCCGGTACCGCCACTGCCGGTCCCGCCGCCCTGGTTCACCGTCCCGCCGGTGCCTCCCGTCGTGCCGCCCCGGTTGCCGGTTACCACGCCGGTGGTGCCGCCACGACCGCCCTGGGTGCCGGTCCCGCCGGTGCCACCCCCGGTCGTCCCGCCACCGCCCGTTCCTCCCGTGCCGCCCGCGCCGACACCACCGCGGCCGCCCCCCCCGGCCACGCCACCGCGCCCCGCCAGCAGTCCCGCCGGTACCGCCCGTGCCACGTGCCTCCGGCGTTGCCGCCGGCGCCGCCACGCCCGCCGGCATTGCCACCGGTGCCGCCCGTGCCGCGTCCGCCGGCGTTGCCACCCGCGGCCGCCGCGCCCGCCGGCGTTGCCGGCCGCGCTCCGCGACCCCCGGCGTTGCCACCCGTGCTGCCACGCCCGCCGGCGTTACCGCCGCGGCCGCCGGTGCCCCCGGCGCGCGGCCGCCGGTGCCGCCGCGCCTGGCGCCTGCCCCGCCTTTGCCGCCCGACCCGCCCTTGCCGGCCCCGGAGCCGCCTTTCGCCCCGAGCCCGCCGCTCGGCCCGGAGGACGACGGCTGCGACGACGTGCCGCTGGAAGACGACGACTGCGACCCCGTCGTGCTGGTGTCGCTGGCGATGCCCAGTTGCTCCTCGGCCTCGGCGATGGTCGCCGGGGTGTCGAACACCGTGCCGACCCGCTGCGGGTCGAGGACCATCTGCGACAGCGACACCTCGACCGGCTGGCCGCCCGGCATGGCCCGCGACACCGTCACGGTGACGGCGTGCAGCCCGTCGGCGCCGCCCTCCTCGGACTGCAACGACCAGTGGTAGTCGGGGTCGTCGTCGAACGGCACGTCGCTCTGGCCGTCCAGGCCGACGGCGCCGGCGGCGACCTCGGCCAGCTTCGTCTGGGCCAGGCCGGCGGCGTGGCTCTTGTAGTACGCCGCCAGGGCCAGGTTGCCCGAGACGTTCAGCAGGAAGCCCAGGCTGACCAGGGAGAAGAGGAACACGGCCATCGAGACGATGACCTCGAGCAGCGACAGGCCGGCTCGGCGGGGGGAACGCAGGCGCATGGTCGGTGCCTCCTCACTGGGACAGGGGCTGGGCGGTGACGGTGCCGGTCAGGCCGCGGAGGCGCACCTCGACGGGCCGGGCCCCCTTCACCTGGAACAGGATGCGGACGTCCTCGCGGGCGGTGCCGGTCGGCAGGAACACCGCCCCGGTCGTCCAGGCGTCGGGGGCGACGTTGACCGGGTGGGCGTCCTCCTTGCCGACGGAGGGGTCGTTGAGGGCGGAGGCGGGGACGGGGTCGCCGTTGAGCGTGAACTTGACGCCGCCGGGCAGCGACTTCTCGAGGACAAGCCCCTGGCCGTCGGGGTCGTTGGTCGGCGGGGAGCCGGACCAGTAGTCCGCCCGGTCCGGGGCGACGCGGAAGTGGCTGCCGTTGGTCTCGACGGAGAAGCGGTAGGGCCGGCCCTCCTCGATCGCCTTGCCCCGGGCCGTCGCCATGGCCGCCCGCACCGCATCGACGGCGCCCTGGAGCTTGTAGTAGCCGTACATGCCGCGCAGCGACGGCAGGGCCATGACCGAGATCAGGACGAGCACGGCGCAGACGAGGATGACCTCGAAGAGCGTGTAGCCCGGACGTCGGACGCGAGCGGTCATGTGGCGCCTCGTGGGGTTAGCCCGGGGCCCCGGCGAGGGTTGGAACAAGGGCCTCGCGAACGCCTCGGGCTAACGGCGGTCAGCCGGGGAAGTTACCGATGATCTGGCCCTTCGGCGACGTGGTGAACACGTCGGCCTTGAGGCCGCCGTTGCGCTGGCCGGTGGGGTCGATCTGGTAGGGCTTGCCCCAGGGGTCGCGGGTCTTCTCCGGGGGCACCAGCGGCGAGCCGCCCATCGGCTGCTGCTGGGCGAGCTGCTCGATCGACTGGGGGTAATCCCCGTTGTTGAGCTTGTACGTCTCGGCCATGGAGGAGATCGCCTCGGCGTCGATCTTGGCCCGGCTGAGCTTGGACTCCTCGTAGCGCTGCATCAGGTAGAAGCCGCCGACGCCGGCGAGCATGACGATGATGGCGACGACGACGAGCACTTCGAGCAGGGTAAAGCCTGTGCGGCTCGCCCGAAGGGCCGAGAGAGGGGCGCGGGTGTGGTGGGAGCGGAGCAACATGGGTGGTACCTCGATCTGGCTGGCAGACTAACCCCCTTATAAGTTACCACCCTCGCAATTAAAGAGCCATGAGTCTTATCGGAACCGCACGATACGCGGGATCGCCTTTCCCCTTCTCCCAGGAGCGGAGCCGGCCCGGTCGTAGGACAAGCAGCCTTGCTTGTCCCCCCGCCTGCGAAGAAGGACAAGCTGGCAGCTTGTCCTACGGCCGGACGCCGTTGAGCCAGGGGGATCGTCACGGCGCCGACCGGCATCGCCGTCGGCCGTTTGGGCCGTTTGTTGACGGCGGTGGTGCCCCCCGCGGGTGGGGGCTGTAGAACAAGGGCGGTCACTTCGTTTACCGAATCGGGGGCCATCGTCATGCCGCGCAATGTCGCACTCGCGCTCGCCCTGGGCGGCCTCCTTTCGGCCGGGGTCGCCGCCCCGGTCCCGAAGGTGACGACGAAGTCGTCCGGGGTCTTCGTGCTGGACAACTGCGACGAACTGTACCGGGGCAAGGCGAACTACGAGGACAACTTCACCCTCTTCGACTCGACGGGCAAGCTGACGTTTCGCGTGTCCGGGTTCAACAACTGTGAGTCGATCGGCTGTAGCCGCATGGTCGCCCCCGACCCGGCCCGCCGGTGCGTCTGGGCGCTCGAGAACGTGGCCCACCGCCTCCGCCGGTTCGACCTGGCGGGCAAGGAGACGCTCACGATCGACAGCGTCCATGGCTCCGCGATCGCGGTCGATCCGGCCACCGGGAACGTGTGGCTGCTGGCCGGCGGCGGGCGGATCGGGCAGGGCGACACGGTGGTGTACAACGACAAGGGTAGCCAGGTCGCCTCCCACCCGGTCACCGGCTGGGACCTCGCCTACGACCCGAGGGCGAAGGCGTTCTGGATCGCCGACCGGAAGCTGACCAAGCTCACCGCCGCGACCGGGGCGGTCGTGTTCACCGCCGACATCACCACCTGGTGCGCGTCGAGCCTCGACGTGGACCCCAGGACCGGGGAGGCGTGGGTGGCGGTCCGCGAGCACTCCCAGGTGGCGAACAGCAGGAACCGGCTGCTCAAGTTCGCCCCCGGCGGCAAGGAGCTGGTGGCGGTCGAGCTGGGGGCGAAGTGCCCGTTCCGCGTGTCGGTGGACCCGAAGCGTGGCAGCGTGTGGGTGGCGAACTTCAGGCAGTCGGTGGAGCGGTTCTCGGCGGACGGCAAGCCGGAGTTCGAGCGCGGGGTGGAGGCGATCGCGGTGCAGGCCGACCCGGCCGGCGGCGACGCCTGGGTGGTGACGCCGACCGAGGTCCAGAGGATGACCTCCCGGGGCGAGGTCACCCGGCGGGCGCCCCACGCCGGCAAGACCAGCCAGGCCTGGGTCGCGGCCGTGGAGTGAGGGGTGGTAGGCCGCGACGCCGGGGCCTCGTAGAACAACCACGGTTCTCGACCCCGTACCCGAGGCCCGCATGACCGCCGCCAGCCTGCGCGAGTCACTCCTGCCGACGCTCCGCGCCGCGCTCGACTTCGCCGCCGCCCAGAGCCAGCGTGTCCTCGACACCCACCCCGGCTACACGCCGATGTACACCGTCGGCGGCAAGTGGAACCGTGAGGGCGAGCGCTGGACGCACTGGTGCGAGGGCTTCTTCCCCGGCATCCTCTGGCTGCTCCACAAGCACACCGGCGACCAGCGCTGGCGCGGCCCCGCCGAGCGGCTCACCACCGCCCTGGAGCCGCGCAAGCTCGACCGTAACGTCCACGACCTCGGCTTTTTGTTCCTGTCCACCTACCTGCGCTGGTACACCCTGACCGGCGACCGCCGCCTCAACGACGTCCTCAACGAGGCTGGCCGAACGCTAGCGCTGCGGCGGCAGAAGGGCGGCTACCTGGCGTCGTTCGTGGCGCCGTCGTCGCTGTTCATCGACATCATGATGAACGTCGGCCTCATCTTCCGCGCCGCCCGCGAGACCGGCGATGACGCTCTCAAACAGGTCGCCCTCGAGCACTGCCGCACGACCGCCCGCACCCTGGTGCGCGAGGACGGCGGCACGGCCCATGAGGGCGTCTTCGATCTGGAGACCGGCCGGTTCCTCCGGCAGACGACGCACCAGGGCTGGAAGCCGGAAAGCACCTGGTCACGCGGCCTGGCGTGGTCGCTGTACGGCTTCACGGCGGCGCACCGCTTCACCGGCGAGGACGAGTTCTTGCAGGTCGCCCGCCGCAACGCCGCGTTCTGGCTGCACCGCTCGCCGCCGGGGCTGGTGCCGTACTGGGACTTCGACCTGCCCGACGACGCCCCGCGCCTCTGGGACAGCTCCGCCGGCGCCATCGCCGCCAGTGGGCTGTGGGACCTCGGCGAGGCGGTCGCCGACCCGGAGGAAAGGGACGCCTACCACGCCGCGGCGCTGTCCCTCCTGGGAACACTCTGCGGCGACGAGTTCCTGGCGAGGAAGCGGCCGGCGTGGGAGGGCATCCTGTTGCACGGCGTCTACCACTACCACAAGGGCCTCGGCGTGGACGAGACGGTGGCCTGGGGTGAGCACTTCTTTGTCGAGGCGCTGGTGAAGGCCCTGGCCGGCCGGTCTGAGGCGGCGTGGTGAGCCCCCATGAAGATCGCCATCCTCTCCGACTCGCACGACTCCCTGGCCCGGGTGAGCAAGGCGCTGACGCTGGCCCGCGGCCGCGGCGCCGAGTTGGTGATCCACTGCGGCGACATCACCTCGCCGACCGTGGTTCACCTGTTCGAGGGCTGGCCGGCCCACTTCGTCCTCGGCAACTGCGACTGGGACCGGGCCGCGCTGGCCGAGGCGATCGCCGGGGCCGGCGCGACGCTGCACGAGAACTTCGGCCACCTCGAAATCGACGGCAAGGCCCTCGCCTTCCTCCACGGCCACGAGCCGGGCCTGATGGCCGACCTGCTCCAAAGCGGGGCCTACGACTACCTGTTCCACGGGCACACGCACGTCGCGATCGACCAGGTGAAGGGGGCGACGCGGGTCATCAACCCCGGCGCGCTGCAGCGCGCGGCCGTGAAGACGTTCGCCGTGCTGGACCCGGCGACGGGGCAGGCGGAGTCAGTCGTGGTCGAATGAGGGGCCTGGGCAGGCCCGGCCGCGGGGCCGGTCCCTCTCGACATGCCCCGCCGGGGTCGCTATAGCCCACCGCCGAACCGAATTCTGTCAGGTCAGGGAGGGCCGCGCGATGCGGAAGTTGCTCTGGCTGCCGTTGGCGGCAGCGCTCGGCGTCGTCGTCGGGGGGTCGCAGGCGTTCGGCCAGGCCGCCGAGGAGTTCGGCGTCCTGAAGACGACGCCGGCCGCGGCCCCGGTCAACCCGCCCCCCCGCGCCGTCCCCGCCGGGGTCGAGCCGGTCCGCCCCGCGACGCCGGCCGCGGCCCGGCCGGCCAACCCGTACCCGGTCTCGGCCGAGGCCGGGGCCTGGATGATCTGCGCCGCCTCGTACATCGGGCCGGACGGCCCCGAGCTGTCCCGCCAGGTCGCCCAGCATCTGCGCGAGAGGCACAAGCTGGCGGCGTTCATCTACAACCGCGGGGACGAGGAGCGGCGCAGGCAGGAGGAGGAGTACCAGGCGCTGCAGAAGCAGTACCCCGGCGTCAAGGTGCCGAAGAAGGTCTACCGCGTCCAGGACCAGTACGCGGTCCTCGTCGGCGGGTTCAAGGACTTCGACCACGCCAGTGCCTACCTACCCAAGCTCAAGCAGCTGCCCGCGCCGGAGTTGAGGCTCGACGGCGGCAAGAGCCCTTACGAGCTGATGACCTACCACGAGACCGACCCCGAGACGAAGAAGCCGGTCGCCCGGGCCGCCCGGCTGCACCCGTTCGCCAACGCCATGGTCGTGCACAACCCCGCCGTGCCGAACGAGAAGGCGAACAAGCCGAAGTGGGACCCGTTCTGGAAGAAGCTCAACGAGAACGAGGAGTACAGCCTGCTGAAGAACCCCAAGCCGTACACGCTGGTCGTCAAGGAGTACCTGGGCGCCCGGGTGATTCAGGGGCAGCAGAAGGACTCCGGGGGCGGCTTCCTCGCCGCGCTGGGCCTGGGCGGGGGTAAGGAAGGCGAGGCGCTGGACGCCGGGGCGCAGCAGGCCCACGAGCTGGCGAAGTTCCTGCGGCAGCCGTCGCTGGGCTTCACCGCCTGGGTGCTGCACACGCGCTACTCCAGCGTGGTCTGCGTCGGCGGCTTCGACGGCCCCGGCGACGGCGAGTGCCAGCGCCTCCAGCGGCAGATCGCCAACCTGCGGTTCAACGCCAAGAACGGCGTCGATCCGATCGGGCTGATGCCGACCCCGATGCCGGTCGAGGTGCCGAAGCCGTAACACGGGGGAAGGGTCGGGCGAGCCGGGGGCGTGAGCGCCCGGAGGGTGACTCCCTCCGGGCGCTCACGCCCCCGGCTCGCCAAGTGTCCGGCGGCAAACCTGTCCGCCTGTGCCGATGGTGCAGGCTGCGGCGGGGCCGCCGCGGCGGCAACGGCAGCCGCCGGCCTACCCCGGCTGGTGGGGGGTGCGTAAAATGGCGGTAATCGCGGCCCGAATTACCTCCCGGCACCACCCATCCTGAGGACGCGCACGTGGCCCTCACCAGCCTCGACCGCGAACTGTTGCGACGCTGCCTCGCCAAGCAGCCGGGCGCCTGGAACGACTTCGTCGATCGCTTCCTCGGCCTGATCTACCACGTCGTCCAGCACACCGCCCACCACCGCAGCATGCCGCTGAAGCCCGAGGACACCGAGGACCTCGCCGCCGAGGTGTTGCTCCAGCTGGTCGCCAACGACTACGCGGCGCTGCGGCAGTTCCGCGGCCAGTCGAGCCTGGCCACGTACCTGACCGTCATCTCCCGCCGCATCAGCGTCCACGAGCTGGCCCGCCGCCAGGCCGCCCGCGAGGTGCAGCCGGCCGCGAACAACCAGGAGCCGCCCGAGCCCGAGGACACCGCCTCCGGCCTGGAGCGGCTGGAGGAGGTCGAGCGGCTCTTGAGCAAGCTGCCCGGCCGGGAGCGCGAGGTGGTTCGGCTGCACTACATCGAGGGCCGGACTTACGAGGAGATCAGCACCGAGCTGAACATCCCGGTGAACACGATCGGGCCGGTCCTGTCGCGGGCCCGCAAGAAGCTGCGGGCCGACGCCCGGGGCACGCCCCCGCTGGCGAAGAAGCCCCAGCCGCGCGAGTAACTCCTTGCCAGGCCCGCCCGGGTGCGGTAGGATCGCGAACAAGCCTACCGCTCCGACCCGCGGAGTCCCCGCGCATGCGTCCCGCCTTCGCGCTGGCCCTTTTGCTGAGCCTACCGGGTGGCCTCCTCGCCGAGGAAAGGTCGCGCCTCTTCCAGCCCCCGCGCCGGCCCGCCCTCCCGCCGCTCAAGGACGGCGCCTGGGCCCGCAACCCCATCGACGCCTTCGTTCTCGCCGGGCTGGAGGCGAAGGGGCTAACGCCGAGCCGGCCGGCCGGCCGCCTGCGGCTGTTGCGCCGGGTGACGCTCGACCTGACCGGCCTGCCGCCGACCGGCGCGGAGCAGGAGGCGTTCCTGGCCGACCTGTCGCCGGGCGCCTACGAGAAGGTGGTCGATCGGCTGCTGGGGTCACCGCGCTTCGGAGAACGGCAGGCGCAGCACTGGCTGGATCTGGTCCGCTACGCCGAGTCGGACGGGTTCAAGGAGGACGCCCACCGCCCCGACGCGCACCGCTACCGCGACTGGGTGATCCGCGCCTTCAACGCCGGCCTTCCCTACGACCGCTTCGTGCAGCTGCAACTGGCCGGCGACGAGTTGGCCCCCGGCGACGCCGACGGGCGGATCGCGGCCGGGTTCAACCGGCTGTGGCCCGACGAGTACAACGCCGCCAACCTGGAGCAGCGCCGCCAGGAGGTCCTCGACGACACCGCCGACACCGCCGCGCTGGCCTTCCTCGGGTTGACGTTCGGCTGCGCCCGCTGCCACGACCACAAGTTCGACCCGATCAGCCAGAAGGACTACTTCCGCTTCCAGGCGTTCTTCGCCGGCCTGTACCCCAGCGACCTGCCCGCCGCCGACGCGGCCGCGGTGGCGAAGTATCGGCAGGAGCGGGCCGCGTGGGAGGGGGCGACGAAGGCCGTTCGCGACGAGATGGAGGCGCTGGTCGGCAAGAATCGCCAGGAGATGTGGCGCGGCGGGCTGGAGAAGTTCACCGCCGACATCAAGCTCGCCGTCAACACGCCGCCGGAGAAGCGCACGCCGTACCAGTGGCAGATCGCCCGGATGGCGATGAAGCAGGCCGACCGCGCCGCGGACGGCGCCGCGGCGAAGCTGCCCGCCGAGGCGAAGAAGCGCTACCAGGAGCTGGAGCGCCAACTGCCGCCGCCCCCGAAATCGCTGCCGACGGCGATGACGGTCACCGACGTCGGGCCGGTGGCGCCGCCGACGCACCGCCTGATCGGCGGCGACTGGCACAAGCCGGCGGCGGAGGTCAAGCCGGGTTTCCCCGAGGAGTTGGGCCGGGCCGAGGTCGATACCTCCCTGCCGCCGGGCGTCGTCAGCAGCGGGCGGCGCGCGGCGTTGGCGCGGTGGCTGACGCGGGCGGACCACCCGTTGACGGCGCGGGTCATGGCCAACCGGCTGTGGCAGCACCACTTCGGCGTCGGCATCGTCGCCACGTCGAGCGACTTTGGCGCCCAGGGGACCAAGCCGACGCACCCGGAGCTGCTCGACTGGCTGGCCGTCGAGCTGGCCGACAGCGGTTGGGACCTGAAGCGCCTTCACCGGCTGATGGTGACCAGCGCGACGTACCGCCAGGACTCGGCCGTCGATCCGAGGCACCCCGGGTTGGCGATTGATCGGGAGAACGACCTGCTGTGGCACTTTCGGCGGCGGCGCCTCGAAGGGGAGGCGATCCGCGACGCCCTTCTGGCCGTTACGGGGGAGCTGAACGACCGGATGTTCGGTCCCAGCGCCCGGCCGGAGCTGCCGGCGGCCTTCGGCAAGAGCGCCTGGAAGCCCGACGCCCGCGAGCACGACCAGCACCGCCGCTCGGTCTACGTGCTGGCGAAGCGGAACCTGCGCTACCCGCTGTTCGACGCCTTCGACTACCCCGACATGCACAACAGCTGCTCGCGGCGGCTCAGCACGACGACGGCGCCGCAGGCGCTGATCCTGCTCAACAGCGAGTTGACGCTCGGCCGCGCCCGCCGGTGGGCGCAGGAACTGCGCTCCGAGCATGGCGAGGACGTCGAGCGGATCGCCAAGGCGGCCTACCATCGGGCGTGGGGCCGGTCGGCGACCCCCAACGAGATCGCGCTGGCCGGGCGGTTCGTGCAGCGGCAGCTGGCCGAGGGCGTGCCGCTGGAGCAGGCGCTGGTCGATCTGTGCCACGCCGTTTTGAACACCAACGAGTTCGTCTACGTCGATTGACCGGACGCCCCACCCGCCTCGCTCGCGCTACGGGCTGATACCCGCCATGAACACACCGCACCACGAACGGCCCGCCTCGCGCCGCGACGACCTGGCCCGCGCCGGCGGCGGCCTCGGGCTCGTCGCCCTGTCCGCGATGCTCGACGACGCCCATGCGGCGGCCCCTCGGGGCTTCGCCGCCAACCCGCTGGCGGCGAAGCCGCCGCACTTCGCGCCGACCGCGAAGAGCGTCATCTGGGTGTTCCTCGACGGCGGGCCCAGCCACATCGACCTGTTCGACCCCAAGCCGGCGCTGACCAAGCTCGACGGCCAGCCGCTGCCGGGCACGTTCCGCCGGCCGGTCACCGCCATGGGCAAGACCGCCTTCACGCCGCTGTTGGGGTCGAAGCGGAAGTTCCAGCGGCACGGCCAGTCCGGCCTGTGGGTCAGCGACTGGTATCCGGAGATCGCCGGCTGCGCCGACGAGTTGGCGGTGATCCGCAGCTGCCACGCCGACGGGCTCAACCACGTCGGCAGCGTCTGCCAGATGAACACCGGCAGCATCCTCGGCGGCCGGCCGTGCCTCGGCTCGTGGTCGCTGTACGGCCTGGGCAGCGCCAGCCAGGACCTGCCCGGCTACGTCGTGCTGCTGGACTACCCCGAGGACCCGCCCGGTGGCGGCCGTAACTGGGGCACCGGCTTCATGCCGACGACCTACCAGGGCACCCGCTTCCGCGCCGGCAAGACGCCCATCCTGCACCTGGCCTCCGACGAGGCTGTCGGCACCGCGTCGCAGAGGAACAAGCTCGACTTCATCCAGGAATTGAACCGCAGCCACCGCACGACGCGGCAGGAGGACAGCGACCTGGAGGCGCGGATCGCCTCCTACGAGCTGGCCTACCGCATGCAGGCCAGCGCCCCCGAGGCGGTGGACCTGGCCAAGGAAACCGCCGCAACCCGGAAGCTCTACGGCGTGGACGACAAGGCCACCGAGCGGATGGGCCGCAACTGTCTGCTGGCGCGGCGTCTGGTGGAGCGTGGCGTGCGGTTCGTGCAGATCTACAGCGGCTCCGGCAGCAAGTGGGACGCCCACGCCAACGTCGAGAGCAACCACTCGAAGCTGTGCCGGGAGAGCGACAAACCCATCGCCGGGCTGTTAAAGGACCTCAAATCACGGGGAATGCTGGACGACACGCTAGTAATCTGGGGCGGCGAGTTCGGCCGCACCCCGATGAGCGAGTCGGGCGTCGGCCGCGACCACAACCCGTGGGGCTTCACCACCTGGCTGGCCGGCGGCGGGGTGAAGGGCGGCGTCGTCCACGGCGCGACCGACGAGATCGGCCTGTACGCCATTGACAGGCGCGTCCACGTCCACGACCTGCACGCGACGATCCTGCACTGCCTGGGCGTCGATCACAAGCGGCTGACGTTCCTGTACCAGGGCCGCGAGGAGCGGGCGACGATCAACGGCGGCAAGGTGGTGACGGAGGTCCTCAAGCGGGCGTGACACGGGGCCTGGCCGCGGTCGCTACCCGCTCAGGCGGCGGCTCTGGCAAGCGGTCGTGTACGTCGCTTCCAGGTCGATCGGCAGGCACAGTTCCGCGCTCAGCGACAGCGGGAGCACCGGCAGCGCCTGCCCTACAGCCAGCGCCGACGTCCACACCTCGATCTGTTCCTTCCCTTCACGCACGATCGGCCGGTAGGCCGCCGCGTAGAGACCGGTCGCCCCGGCGACCGGCGCGGCCTGGCGCAGCAACTCCAGGACCTCGTCGTGCAGGTTTGCCTGCCGGCTCGTGACGACGTCCACGACGATCAGCCCGATCCCGCGCACCAGGTAGCTGGCGCACTTGATGGCGAATGCCCGGCGGTGGCCGGCGCGGTCCTTGTTCGCCGGGCTGACCAGCTCGATCGCCGCGACGAGGCGGGCGCCACCTTCGGACTCGAAGACGAGAACCTCGAAGCTGTCCGGGAAAGCACCCTCCAGCACGGCGTTCGGTGCCGGCGGCGTCCACACCCGCGCCGGGGCGGTCGCCACGCCTCGGCCGCTCGCTGCTTCGGCCTCGTCGAACGTGGCGACGTCGATCTCGATCCGCGGCCCCATGTGGGTGTGCTCCTCGGCGAAGTAGCCTTCGGGGAGCAGGTCCTCGTTGAGCGCGTCGGCGATCGTCCCGGCCCAGCTGGTGTGGAACGACTCCCAGTGCCGGCGGGGAAAGAGCGGGGGGTGGAAGTGGTCGAGCAACGGCA
>JAXMAW010000093.1:0-17588 GCA_046350195.1 Gemmataceae bacterium
GGGCCGGCGCTCTCGCCCGGTGTGATCACGGGGGGCTCCGGCCACACGATGCCGCTGAGGTAGCGCTGGCCGAGCGCCGTCCCCACGGCGCCCACGGCCAACAGGGTGGCCCCGGCGACGGCCAGGAAGACAATGTGACGGGATCGCCGCATCTGATCGTTACTCCTTGAATTCAGGGGCACGGGGCTGAAGCCCCGCCACCCGAACAACCTCTACCACCGTGACCTCAACCCCACTTCCCCCCCCTGCAATCAGGTCACCGAGGGGCCAGCACCAGGCTCTCGATGAAGAACTCCATCATCCGCGGCTGGGCCAGCGCCGAGTGCCCCGCGTCGGGGCCGACCTGCACCTCGAAGCTCTTGCCCGCCCGCTGCAGCGCCCGGACCAGCTGCAGGGCGTTCGCCGGGTGAACGTTGTTGTCCGCCGTGCCGTAGTACAGCATCAGCCGGCCGCGGAGGTTGCCGGCGTAGGTCATCAGGCTGGCGGCGTCGTAGCCGGCCTTGTTCTCCTGCGGCGTCCGCATGTAGCGCTCGGCGTAGATCGTGTCGTAGTTGCGGTAGTCGGTCACCGGGGAGGATGAGCAGGCCGCCTGGAACACGTCCGGGTGCCGCAGCAGGCACGCGGCCGACACCGTGCCGCCGTAGGACGAGCCGAACATCCCAACCCGCGTCTTGTCCAAGTAGGGCCGCGACCACAGCGACCGCACGCCGGCCGCCTGGTCGTCCACCTCGGTAATCCCCAGCTTCATGTAGATCGAGTCGAGCAAGCGCTTCCCCCGGCCGGCAGCGCTGCGCGAGTCGAACCGCGCCACCAGGAAGCCATACTCCGTCAGCGCGTTCGGCGTCGCGAACGTCTCGCTTGCCCCGTTCGTCTCCGGGCCGGCGTAGACCGACACCAGGAGCGGGTACTTCCGGTTCGGGTCGAAGTTCGACGGCTTGTACAGCAGGCCGTACAGGTCGGCCTTGCCGTCGGCCGCCTTGAACGTCAGCAGCTCGGCCGGCTTAAGCCCAAGCTCGTTGAACTTCGACAGGTCGCTCTTCGCCAGCTCCTTGAGGACCTTCCCCTCGCCGTCGAACAGGCGCGTCACCGGGGCCTTGTCGTGCGTCTGGGCGACATCGACGAAGTGCTTGCCGTCGGGCGACACGTCGCAGGTGTGGTGGTAGGCCGGGTCGGTCAGCCGCTTGTCGCCCTGCCCGTCGAGCCCAACGCGGTGCAGCTGGAGCTTCATCGGGTTGTCGCCGGTGCGGGCCATGTACCACACCAGGCCGGCGCCCTCGTCGATCTTGACGATCTGGGGGGCGACGTCCGACTCGTGGTTGGTCAGCCTGGCGAGCACCTTGCCCGAAAGGTCGTAGAGGTAGAGGTTCCGCCAGCCGGTGCGCTGCGACGGCCAGACGAAGCGCTTGTTGTCCTTCAGGTAGCGAAGCCTTGGCAGGTTCTCGACCCAGCTCTCAGGCCACTCCTCGCGGACGACCACGCGGCACTTGCCCGTCGCCGGGTCGGCCGCGGCGAACTCCATCACGTCCTGCCGTCGGTTGGTGCGGTAGAAGTGCACCTCCTTGCCGTCGGGTGACCACGAGACGTTGTAGACGTAGTGCCCGACGACGCCGCCCTCGAACGGCTTGCCGTCGCGGACGTCCACCCGGGTCGTCCTCTTGCTCGGCAGGTCGTAGACGAGCAGATCGACGACGGGGTTGGGGGCCCCGGCCTTGGGGTACGCCTCGACGTCCAGCTTGCTCTGGATCGAGGTCTGGGCCAGCGACAGGTAGTAGTCGATGACCTTGCCCTCGTCGAAGCGGTAGAAGGCGATCTTCTTGCCGTCCGGCGACCACCACATGGCGCTGCGCTGGAACAGCTCCTCGCCGTAGACCCAGCTCGCCGTGCCGTTCTTGATGCGCGCCTTCTCGTCCCCGTCCGCGGTAATGCGCATCTCCAGCACGCCCTTGGCGTCGGACAGCCACAGGTTGCGGTCGCGGTAGAACGCCCGGTACTGTCCGTCCGGCGAGGGCGACCCCGTCGCCTGCCGGCCGCGCGCGACGCCGCCTCCGCCTCCCCCGCCACCGCCGCGCTGGAACCGCCCCTTGCCCGGGAAGCGGCCGCCCGCCCCCTCCTTCCCCTTGCCGACCGCCTCCTCCTTGCCGTCGGCGATCCCGTAGCGGTAGGCGGTGCCGTCTCGGCTGTACTCCAGGGCCTTGCCGCCGTCCTTCCAGCTCACCGCAACCGCGCCGGACTTGACCGAGCCGGGGATCGCGGTGCTCATCTTCCGGTACTGCTCGTAGCCCGGCATCGACTTGAGGCGGTCTTGCGCCGGGCCTGGGAGGGCGACCCCCAGGGTGAAGAGGAACGCGACGACAGCCAGGGGACGCACGGGACGGCTTGCTCGGTGACTCACGGGCTGCTTCTCCAGGTGGGCGGGGCTCGGTCGGAGCCGGGGTGTACCCGCTACGATAGAAACCCGCTCCGGAGATGGTCACTCCTTCCTGGTCTTGATCGCCAAGTCCTTCGTCTCGCCCGCCTTGAGAGTCACGGTTTCTTGGTGGAGGATCGCGTGGTTGTCGCCGTAGACCGCCACCTCCCACTTGCCGGCAGGCAGTTCGGAGACGCGGAACCGTCCCTTGTCGCTCGCGCCGACGTGGGCCGAGATCGAGTCGCCCTGCTCACGTCGCAGCTGGACGTAGCAGTCCTTCCGCGGCTTCCCGTCCGGCCCGAGGACCTCGCCGGCGACAACGGCCTCCTTGGCCAGCTTGCACGACAACTCCTTCTCCTTCCCGCGCCAACCGACCCAGTGCCGCCCGAACCCGGGAGCCCGCACCAGGAGGGTGGCCTCGCCGAACGTCAGGGCCGGGAAGTCCGCCCAACCGTCCGCCGCGGCCCGGGCGCGGGCCATGTTATCCCAGGTCGCGTCGTCGTAGCCCCACGAGAATTGTTTGTCGAGTTGAGGGTCGCCGTCCACCAGCGTCACGCGGGCGTCGGGGATCAGCTTGCCGTCCGCGTCCACGGCGCGGACGCGGAACTTGACCGGCGGGCCGGCCCGCAGGGTGGCCGGCTTGTTGTTGGCGACGCGGTTCACCGGCAGGGCGATCAGCCGCTCGGCGACCGCCTCGCCGTGCCCGTCCGCCAGCGCCTTGATGCGGTAAACGCTGCCCGCCCCGACGCCGGTCAGCACGAACGTGCCGTCGTCCGAGGTGAACCGCACCCCCATTCCGCTGTACCCGGCGAAGTAGCCGTCGGTCTTATCCCCGGGCCTTCGGTCGCGCGGGAAGCCGACCAGGACGCGGAAGTTGCGGATCGGCGTGCCGTCGCGGTCCACGACACGGCCGCTGACCGCCCCGCCGAACTGCATGGTGACGGCGTTGTCCGCCCGGTCGAGGTCCAGCGCCTGCGAGCGAAGGCCGCTCAGACCACTCTTCATGAAGTCGAACCGCGCGCGCTCGGGGACGCCCCTGACCTCAAACCTCCCGGCCGCGTCGGTGTACACCGACGACTCGGACAGCCAGTACGGGTTGCCGATGCGCGGGTCGGGCGAGGGGACCTGCACGACCACCCTCACCCCGCGGATCGGCTTGCCGGCGTCGTCGCGCGCCACGCCGCGGACGGTCTTGCCGGCCCTCAGCTTGACCTCGACCTCCTTCTTACCCCCCGAGGCGACGCGCGGGAACTCGGGCGGGTGGTCGGCCGGCAGCACGGCGAGCATGTCGGCCTTGTCCGGGACCATGAAGCGGAACCGGCCTTCCGCGTCGGTCCGCGTCTCGGTGGCGCCGTAATAGGGCTGGTACCCCCAGCGGACCAGTACGCCGACCGCCGGCTTGCCGTCCGACCCCTTGACCACGCCGGAGACCGGCCGGCGCTTCTCGGCGTCGGGGGCGAAGTCCCCCTTCGGCGTCCCCGGCGCGGCCCGCAGGCGAAAGTTCATCACGAGCGGCTTGCCCCCGGGCGGCGCGTGCAAGTCGCTCTTGTCTTCGTCGATGTATCCCGGCGCGGAGGCGCCGAGCCACGTCGATTGGCCCGCCGGCACGGCATCGTCATACTCGAACCGGCCGTCGCCGTCGCAGGCCACGTACAGCCCCGTTAGCGAGTACCTGTTCCCCGACGTACTACGCCCGACGTAGGCGCCCGGGATCGGCTTGCCGTCCACATCGGTCACCCGGCCGACGATCTTGCCGGCCCGCGGCACGGGGACGTCCAACTCGGTGGTCTCCCTCGCCGTGGTGTCGAACAGGACGCGCAGCCGCATCCGGCCGGCCGCGACGACAAACGCCTCGTGGTGGGTGCGCGACAACCCGCCGATCTCGAACCGGCCGTTGGCGTCGGCAGTCAGGACAAGCCCCGCGTCGAGATAGAGCCGCCCGCCGGGGATGGGCTTGCCCGACTCGGCCTCCTGCAGCCGACCTCGGAACGTGCCGCGCTCCTCCAGCCGCACGACAACGGCCGGCGGCGACTGCCCGGCGACGACCTCGACACGGCCGTACGGCCCCGTGCTTTCACCGCCCTGCGTACCCTTCCTGCCCCAGACGGTCCAGGTGCCAGGCGGTAGGTTCAGCGTGAAGCGCCCCTGTGCGTCGGCGTCCGCCTCACGGCGCTGGAGCGGCCCGAGAGCGTTCTTGGCCGCCCAGACGACTGCGCCGCCGGCCGGCGAGCCGTCCGCGGCCTCCACCGTGCCGGTCACCTTCTCCCCATCCGTCGCCCTGGCGGGGGCCGCCTCGTCCCGGTGGCCCCCGGCCGGCGCGGCCCCGCGCAGCCCTATCGAGGAGGCCGACACCAGCAGCAGGCCAAGGGCGGTGACCACTGCCGCCCGCTGCCAGGCGGTCAGGAGCGTGGCCGTGTCACGACGATCCTTCAGCAGGTCGGCGACTCGGCGTTCGAGGGGGTACTGTCGCGGCATCATGGTCAGGTATCCTTCCAGCCGGGGGGTGGGGTAACACGCCTGGGAGACCGTCAACAGGGCCTCCGCGTAGGACGGGGCGTCGGTGTGGGCCAGGACGTGGTTGTCGCACACCTCCTCCCGCGCCTGGTCGAGGCGGCGGTTGAGCAGGTGGACCAGCGGGTGAGGCCAGTACACCACCGCCGCCAGCCGCTGGAGCAGCCGCACCCAGGGGTCCCGGCGCAAGACGTGGGCACACTCATGGAGAAGGACCACCACCAAAAGTTGGGGGGTACTCCGCTCGGGAAGCGCCTCGGGCAGCACCACGCGCGGTGGAAACAGCCCGGCCACGACGGGGCCGCGCACGTCAGGAGACAGGCAAACGGCGGGGAGCCGCACGACACCGAGAGCCCTGGCGGCCGCTTCCAGTTCCGCGCCCCAGCGTTCGGGGTCCAGCGGCCGCACCCGGCGCCGGAGCCGACGCACTCGCCAGGAGCCGTGGAGGAACCGCGCCACCAGGAGGGCGAGGCCGAGCCCCCAGAAGAGAATGGCCAAGGTGGCGAGGGCGCGGAGGACAGTCGGGAAGGGAACCGGAGTCTCGGCGACCTTCTCAGGTCCCTTTGGGGGCTGCGCCGAGGCGTCGACAGCAAGCGGCCCTCCGGCCTGGGATTGGCCCTGTGATGTTTGGGCGGCCGGGGCTACCCCCGGCGTCGGTGCGGGCGGGCGCGGATGCTCTCCTACCTCGCCTCCCGCATGGCCATCTCCGGGCATTTCAGTTATTGCCGGCGCTTCCGACGGAGGTGCCTCCAACGCGCCGGCTGCCGGCGGGAGTACCACGACGCGCCAGGGGAGGTGCGGGCCGACCAGCACGAAGGCCGGTACAAGGACGCCGAGAAGCCGCCGCCGTCCACACCCCACACCGCAGGGCCGCCCGCCGGCAGAGCCGGTCGGCGGCCCAGGCCAGCGCCGCCACCGCGGCGACCGTCCCCAGCGCCACGACGGCGAGGAACACCACGCCGTCCCCTGGATACCAACCGGCGAAGGTCCTCATGGCTTCTTCCCCTTCCCCCGGGCGTTGTCGATGAGCCGCCGAATCCGCCGCGCCTCCTCGTCGGACACGCCCCGGCCTTCCAGCAGCGCCAGCACCAGGCCGTCGGCTGAGCCGGCGAACGCCGCATCCACCAGCCGGTGGACGACCTGCCCCAGCGTCGCCGCCCGTGGGGCCGCCGCCGTGTAGTAATGGGCCTGGCCTTCGGCGCGCCGCCTCAGCCAGCCCTTCTTTTCCAGCCGGTCCATCAGCGTCAGGACGGTGTTCCGGGCCACCACCCGGCGCCCGGCCAGGACGCTCCACACGTCCGTCACCGTCACCTCCCCGCCGTCCCAGACGACTTGCATGATCTCCAACTGCGCCTCCGACAGCGCCGGCAGCTCGTCGTTCGACCGGGTCATCGTTCTTCAGTCTCCTACAAGTGTAGGTCGAATCCTACCGACGGATGTAGGAGGCGTCAAGAGGCGCCGGCGAAAAAGGCAGGCGACTCGCGTTTTTCTGGCGGAGGCGTTATCATGCCAGGGGCAGCTCCCTCCTTCCCAGAGGTGCCGCGATGGACAGGCCGCACTCCGACACCCGGCTCAACCAGATCGCCACGCTGTGGACGGTCGTCCGGCAGGCACACGACGACCCCGGCAGCCAGGGGCGAGCCGCCCGGCAGGCGCTGCTGGAGCGGTACGGCGGGGCGATCCACAAGTACCTGCTGGGCGCGCTGCGGAACCCCGACGCCGCCGAGGAACTGGCCCAGGACTTCGCCGTCAAGTTCCTCAACGGCAACCTCAAGGGGGCGGACCAGGCGCGCGGCCGGTTCCGCGACTTCGTCAAGGGCGTCCTGTTCCACCTCGTCGCCGACTACCACCACAAGCGCCGCCGCGATCCCAACCCGCTTTCGACCGACGCCCCGGAGCCGGGCGGTGACTGCGCCCTGGCCGCCGAGCGCGACCGGGCCTTCGTGGAGAGCTGGCGCGACGAGCTGCTGGCCCGCGCCTGGGCCGCGCTGGAGCGCCACGAGAAGGAGGCCGGCCAGCCTTACTTCTCGGTGCTCCGCTTCCGGGCCGACCACCCGGACCTGTCCAGCGCCGAGATGGCGGAACGGCTGTCGGCCCGGCTGAACAAGCCGATCAACGCCCCCGCGATCCGCAAGACCCTGGAGCGGTCCCGCGACCGGTTCGGCGACCTGCTGCTGGAGGAGATCGCCCAGGCCATCGACAACCCCAGCCGCGAGGCGCTGGAGGAGGAGCTGGGCGACCTGGGCCTGCTGGAGTTCTGCCGCTCGGCGCTGGAGCGCTGGGGGTCGTGAGGCCGGTCCGATGGCTGATCGCGGGGTTACTATGGATGATTGGCCTGGCCGACCGGCGCCCGGGCGCCGGGGGCTGTGAGGAGGCCGCGCCGATGAGCAACCACCCGTCGCGGACCCGGCTCCACGAGGACTGGCTGACCGAGGAGACTGCCATCCCCGAGACCGGCGAGGCGCCGCCGTTCCGGTCCCCCGGCCAGCGGTTGGAGGTCGGCCCCGGGGACATGGTCGGCCTGCCCCCGCCGGGCGCCCGGCTGGACGACTTCGACCTGTTGCGCGTCCTCGGCTCCGGCTCGTTCGCCCGGGTCTACCTCGCCCGGCAGGTGTCGCTGGGCCGGCTCGTCGCGCTCAAGGTGTCGCGCAACCGCGGCCAGGAGGCGCGCACCCTCGCCATCCTCGAGCACGACCACATCGTCCGCGTCTTCTCCGAGTCGGTCGATGGGGACCGCGACTTCCGGCTTTTGTGCATGCAGTACGTGGCCGGCACCACGCTGGAGCGGCTGATCGGCGAGATGGGCCAGCACCCGATCGCCCGGCGCAACGGCCGGCTGCTGCTCGACCTGATCGACCGGACGGCGACCGACCCGGCCGCCCTCGACCTCGGGGCATTGCGCGACCGCGAGGCGTTGGGCGGCATGGACCTGGTCGAGGCCTGCTGCTGGATGGCCGCCCGCCTGGCCGAGGCGCTGGCCCACGCGCACGGCCAGAAGGTGCTGCACCGCGACGTCAAGCCGGCCAACGTCCTGGTCAACCGCTACGGCCGACCGCTGCTGGCGGACTTCAACATCGCCTCGGCCCAGACCAACGACCCGTCGCAGCAGGTCTTCGGGGGCACCGTGGCGTACATGGCCCCGGAGCACCTGGACGCGTTCAACAGCGACGACTTCACCCCTCCCGACGCCGTCGATGCCCGCAGCGACATCTGGTCGCTCGGCGCGGTGCTGTACGAAATGCTGACCGGCCAGCTGCCGTACCCCCTGCCCCCCTTTGAGGGGACCGCCAACGAGGGGCTGCGGCGGACGGCCGACCAGCGCCGCGAGTGGCCGCCGCGGCTGGCCCCGCACCTGGACGCGCCGGCGGCGCTGGAGCGGGTGGTGGCGCGCTGCCTGGCCCCGTCGCCGGCCGACCGCTACCAGGACGCCGCCGAGCTGGCCGCCGACCTCGACTCCTGCCGCGAGCTGCGCCGGGTGCAGCGAGATCTGCCCCCGGGCCGGGTCATCACCCGGTTCGCGCTCCGCTCGCCGTTTCTCGCCGGGGCAGTGCTCATGCTGTTGCCCCAGGTCATCGGCACGGTCGTGAACATCACCTACAACTGGCTCCAGATCGTCAACAAGTACTTGAACGCGGACCAGAGCGCGCTGTTCTGGGACGTGCTAATCCCGGCCTACGACTCGTTCGCCTACGTCGGGCTGTTCTGCCTGTTCCTCTGGCAGGTGTTGCCGGTCTACCGCGCCTGGGGCGCGCTGCGCCGCGGCGAGCCGATCGACGCCGCCGCGGTGGACGAGGCCCGGCGGCAGGCCCTGCGGCTGCCGGCGTGGGGGTTCGGCCTGGCCACGTTCGGCTGGCTGGCCGGCGGGGTACTTTTCCCCCTGCTCCTCGGCGTTCCGTCCATGGAGGGCGGGGTGACGGTGTTCCGCCACTTCGTCTTCTCGTTCACCATCTCGGGGCTGATCGCGGTGACGTACTCGGTGCTGATCCTGGAGTTCGTGGTGGTGCGCGCCCTCTACCCGGCCCTGTGGCTGGACGCGAGGAAGCTGCCCGAGACGGCCTCCCGGGAGCTGGAACACGTCGAGGCCCGGGTGGGGCTGTTGCAGTTCCTCGCCGTGCTGATCCCGCTGGCGGGCGCGGCGATGATGGTCGGCGTCGGCCCGGTCGCGCTGGACGAACAGTCTTACCCGACGTTCCGGTTCCTGGTAACGGCCTTGCTTTCCCTGGGCATGGCCGGCCTGGGCCTGGCGATCCTGGCGGGCAGCGAGCTACGGCAGACGGTCGCCGTGCTTACCTCGGCGGGGCGGAAGCGATGAGTCCCGACGAAGGGGAGGACGGCACGGGCCTCCTGGTGATCAACGCGGCCCTCGGCCCCGGCTTCCGCCGGGCCACCTTCGCCGGGGCGGCGCGGCGGGCCGCCACTCCCTGGGTGCGCGTCGTCGTGCGGCCGGTGGAGCTGCGCGGCCAGCGGCAGCTCCAGTTCTCCTACTTCGACGGGAGGAAAACCCTGGTGAAGAACTTCCCGGCGGCCGACGCGGCTGCCCCGCTCGGCGAGTTGCTCGCCTTCGGGTTCGCCGGCGTCCACGTCAGCACCGACGCCGAGGAGATCGACGTCCGCACGACGAAGAAGGGCAAGGTTCAGGTCGGCCGTCGCGCCTCCCGCGAGGCCCCCGCCGACGCCTCCCACAACCGCGTCAAGGACGTGCCCTTGCCGGAAGGCCGCTCCGACCGACTACTCGAAGCCATGGGCATCCTGACGCGCGACGGCCGCGTCCGGCCGACGATGCGGGCCAAGTACACCCAGGTCAACGAGTTCCTCAAGCACCTGCGGCACGTCCTCGACGACGCCGGCTTGCGCTCGCTCGGCCGGCCGGTCGAGATCCTCGACTGCGGCTGCGGGGCCAGCTACCTCACGCTGGCGGCCCACCACTACCTCAACGAGGTACTCGGTCTGCCCGCCCGCATCGTCGGTGTGGACGTCAACGAGGAGGTGATTCGCAAGAGCATCGACCGCGCCGGCCGCCTCCAGGCCGAAGGGCTGTCGTTCGCCACCGGCCGCATCGGCGAGCTTCGGGTCAAAGCCGACGTGGTGATCGCGCTGCACGCCTGCGACACGGCGACCGACGACGCCATCGCCCAGGCGGTGCGCAGCGAGGCGCGGCTGTTGCTCTGCGCCCCCTGTTGCCACCACGACCTGAACAAGGCGATCCGCCCCGAAGGCCCGGCGGCGGCACTGCGGCCGGTGCTGCGCCACGGCATCCTCCACCAGCGCACGGCCGACCTCGTCACCGACGCCTTCCGGGCGCTGGCGCTGCGAGTGACGGGCTACCGGACCGACGTGGTCGAGTTCGTCAGCCCCGAGCACACCGCGCGCAACCTGCTGATCCGGGCCGTGCGCGGCGCCCCAGTCGGCGAGGCGGCGGTGGTGAACGAGTATCTGGAGATGAAGTGGTTCTGGGGCGTGACTCCGTACATCGAGCGGGCGCTGGGCGCGCCGTTCCGGCAGTTGGTGGCGCAGGACGACGAGCCGCGCACGCAGTAAGCGGTCTTCTTCCGACCGCCGTGCGCGGCTCGCCTGTCAGGCCCGTGCGATGCGGAAGCCGATCGGCCAGGGGCCGTAGTCCTGGCTCCAGACGCCGTTCCGCTCGCTGCCGACGAACTCGACGTTCAGGGCGTCCACGAAGGTGACGCGGACCACCCCGCGCTCGCCGTCGGCCAGTACCCCGGCGTGGACGGCCACCGCCGCCAGCGCCGAGTCGCTGGTGTACACGTCGCTGCCCCAGACAACGCCGTCGGTCGAGCCGGCCACCTCGAACAGCAGGCTCGCCCCGACCCGTGGCTCGGGGAGGTGGGACAGGTTTCCGGGTCGGGCTGGGCCTGGAGCAGGCTGGCACGCAGCGAGCGGACCCGCTCGCGGACCGCCAGCGCCCTCGTCGAGCCGCCCGTCGCGGGCCAGGCGGTCCTGGATTGGCCGCAGCAGCGTGAAACAGCGCGCTGGCGCTTGCCGCACCTGCCCCGCGCGGTCCTCGACCTCGGCGGCGGCCTGGTCGGCGCGGGCGCGGATCTCGGCCGCCTGAAGTTCGGCCTGGCGGCGTAGGTCGGCGATCTCCCGATCCGAGGCGTCGATCGCCTCGCGGGCCTCGCGGGGTAACTCGTCCAGGGTCAGCAGTTCAGGGTCCATGGGGCCTCCCCACTTGTTGGTTCCGAAAGGAGCCGGGCGTGAGAGTTCACCATCTCGCGCCCCGGGTCGCGCCGCAAGGTCAGCCTGGGCTCAGTCCCGGCTCAGGCCGAGGCTGAGGCGGTACTCCTGGAGGTGGGCCGCCTGGCCGCGCTTCGCGTCCAGCTCCGCCCACGCCTTCGCCACCTCGCCGAGGGAGGCCGACGGGTCCCCCTTGTGGAGCAAGACACGCCGCAGGGCCGCATCCATGACCGCGCGGTGGCTCGCCCCCGATGCGCAGGCGGGCGACGGGGTTCTTCAGCCCGTGCTGCATGACGGCCCGGGTGACGACTTCTCTTAGCCGCCTGGGAGGGGCGACGTCGAGGTCGAACGAGTCCCAGCGGTCGCGAGCGCCTGGTCGGTGCGCAGTCGGCCCGCCGCCGAATCCGGGCTCCAGGGCCGACTGCGCCGAACGTGCCGGGCCCGCCAACTCGGCGAGCAGGTCCCAGGCCGCCTCCGGCTGGCCTGCCCCGACGGGACGGCCGCCAGCCAGCCGCCTCCCCCAGGTACGGCACGCGGTTGACCTCCTTGAGGACCCGTTCCTCCCCGGACGGCGTGAAGTAGACGTCGGACCCGCACGGAGGCCACCCCGACCTTGTCGCGAAGGGTCGGCCGCTTCTGCACCTCCATCAGGAGCGGCGCGTCGGCGATGGCCAACACGGCGGCCTCGTCGAGGAACGCCTTGGCCGGGTCGTCGCTGGCCCCCCCGGGGCGGCACCCCTGCAGGCGGGCCAGCAGCTTGAGCGCGGCGACGAACCCCGGCGTGGCGACCCGCGGCGCCCCAGCTTTCAGGTCGTAATGAAAGGCGAACAGTTCGGCCAGCGGGTCGGCCGGTTGCTCCTCATCCAGGCGGATAGCCCGTCTGGCGTACGACGCGGCGATTTGGTAATACAGCCGATCCAGCGCCCGCTCGTCGGCCGGTAGAGGCGGCAGGCTCGGCGACGGCTTGCCGGAAGGGTGGTGGTCGCGGAAGTATTCCGCCAGCGTGGCGAACTCCTCCCAGCTGGCCGGCGGCCGAAAGGCCACCGGAGATTTGCGGGCGGCGGCCCAGGCACGGTATTTCGCCTGATGCTCTTTGGACGCGAGCAGGTCAGCCCGGTAGACGCACACCGGCGCCTCGCCAGCCAGCGGGACGGCGAACGGTTTTTTGTCCCACCCTAAAAGCTGCTCACGATAGAGCGGAAGGAGGCCGTTCCAGTCGAACTTCCCGGCCCGCTCGGTTATTCCGGCCGGCACCGCCGACAGTCGGCCGGCGGAGGCCCAGCGCGGCAGCTCCGCGGGGGGCATCAGCCAGACGTCCGCCCCTTCCGCCGGCTTCTCGGCCGGCGCCTCGACCACCTCGACCCGGGCCTCTTGCCGCCCCGCCCACGCCCGTGCCTGCGCCCTCACCAGCCCCGCGACCGATGGGGGCGCGCTGACGCGGAGCGTCACCCCCTGATGCAGGGGCGCTGGAGGGGGCGGAAGGAAGCGGTGGCACCCGGCCGGCAGGACGGTCAGGGACAGGATCGCCAGGCTTTTCCATTGCAAGCGCGAAGGCAGGCTCATAGAATGAAATTTCACTCCAATCCGTAGCTTGTCGTCAACTACTGTCACAGTACCGGAGGAGCGTGCTGGCTACAAGCGCGCGGCCCAATTCGGTCAAGCATACCGGCCGCCGAGCCGGCGGGCGTGGTGTGAGGCAACTATGGTTGGCGGGCGGCCAGCGGCGGTGGCGGTCGAAGGGCCCCCCAAGCGGCTGGAACGGCCACGGCCGGTCGGCAAACAAGGTGGTTGTCAGACCGGCGACCTGCGGAGCAACCCAGATACCACGCGGGAAGTGAGGTCGTCATATGAAACTCGGTCTGCTCGTGCTTACGGCGGGCAAGCAGGAGGGGAAGGTCCTCGAGATCAAGCTCCCCCAGTTCTTGATCGGGCGCGACCCCCAGTGCCAGCTACGACCCGCCAGTCCCCTCATCAGCAAGCGGCATTGCGCCATCATCCAGCGGGACGGCAAGGCGTTCATCCGCGACTTCGACAGCACCAACGGCACGTTCCTCAACGACGAGCCGGTCAAGGGTGAGCACGAGCTGAAGCACGAAGACCAGTTGAAGATCGGCCCGATCCAGTTCAAGGTCACCCTGGAAGTCAGCGCCAAGACCCCCGCCCCGCCCACCAAGCCGACCAGTAACACGCCGGTCCCCCCCACAAAGTCGTTGCCGGCCAAGGCCTCCCCCTCGAAGTCCGACACCCCACCGCCGGCGACCGCCACCAAGGCCAAGGGTGGCGACGACGACGACATCGCCGCCATGCTCTTGTCGTTGGAGGAGGGCGAATCTTCCCTTCCCCCCGCCGAGGGCGTCGTGCCCGAGGGCAGCACCGTCTTCGACATGCCGGTGCCCCCGGGAGAGGCCAACGGCGCCAGGACGAGAAAAGGACGCGGCCAAGCAGGCCCCGTCGGGGGACACCCGCAGTGCCGCCGCCCGCATCCTGGAGAAGATGACCCGGCGGCCACGCACCTGAGCCGGGCCGGAGTTCCCCTCTTGTCCGCTCAGCCTCCCCCGCCGGAACACCCTCTGCCGACACCCCGGGGTCACCTACGGGCCGTGCCGGCTTCCGTCGCTGGCTGGCGCCACGGCTGCTCGCCTGGTTCCGCCACCACCGCCGCGACCTGCCCTGGCGCCGCGACCGCGACCCGTACCGCATCTGGGTCAGCGAAGTCATGCTCCAGCAGACAACGGTCGCCGCCGTGGTGCCCTACTTTGAACGCTTCCTCGCCCGGTTCCCGACGCTCGCCGACCTCGCGGGCGCCGACGAGCAGGAAGTGCTGCGGCTGTGGGAGGGGCTGGGCTACTAGCCGCCGCCGACACCTGCTCCAGGCGGCGCGGCTGCTGAATGAGCGGCACGGCGGGGCCTTCCCGTCCGACCCGGAGGCGCTGCGCGGCGTGCCGGGATTGGGCGAGTACACCCGCAACGCCGTGCTGTCGCAGGCGTTCGACCTGCGCCTGCCGATCCTGGAGGCCAACAGCGTCCGCGTCCTGAGCCGACTCTTCGGCCGGGTGGAAGACCCGGCCGGCGGGGAGGCCCGCCGCTGGCTGTGGCGCGCCGCCGAGGCAGTCCTGCCACCCCGGGACGTCGGCGACTTCAACCAGGCGCTGATGGAACTGGGCGCGCTGGTCTGCACGCCGGAACGGCCGTCCTGCGAGGCGTGCCCGCTGAGGGGGCGGTGTGCCGCGTTCGCGTCGGGACGGCCGGAGGATTTCCCCGCCGGGCTGCGCCGCCGGCCCCGACCCTGGTGAACGAGGTCGCCGTTGTGATCCGCCGGGCCACCCTGGTGCTGCTGGTGCAGCGGCCTTCAAATGCGACGCGCTGGGCGGGGCTGTGGGAGTTCCCGCACGGCGAGGTCGGGGAGGGGGAGACGCACGACCAGGCAGCGGTTCGGCTGGGCGGCGACGGGGCTTGACGCGCGCCTTGGGCCGGAGCCTGACGATCCGCCACGGCGGACGCGCTTCCGGATCACGATGGTCTGTCTCGATGCGCGGGCGGAGTCCGGCGAGTTCGCGTCCGGATTTTATCAGCAGGGGTGTGGGCGGAGCCCAAACTGCTGAGCGAGTACCCGGTAAGTTCCCCGCAGCGGAGGCTAGCGAAACCGTGGCGGGTGGCGGGCAGCGGCACCTGTTCTGAGATCAAGGTGCGGGGCTATAATCCGGGTTGGTAGCCTGCTCAAATACGTGGAGAAAGGGCTGCCGCTGGACAACGGCCGCCCCCATGAGCGAAGAAACTCTCTTCCACGAGGCGCTGGCCAAGGAAACCCCGGGGGAGCGGGCCGCGTTCCTCGAGCGGGCCTGCGCCGGCCAGCCGGAGGCGCGCCGCCGTCGAGGCCAGGCTGGCCGCGGGGCTGGCGGTCACGGTGGACTCGGCGCCGGCGCAGGAGTCGCCCGGGGGACAGGTCGGGCCGTACCGCCTGGTGCAGAGGCTCGGAGAGGGCGGATGGGGACCGTCTGGCCGCCGATCAGGCCGCCCCGGTCCGCCGCCGCGTGGCGCTGAAGCTCATCAAGCCCGGCATGGACTCCGCCCGCGTCCTCCGCCGCTTCGAGGCGGAGCGGCAGCGCTGGCCCGATGGACCACTCCAACATCGCCAGGGTCCTCGACGCCGGCATCACGGTGGCAGGGCGGCCCCTACTTCGTGATGGAGCCTGGTCAAGGGCGTCCCCATCACCGACTACTGCCCGCGCAGCACCTGCCGACCCGCGAGCGGCTGGGCCTGTTCCAGCCGCGTCTGCGCCGCGATCCAGCACGCTACCAGAAGGGGTCATCCACCGCGACATCAAGCCCGGCAACGTGCTGGCCTGCCTGGAGGACGGCAAGCCGGTGCCAAGGTCATCGACTTCGGCATCGCCCAAGGCGCTGCACCACAACCTGACGGACGAAGACGGCGGGCACCGAGGTCGGCTCGGTCCTCGGCACGCTGGAGTACATGGGCGCCGGAGCAGGCCGAGTTCGTCGGCGCTCGACATCGACACCCGGGCCGACGTGTACGTCTGGGGCGTGCTGCTGTACGGCGAGCCTGCTCACCGGGACCACGCCTCACGAGCACGACCGGCTCAAGAGCGTTTCCCTGGTCGAAGCAAGTGCGCATCATCCGGGAGGAGGAGCCGCCCCGCCGAGCGTCCGTTCCGACAGCGCGCCGCGCGGGGAGCCTGGATTGGATCGCGATGAAGGCGCTTGGAGAAGGACCGCACCCGGCTACGAGTCGGCGTCGGCGAAGCACCCGCGACGTCGAGCGGCACCTGAACGGCGAGGCGGTCGAGGCGTCGCCGCCGTCGGTGACGTACCGGGCGAGGAAGCTTCGCGGCGCTACCGAGGGCCAGTGCTGGCGGCGGCGGCGGTTCTGGCCGCCGTCCTGGGCGGCACGGGGGTCAGCGTTTGGCAGGCATTCCGGGCGACCCGGGCCGAAGCCGACGCCCAGCGCGAGGCGAAGGCGGCCCGGGAGAACGCGCGACTGGCGCGCGAGGCGGTCAGCCGGTTCTTCACGCGCACCAGCGAGGAGATGCTGCTGAACCAGCCGCAGATGCAGACGCTGCGGAAGGACCTGCTTCGGATCGCCCGAGACTACTACCGCGAGTTCGTTGCCGGCGGCGCGGGCGACCCTGAGTTGGTGCTCGAACTGGGCCAGGCGATGTTTCGCCTGGCGCGGATCGAGGCCGACACTGGCAACCCAACCCTGGGGCTGAGCTTGCTGGACCAGGCGGTGGCTCTCTACAGCCGGCTGGCCGACGGCAGCCCGGTTGAGGCCCAGGCGAAGCTGGAATTGGTCCGGTGTTACCTCACCAAGGGAAACATCGAAACGACGGTGGCGAGCCGCCGCGCGGCCGGCGCCGAGTCGTACCGGACGGCCCTACGGCTGGGCAAGGAGCTGACCGCCACGTCGCCGGACGACGAGAGCCGCCTGGAGTTGCTCGCCGCGGCCCACCTCGGCATGGCGGAGGCCAACTACTCCGACCCCGCCCGCTACCCCGCGGAAGCGGACCGGGCGGCCCAGATCCTGGAAGGGCTCGTCGAGCGGCGGCCGGACTCGGAGGGTTACCAATATGAGCTGGCCCGCGTCTACCACCGGCTGGGGAACATGCACCTGTCGTCCCGGCGGCTAGGCGAGGCCCGCCGGGCCTACGAGCAGTCCCGCGACCACTGTAGGCGGCTGACAGCGCGGTGGCCGAACAACCCGGCGTACCAATCCCTGGAAAAGTCGAGCCTGAACGACCTGGCGGCGATCGCCTGGGAGACCGGCCGGCGCGACGAGGCGGAGCGGCTGTTTGCCGAGGTGTGGGCGAGGACGGAGAAGCTGGCGCGCGACTTCCCGCTGACGGTGGAGTATCAGTTTCACCTCGCGACCTCGTTCACCAACCGCGGGACGTGGGCCCGCGACCGCGGGCGGATCGACGAGGCGGAGGGGCACTTCCGCCGCGCGCAAGAACTGCTCGGCACCTTGTTGAAAGCCCACCCTGACTCGCGTGGGGCGTTTCGCGGCGGCGTCGCCATGACCTACCACAACTTCGCCTTGCTGTACCAGGGACAAGGCCGCTGGGCGGAGGCGGCCCCGCTGTGGGAAAACGCGGTGGCCTGGTGGGACGAGTGCGTCCGGGAGCGGGACACGAAGTTTCAGGCGGTTCGATTCGCCGGGTGGGCCTGCCACTACCTCGGCCAGGCCCTGGCCCAGACCGGACAGCCGGACCGAGCGATAGAGTGGTTCCGCCGGGCCGTGGAGCGCCGCCGCCGCGACGCGGAGTCGAACCCGACCGACCTCTGGGTAAAGGTCAACCTCGCCGCGTCGCTGGCGTGGGTCGGCGACCACGCCGAGGTCGTGCGGCTACTGCGCGGCGTCGCGGCTAACCCTGAGGCGGCGTCCGAGCTAGTCTACCTGGGGGCGGGTGTGGTGGCGTTCGCGGCCGCGAGGTCCGGGGCCGCCGCCGGCTTGTACGAG
>JAXMAW010000094.1:0-17422 GCA_046350195.1 Gemmataceae bacterium
CCAGGGACGCCGGGGTCACCAATCGCGGCGGCGTCGAGGTGCTGCACGTCGTCCTGGACCCGAGCTGCCACCACGGTCACCACGTCTTCGCCGATTCCGCCAACAACGGTCCCGTCGGCCGGGCGCTGATCGAGGAGCTGATCCCCGCAATCGAGTCGAGGTTCCGGGCCGTCGGCAGGCCCGAGGCGCGGCTGGTCACCGGGCACTCGTCGGGCGGCTGGTCGAGCCTGTGGCTGCAAGTCACCTACCCCGACTTCTTCGGCGGCTGCTGGTCCACGGCGCCGGACCCGGTCGATTTCCGCGACTTCCAGCGGATCAACGTTTACCGCCCCGGCGAGAACATGTTCACCGACCGGGAGGGCCAGAGGCGCCCCCTCGCCCGCCGGGGGGGCAAGCCGGTGCTGTGGTACAAGGACTTCTCCGACATGGAGGAGGTCATGGGCCACGGCGGGCAACTCGCCTCGTTCGAGGCGGTCTTCAGCGAGCGCGGCCCCGACGGCAAGCCGCGCCGCCTTTGGGACCGCAAGACCGGGGCCATCGACGCTGAGGTGGCGAAGAGCTGGGAGCGGTACGACATCCGCCTCCTCCTGGAGCGGAACTGGGAGGCCCTGGGGCCGAAGCTCGCGGGGAAGGTCCATGTCTACATGGGCGATGCCGACACCTTCTACCTGGAGGGGGCGACCAGGCTCCTCAAGGAGTCGCAGGCGAGGCTGAAGGGTGGAGTGGTCGTGGAGCTGTTCCCGGGCAAGGACCACAGCACCCTGATGACCGGGGAGCTGCGGCGGCGGATCTCCCGGGAGATGGCCGACCGGCTACGCGCCGCCAAGGTCGTCGATTGATGCCCCACCTGCACGTCCCGACGTTGAGCCTCGTCGGCGTCGGCCTGCTCGGCGGGTCGATCGCGCTGGCGTGCCGGCGGGGCCGGATCGCCGGGCGGATCGTCGGCTGCGACCGCCCCGACGTCCTGGAGCGGGCCCGGGCGTGCGGCATGCTGGACGAGGCGGTCACCGACCCTTGCGAGGCGATGGCCAGGGCGTCTCTGGCCGTCTTCTGCACGCCGGTGGACCGGCTGGCCGACGTGGTCGGCGAGTGCGCCGACGCCTGCCGGCCGGGGACGCTGTTGACCGACGTGGGATCGACGAAGTCGGGCATCGTCCGGCGGCTGGCCAACCGGCTGCCGCCGGGCGTGAGCTTCGTCGGCAGCCACCCGCTGGCCGGCTCGGAAAAGGCCGGCCCGGACCACGCCCGGGCCGAGTTGTTCGAGGGCAAGCTCGTCGTCGTCACGCCGGCCGGCGACCCGCCTGCCGCCGTCTCCACCGTCATGGCCTTCTGGAAGGCGTTGGGGGCGCGGGTCGAGACGATGTCGCCGGAGCAACACGACGAGGCGCTGGCGGTGACCAGCCACCTGCCGCACCTGGTCGCCTCCGTGCTGGCGGGCGTCCTGCCACCGGAGTGGAAGCGGCTCACGGCGACCGGCTTCCGCGACACGACGCGGCTGGCCGGCGGCAGCCCGGAGCTGTGGCGGGCGATCTTCCAGAGCAACCAGCCGGCGCTACTGGCCGCCGCCGCGGAGTTCCGCGCCCACCTCGACCGGTTTACCGACGCGCTGGCCCAGGGCGATGGCGAGCGGCTGCGGTCGCTGCTGGAGCAGGGGAAGTACGTCCGTGACTCACTCAGTGAGCCGTGAGCCTCACCGGCATTTCTCAGGGGAAACTCACCGCGTTCTAAGCCGGCCCGGCGTATAAGTACCGCCAGACAACACCCGCCGCGCCACCGGGGCAGGCCGAAGGCCTGCTTCGGAGGTCTGTAATATCTTCCAACCACCTTCCCTCTCAGGAGACGCCGATGGCTCTCTCCCGCCGGCCGGCGCCTGCGCGCGCCGGCTTCACGCTGATCGAGTTGCTGGTCGTCATCGCCATCCTGTCGGTGCTGATTGGCCTGCTGCTGCCCGCCGTCCAGAAGGTGCGCGCCGCCGCGGCCCGGATCGGCTGCGGCAACAACCTGCGGCAGCTCGGGCTGGGGATCGTGATGTACGCCGACACCCACAACCGCCGGCTGCCACCCCAGCCGAGCGTCTCGCCGCCGGAGAGCCCTGACGCGGATACCAGGGACAACTTCGTCGGGCTGCTGCCGACCAAGGGCGCGGCCGACAACCTCGCCGTGTTGCTGTTCGACTGGACGGGCAAGGACGCCCGGCTGTTCCGCTGCCCGTCCGACGCGCAGGCGCGCGACGCCCTGGGGAACCCCGCCTCGGCGTCCTACTTCGACCTCTGCGGCATCAGCTACGAGTACTCCCCGCGCGTCGCCGGCAAGACGTTCCCCGAGCTGGAGCGCAGCACCCGGTGGGGGCTGGGGCAGATCTGGCTCTTGTACGACTTCGACCCGGTCCACGGGCCGCCGCGGTCCGGGGCGTCGCGCCTGTTCCTGTTCGGCGACGGCCACGTCGCCCGCGGCGTCGAGTGACCCCCTGACAACCGACCAGACAGGTGAATTATGTCCGCGCGGAAACGACGTTACCTCCTCGGCGGCCTTCTCGTTGTGCTGCTGCTTTTCCTGACGTGGCTGGCCTGGCCCGACCCGCGGATGGCCAGGGCGGCGGAGTTGCGCCAGGGCCTGTTCGGGCCCGCCGGCAAAGCCCTCTCGGACCAGGAGCGCCGGCAGCGCTTCCAGGAGTACCGCGAGCTGACCAAGGGGCTCTCCCCCGCTCAGCGGCGGCAGCTGTCGTCGGAGAGTCGGCGCGACAAGCAGCGCGAGATCGCCCGGTACCTCGCCCTGTCGCAGGCCGAGAAGACGCGCTACCTCGACAACGAGATCCGCCGCCAGCAGGCCCGGCAGTCTCGCGGTCCGGCCGCCGGCGGCGGCGGACAGCCGAAGGGCGGCCTGGCCAAGGGCGGACAAGCGAAGGGCGGGCAAGGCAAGGGCGGAAACGGCTCGCCCCAGGAGCGGGACCGGCGGCGGCAGTCGTTTCTCGACGGCTCGACGGCGGCGGAGCGTGGCCTGATGACCCGGTTCCAGCGTGACCTGAACGCGCGCCGCGCCCAGCTCGGCCTGCCGCCCCGCGGGGGCCGGTGAGCTACGGCTTGATGACCGTGCCGTCGCGCTTGCGCATCTGGCCCCAGAACAGGTCGAACGGCGGGTCGTCAGTAATCGGGAACTTCGCTGCCAGCTTCTCGTCGAGGTCGATGCCGAGGCCGGGCCTGTCACTGACATGGTAGTAGCCGTCCTTCAAGGGCGGGCAGCCGGGGAAGACGTCCTGCTCGGCCTGGCTGAACTCGCGCGCCTCCTGGATGCCGAAGTTGTGCGTCGCCAGGTCGAGGTGGACCTGGGCGGCGTGGCCGACCGGCGAGACGTCGCCTGGCCCGTGCCAGGCCGTGCGGACGGCGAAGAACTCGCACAGGGCGGCGATCTTCCGCGCCATCGATAGGCCCCCGACCTGCGAGATGTGGATGCGGATGAAGTCGATCAGCCGGCCGGTGACCAGGCCCGTCCACTCGTGCGGACTGTTGAACAGCTCGCCCATCGCCAGGGGGCAGGTCGTCTGCTTCCGCAGGTGGCCGAAGTAGCCGATGTCCTCCGGCGAGAACGGGTCCTCGACAAAATAGGGGCGGTAAGTCTCCAGGTCCTTGACGAGCCGCATGGCGAGGACCGGCGGGACGCGCTCGTGGACGTCGTGGAGCAGCTCGACCTCGTCGCCGACCTGCTTGCGCAGGTGCTCGAACAATTTCGGCACGGTGCGGACGTAGGGTCCGGGTTCCCAGGTGTAGGCGCGGTTGGGGTCGGCCTTGCCCCGGCCGCCGGTCGCGCCGTAGGTGCTGTAGCCGGGGATGCCGACCTGGACGCGGACGTGGCGGTAGCCCTGGGCCATCAGCTTGCGGCAGGCGGCCTCGACGTCCTGGAACGTCTGGCCGCTGGCGTGGCGGTAGACGTCCACGGCGTGGCGGCACTTGCCGCCGAGGAACTGGTACAGGGGCAGGCCGGCGCGCTTGCCGAGGATGTCCCACAGGGCGATGTCCACCCCGCTGATGGCGTTGTTGAGCACCGGGCCGTTGCGCCAGTAGGAGCTGACGAACGACGACTGCCAGACGTCCTCGATCTGCGAGGGGTCCTTGCCGACCAGGAACGGCTTGAGGTACTTGTCGATTGCCGTCTCGACGACACGGGCGCGCTGGGTGAAGGTGGCGCAGCCGAGGCCGTAGAGGCCCGGCTCGCTGGTCAGCACCTTGACGACGACGAGGCGGATGCGGGCCGGGGCGGTGAGGACGGTCTTGATGTCGGTGATCTTGAGCGGGGTGAGCTTCCTCGGCTCGACCTGGGCGGCGGCCCGGGGGAGGGGCGGCACGCCGTCGGGGACGAAGGGAAGGGAGGCGGCGCCGCCGAGGGCGGCGAGGCGGAAGAGGTCGCGTCGGTGCATGGTGGGGTTCCTCAAGCGGCCGACGGCTCGCGGGTCCCGAGCCTGGGTCGGCCAAAGAATCGGGTCAACAGGTGGTGCGTTGGCCAGAAGATGACCACGGGCATGGCGACCATCAACAGCGCCAGGTACGCCAGCGGCGGCAGCCACGCTTGCGGGGCCTCGTTGCTGAAGCCGAAGACGTAGTTGACGTTCACCGGGAGGTTGGGCATCTCGGCCGGGGCGGGTGGCGGGGGGAGCAGGAAGAAGCTGACCAGCATCAGCGCCCAGGCCACGGCGGCCCAGGCCGGCAGTGCCCTCCGGTCGTAGCCCAGCCGCCAGACCAGCCAGACGAGGAAGAACGGCAGCCAGAAGTGGAAGAACGACAGCCCGCGGGTGAACAGCGTCAGGTTCGGGTCGAACATGTATCCGGTCAGGCCGGCGACGCGCAGGCCGACCAACTCGGCGAGGAAGTCGATGCACCACAGCGCCTGCGGCAGCAGGATGCCGACGGCCGGCATCGACGCCAGCAGCGGGCTCTCGACCCAGAGGGCGACGAGGGTCATCAGCAGGGCGACGTCGCAGAAGTACAGGAAGTTGGTCGGCCCGTAGGCCTGCCAGTAGTAGGGCACGAGGACGGCGACGAAGGCGGTGTAGGCCAGCTTGACCCACAGGGGGACGCGGGGCGGCGTGGTCGGGGCGTTGGTCATGGCGGGTTACCTCGGGGGGAAGCGGCGCGGCGGGCGCGCCTCATCGGGGGTGGAGGCACCGCCGCTCCGGTCGGCGTCACGGCCCGAGCCTGATTGTCGGGCCGCGAAGATTGCAAACGCGGAGGCGTGTGCGATAATTGGCTAGCCATCCAGGAGACCACAGCATGCACCCCTCCGTCGAAGTCGTCTTCTCGTTCGACACCACCGGCAGCATGTACCCCTGCCTGACCCAGGTGCGGCGAAACGTCAAGAACACCGTCACCCGGCTGTACGAGGAGATCCCGGGCATCCGCATCGGCATCATCGCCCACGGCGACTATTGCGATCGGAATTCGACGTATGTCACCCGGCACCTGCCGCTGACCGACGACGTGGACGCGATCTGCAAGTTCGTCGAGAAGGTCGGCCCGACCGGCGGCGGCGACTCGCCTGAGTGCTACGAGCTGGTCCTCCACGAGGCGCGGTCGCAGCCCTGGTCCGGCGGCGCCACCAAGGCGCTGGTCCTGATCGGCGACGACGTGCCGCACCCGCCGGCCCAGAACCCCGGCAAGCTCGACTGGCGCAAGGAGGCGGAGGCGCTGACCCGGGACGGGGTGACGGTCTACGCCGTGCAGGCCCTGAACCGGTCGCACGCCAAGCGGTTCTACGAGGAGCTGGCCAGGATCGGCGGCGGCTACCACGTCCCGCTCGACCAGTTCAGCTTCGTGACCGACATGGTCATGGCGGTTTGCTACCGGCAGTCGGGCGAGGAACAGCTCCAGCGGTACGAGGAGGAGGTCAAGACCCAGGGCCGGATGAACCGCGGGCTGAACCGCATCTTCAGCACCATGCTCGGCCGGTCGCTGACCACCGAGGTCAGCGAGGCCGACCTGCACGCCGTCCCGCCGGGGCGGTTCCAGGTGCTCGAGGTCGATGGCGACACGCCCCTCAAGCAGTTCGTCCAGGCGAACGGCCTGACGTTCAAGGTCGGCCGCGGCTTCTACGAGTTCACCAAGACGGAGACGATCCAGGGGTACAAGGAGGTCATCCTGATGGACCGGGCCACCGGCGACTTCTTCGAGGGCGAGAAGGCTCGCGAACTGCTCGGGCTGCCGCTGGGCGAGACGGCCCGCATTCGGCCGACCGACCTGGAGAAGTACGCGGTCTTCGTGCAAAGCACCTCGGCCAACCGCCTGCTCAAGGGCGGCACGCGCTTCCTGTACGAGGTCGAGGACTGGGACCGCGAGGAGGGCGCCGAGCCGACCCGGGAGCCGGTGGCGACCGCCGTCGCGGCCCCGGCCAAGGCGACGGTCAAGGCCCCGGCCGCGGCGGCCACCAGGAAGGCTCCTGCCCCGGCGGCCACCTTGGCCGCGGTGGCCGCCCCGGCGGCCCCGGCCGCGAGTCCCGGGAGGCGACATTTCGAGTTCGTCGAGGGGTCGTCGAGCAAGTTCTGGGAGGTGTGGGTGGAGGGGACGAACCTCTACACCCAGTACGGGCGCATCGGCGGCAAGGGCCAGACAACGGTCAAGGGGTACGCCAGCGTGGCGGAAGCGCGGCAGGCGGCCGAGAAGGTGACCCGGGAGAAGGTCGGCAAGGGCTACGTCGAGAAGGGCTGAGGGGGCCATCATTCGAGGGCCTCTAGCACCACCCGAAAGCCGACGTTGTCGGCCCGGTATCCGGGGGCGTACTTCTGGCGCCGGGCCGAGCGGCAGGTGTGGCCGCTGTTGTTCCACGAGCCGCCGCGGAGCGCCCGCGCCTTGCCCGGGGTGTACCAATCCTGGCACCACTCCCAGACGTTGCCGTGCAGGTCGTACAGCCCCCAGGCGTTGGGGGGGAAGGCCCCAACGGGGGTCGTTTTCTGCCGGAACGGCCCTGGCTCGGCCGACCCGTAGGGGCGGTTGCCGTCGAAGTTCGCCTGGGTGGAGCTTAGGCCTTCGCCGAAGGAGAATGGTGTCTGCGAGCCGGCGCGGCAGGCATACTCCCACTCGGCCTCGGTCGGCAGGCGGCAGCGACGGCCCGCTTGCTTCGACACCAGCTCGCAGAACGCCTGGGCGTCGGCCCAGCTGACCTGTTCGACCGGGTGGTTTGGGCCGCCGCCGTTCTTCTTCTGGAAGTGGGAAGGCTTGGCCTTCATCGCCGACTCGTAGACCTGCTGCGTCACGGGGTGGGTGGCCAGGTAGAACGGCCGGTCGATGCGCACCGTGCGGGGCAGCTCTTCGTCCTCCTGGCGGAACGGCTCGTCGGGCGGCGAGCCCATCAGGAACGACCCCGGTTGGATCAGCCGGAATCGCATGCCGCAAGCATCGACCAACTCGGGCATGACAGGTCGGGGCGCCACGGCGGGGCGGGGAGCGGCCGGCCGCTCGGACAACAGCGCGGCGAGTTGGTCGGCGAGCACGCCGGCGTCGGCGGGGCGGTCGGCGGGGTCGTCTTCGAGGCACGACGCCAGCAGATCCACGTGGGCCTGCGGAACCCCAGTGGTGAGGAGCCGCCCAGTCCAGCGCGTGCCACCGGGGCGGCCGGTCACCAGGCTACCGCTCAGCAGCTGAAACCAGATGACGCCGAGGGAGTAGACGTCGTCCCTCGGGTCGGGCGGCCCGCCGCGCATCTGCTGCGGCGAGGCGTACAGCGGGGTGTGCGCGCCGCGCAGGGCGGTGACCAGGAACTGGCCCTGGGTGAAGCCCCGAGCCGTCGCGGCGACGGCCTGGCGGGCGGCGACGCCGCCGATGCCGAAGTCGGCGACCCGCAGGGTGAACTCGCCGCCTGCGGCCGGCTGGACCAGGACGTTGGCCGGCTTCAGGTCGCGGTGGACGATGGGCGGCGAAAGCCGGTGGGCAAAGGCGAGGATGCCGCTGAGCTGCTGCATCAGCCGGACGACGCGCACCGCGCCGGGCGGCCGGCCGCGCCAGTCCTGCATCAGCCCGGCGAGGTCGCCGCCGGAGACGAACTCGTACTCCAGGCAGGGCGGGTCGGCCGACAGGTAGGTGTGCAGCAAGGCCACGATGCCGGGGTGCCGCCCCTGCCGCATCACCTGGTTGAGGACCGCCGCCTCGTGGCGCAGGAGCCGGTCCTTGGCCTCCGGGTCGAGGCAGAACTTGAGCGCCACGGGAGGCACGGCGTCGAAGTGGGGGTTCCTGGCCTTCCAGACTTCGCCGAACCCGCCGGAGCCGAGCAACTCCTCCAGTTCCCAGTCGATGCCGGACAGGGGGCGGTCGCCCGGCTTGAACCGAGGGAGGCGGGACGGCAGCAGGGGTAAGAGACTTTCGGGGTCCTCGAAGGCGTCGAGGGGGGGCGACGGGTCCTTGGGGCGGCGGAGCGAGGCCCGCGCCGCCGCCGGGATCAGAGAGAGGTAGATGCCGAGCTGATGTCGTACCTCGGCGGGCTGGTCGGCGGCGACGGCGGCGACGGCCTGGTCCACGGCCTGGCGGACCTCGGCGGGCGAGGCCTGGGCCAGCGCCGCGACCTCCTCGCGCCTCTCTTCCGGCGGGCGATCCGCCCCCCACCACTTGCAAACCTTGCGGGCGACCTCGGGCAGCACGTCGCACAGCACGTCCCCGGCGAGGCCGCCCCCCGCGGCGTTGAGGACCGCCTTCCCGACCGCTTTGAGCAAGGCGACGTGCAGACTCATGCTTTCTTCGCTCCGCAATGAGCCGGCGGGTTTATCCCGCCGGCTCGGGTTGCCCCCCGGACCGCCGGGACAAGCCCGGCGGCTCCGCCGCCCTCCCTAAATACCAGCCGTGGCGGCCCGGGAGCAGGTCAGCAGGCGGCTACTCGTCGTCGCCCCGCAGCTTCGCCAGCACGTTGAGGTCCTCCAGCGTCGTCGTGTCCTGGACCGTCTGCCGGCCGGCCGCGATGTCGCGCAGCAGCCGCCGCATGATCTTGCCGGAGCGCGTCTTCGGCAGCGCCTCGGTGAAGCGGATCGAGTCCGGCCGCGCCAGCGCGCCGATCTCCTTGGCGACGTGCTCGCGCAGCTCCTTTTTCAGCTCGTCGCTGGCGGCCTGGCCGGACTTCAGCGTCACGAAGCAGGCGATGCCCTCGCCCTTGATGTCGTCCGGCTGGCCGACCACCGCCGCCTCGGCCACCTTGGGGTGGTGGACCAGGGCGCTCTCGATCTCCATCGTGCTGAGCCGGTGGCCGGCGACGTTGAGCACGTCATCGACGCGGCCCATGATCCAGAAGTAGCCGTCCTCGTCGCGGCGGGCGCCGTCGGCGGTGAAGTAGCAGCCGGGGATCTGGCTCCAGTACTGCTGCTTGTAGCGGTCGTCGTCGCCGAAGATGGTGCGCAGCATGCTCGGCCAGGGGTGGCGGACCACGAGCAGGCCGCCGGCGTTGTTCGGCAGGCTCTTGCCGGACTTATCGACGATGTCGGCCATCACGCCGGGGATGGGGCGCGTGGCCGAGCCGGGCTTGGTGGGGATCGCGCCGGGCAGCGGCGAGATCATGATCATCCCCGTCTCGGTCTGCCACCAGGTATCGACGATGGGGCAGCGGCCCTTGCCGATGACCTGGTGGTACCAGATCCACGCCTCGGGGTTGATCGGCTCGCCGACCGTGCCAAGCACGCGCAGGCTCGACAGGTCGTGGCCGTTGGGCCACTGGTCGCCCCACTTGACGAAGGCGCGGATCGCCGTCGGGGCGGTGTAGAAGATGTTCACCCTGTACTTCTCGATGATGTCCCAGAAGCGGTCCTCGCGCGGGTGGTTGGGGGCGCCCTCGTACATCAGCGTGGTGGCGCCGTTGCACAGTGGGCCGTAGACGACGTAGCTGTGCCCGGTGACCCAGCCGCAGTCGGCGGTACACCAGTAGACGTCCTCCTCCTTGAGGTCGAAGACGAGCCGGTGCGTGTACGAGACGCCGAGCAGGTAGCCGGCCGAGGTGTGCAGCACGCCCTTGGGTTTTCCGGTCGAGCCGGAGGTGTAGAGGATGTAGAGCGGCTGCTCGCTGTCGAACGGCTGGGCGGGGCAGTCGGCGGAGGCGTCGGCCATCAGCTCGTGCCACCACAGGTCGCGGCCGGGCTTCATCTCGACGGGCTGGTTGCAGCGGTTGAGGACGATGCTCTTCTGGACGGTCGGCGACTTGGCCAGGGCGGCATCGACGTTGGCCTTGAGCGGCACGACCTTGCCGCGCCGCCAGCCGCCGTCGGCGGTGATGATGAGCTTGGCCCTGGCGTCGTTGTTGCGGTCGGCGACGGCGTCGGCACTGAAGCCGCCGAAGACGACGGAGTGGGCGGCGCCGATGCGGGCGCAGGCGAGCATGGCGACGGCCAGCTCGGGCACCAGCGGCATGTAGATCGTGACGCGGTCGCCGGCGACGACGCCCTGGGCCTTGAGCACGTTGGCGAACTTGCAGACCTCGCGGTGCAGCATCTCGTAGGTGAGCACGCGCGAGTCGCCCGGCTCGCCCTCCCAGACGATGGCGGCCTTGTTGCGGCGCGGCCCGTCGAGGTGGCGGTCGAGGCAGTTGGCGCTGACGTTGAGCTGGCCGCCGACGAACCACTTGGCGTGCGGCTCGTTCCACTCCAGCACCTTCGACCACGGCCTGGCCCAGGAGAGCGATTTGGCCTGCTCGGCCCAGAAAGCCTGCGGGTCGCGCTTGGCCTGCTCGTACAGCGCCTCGGAGTCGGCGAGGCTCTTGACGTGCGCGGCCTTGGCGAACTCGGCCGAGGGCGGGAACGAGCGCGTCTCCTTGAGGACGCTGGTGATGGTCGAGGCGGGAGAGGACATCGTGGTGATCCTTTGCTGAACCGAGCGAGGTTGCATGCTCCTACCGATAACCCGCGCCGCGGCGAGGGGCAAGGAGAAAGCGCTCCCGGCGCGCAACCGGGACGTGGGCCGCCTCGGCGTTCGGAGGGGAAGGCCCGGCGTCACGGATCGGCGCTGTGCCGGTGAGCGGCTACGAGAGCGACCGGTTCGCCGCGCGCCGGCCGGGTTTGGGCGAGGCTTCGCCGGGCGGGGTGACCAGGCGGAGCGACTCGGTGTCGGTGATCGGGGAGGCCGGTGGGACGATCACCGACGCTGGTTTCGCCGGTTTGCTCCGTTGGTTGACGGCGGCCTGAGCATCTCGCTCGTTGAGCCTGTCGATGCCGTTGAGGAGGTCGGCGGCGAACCGCTGCCCGTTGAGCGGGCCCATCACGCGGGCCATCGCCAGGACGACCTCCAGCGGAGCGGCCGCCAAGGCGTAGCGGTCGCCGGGCTGGAGGCAGTTCGCCAGCCACGCCTGCATCTCATCCCGGTCGATCCGGTCGGGGTGGGGCTGGCTGACCGGCTTGCCCAGCGTGTACTGCAAGACGAGCTTGGCGGCGGGGATGTCGCCCTCCTTGGCCAGCTCGACCATCTTCTTGAGGATGGCGGCCAAGTCGTCGTCGGTCACCTTCTCCAGAGCCAGCGAGCGCATCTGCGCCACGCGGCGGGCGAACGGGTTGCCGGGGCCGCCGGCGTTGCCCTTGGCGAACCGGCCGTTGCTGTCGCGGCCCTCGGGATTGGTCTTCGGGGTTTCCTCGTGAGCGGACATGGCATACCTCTTCCTGGCGCGGGGCTGGGTCCGCGCCACCGCGCATTCTCCCATAGCGCACGGCATCCGCGCATAGCAGTATGGGGGAATCTGGGCGCCGCTTGGCGCCACCCCTGGGCGAAAACGGTGCGCGGGGTTTGACAGCCAGCCCGAGTGAGGTTAGCCTAGCCGGTGCAATCCACGCAGGGGCGCCGTTGGGTTCGCGGGCGGGCGCTACCTCAAGGTGCCACGCTGATCATCCACGACAGGCCGAACCGGTCGGTGAGGATGCCGAAGCTCGGCGACCAGAACGTCTTGGTCAACGGCATCCCCACCTGGCCGCCGTCGGCCAGCGCGGCGAACAGCCGTTCGGCCTCGGCCGTGGTTTTCGGGTTCAACGCCATCGAGAAGCCCTCGAACTTCGGCTGGCCCTTGCAGTGGCAGTCGGACGCCATCACGGCCGTGTCGCCGATCCGGAAGCTGCTGTGCATCACCTTGCCCTCGCAGCCGGGCGAGACCATTCCGTCCCCGCAAGGCTCCGGGCTGTCCTGGAACCGCACCAGCGCCGTCACCTCGGCCCCGATCGCCTTGCGGTAGAACTCCAGCGCCTCCTCGCAACGGCCGTCGAAGTTCAAATAGGCTTGTGCTTGCATGGATCCTCCTTACTGTGTTGAAAGGTGCGGCCACGGCGCCCCCGAGATAGCCGGTCGGAAGGACCGCGTCCAGACCGCCTGCTCAAGGCGGGAACGGTTGGTGTGGTCGGCCGCGTCGGCAGGCGCCTTCTCGCACCGAGTGGTCGTTATGAGCCATCGCCGCCAGGTCACGACTGCTTCTGCCTCTCGATCTGGGCGCGAAGGCGATCCTCCTGCTCGCGCAACTCCGGGGTGAACTCGGCGCCGAAGTCCTCCGCCTCGAACACCTGGCGGATCTCGATCTCGACCTCGGCGATGTCAGGGCAGGGCCAGCGCTTGACCCACTGGACCGCCTCCTCCATCGACTTCACCTGCCACAGCCAGAAGCCGGCGATCAGCTCCTTCGTCTCGGCGAACGGCCCGTCGGTGACGGCGCACCTGCCCCCGGAGTACCGGACGCGCTTGCCCCTCGAGCTGGGGTGGAGCCCCTCCCCCGCGAGCATCACGCCGGCCTTCACCAGCTCCTCGTTGTACCTGCCCATCTCGGCCAGGATCTTCTCGCTGGGGAGGACGCCCGCCTCCGTGTCCTTGTCCGCCCGAATCATCACCATGACCCGCATCGCTTGTCCCCTTTTGGGTTCCCGATTCGGCCCCGGCCCGCGGCCGGCCTCTACCATCCCGTCGAACGAGCCCCAACGAGATCGACAGGAGCAGGCCTGTTATTTCGAGATTTTCGCAAGTGCCAGATTGTTTTGGGTTTGAGGCGGAATCAGAGTCCTCCCCCCCAGGTTCCCTGGGGGGAGGACGGGCCGTCGAGGCCGATCTGCCAGTGGCGAAAAATGCAGCGACCGGGGCGTCATTCACCCGGGCGCAGGGCCCGACGCATGAACTCGACCGTCAGCTTCTGGTAGTGCAGGTCGCGGAAGCTGTGGCGGGCGCGGGGGTAGACCATCACCTCGAACTCCTTGCCCTCGCGCTGCAGGGCGTCGATGAGCTGGATCGAGTTCTGGGCGTGGACGTTGTCGTCCATCAGCCCGTGCACGAGCAGCAGCCTGCCGTGCAGGTGCTTCGCCGCCCCCACGACCGACGTCCGCTCGTAGCCGGCCTTGTTCTCCTGCGGCGTCCGCATGTAGCGCTCGGTGTAGATCGAGTCGTAGAGGTGCCAATCGGTCACCGGCGCCGAGGCGATGCCGGCGGCGAAGCGCTTGCCGTGCGTCATGGCGAAGGCGGTCATGAAGCCGCCGTAGCTGCCGCCGGACATGCCGACGCGCTTGGCGTCCACGCCGGGCTGCTTCGTCAGCCACTCGATGGCGGCGTCGATGTCCTTCAGCTCCTGCACGCCGAGCCTCTGGTACGCCGTCCACGTCGAGCAGGCCCCCTTGCCGCTGGCGCTGCGCGGGTCGGCCCGGAAGACGAGGAAGCCCATTTGGGCCAGCATCTCGTCGCGCACCCGGCCGCCGTTCCAGGCGTCGCGCACCGTCGGGGCGTGCGGGCCGCCGTAGGTCATGAACCACACCGGGTGGCGGCGGTTGGGGTCGAAGCCCGGAGGCTTCAGGAGGCTCCCCTCCAGCTCGAAGCCGTCAGGCGTCCTGATCTTCACCATCTCGAACTGGCCGGTGCGGTACTCCTCGCGATCGTAGACCGGGTTCGTGTCGATCGTCCGCGCCGGTGTGCCGTCGGCGCGGCACAGACGAACGCGCGTCGGCTCCGTCGTGCCGCTCCAGGTGTCGAGGAAGTAGTTCCCCTTCGGGCTGACGCTGACGGTGTGGTCGCCAGGGGCGTCGGTCAGGCGCGCCAGCCCCGACCCGTCGAGCTTGACCCGGTAGAGGTTGTTGGCGATGTGACTGTCCTTGGTGCCGACGAAGTAGACCCAGCCGCCCTGCTCGTCGAGCCTGTACGGCGGCCGCGCCTCCCACTCGCCTTGCGTCACCTGCCGGAGCAGCTTGCCGTCCCGGTCGAAGTGGAAGAGGTGCTTCCAGCCGGTGCGCTCGCTGGGCAGCAGGAACGAGCCGTCCTTGAGGAACACCGGCTCGCCGGGGTCATCGACCCAGGCCTTCGTCGTCTCGCGGAACAGCCGCTTCGCCGGGCCGCCGTCGGCCGGCGCGGCGCAGACGTCGAGCCAGGTCTGCGCCCGGTCCTGCACGTAACACCAGAGCGTCTGGCCGTCCGGCGTGAAGCCGGCGCGGACGACCAGCGTGTCCTTCGCGGGGTAGCCGGGCAGATCGACCCAGCGGACCGGCCCGCCGCTGACCGACACCACCCCGAGACGCACCAGCGGGTTGGGCTGACCCGCCTTCGGGTACGCCGTCACCTCGACGGTCTGCGCCAGAGGGACGTTGTCCACGACGCTGAAGCGCGGCATCGCCGACTCGTCGGAGCGCAGGAAGGCGATGCGCTTCGAGTCGGGGCTCCACCAGTACGCCTTCCAGCTGCGGTCGAACAGCTCCTCGAAGTAGACCCAGCTGGCCTTGCCGTTGCGGACCGCCTTGCCGCCGTCGCTGGTCAGCTCGCGCTCGGTGGCCGTGGCGACATCGACGGCGAACAGGTTGTCCCCGCGCACGAACGCCACCTGCCGGCCGTCGGGGCTGAACGTGACCAGCTCCTTATTCCCGCCCGACCTCGTCAGCCGCGTCACCTTGGCCCCCAGAAGCGTGGCGTGGTAGAGGTCGTTCTCGTGGGTGAACAGCGCGGCAGTGTGCTTCGAGTCGGCCGGCACCGTCGGCGACGCGACGAGCTTCCTCGCGGTGTCGGCGGGCATCATCGACGCGAAGACCTTGGTCAGCTGCTCCGGGTCGTCCAGCGGCTGACAGCGACCCGTCACCGCCTGGACCTTCCACAGCCGGCCGTCCTTCGTCTGGACGAAGTGCTCGGCGTCGTCGAGCCAGGCCAGACCGGACACCGGGTCGCCGGCGAAGCTGAGCGGCTTCTCGCGCAGGACGTCCTCCGGGGTGATCGGCCGGGCGCGCTTCCGATCTTCCGGGAGCGGCCGCACGCGCCCGGTGGTGATCGGCGTCTGGGCGGCCAGGCGGGTCACCGGGAAGTCGCTCCCCTCCTTGAGCGCCTGGTCGAAGAAGTTCCACGTCGCCAGCCCGTCCATCGACTGCGGTTCCAGGAGGAACACGGCGAGCCGACCGAGCGGCTGCGCGGTCCGCACGATCACCGTGCCGGCCGGGACGCGACGCCCCTCCTTGCGAGGCTCGACCTCCAGCGCCACCAGCTGGTGCTTCTGGAAGTCGCGCTCCCGCGTCACCTTTTTGACCCGGTACGCTTCGAGGTCCAGGTCGAGGTCCTCGCGCAGCTCCTCGACGGTGATCCCGTGCCGCTGAAGCGCCTCGGTGGCCTTCGTGAACGACGCCGGGTACAGGTACGCATACGGCCGCGTCACCTCGACCGTCGGCTTGCTGCCACCGGTGTAGATCACCTCGTAACCCTTCGGCTTGCCGGTGTTCACCCGGCGGCCGTCCTTCACCTCCTCGACGAAGCCGAGGATCTCGGCGGGCCGCCCCTGGGGGGCCGCCTCGAAGCGCAACGGGACCTTGTCCGGCGTCGCACGCGCCTCCTTCACCAGCCTGGCGATCTTGTCGCGGTGCTCGGCGGCGAAGTCGAGGATGTTGCGGACGAACGCGCGCGACGCCAGGACGCGGTCCTTGTACGGGGCGTAGACGTAGGACTCCGACAGCACGCCGACCCGGCCGCGCAGCCCGGCGTAGTGCGTGCCGTAGCGCGGCGTCGGCGGGACGGTCTGCCACTCCTTCCGGTCGCGCGAGAAGTTGCCGTAGAACATCGACTTGTAACCCGTCTGCTTCTCCATGCGGCGGGTGACCTCGGGCAGCAGTTCGTCCCGGGTGAAGGCGACCACCTTCGGGTCGCCGGCGGGACAGCGCCCGCCCTCGTAGGTCAGCGTGTAGCGGTGGTACGAGCCGTTGGTCGTGTGGCAGTCGATGAGCACGGCGGGGTCCCACTCGTTGACGAACCGCACCAGCGAGCGGACCTCCGGCGTCTCCAGCTTGACGAAGTCGCGGTTGAGGTCGTAGCCCTGGGCGTTGACCCGCACCCCGACGCCCTCGGCGGGCCCGGCCTGGTAGCCGCGGTTGGCCTTGGTGATCTTCTCGTTGCCGTCGGCGTTAAAGATCGGGCAGAAGACGATGACGAGCTGCTTCAGGATCGCGGCATCCTTGGCGGTGGCCAGGTCGCGGGCCAGCATCAGCAGCGCCTCCTTGCCGTCCACCTCGCCGGCGTGGATGTTGCCCATGGCGAAGGCGACGAGCTTGCCGCTCTTCGCCGCCTCGGCGGCGGTCGCCACCGGTGGGTCGGCGAGGATGATCAGCGGCAGCTTGCGGCCCTCGTGACTCTTGCCCAACTCGCCGAGGCGCACGAGTTTCGACTCGTTCGCGAGTTGCTCGCAGAACTTGACGACGTCGGCGTGGCGCGACGTGGCCTTGTAACCGCTGGACTCGGCGACGGTCAGCGGCGGCGCGGCGGGGGCGACGGTCGTCAGTAGCAGCGCGGTGAGCGAGGCGGTCATCACGGGGTGGTCCCTTTCACGCGAATGTCCAGGGGACGATGTGGTCGAGTGAGCCGGCGGGTTTACCCCGCCGGTCCTGGGGCGCGCCTCGGGCCGCCGGGACAAGCCCGGCGGCTCTTGGGTCGCACCCGTCCATGTGGGGTTGCCCTTCAGTCCTTACAATAGCGGCGTCGCCCCGGATCGTGACGAGGTTCGTTGATGCCGCTGCCCCCGACCCGCCCCCCGTTGCTCGTCCGCGCCGCCCGCGGCGAGGCCGTCGAGCGCCCCCCGGTGTGGGCCATGCGCCAGGCCGGCCGGTGGGACCCCGAGTTCAACCGCCTGCGTTCGGGCCTGTCGTTCTACGAGTTCTCCGAGAACGTCGAGCTGGCCGCCAAGGCGTCGCTGTTGCCGCGCCGCTTCGGGGTGGACGGCATCATCCTCTTCTACGACATCACCTCGCTGCCCGTCGCCATGGGCCAGCCGTTCACGCTCCAGCCGTCGCTCGGCCCGGTTCCCGACTGGCCGGTCCGCAGCCTCGACGACGTCGGGCGGCTGGAGGCGTCGCCGGACCCGGCGCGCTATCAGCACATACGCGACCTGTTACGCCTGGTCAAGGAGGAGCTGCGCGGCGGGCTGCCCGTCCTCGTCTTCGCCGGGGCGCCGTTCACCGTCGCGACCTACTGCATCGGCACCGGCAAGGACATGGCCGCGACGCGCCGGT
>JAXMAW010000095.1:0-16528 GCA_046350195.1 Gemmataceae bacterium
GCACCTCCACACCGCTTCCTTCATTGGGCAGTCCTGCGGCTTAGTTGTCCCCGACGATGACCTCGCCGCCGTTGCGCGTCACCACCTGGGCCAGCGTCCGGATCGAGATGCCCTGGCGGATGAACCGCACCGACCCGTCGCCGAACAGGGCGTTCACCCCGCCGGTGTGGAAGCTGTAGATCTGGCCCGTCCCGTCGGTGTTGTAGAACGGGTGCGGGTAGGTGCCCAGCGCCTCGCCGTTGGTCACGTTCACCGCGTTCGGCCCCGGGAACGCCGTGCCGTCCGCCGACGCGCCGCGCAGGACGTTCAGCTCACTGGCCGGCCGGCACCAGCCGCCGCCGTTGACCCGGTTCAGTCCGCTGGCGGAGCTGACCAGGCGGCCCAGCCGGTAGAGGTTCGGCCGGCCCGCGGACTCGGTCAGGTGCAGCGTGTTCGACAGGCCGTCGCTGAAGTCGGCGAACTTCAGCTTGGTCGTCTTCGAGATCGCGCCGTTGTCCACCCGGCCGGAGGAGGCGTCGATCAGCCCGAGGGTGACCAGCTGCGGGTCCACGCCGTAGAACCCGCCGTAGTCGCCGTTCGCCACGATGCTCGTCCACGCCGGGCTGGTGTCCGGGGCGCCGTCGATCACCTGGCCGTTCGGGGCCGACGGGCACTCGACCGTCTTCAGCCGCGAGCCGAACACCGGCAGGTTGGCCGGCAGGTGCCAGTTGACGCTCAGGTTCACGTTGCGGTACATGTTGTCCTGCTCGATGTACGGCAACAGGTAGGTCAGCCAGCGGACCCGCACGGTGCTGACCGCGTCGGGGCGAATGTTGCTGGGCAGGCCGCTGTTCGGGTCGTGGTAGTTGTGGAAGGCCAGGCCGAGCTGCTTGAGGTTGTTCTGGCAGCTCATGCGGGCGGCCGCCTCGCGGACCTTCTGGACGGCGGGCAGCAACAGGCCGATCAGGATGGCGATGATGGCGATCACCACCAGCAGCTCGATCAGCGTGAACCCGCGACGGCGGGTCGGAACGGGTCGTACCATGGACACTCTCTCCTTACTAACTAACGGGTTGGAAGTTATCGCTTGATCCCGAACGGCTTCAGCTCGTTGGGCCCGGCGGCGACGGTGGCCGCCAGGCCGGACGTCTCCGGCCGGGCGAACTTCGCGGGCAGCCGGCTGGTCGGGCCCTCGTCGCCCCGGCCGCTGGACAGCCACAGCTCGACGGTCACCCGGTACTCGCCGGCCGGGGCGCCGTCGTTGCCGTCGTAGGTGGTCAGCCGGAACGTCCCGTCCGCCTGCGTGGTCGCTCGTGGCCGCAGCTCGTTGGCGTCGCCGCCGGCGGGGTGGAACACGACCGTGGCGTTGGCCACCGGCTTGTCGCCCAGGACCACCTTGCCGCTTACGGGGAACGTCGGCTTGCGCCCGTCGCCGCAGGAGGACAGCCCCAGGGCGAGCAGCCCCCCGATCAGAAACAGCCTTCGGCTTTGCATCGTTCCCTCCGGTTAGATCACGTAGTCGGGTTCGGGGACGAAGACGCGCACCTTGCGCGGCGTCAGGTAGACCTGTTCGCCCGGCGACAGGGCCAGCTCGGTCAGGCGGTCCGCCCCGACCTCGACGTGGACGGCGTCCTCCCGGCCGACCGCCGCCAGCTGGACGCGGGCCACCGCCCCGGTCGGGACGATGTGCACCACCTTGGCCCGCAGGCTCCCCGCCGCCGCCTTGCGGGCGATGTCCAGCTCGTGCGGGCGGATGTAGACCGCCGCGTCGAACCCCTCCGCCTGCGGGTACTCCACCTCCAGGCCGCCCAGGCGGGCGACCCCGCCCTGCACCCGGCCGTGGAAGACGTTGACGTTGCCCAGGAAGTCCATCACGAACGGGCTGGCCGGCTGCTCGAACACCTCCGCCGGCGTGCCGTCCTGCTCGATCCGCCCGCGGTTGAGCACCACGACGCGGTCGGCCACCTCGAACGCCTCCTCCTGGTCGTGCGTGACGAAGATGCTGGTCACGTCCAGCTCGTCGTGCAGCCGCCGCAGCCACTGCCGCAGCTCCTGCCGCACCCGGGCGTCCAGCGCGCCGAACGGCTCGTCCAGCAGCAGCACCCGCGGCCTCGCCGCCAGCGCCCGCGCCAGCGCCACGCGCTGCCTCTGCCCGCCGGACAGCTGCGACGGGTAGCGCTGGTCCAGGCCCTCCAGCCGGATCAGCCGGATCAACTCGCGGACCCGGGCATCGACCTCGGCCTGGGGCCGGTGCCGAACCCGCAGCGCGAAGGCGACGTTCTCGTACACCGTCATGTGCCGGAACAGCGCGTAGTGCTGGAAGACGAAGCCGACGTTGCGGTCGCGCGGCGGCTGGTCGGTGATCTCCTCGTCCTTGTGCAGCACCGAGCCGGCGTCGGGGGACTCCAGCCCCGCGATGATCCGCAGCAGCGTCGTCTTGCCCGAGCCGGACGGCCCCAACAGCGCCGTCAGCTGCCCCGCCGGCACCTCCAGGCTGACCCGGTCCAGCGCCACGAACGACCCGAACCGCTTGCTGACCTCACGCACCTGAATGCTCATGCGTCCCTCCTCGCGGCCCGTTCGAGCAGAGCCTTCACAATCAGGGTCCCCAGCGCCAGCAGCGTCAGCAGCGAGGCGAGGGCGAACGAGCCGGGCGTGTCGTAGTCCTGGAAAAGCTTCTCGACGCGCAGCGGCATCGTGTCGGTCTTGCCGGTGATGCGTCCGGAGACGACGTAGACCGCCCCGAACTCGCCCATCGCCCGGGCGTTGCACAGGATCACGCCGTAGAGCAGGCCCCAGCGGACGTTCGGCAGCGTGACGCGCCAGAACATCTGCCAGCCCGACGCCCCCAGGCTCAGCGCCGCCACCTCCTCGTCGGGGCCGAGGCTCTCCAAGAGCGGGATCAGCTCGCGGGCCACGAACGGGAAGGTGACGAACGCCGTCGCCAGGATCAGCCCCGGTGTGGCGAAGATGACCTTGAACCCGTGCGCCTGAAGCCAGCCGCCGAACGCGCCTTGCAAGCCAAACAGCAGCACGAACACCAGCCCGGCGACGACCGGCGAGACGGAGAACGGCAGGTCGATCAGCGTCGTCAACAGCGACCGACCCGGGAACTTGAACCGGGCGATGGCCCACGCCGCCGCCACGCCGAAGGCCGTGTTCAACAGCACCGCCACCGGCGCGACGGTCAGTGTCAGCAGGATGGAGGCGCGGGTGTCGGGGCTGGCCGTCAGCGCCCGCCAGAACGGCCCGAAGCCGTCGGCCAAAGCCTGCGTGAAGACGTGGGCGACCGGGATGACAATGCGGACGCCGACGACCAGCAGCGCCGCCGCCGTGAGAGACCAGCGCACCCAGGCGGGGTCATGGCAGGCGCGGCGGGTGAGCGACTCACTCCGGGGCGAGCCGGGAGCGTAAGCGACCGGAGGGAGGAGTACCTCCGGGGGCTAACGCCCCCGGCTCGCCAACACGCGCCTTCGCTACCAACACGTCAATCGCCATGGCGCTTGCTCCACCGCTCCACGAGGTTGACCAGCGCCAAAAGCGCGAACGACGCGACCAGCAGCACGACGGCAATCGCCGTCGCCTCGGCGTAGGCGAACTCCTCCAGCCGGGCGACGATCAGCACCGGGGCGATCTCCGTCCGCAGCGGCATGTTGCCCGCCACGAACACCACCGAGCCGTACTCCCCCAGGGCCCGCGACAGCGACAGCGCAGCCCGTGGATCAAGGCCGGCACCATGGGCGGCAAGAGCACCCGGCGGAACGTCTGCCAGCGCGTCGCCCTGAGCGTTGCCCCGGCCTCCTCCTGCTCCGCGTCCAGTTCTTCCAGCACCGGCTGCACCGTCCGCACCACGAACGGGAAGCCGGTGAACACCAGGACGAGGACGATCGCCAGCCGCGAGTACGCCGCCTCGATGCCCAATGGCACCAGGAACTGCCCCAGCCAGCCGCTGGGCACGTACAGCGACGAGTAGACCAGCCCCGCCACCGCCGTCGGCAGCGCGAACGGCAGGTCCACCAGGGCATCGACCAGCCGCTTCAGCGGGAACTCGTAGCGCACCAGCACCCAGGAGACCAGCAGCCCCAGCGCCACGTTCACCGCGGCGGCGACCAGCGACGCCCCGAACGTCAGGGCGTAAGCGGCCCGGGCCCGCTCCGTCCACACCGCCGCGACGAACTGCGACGGCGACAGCGACGCCGCCTTGAGGAACATCGCCGCCAGCGGGATCAGCACCAGCAGGCTCAGGTACGTCATCGTGTACCCCAGCGCCAGCGGCAGGCCGGGCAGGACGCGGCGCTGGCGGGGCAGTGCGGCGGCGCTCATGCGTCAGTTCCCCCTCGGCTGGTAGATGCGGTCGAACACGCCGCCCTCGGCGAAGAACCGCTCCTGGGCCGCGTCGAAGCCCTTGGCGATCGTCGTGATCGGGAACAACTCGATGGCCGGGAACCGCCCCGCGTTCCGCTTCAGCACCTCCGGGTCAGTCGGCCGGTAGTGGTGCTTCGCGATGACCTCCTGCGCCTCCGGCGTCCAGAGCAGCTTCAGGTACGCCTCCGCAGCCGCCCGCGTCCCCTTGCGGTCCACGTTGGCATCGACCACCGCGACGTGCGGCTCGGCCCGGATGCTCGCCTTCGGGTAAACGATCTCCAGCTCGCCCTTGGCCTCGGCCACCTCCAGGTGCGCCTCGTTCTCCCAGGTCAGGTGGACGTCGCCGAGGTTCTTCCGCGCGAACGTCACCGTCGCCGCCCGCGCCGCCTGGTCAAGCACCGGCACCCGGGCGTAAAGCTCGCGGACGTACTCCTCGGCGTCCTTCTCCGACCCGCCTCGGTGCAACGCCGCCCCCCACGCCGCCAGGAAGCTCAGCTTGCCGTTGCCGCCGGTCTTCGGGTTTGGCGTGATCACCTTCACGTCGCCCCTCACCAGGTCCGGCCAGTCCTTCACCCCTTTGGGGTTTCCCTTCCGCACCACGAACACGATCGTCGAGAGGTACGGCAGCGAGCGGTTGGGCAGCCTCTCCTCCCAGTCGGCATTGATCAGTCCCTTCTTCCTGATTGCGTCGGTATCCGACCACAGAGCAAGGGTGACCACGTCGGCTTCGAGGCCGTCAATCACCGCCCGGGCCTGGCTCGACGAGCCGCCATGCGACTGCCGGACGGTCAGGGATTGGCCCGTCTCCTCGCGGTGCTTCTTCTCGAACAGGGCGTTGAGGTCACGCCACAACTCCCTGGTAGGATCGTAAGATACGTTCAGTAGTTCGCCGTCCGTCCGCGACCCGTTGCACCCCGCCAGCAGCAAGATAGCCAGGAACCCAACCGCTGTCCGTCGCATCGCTCCCTCCCTCATGGTCGAATGTTCTCTATGTTGATGATAATAGTAAATATCGTCTCCTGGTTCGTGTGTCTAGACCATTTCCCTAGGTAGGACATGACTCTGGCAAGTCGGCCTGAAAGGTGCTACCTGCCTCGCGGTTGGCGTGTCCGTCGGGTAGGATGGGGATAACGCGAGGGGGAAGAGAGGCGCGGCGATGACACACCCGCCGGTGTCCGAGCAAGCCATGATCGACCGGCTGCGGGGTCAGCCCGGTCGCGGCACGTTCGAGGCGCACGTCACGGTGGACGCCGCCGACCTGGCCGAGCGTGAACGCTTCCGTGCGGCGTGCGACGAACTGAGCGCCAAGTGCGTGCTGATCGAGCTACCGCGCGGCCAGACGCGGTCGCAGCCGATGACGGCCACGTACCACCGCGGCGACTTGGCCGAGGTGGTCGAGCAGGTCGCCGGGCTGGCGCGGTCGCTGCGGCAGCGCGGCTTCCGGGTGACGCGGCTGAAGCTGGAGGCGGTGACGACCAACGAGGGGGTGCCGGCCACCGACGAGGAGGCGCGGGCCTTCCCGGCGGGCAACTACTTCGAGTTCCACGTCAAGCTGACGCTGCCCGCCGAGGGCGACCTGGACGCACTGCGTGTCGTCTGCACCCGTCACGCGGCCCACCTGTCGTTGAACGCGCTGAGGGACGACTCGGCCCGGCGGTTCGTGACGATGCGCGTCTACGGCGTCGGCCGGGTGAACGCCGAGGTGCGGTTCGACGACCTGTGCAAGGAGCTGACCGCCCTGGGGTATCCACTGTCGAACAGGCTGAAGGAGTACGCGATCTACGACAGCAACGCCGCGGTGGACGCCGGCTGGATCGACCCGCCGGCGGGCGCCGGCAACGCGGGTGGGGCGTGACCGGGCAGGTGGAGGAGGTCCTCCTCCGCCTGGCGCGGTCGCCGCACGCCGGCGACCTCGTTCTGCGCGGCGGCGTGCTGACGCGGGTGTGGGTCGGCGAGGCGCGGCGGGAGACGCGCGACCTCGACTTCCTGGGGCTGTTCCCGCGCGACCTCGACGAGGCCGCCCGCCGCCTCGCCGACGTCCTCGCCATCGACTCGCTCACCGGCGTGCTCTTCGGCCTGGAGACGCTGCGCGGCGAGGTGATTTGGCGCGAGACGGCCTTCCCGGGGCTGCGGTTCTCCGTCGAGGCGAGGCGAGCGAGGGACGTCAGTCCCCCGGTAGGGGCGCCCGTAACCGGGGGGTTAACACCCCCCGCTCGCCTGCAAATCGACATCGGCTTCGGCGACCCGCTGGTGCCGCCCGCGGCGTGGCTCGACTACCCCACCGCGTCCGGGCCGGCCCGCCTCCTCGCCGCCCGCCCCGAGCTGCTCGCCGCCTGGAAGCTGGACGGCCTGTTCGAGCACGGCGCGAGGCGCTGGCAGCCGAAGGACCTCTTCGACCTGCACCTGCTGACAGCGCACTGTCACCTGGACACCGACACGCTCGTCGAGGCGATCCGGGTGGCCTTCGAGGCCCACTCCGACCCGCTGACGAACGTGCGCGACGTCGTCTACAACCCGGCCTGGTGGCGAACCGACTCCGCCCGGGCGAAGTGGGCGAAATACCGGGCCGCCTCGGCCGTGCCGGTGCCCGAGGAAGTCGGCGAGGTGGCCGCCGCCGTCGCGCGGGCCCTTCGCCCGGCGGTGGGGCGGCTCATCGACCTGCCGCCGGAGGGCGTCACCGCCGGTCGATGAACAGCGGCCGGCCATCGACGTCGCGCCGCGTGACCTCCTTGCCGTCCTTGTCCAGCTCGGTGATCGAGGGGCGCAGCCGGCTGGCGTACAGGTAGTGCCCGCTGGGCAGCTTCACCACCGCGCTGGGGCGGTAGGCGTCCAGCTCCCGCACCAACCTCCCGGTGCCGTCGTACTCGCGGATCTTGCCGCGCGTGTAGTCCGGCACGACGAGCCCGCCGTTGGGCAGGAAGTGCGCCCGGAACCCGATCGTGCTGCTGAAGAACCCGCCGAGGTTGAACGAGCCCAGAGCCCGGCCGTCGCGGTCCAGCCGGGCCACCGTGCCGTTGGTCGTCAGCAGGGTGATCTTGCCGTCCTTGTGGCGGTGCGCCGCCAGCAGGTCGAGCGTCGGCCGGGGGACCGATCGCACCTCGCGGCCGTCCTTGTCCACCTCGTAGATCCCGTTGCGGGTGACGATGAACGTGTGCCCGTTGGCCAGCCGCTCCGCCGAGATGATCATGTTGCCGACGGTCTTCGTCCACAGGACGTTGCCCTTGAGGTCGCGCTCGGTGACGCGGTTGAGGTTGTACTCGCAGACCAGCACGCGGTCCCGCCGGGGCATCGAGGCGTGTACGGGGTAGCTGACGTTGTCGATCTTCCACCGCACCTTGCCGGCGGGGTCCAGCTCCTGGACGGTGCCGCCGATGCCGCCGGCGGCCTTCGCCGGCGGGCCCAGGGCCGTCACCAGCGTGTAGCCGCGGTAGGCGGCCGCCAGGTCCACCTTGGCCAGGTCGATCTTGTCGGCGTGGTCGGCCCACCAGGACGCCCACTGCCGGTGGTAGGCCTCCCGCGCCTTGGGCGTGTCGATCTCCGGCCGCTCCGGCGCCTTGTCGCCGGCCAGCGCCAGCAACGAGTCCTCGACCACGGCCAGGTCCTCCCCCGCCGCGACCGGCAGCAGGGCGAGCAGCGCGGGGACCGCCTCCTTGTCGCGCGCCTCGAACAGGGCGACGGCGACGCGGCGGCGGACGCCGACGTCGGCGTCCTTGAGCAGCTTGCGGGCCAGCGGCCGGCCCACAGGCGCCTTCGCCAAGGCCTGCCCGGCCGCCCAGCGCTTGACCGCGAGCGGATCGGCCAGGGCGGTCAGCAGGGCCGGGTCGGGCTTGTCGTCCTTGCCCAGGGCCAACGGCCCAAGCGCCGCGGCGACGTCCTCGGCGACGGCGGCGTCCTCGGCGCAAGGCAGGTACTCCAGCAGCACCCTGGTCGCCCCGGCCGCCCGCCGCGCCGCCAGCACCCGGGCCGCCGGCGCCACCAGGCCGAGGTCGTCGGCGACGGGGCCGATCCGCGTCAGGACGAGGCGGGCCCGCTTGCGGACCTCGGGGTCGTCGTGCTTCAAGGCCTGGGCGACCTGCGGCCGGCCCAGCCCCTCCAGGTCGATCAGGTCCGCCGTCGCCTTCTCGCGCGCGGAGTACTCGTCGGCGCCGAGTTGCTCGATCAGCGAGGCGACCTTGGCCCGCGTCTCGTCGGAGAGGGTGCGCTTCTTGATGAACGCCAGCAACGACGGCGTGTCGGTCGAGACGGAGGCCCGGGTCAGCGCCGTCAGGTCGGCCTTGACCTCGGTGGTGTCCGCGGGCAGCGCCGACCCCAGCGCCAGGCAGCAGGCCAGCGCGAGTGTTCGACCCCAGCGGCGGCACATGGCGGGCTCCCCCTAATGCTCCCTCGCCCCCGCCTCGGGGGCGAGGGGACCGGGCGTCTCAATACCGCACCGCCCGCGTCACTCTCGTGTCGCGGCGGTACTGCCAGACCTCCTTGTTCGACCGGTCCAGCTCGACGGCGCGCTTCTGCGTCATCGACGTCACCACCACGTTGCCGTTGGGTAGCACCACGCAGGCGATCGGCTGGTCGATCGGCAGCGTGCGGACCACCTGCCCGGCGCGGTCGTACTCGGCGACGCGGTTGCTGTACATCTCGGGGACCAGCACGTGGCCCGCGGCGGTCACGTCGAGCCGGCCCCCGGAGGTGCCCACGTCCACGACGAACCGCTTCGCCTCCTGCCCCAGGGCGTCCAGGCGGACGAGCTGCGTGCCGACGCCGACCTGCGTGACGAGCAGCACGTCGCCCCCGGGCAGCTTGCTGGCCCGCATGATCGTCGTGCCGGCCGGCGGGGCGTACTGGAAGACCTCGCGGCCGTCGCGGTCCACCTCGACCAGGGCGTCCTTCGTCGCCACCAGCGTGTGCCCGTCGGGCAGCCTCTGGGCGGCGAGCGGCTCGTCCGCCTTGACCTCCCAGACGACCTGCCCCTTGCTCGTCCGCTCCGTCACCCGCTTGCCGTTGTACTCGGCCAGCAGAACGCGGTCGCCCGGCAGCGGCTGGACGTCCAGCACCATCTGCACCCGGTCGATCTTCCAGCGGACCTTGTCGTCGGCGCCGAGGCCGAGCACCTGGTTGTCGTCGAGCAGCACCACGACCGTCCGGCCGAGCAGCCTCCCCGGCCCGCGGAGGGCCGACAGGTCGGCCGACGCCTCGTTCTCCCTCCACCACCGCTCCCACGCCTTGCGGTAGTCGCGGCGGGTGTCGTCCTCGGCGTCGGCCAGCGTCGGCCCCTTGTCGGCGGCCAGCCGCAGCAGCAGCTCCTCCGCCTGGCCGAACCGCGGGGTGACCTTCTGGTCCAGCTCCGCGATCAGCACCGGGATCGCCTCCTTCTTCCCCAGCCGGGCCAGCCCCAGCGCGACGTCGAAGCGGACGTCCCGGTCGTCGTCGGCCAGCCGCCTCAGCAGGGCCGGCCCCTGGTCGGCACCGCCGGCGCGGAGCAGCGCCACCGCGGCGGCGTGGCGGCGGGCGGGCACGGCGTTGGTCAGGGCGGCGGCGATGGCGGGGTGGGCCTTGCCGTCGCGGACGGCCAGTGACGCCAGCGCCTCCCGGGCCGCCGGCGCGAACGGCTCCTCGCCCAGGGCCGGCATGTGCTCCACCAGCATCGCCACCGCCCCGTCGGGGTTCCGCCGCGCCAGCACCCGCAGGGCGGCGGCCAGGACGCGCGAGGACATCCCGTCGCCGCCGATCTGCCGCAGGCAGCGGCCGGCCCGGTGGCGCACCTCCAGGTCACTGTGCTTCAGCGCCTCGGTCAGCAGCGGCCTCGCGGGCCGGCCGATCAGCACCAACTGGCGCGACGCCTGCTCCCGCTTGACGAACGCGTCGTCGCCGAGCTGCTCGATCAGCTGCCGGAGCCGGCCCTCCGTCAGCGGCGAGGCGAACCGGCGGCGGAGGTAGTCGAGCAGCCCGGGGCCGTCGGCCGGTAGCCCGCTCTCCACCAGCAGCCTCTCGTCGGCGTCGGGGGCGGGCCCCGGCGCCGCCGACGTCAGGAGGCCGGCGGCGAGGGACAGGACGGCGGTGGTGATCGCGGCGTGGCGCATGACTCACCTCAGCGTCGCCGGACGCGGAAGACGTAGGCGTTGTTGGTCGTGTAGTCGCCGACCTGGTGGCCCTTCTTGTCGAACTCGTAGATCCGGTAGGGCCAGTTCTGCGACGACACCAGCACGTTCCCGCTGTCCAGGCGGATGGCGTGCATCGGGGCGGGAACCGTCAGCCGGGCCACCTCCTTGCCGTCGGCGTTGTACTCGGCCAGGGCGTTCATCCAGCCCATCGGCAACAGCACGTGGCCGTTGGGGAGGATCTCGTTCTGGTTGGAGAAGACGCCGGGCAGGAGGGCGCTCTTGACCTCCTTGCCGGACCGGTCGAGCCTTAGCAGTTGGCGGTTCTGGGTCACGACGACGACCTGGCCGTTGGCCAGCTTGCGGGCCGTCATGATGTCGCTGGCGGGGCGGTCGATCTTGGCCACCTGCTTGCCGCCCCGGTCGAACTCGTACAGGGCGTTGCGGCAGGTGACGAAGGTGCGGCCGTTGGCCAGCCGCTCGGCCTGCATCGGCCAGTTGCCGACGTTCGCCGTCCACAGGATCTCGCCCTTGAGGTTGCGCTCGGTGACGCGCTGGGCGTTGTACTCGGCCACCAGGAGGCGGTTGCCCGGCAGCCACTGGGCGTCCCACGGGTTGGCCAGGCCGGTCAGCTGCCAGCGCACCCGCCGCTCCTTGTCCCACTCGACGATCATGTTGTTGCTGGTCTGCACCAGCAGCGTGTAGCCCAGCTCGCGCCGGCGGACGGCCGGGGCCTGCCGCTCCAGCGCCGCCAGGGCCCCCTTGTGGGTGGCCCACCAGCCCTCCCAGGCGGCGGCGCGCTTGGCCCGGTTGTCGTCGCCCTCGGGCAGGCCCCTGGGCGGCTCGTCGCGGGCCAGGCGGAAGAGGAAGTCCTCGGCGGAGGCGCCGGCGTCGCCGGGCAGGTCGCGCACCAGGGCGATCACCCCCGGCACCGCCTCCGGCTCGCGGGCGCCGGCCAGCGCCAGGGTCACCTTGGCCCGGACGGCCGGGTCCCTGTCCTTCAGGAGCGGCCTCAGCCGCGGCAGGTACTCCGCGACCGGGCCGTGGCACAAGGCGACGGCGGCGGCGGCCCGGCGGGTCGAGTTCTTGTCCGCCAGCGCCTGCAGCACCGCCTCGTCCGCCTTGCCGCCGCGGAACGCCGCCGCGTTCAGCGCCGCCTGGACGTCCTCGGCCAGCGACTCCTCGTCGGCGAACGGCAGGTAGGCCAGCAGGGCCGCGGCGGCGCCCTTCGGCTTGCGCAGCGCCAGAAGACGGGCGGTCACCGGGGAAAGGGGCGGCGTCTTCTCCGTCTCGATGGCGGCGAGGCACTTCGTCGCCCGGTTGCGGATCTCCAGGTCGGGGCTCTTCTGCGCCTCCTTCAGCAGCGGGACGATCCGCCCGCCCAGCTTCCGCAGCTCCTCCTCGGCCTTCTGCCGCACCTCGAACGCGTCGTCGCCGAGCTTCTCGATGACCGCCTGGACGTGCCCGGCATCGACCTCGGTCAGGGTGCGCCTCTTCACCTCGTCGAGCGGGCCGGGCCCCTCGGTGTCCAGCCACCACCTCGCCCAGGCGTCGCGGGCCCTCTCGCGCGACCGGGCGTCGGCGGCGTACGCCACCTTCGGCGCCTGCTCGCCGGCGAGGTCCTTCAGGTACTCCTCGACCTCGCGGGCCTGCGGCTCCGGCAGGTCGGCCAGCAGGGTGATGAGCGTCGAGACCGCCTTGGCGTCGTGGGCCCGGGCCAGCACCAGGGACGCCCGGAGGCGGACCGACGGCATCGGGTCGAGCAGCAGCCGCCGCAGTGCCTCCCGCGGCTCGGTCGAGCCGTTGGCGGTCAGGGCCACGACGGCGCTGGCGCGGCGGAGCGGGTGGCCGTCCGACAGCGCCCGGACGACCGCCTCGTCCGCCTTGCCCTTGTCGTGGGCGACGGCCCCCAGGGCCTCCTTCAGCTCGTCCAGGACGGCGTCGCTCTCGGCGTGCGGCAGGTAGGCCAGCAGCGCCTCGGCCGTGCCGGCCGGCCGGCGGGCGACCAGCAGCCGGACGGCGGCGGTCGTCAGCTGGCCGGGGTCGTCCTCGAGGAGCTTCAGGCACTGCCTGGCCAGGCCCGCCGCCTCGGGCGAATCGACGTCGCGCGCCGCCCGCCTCAGCGGGGGGATCGCCGGCGGCCCGGCGGCGACCAGCTCGCCGCACGCCTTCAGCCGCGCCGCCCCGCCCTTGCCCTCCAGGGCCTCGACCAGCTCGGCCAACCGCTCCGGACTGGCGGCGCCCGCCGCCCGCGCCCGCAGGAACGCCACCAGGCCGGGGCCGTCGGTCGGCTGGAAGGCGCCCTTGAGCCTCTGCTCCTCCTCGGCGGTCGCGTCCTTCTCCTGGGCGCGCGCCGGCGTGACGGGACTGAGGGCCAGGGCGGGGAGGAGAATCAGGAAGATGCGCGGCATCGAAGCTCTCTCGCGTTAGCGCCGGACGGCGCGGAACGGCCGGAAGTCGAACCCCTTCCAGTCCTTGACGACCTTGCCCTTGCGGTCCACCTCGTAGATCGCCGTGTTGTTCATCCCCGTCACGACGACGTGGCCGTTCGGCGCCAGCGTCGGCGACAGCGGGTAGGTGATCGGGCACTCCCACGCCGCCTTGCCGTCCAGGCCCAGCTCCACCAGCCGGTTGAACCGGCCGTCGGCGATCACGACCCGGTCGCCGGGCAGCAGCTCCGCCCCGTTGGCGCTGACGTTGCCCCAGCCGGGCAGCTGGGCGTTCTTGACCTCCTTGCCGGAGCGGTCGATCCGCACGTACTGCCCGCCGTACGACAACAGGCCCATCGTCCCGTCGCGGAAGCGGCGGGCGGCGAGGATGGTGTTCGAGGTGTAGTTGTACGTCATCGTCGGGTTGCCCTTGGCGTCGATCAGCAGCAGCTGGTTGCGGCAGGCCACGAACGTCGTGCCGTCGCGCAGCCGCTCGGCGTGGAAGACGTTGGGGTAGTGGCGGTCGAGACCGACCACCTTGCCGCTCCGGTCGCGCTCGCTGAGCCGGCTCTGCTGCTCGATGACCAGCACGTGGCCGTTGCGCAGCACCTGGGCGTCGTTGGGAAAGTTCAGGTCGCGGACCTCCCACAGCGTCTTGCCGGACTGGTCCACCTCCAGCACCCGGCCGCGGCCGAACGCCTGGTTATAGTTCTCGACGAGCAGGTAGTGCCCCGACTCACGCCGGCCGGCCGCCGCGCCCAGCGCGACCGACTTGTGGCTGTCGCCCCACCACCGGCCCCAGGCAGCGGCCGCCTTGGCCCGCGAGGCCGGGTCCTCGCTGACGGCCTCCAGTGGCGCCCGGTCGCCGGCCAGGTCGCCGAGGTAATCCTCCACCTCCCAGGCTAGCGCCAGCGGCAGGTCTTTCAGCAGGCCGATCATCGCCGGCACCGCGTCCCTTGCCCAGCGACGCCAGCCCCTGGGCGGCGCGGAGCCTGCACCGTCACGTCGGGGTCCCTGAGCAGCTTGCGGACGGCGGGCAAACTCGCCGACGGCCCTGGCACGGCACAGCGCCAGCACGGCCAGCGCGCGGCGGGTGGCGACCTTGCCCTCCAGCGCCTTGACCAGCGCCTCGTCGGGCTTGCCGCCGGGGGCGGCGACGGCGGAGAGGCTGTCGGTCAGCTGCTCGGCCAAGTCGGCCGACTCGCAGAACGGCAGGTACATCAGCAGCGTTTCGACGGTGCCCGGCGGCTTGCGCAGCCCCAGCAGCCGGGGGGCGGCGGCGGGCAGCGCGGCGGGTGCGTCCTTCTCGATGGCGTCGAGGCAGCGGCCGGCCAGGGGACTGACCCGCGGGTCGGCGTCGTTGACCGCGCGGCGCAAGAGCGACGCCGCCGACTTGCCAAGTCCGATCAGCTCTGCCACCGCCGCGTCGCGGGCCTCCGGCTTGTCGTCCCCGAGCTTCGCGATGAGCGCCGTGACGCGCAGCAGGTCGTCGTCGGACGTCGCCCGCGACTTGAACTCGTCGAGCAGCCGCTCGCCGTCGGTGTTCTTCCACCAGGCGGCCCAGATGTCGCGGCGGAGCTGCCGCGACATCACGTCGTTGCCCTTGGGCCCGGCGACGGCCCACTCGCCGGCCAGCTGGGTGAGGTACTCCTCGGCCTGCTGGCGGAGCTTCGGCTGAAGCTCGGCGAGCAGGTCGATCAGCACCGGGATGGCCTCGGCGTCGTAGGCGCCGACCAGCCCCAGCGCCGCCCGCAGCCGCACCGACGGCCGGGGGTCTTTCAAGAGCGGCCGGACCGCCCCGTGGAGGGCGGCCCCGCCGGCCTGGCAGATGACCTGGGCGGCGGTGCCGCGGCGTAGCGGCAGCTTGTCCTGTAGCGCCTGGACCAGCGCCGGGTCGGGCTTGCCGTCGCGCAGGGCGACGGCGACGAGGGCGTGCTCGACCTCCTGGAACGTCGGGTCGTCCTCGGCGAACGGCAGGTAGCCGATCAGCGCCTCGGCGGCACCGGCGGGCTTGCGCTGGGCCAACAGGCGGGCGGCGTGGGTGACCAGGTTGGCGGCCGGGACGCCCTCGATGTTGCCCAGGCAGGCCCGCGCCCGGGCCGACCCGTCGGCGTCATCGACGTTGTTGGCCGCCGTCCGCAGAGCCGGCACGGCCGGCTGGCCGACGGCGGTCAGCTCGGCCTGGGCGGTGTCGCGCTGGGCCGGCTCGCCGGAGCTGAGCCGTTTGACCATGTCGTCGATGCGGGAGCGGGGGGCGGCGGGCGGGGTTCGCTTGCGGAAGAAGTCGAGCAGGCCGGCGTCGCTGGTGGCCAGCCTGGCGGCCCTGAGGAGGTTCTCGTCGGGCGGCCCCCCCGCGGCCGGCCTGGCCACGCCGGGCGCCGTCGGCACCCCGGGCAGGCCGATCGTAAAGGCCGCCTGCGCGGGGACGGCTCGCATCCCGCCGAGGATGAGGACCGGTGGGGCCGGGGGCGCGACGGCGGGCACCGGGACCACCTTCTGCCCCGGCAGCAGCGCCAGCGTCAGGACGGCGTGGGCCACGAACATGTTCGTCTACTCCGGTGCGCCACAAGGGGGGCATAACGTTCTGTTATGATAGACGAACGACCGGAGGCCCGGGAGCGGAAAAACAGTTGAACGAAACCCCCACGCGGTAGAGACACCACCCCGACGGCAACTCGCCTGGTGTTGTTCACGATGGTCACCGGTAGGCCTGGCCTGCACAGCGGTGCCCGGCCGCACGAGTTCATGTGTCGTTCACCGCGGCGGTATCCCATCAGCGGGCTCGGTGGCCGCGTCCCATAACTTTACCGTTTCTTGGTCGTCTGCCGCGGCCAGTCGCCGGCCGTCCGGGCTGAAGGCCAGGCTGGTGACCTCTGCTCCGAGCCCCTTGAGGGTGAGCGTCTCCTGACCCGTGGCGGTGTCCCACACCTTCACCGTTTTGTCTTCGTCGCCCGCGGCCAGTCGCCGGCCGTCCGGGCTGAAGGCCACGCTACGGACTCCGTAGGTGAGCCCCTTGAGGGAGAGGACCACCTGGCCCGTCGCCGCGTCCCAAACTTTCACCGTTTTTCCATACGAGCCGGCCGAGGCCAGCCATGTTCCGTCCAGGCTGAAGGCCACGTTGGTTACGAAACGCCCATGCTCCTCGAGTGTGCGGATCACCTGGCCTGTCGCCGCGTCCCACACCCTTACCGTCCCGTCCGCGCTGGCCGAGGCCAGCCATACTCCGTCCGGGCTGAAGGCCACACCGTTGACCCCGCCACTGTGCCCCTTGAGGGTGTGAATCTCCTTGCCGGTCTGCGCGTCCCACGCCCTCACCGTCCCGTCCGCGCTGGCCGAGGCCAGCCGCCGGCCGTCGGGACTGAAGACCACACCACGAACCCCTCCACCGTGCCCCTTGAGGGTCTGAATCTCCTTGCCGGTCTGTGCGTCCCACGCCTTCACCGTCCCATCCAAGCTACCCGAGGCCAGCCGCCGCCCGTCCGGGCTGAAGGCCACGCCACAAACCTCCTCGGTGTGCCCCTTGAAGGATTGAATCTCCTTGCCGGTGGCCGTGTCCCACACCTTGACCGTCCTGTCCGAGCCGGCCGAGGCCAGCCATCGCCCGTCCGGGCTCATGGCCACGCAGGCGCCGGCTCCCCGGAGCGTTACGGGCTCCTGGCCCGC
>JAXMAW010000096.1:0-16509 GCA_046350195.1 Gemmataceae bacterium
GTGCTGCTCGCCGACGAGGTCAACCGCTCCCCGGCCAAGACACAGTCGGCCCTTCTGGAGGCGATGCAGGAGAACCAGGTCACGATCGAGGGAACCACGCTGGCGCTACCCCGGCCGTTCATGGTGCTGGCGACGCAGAACCCCGTCGAGCAGGAGGGCGTTTACCGGCTGCCCGAGGCCCAGCTCGACCGCTTCCTGCTCCGCGTCCACATGGGCTACCCCGGCCGCGAGCGCGAGGTCGATCTGCTCCGCCTGCACAGCGCGGCGGCGACGGCGCCGGTCGAGCCGCTGTTCAGCGCCGAGGACATCCTCGACGTGCAGTGGCGGCTGGCCGAGGTCCATGGCACCGACGCGCTTCTGGAGTACATCGTGGACCTGGCCGAGGCGAGCCGGCAGCACCCCGACGTGGCCCTGGGGGCCAGCCCGCGGGCGTCGCTGTGCCTTCTGCGCTGCGCCCGGGGGCGGGCGCTGCTCGACGGCCGGCACTACTTCACCCACGAGGACGTGCAGGCGGTGGCGCTGCCGGTGCTGGGGCACCGCCTGATCGTCCGGCCCGAGGCGGAGGTCGAGGGCAAGCGGACGGCCGACGTCGTCCGCGAGCTGCTCGACACGGTCGTGGTGCTGCAAGAATGACCAGCCGCGGGTGGTGGTGCCTGGCGACGTTCGCCGTGATGCTGGCCGTCGGCGCCCTGCGCGGCATGACGCTGCTCAGCGTCACCGGGCTGGCGCTCTTGTTGTGGTTCGCCTGGGAGTGGCTGTTCTTCACGCTGCGGCTGCGCATGCAGTGGGGCAAGCTCCGGGTCGAGCGGCTGGTGCGCGACGACCGCGGCCCGGTGACGACGCTGTGGCAGGGGCGCGACTACTCCGTCGTGGTCAGTCTGCGCCTCGGCGCTCCGGGCCGCTTCCCGTATGTGGCGATCGCCGACCCGGTGCCGTTCGGCGCCCGCCACCAGGGCGGCGAGACCGTGGCCGACGGCGAACTGAAGCCGGACCAGCCGATCGAGCTGGCCTACCAGGTCGGCTGCCCGCTACCTGGCGTGGCCCGCTTCGAGGGGGTGCGCGTCGAGGTCAGCGACTTGCAGGGCTTCTTCTCGCACGTCGGCTTCGTGCGCAACCCGGTGGTGCTGCCCATCCTGCCCGGCGTGCAGCTGCGCCGCGGCGGCGGGGCAACGCTGAAGCGCCACAACGAGCTGATGCCGCCCGGCATCCACCGGCTGAGGCAGCCCGGCTCCGGCAGCGAGCTGTTGGACCTGCGCGACTACCTGCCCGGCGACCCGCCGCGGACGATCGCCTGGAAGGTGTCGGCCCGGCGCGACCGGCTCATCACCAAGGAGTTCGAGAGCGAGGTGCCGATCCGCTGCACCCTGTTCGTGGACGTGTCCAGCTCGGTCCGCGTGGCGTCGCCGGCCTGGTCGAAGGACGACGAAGGCCCGGCCTACTACCGGCCGCTGGACCGGCTGATCGAGCTGGCCGCCGGCGTGATCCGCGCCAACACGGCGCTGCGCGACCTGACCGGGCTGTGCCTGTTCGACGAGCAGTCGTCGCGGCTGGTGCGGCCGGAGCGCGGGGCGAACCACGTGAACAAGCTGATGCGGCAGCTGGGCGACGCCGCGGCGCTGGGCCCGGCCGCGGCCCGGGCCGACGCCGACCGGCTACTGCCGCTGGCCTACGCCTTCGCCCAGGAGGTCTACCCGGATCTGTTGCGTCCCGAGGTGAACGCGATGCCGGCCTGGCTGACCTGGCTGGTCGGCATGCCGCGCTACACCCGCCACCGCCGCGGAGTGCTCGACGCGCTGCACAGGTCGAAGCGGTCGATGCTGCTGTGGGGCACGACGCTGATCCCGCTGGCGCTATTCGTGGCGAACGTGGCCGGGGCGCTGACCGGGGCGGCGCCGGAGTGGGCCGGGACACTGCTGGGCGCGGCCCTGTTCCTGGGCACACCGCTGCTGGTGGCGGGGACGTGGCTGGTGTTCGTCTTCAGCCTGCTTGTTTCCGCCCGGCCGCGCCGCCGCGCCCGCTGGCGCAAGCGGCTGGCGGCGCTGATGTGCGTACTGGAGGCGCGTGGGGGCAGCCCGCTCTACGGCGCGCTCGACCTTTTTCTCGAGGATGACGACCTCTTTTCTCTGCACCTACAGCGCTTCCTCGCCGACCACCAGGTCCCCTGCGCCGTGCCGCTGTACGACGAGCAGGGCCGGTACCTGTTCGCGCTACCGGAGAAGGTCGGCGTCCTGGCGAAGGCGCTTCTGCACTCGGTCAGCCGCGGCCGCGACAACGAGCTGTTCGTGCTGCTGGCCGACCTGCTGGAGCTGGACGACCGGCTCGACCCGCTGCTGCACGCGACCCGGGTGGCCCTGGGGAGGCACCACCAGGTCCTGGTCGTTTGCCCCTGGCCGCAAGACGTGCCCCTGCCGGACGGTGGGGACAGGCCCCCCCGCTCGCCGGGCGACGGTACGCTGCCGGAACTGGTGCTGTCGCTGACCGAGGCGAAGGTCCACGCCGCCTACCACCGCGTCCGCCGGGCGTTCGCCCGCCTGGGCGTGCAGGTGGTCTGCGCCGGCAGCGACGAGTCGGTGCCGCTGGTGCTCGACCGGATCGAGCGGCTGCGCGGCGCGCGGATCACGGCGGGGGGGTGGAAGTGAGCCAGGCGCCAGTCGAGCGCGACTACACCCTTCTGGCCGTGTCGGGCCTTATGGTCGTCGGCGTCCTCCTCGTCGATGAGGGCCTCGGCTGGTGGACCGTGGTGCCGATCAGCGGCGGCTTGCTCAGCGTACTGGTGCCGGGCTCGGTCGCCGTCCCGTTCGTGCTGCTCGCGGCGGTGGCCCTGCTGGTGATGCGGTCGGCCCTGCCGTGGTTCTTCCCCCAGGACGGCGACCCGTCGCCGCTGGCGGTGGCGGCGTTCGCCATGGGGGCGCTGGCCTACGTGGCCGGCCAGTCCCGGGTGTACGCGATCAAGCGCCACGCGGTGCCGCCGGACGCCCGCCGGCGCCGGCGGCCGGCGACCGAGCGCGTCGAGGGCCGCTGGCTGCTGCCCGCCGGGCCGACGCGCCGGTCGGCCCTGCCGTCGGGCGAGGTGGCGGTGCTGGCGGTAAGCGTCCCGGCGTTCGTGCTCGTGGCCTACCTGCTTTGGCTGCGGGTGGCCCTGGAGCCGCCGCCGGACCTGCTCGACATCCCGGTGCCCCTGTGGCGGGTGCTGGTCGTGGCGTGGGCCGGCCTCTTCGGCCTGGCGGCGGTGTACGTACTGACGTCGTACCTGCGGCGGTCGCTGGCCAGCCGCGAGGAGAGCCTGATGTACCTACAGGACCAGCTCTGGGCGGCGACGCGCGGCGAGCAGAGGCGGATCAACAGCTGGCGGGTTTGGGGCAGGCTGAAGGGCGAGCGTGCGGAGGGCGGCCGATGATGTACTGGGTGCGCGAGGTCGCCGGCTGGCTGCTGGTCGGCCTGGGGCTGGTGACCTTCCTGACCGTCTACGAGTTCTGCGAGCGGCGGTGGATCTTCGAGGGCGGCATCCTGGCCGTCATCGGCATCTTCGTCTTCCGCGGCGGCATCCACCTGCTCAAGGTGGCCGTCGCCGCCCGGGTCTGCCAACAGGCGCAGGGGCGGCTCACGGCAGGTACAGCCCCAGCAGGATCAGCGCCAGCCCAAGCCAGTTCGTCACGCCCGTGAGCAGGCCGAACGCCACCACGACCTTGGCGGCGTGTTCGGCCTGGAACGCCGGGTCGGTCCGGGCCTGGTGCAGAAAGCGCCAGGCCCGGGCGGCGCTGAGCGGGCCAAGGACCAGGCCGAGCAGCGGCACCATCGACAGCAGGCAGACGCGGAAGATGTTCCGGACCTGCCGGTTGTACTCCTCGGTCTTGGGGGAGTCCTCGGCGGCCTCAGAGCGGCGCCGGCGGCGCGGCGTCATCGGGGCCTGGCAGCCGGAGCAGGCGGTGGCGGTCGGCGGGTTGTCGGCCTGGCACGACGGGCAGCGCATGGCGGGGTCTCCTCTGGCGCCGACCATACCATCCGCGCCGCCGCGGGGTCAAGCGAACCCCTGTTCGCCGCCGGCGGTCCCAGCTAGATCAGCAAGGTCGCTTCCCCCACCCCGCGCGAGGCCCGCATGCGCCACCGTCCCAGCTTCGAGGAGTTCGCCGCCCTGGCGTCCGGCGCCACCGTCGTGCCGGTCTACCGCCAGCTGATCGGCGACACGCTCACGCCGGTGACCGCCTTCTGCAAGGTGCAGGAGGGCGAGTGGGCGTTCCTCTTCGAGAGCGTCGTCGGCGGCGAGCGCATGGGCCGCTACAGCTTCGTCGGCGCCGGGCCGTTCTTGCGCTTCCTCGCTTACGGCACCCGGGTGCAGATCCAATCCCCGAAGCCCGACAACCCCAACGCCTGGGCGACGCAGGAACTGGAACACCCCGACCCGCTGCGGCTCCTGGAGGAGCACCTGGCGCGCTACCGCGCCCCGTCGCTGCCGGGCCTGCCGCGGTTCACCGGCGGGCGCGGTCGGCTACGCCGGCTACGACACCGTCCGCTACGTCGAGCGGTTGCCCGCCGCCCCGCCGGACGACCGCGGCCTGCCCGACCTGTGCTTCGCTTTCCACGACCGCATGGTCATCTTCGACCACCTGACCAAGACGATCGCCGTCGTCGCCCACGCCCACGTCGAGGGGGCCGACCTCCGCGCCGCCTACGACTCGGCGTGTCAGCGCGTCGATCGGCTGGTGGAGCGGCTGCACCAGAACGTCGCCGACCTGCAGCTGACCGACGTCGAACCGCTCGGCGGCGTGACGCTGCCGTACACGTCGAACCTCACCCGAGCCGGCTACGAGGCGGCGGTCGAGAAGTGCAAGGAGTACATCCGCGCCGGCGACATCTTCCAGGTGGTGCTCAGCCAGCGGTTGCAGACCGAGACGCGGGCCAGGCCGTTCGACATCTACCGCGCGCTGCGGGTGGTCAACCCCAGCCCGTTTTTGTTCTACGTGCGCGCCGGCAACCTGTGCCTGGTCGGCTCGTCGCCGGAGATCATGTGCCGCGTCGAGGGCGACCTGGTGACGATCCGCCCGCTGGCCGGCACCCGGCGGCGCGGCAAGACCGAGGAGGAGGACGCCCGCCTGGCCGAGGAACTGCTGGCCGATCCGAAGGAGCGGGCCGAGCACATCATGCTGGTGGACCTGGGCCGCAACGACGTCGGCCGGGTGGCCCGCTACGGCACGGTGACGCTGGACGACGTGCTTACCGTGGAGCGCTACAGCCACGTCATGCACCTGTGCAGCACGGTGACGGGCCGGCTGAAGCCGGGCACGACGGCGTTCGACGCCCTGCGGGCGTGCCTGCCCGCCGGCACCCTGTCGGGGGCGCCGAAGGTGCGGGCGATGGAGATCATCGACGAGTTGGAGCCGCACCGCCGCGGGCCTTACGGCGGGGCGGTCGGCTACGTCGATTTCAGCGGCAACATGGACACGTGCATCGCGCTGCGGACGCTGGTGCTGAAGGGCCAGACGGCCTACCTGCAAGCCGGCGCCGGCATCGTCGCCGACAGCGTGCCGGCCAGCGAGTACGAGGAGACCATGAACAAGGCCCTGGGCCTGCTCCGCTCGCTGGAGATGGCCGAGAAGCAGCTGTGACGGCCGTGAGGCGGCGAGCCATCGGGGAGGTCCGAATGGACGTGAGAGGAGCCTGGAAACGGCCGACGCGCTGGGCGCTGTCCGCGTCGATCGCCGTCACCCTGCTGGGCGTCGCCACCGCCGACAGGCCGCGCCCCGCCGTCGAGAAGTGGGCCGACCCCAAGCTGTCGGTCACCAGGGGCCTGGCCCTGTGGCTCGACGCCGCCCGGCTGGCCGAGGCCCGGAAGGCGGCCGGCCTGTCCGCCCTCAAGGACGGCGAGCCGCTCGAAGTCTGGCCTGACGGCTCCGGGGCGAAGAAAGACGTCACCCAGCGGGACGTCGGCGCCCGGCCGACCTACCGCCAGGCCGAGGGCTTCCGCGCCGTCCGGTTCGACGGCCGAGGCAAGTACCTGGGCTTGTCGTCCGCAGGCCAGTCCTTCAAGGAGGCGACCGTCTTCGTCGTCGCCGCGCCGTACCCCAACCGGGACGGGTTCCCCGCCTTCCTGTCGATGGGCGCCAAGGGAAAGAACGACTTCGAGACGGGGCTGAACATCGACCAGGCGGTCGGCGTCCCGCCGCGGTTCGAGTTCGTCAACGTCGAGGGAGCCGGCAGCCAGGGGGCGAAGAACCTGGCGAAGGAGGCGTCCCCCCACGGGGCGGTGGTGCGGTTGTGCGTGACGTCGGTCCCCGGCAAGAGCGGTACGGCCCTGTGGATCAACGGCAAGCGGCAGGCCGACCGTGACCGGGCCGCTGGGACGGTGCTCCGCGCCGACGAGCTGCTGGTCGGCGCCCGCTACTATACGCTCGGTGGCCCGCCGCAGCCGCGCGGCTTCCTCCACGGCGACATCGCCGAGGTGCTCGTCTACGACCGCGCCCTCGACGACGCCGACCGGGCGGCCGTCGAGAAGTACCTGTCGGCGAAGTACGGCTCCGTACCGCGCAGCCGGTGCCCGGGGTCGTGGCCGGCGGCAAGCCGCTCGTCCCCGTCAAGGACCCGCCGCCGGTCCAGGTGTTCGTGCCCGGGTTCACCGTCCGGCAGCTTCCCGTCGATCTGACCAACATCAACAACGTCCTCTACCGCCCCGACGGCACGCTGGTCGCCGTGGCTTACGACGGCAAGATCTGGCTGCTCCGCGACACCGACGGCGACGGGGTGGAGGACAAGGCGACCCTGTTCTGGGAGAACAAGAGCGGCATGCGGTCGCCGATCGGCATGGACCTCACCCCGCCGGGCTACAAGCACGGCGACGGACTGTTCGTCGTCGGCAAGACGCGGCTGGTGCTGATCGTGGACACCGACAAGGACGACAAGGCCGACAAGGAGATCGAGGTGGCCGGCCCGTGGAAGGAGAGCTTCCACTCCGTGGACGGGCTGGGCGTGGCGTTCGACCGCAAAGACGGCAGCGTCTACTACGGCCGGGGGACGTACAACTTCGCCGACCCGCTCTTGCGCGACAAGGAGGGGAAGTCGCACTACTCGCTGACCGACGAGGCGGCGGCGATCCTCCGCGTCTCGCCGGACTTCAAGAAGCGCGAGGTCATCGCCACCGGCATCCGCTTCCCCGTCGGGCTGCGCTTCAACCGCCACGGCGACCTGTTCGCCACCGACCAGGAAGGCGCGACCTGGGTTCCCAACGGCAACCCGCTGGACGAGCTGCTGCACATCCAGAAGGGCCGGCACTACGGCTTCCCGGCGCGGCACCCGAAGTACCTGCCCAACGTCATCGACGAGCCGAGCACGTTCGACTACGGCCCGCAGCACCAGTCCACCTGCGGGCTGTGCTTCAACGACCCGGTCAAGAAGGGCGGCCCGATCGTCGGCCCGAGGCAGTGGGACGGCGACGCCTTCGTGACCGGGGAGTCCCGCGGCAAGCTGTACCGGACGCAGCTGGTGAAGTCGGCAGTCGGCTACGTCGCCCGGACGCAGTTGTTCGCCTCCCTGAACATGCTGACCATCGACGTCTGTGTCACGCCCGACGGCGGCCTGCTCGTCGCCTGCCACAGCGGCGGCCCGGACTGGGGCAGCGGCCCGACCGGCAAGGGGAAGCTGTTCAAGATCACCTACACCGACCGCGACCACCCGCAGCCGGTCTTCGCCTGGCCCGCCGGCCCGCGCGAGGTCCGCGTTGAGTTCGACCGGCCGGTCGATCCGGAGCGGCTGCGCGACGTGCTCCGCAAGGCCGAGCTGACCGCCGGCCGGTACGTCCGCGCCGGCGACCGCTTCGAGTCGCTGGCGCCGGGCTACGCGGTGGTGCAGGAGCAGAAGCTGGCCCCGCGCTTCGACGTGCCGATCCGGTCGGCCCAGCTCACCCCCGACCGCCGCACCCTGGTCCTGGCCACCGACCCCAGCAGGGCCGCGGTTCACCACGCGCTCACGCTGCCGGGCATGGGCCGTCCGCCGCTTAAGGAGATCGCAAAAGGCGCCCTCCCGCAGCAGCCGGCCATCGACCTGGATTACGACCTCACCGGCTGCGAGGCGACGTGGACCCCGGCCGGCGGCGGCGCGCCCTGGACGGGCTGGCTGCCGCACCTCGACTTGCAGGTCGCGCGGGCGATGACCGCCGGCAGTTCCCCGCACGACGCCCTCTGGGCGGCGATGGAAAAGCCCGGCGAGCTGCGCCTCCGCGCCCAGCTCGACCTGACCGACATGCTGCGCCCCGCCGTCCAGCCCGGCTCGCGGATCGACTACGAGTGGCCGCCGGAGACGGTGACGGTGGCCTTCGACTCCTCCGCTTCTCTGCGCCTGGCCGCGCCGGCGGGCAAGGGCACCTCCTTCACGCTGCGGCCCGAGCGGAACAAGCCCGCCGTGCTCGAACTGGTTGTGTCGAGCAAGGGCGGGCCGGCGTCGCTCGGGGTGCGCTGGACGACCAACGAGGACAGCCGACCGCGCCCCCTGCCGCTGCGCCGCATCTTACTTCCCTGGGCCGACGTGACCGCCAAGGCGCTCAGCCAGCCCGCCGTCGCGGTCCGGCCGAAGGAGCTGGAGGGCGGCAGCTGGGCGCGCGGGCGGAAGGAGTTCTTCGGCGAGCAGGCCGGCTGCGCCAAGTGCCACGCGGTCCACGGCCAGGGCAGCGACCTCGGCCCGGACCTGTCCAACCTCGTCCACCGCGACTACGCCTCGGTGCTGCGCGACATCACCGACCCGAGCTTCGCCCTCAACCCCGACCACCTGACCTACAACGTGGCCCTGACGGACGGGCGCGTCCTCACCGGGGTGGTCCGCACGGCCGGCGGCAAGGTGCGGGTCGGCGACTCCAAGGGCGTGGTCGTCGAGGTCAGCCGCGACGCCGTCGAGGAGATGAAGCCGTCGCCCGCCTCGACCATGCCAGAGGGGATCCCGAAGCTGCTCGGCCCGGACCGGATGCGCGACCTGATGACCTTCCTGCTGACGCAGCCCTCGATGCCGGGCGACTACCCAGGCCCGCGGCCGAAACTCCGCTCGATCGCCGAGGTGACCGCGGCCCTCGCCGGGGCGCCCAGCCCGCCGGAGAAGACCCGGCCGATCCGGGTCGTGCTGGTCGCCGGGCCCAAGGACCACGGGCCGGGCGAGCACGACTACCCCGCCTGGCAGAAGGCGTGGGCCGAGCTGCTGGCCGCGGCCGACCGAACTGAGGTGGTAACCGCGTGGGAGTGGCCGGCCAAGGAGGAGTTCGCCAAGGCCGACGTGATGGTCTTCTACCAGCACGGCGACTGGGACGCCAGGCGGGCCGCCGACATCGACGCCTACCTCGAGCGCGGCGGAGGGCTGGTCTACGTCCACTGGGCCATCGACGGCCGCCGCAACGGCCTGGAGTTCGCGAAGCGGACCGGGTTGGCGGCGCTGGGGATGGTGAAGTTCCGCCACGGCCCGCTGACGCTGACGTTCAACCGGGAGGCGAAACACCCGGTCCTCCGCAACTTCGACAAGCTCACCCTGACCGACGAGAGCTACTGGAAGATGGGAGGCGGCCTGGACAAGCAGCGCGTGCTGGGCTCCGCCGTCGAGGAGGGGCAGCCGACGCCGCAGGTGTGGTCGCTGGAACGCGGCCGGGGGCGGGTGTTCGTGTCAATCCCCGGACACTACTCGTGGACGTTCGACGACCCCCTGTTCCGCGTCCTGCTGCTCCGCGGCATCGCCTGGGCGGCCAAGGAGCCGGTGGACCGCTTCAACGACCTCGTTTGGCCCGGGGCCGACGTGGCACGGTGACCCGGGACGGCCCCCGATCACCTGACCGCCGACCTCTCCTTCGGGGCGTCCTTCTTCGCGGGCAGGCCGGCCTTCGGAAACCGGTTGGTCGGCACCTCGACGGTGTGAGGCGGCGCGGGGGAGCCGCAGGCCGCGACCCCGCCCAGGAGTAGCCCGAGGATCAACCGGCAGGTCGCCCGGCGACGCATGGCAAGCCCCTCGCTTTCAGGGAAGGACGAAGGCGTCCCCGCCGGCGCGGGTCCCCAGCTCGACCATCACGGAGTCGGCGGCGTACGCCAGGAACCGCACGGAGCCGTCGCAGAAGACGAAGTTGGCGCCGCCCCGGTGGTTGCTCCAGAAGTGGAACGTGTCGCAGGCCGGCAGGACGTTCCCGGCGGGGTCCTTGATCTCGCCGCCGCGCTGGAAGTGGTAGGGCCCGGCCGGGCAGCTGTCCAGGGTCGGGATGCCGTTCTGCATCGAGTTCAGCTCGCGGACGCCGACGACGACGTCGCCCGAGCCCCGCTGCTCGTCCCCCGACGAGAGCGTGTAGTCGCTCTGGCCGCAGCCGGCCAGCCAGGTGCCGTAGTACGGCGTCTTGCCGCGCCCGCGCTCGCCGACCAGGAGGGTGTTGCTGGTGCCGTCGCTGATGTCGAGGACGCGGACGCCCTTGTTGCTCGTGAAGACGCCGTCCTGCGTCTTGTAGTTGACCCCGTTGCAGCCGAGGTAGCTGGTCATGGCCATCTCGAGGGAGTTGCCCGAGGTGGTCTTCATGTCCAGCATCTGCGGGCCGGGGTCGGACGGGCAGAGGTAGAGGGGGACGACCGTCTTGAGGTAGGGGTTGGCGGGCGGGTCGGCCAGGCCGAAGATGAACCCACCCCACGGGCTCCAGTGGGCGTAGCCGGGGGTGCCCTTCGGCCTGGGCAGCGGCCAGACGACGGGGAGGGAGGTGTTGCTGGCCCACGCGTCGGCGCTTCGGAAGAGCGGCTCCTGCTCGACGTAAGGGAGGATGCGCGCCTCCCAACTCCAGTGGAAGTACTTCTGGAACCGGTTGTCCAGGGCCGGGGGGAAGGCCTTGCGGTCGTTGTGGTACGCCGCCAGCGCCAGGCCGATCTGCTTGAGGTTGTTCGCGCACTTGACCCGGTTGGCCGCCTCCCGCGTCCCCTGGACGGCGGGGAGGAGCAGGCCGATGAGCACCGCGATGATGGCGATGACGACCAGTAACTCGACCAGCGTGAAGGCACGCCGCCGCGCGGGGGTGACCATGCGAGACTCTCCCGGTGTGGTATCAGAGGCCTGCCGATCTCGGACGGCGTAGAACAGCCAAGACGGTCTGCGTGGAATGTCCGGAGAATTATCGAGGAACGCCTGCCAGGCGGCAAGACAACCACCACCCTTTCCACCCCCCCTGGAGCTTGTGCGGCCCGTCCCCCGTGTATTAGCATGACCGGTACCACGTTCCCGGTCCAGGGTGCGCCGATGTCGAAGACCGTGATCTGCCCCAGGGGGCACTGTTGGGAGCCGACCGAGGTAAACCCGGGCCCCTCGGTAGCAGACGAGGGCTGTCCCGTTTGCAGGCAGTCCGGCGCGTTGCCGCCTCCCCCGCTGGGCCGCGCCCCTGTCCCGGAGGGGTTGTGGGACCTGCTCAGTGAGAAGGCGCGGGGACCGAGGGTACCCCCGACCGTGGCCGGGTTTCAGGTCCTGGGCGAGCTGGGGCGCGGCGGCATGGGCGTTGTCTGGACGGCCCGCCACGTCCGGCTCAAGCGCCTGGTCGCACTGAAGCAGATCCTCACCACCGACCCCGAGCTGCTGGCGCGCCTGAAGACCGAGGCGGAGGCGGCCGCGCGGCTGTCGCACCCGAACATCGTGCAGATCCACGAGGTGGTCGAGCAGGACGGCCTGCAGTACCTCGCCCTGGAGTACGTCGAGGGCGGAAGCCTTCAGGGCTTGCTCGCCAACGGCCCGGTGCCGGCGCGGCGGGCGGCGGCCCTGGTGGCGGGGCTGGCGCGGGCCATGGAGTATGCCCACGGGCGCGGCGTCCTCCACCGCGACCTGAAGCCGGCCAACGTCCTGATGACGGAAGACGGAACGGCCAAGGTCGGCGACTTCGGCCTGGCCAAGCAGCTCGACGACGACGCCGGCCAAACGAAGGCGGGGGCGGTCCTCGGCACCCCGAGCTACATGGCCCCCGAGCAAGCGGCAGGCCTCACCGGGGAAGTTGGCCCCCGCTCCGACGTGTACGCGCTGGGGGCGATCCTGTACGAGTGCCTCACCGGCCGACCCCCGTTCCGCGCCGCCACGACGCTGGAGACGCTCCAGCAGGTGCGGTACGAGGAGCCGGTGCCGCCCGGCCGCCTTCAGCCCGGGACGCCGTGGGACATTCAGACGATCTGCTTGAAGTGCCTGCAAAAGGCCCCCGCCCGCCGGTACGCCACGGCCGGCGAGCTGGCCGACGACCTCGAGCGCTTCCTGGCCGGTGAGCCGATCCGGTCCCGGCCGGTCGGCGGCGCGGAGCGGGTGTGGAAGTGGGCCCGGCGGAGGCCGGCGGCGGCGGCCCTCGCCCTGGCCGCCTTGCTGGGGACGGTGGCCTTCCTCACCGGCCTGCTGTGGCATCAACGGGTGATGAGTCAGGAGGTTGCCCGTGCCAACGCCAACGAGGCCGAGGCCCTCCGGCAGAGGGAGGTGGCGCTGGAGCACTTCCGCAAGGGCCACGAGACGCTCGACGCGATCTTCACCCGGCTGAACGAGGACCTCTTCCGCGTCCAGGACGAGCGCAGCCGGCGCCTCCAACAGGAGATCGCCGAGGCCACGCTCCGCTACTACCGCCAGGTGCTGCGCAACTTTGAAGATTCCGAGCCGGAGGTTCGGCTCAACCGGGCAATCGTGCTGGTTTACGCCGCCCGGATCGAGGAGGTTCTGAAAAGCTACGCCAGGGCCGAGGACGACTACCGGGCGGCTGGGCGAGCAAGCGCCGCAACTCGCCCAGGAGCACCCCGATAGCGAGCACTACCGCTGCGAATGGGCGACCCTGAACTACCTTCACGGTCGTTGCTACTCCACCCAGGGCCGCCAGGGGGAGGCGGCGGAGTGTTTCCTCGCCGCGGTGGAACAGGCCACGCCGGTCCCCGGCCGGCAGCCGACCGAGCGCGCCCGCACCGTGCTGGGGCTGGCCCTCGGGGACCTGGCCTGGCTGGCGGGGAAGGGGAGGCGGGACGTGGAAAGACGCGCGGTGGAGGTCTGGACCGGTCTGGTCAAGGATTACCCGGAGAACCGCTCCCACCGGAGCAACCTCTCCTACGCGCTGTACCGCCAGAGCTTCCCCCTCCTCTCCGCCTACGACACCGACGCGGTCGCGCCGCTGGTCCGCCAGTCGGAATCGGCGCTTCGGCCAGCCCTGGACGACTCACCGCGCGAGCATGCCGACATCACCGGCCTGAACCACCTCGCCAAGTTCCACCGGGAATTCGGGTTCACCCTGCTGTGCAAAAAGCGGCACGCTGACGCGCTGGACCAGTTTGACCGCGGCGTCCAGGTGTTCCAGCGCGTGCTCAACCACGAGCCGATGTTCTGGGACGGCGACGTGACCATGTCCCGCCTGCACCAGTACCGGGCCACGGCCCTGGAAGGGCTTGGCCGGCGGGACGAGGCAGTGGCGGCGTGGGACCAGGCCCTCGAGTTCGCCAAGTTCGCCATGAAGCACAAGGGCAGCCGCGACATCACGGACATCTGCCGTGCCGAGCTGGCGGAGAGGTTCTTCCACCACGGGCACTACGACCGAGCCTTGAAGGAGGCAGCGCTCCTCGTCGATGACTCGCAGGTATCCGCCCCGATCCGGTTCCTGTTAGCGAGGACCCTGGCCGAGGCCGCCTGGCGTCTCGGGGAAGAGAGGCGACGACCGTTGCCCTTCATCCAAAAGGAGCAGGAGCGCCTGCGAGCCATGGCCCTCACGGCGCTGTGGAGCTGCCAGGCGGCCGGCCTTTTCGAAGACCCAAAGCGCGTCCAGGAGTTGAAGACCTGGGCGCAGTTTTCCGTGCTGCGAGAGCGGGCCGACTGCCAGGCCCTCCTCGCGGAAGTCGAGTCGCGAAAGAAATAGCCTTCACCGCCGGGCCTCGAGGCCCGGCAGCCGCTGCAATAGGCCAACGGCCGGTCGGCGGCGCGCATCGATCAACGGGTCTCATCGCGTCCAGACGCCGCGCCGGCGCGATTTCGGCGGGACCGACTGTCCTGGTATCGCCTGGAGGTCGGCCTGTGGCGCGCCTTCTGGCCGACGAGCACCACCAGACCCGCGACGGCGACTGGATCGACGTACCTCGGACAACATGCCTCCGGGCCGATTCAGCTCTTCGCCCTTCCCGGCATCCACAAACAGCGGAGGGGGAGGGATTCGAACCCTCGAACGAGTTTCCTCGTTGTCGGTTTTCAAGACCGATGCAATCGGCCACTCTGCCACCCCTCCGGGGGCTGGCTCATCCTACGCGGCTTGCCGCCCCGTCGCAAGTCCCGCGCCGGGTCGCCTTGACCGGGCGCGGCCGGTGGGTTACCTTCCGCGGCCTCGAAGCCCCGTGGCCGGACCCGCGCGGGCTGGCCCCGGCGCTTCCCCGGAGGTCGCATGGAGACGCCACTGCCCATTCGTCGGGCGGCCCTCACCGGCCGCGGCCGGGTCGCCCTCCTCTGGGGGGCGGCCTTGTTCCTCCTCGCCCAGGTCGGCCTCAACCTCATCCTGGTCACCTCCTGGCCTGTTCGCGACCCCGAGTACGGCCGCCGCCTCGCCGCGCTTCGCCAACGGCTCCTCGAGCGCGGGCCGGGCCGCCCGCTGACGTTGCTGATCGGCAGTTCCCGGGTCGCCATGAACGTCCGGCCAGGCCTGATGGAGGTCAACCAGACCCGGGGTGGGCCCACCGTGTTCAACTTCGGCCTCTGCCGCGCCGGGCCGATGCTTCAGCTCCGCTGCCTCCGCCGCTTGCTCGACGACGGGGTGCGGCCCGACCTGGTCCTGGCCGAGTTGCACTACGCCCTGCTCCCCTGGGCCCAGGGCGAGGGCGGCGCCGTCGGGCTGGAGCGGTTGGGGTGGTCCGACGTGCAGGCAATGGCCCCCGAGTTCGAGCGGCCTGGCCGGCTGCGCCGGCAGTGGGTCCGGGCCCACGCCGCCCCCTGGTACGGGCTCAACTCGCACCTCATGGCCCAGTGGGCGCCCTCCCTGCTCGACGACGAGGCCCGGCGGAAGTGTGACGAGTGGGGCGTCGATGAGTGGGGCTGGCTGGCCGTCCCCTCCTTCCGGGAGGACAACCCCATGCTTCCCCTGAGCGCCCGCCGCTCGATCCTGGACCACCTCAGCGCGGCGTTCGTGCCGGTCGCCGGCGGGTTCCGGGTCAGCGACCCCTCGCGGCGGTTGCTCGCCGAAATGGCCGCCCTGTGCCGCCGCGAGGGGATCGGGGTGGCGTTCCTGCTCCAGCCCGACGTGTTCCTGCCGAGGTACCCGCCCGCGACCGACCGCCACCTCGACAACAACTACGGCTCCATCGCCCGCGAGTGCGGCGTGCCGGTCATCGACCTCCGCGACGGGGCCGCCGCGGACGACTTCGTCGATGGCTCCCACATGACCGACGTCGGCGCCGCCCGGTACACCGCGGTGTTCGAGGCCGAGCTGCGGCCGGTTTTCAAGGGCCAGCCGGTCGAGGACGGCTGGCCCGCCGGCCAGGTGAGGCCCACGGCCGAGGCGCGGCGGCGGCTGGCCGAGCGCCAGGCCGGCGGCCGCACGACCGGGCACGTCCGGTCCCGCTGACCCCGCGGAGCCAGGAGGGAAGCCAGGATGCTGTTCTGCTCGTCCCAGTTCGTCGTGTTCTTCGCCGCCGTCTTCGCCCTCTACTGGGTCACCCCCTGGGCGCGGGCCCGCGTCTGGGTCCTGCTGGCGGCCAGCTTCTACTTTTACGCCAGCTGGAACAAGTGGCTGGCGCTGATCATCTTCGTCTCCACCACCCTCGACTACTTCCTCGCCCGCGCCATTGCCGCCGCCACGTCGCCGCGCGGCCGCAAGGCCCTGGTCGCGGTCAGTGTCGTCGCCAACCTCGGCCTCTTGTGCTACTTCAAGTACGCCAACTTCTTCCTCGACTCGCTCGGCCAGGCGCTCCGCGCCGCCGGCGCCGAGGTGTCGCTGCCGGTGCTCAGCGTCCTCTTGCCGATCGGCATCTCGTTCTACACGTTCGAGGCGATCAACTACGTCGTGGACGTCTACCGCGGGCACGTCAAGCCGGAGACGAACCTGGCGAACTTCCTGCTGTTCATCCTGTTCTTCCCCCACCTCGTCGCCGGGCCGATCGTCCGGGCCAGGGACTTCCTGCCTCAGGTCCGCCGCCGCAAGCACTTCAACTGGCACCGGGCCCAGGTCGGGGCCCAGCTGTTCCTGCTGGGCCTGATCAAAAAGCTCGTCATCGCCGACCGGATGGCGATGTACGCCGACCCGGTCTTCGCCAACCCGGCCGCCTACGGCACGGTCGCCGTCTGGGTCGCCATGCTGGCCTACGCGGCGCAGATCTACGGCGACTTCTCCGGCTACTCCGACATGGCGCTGGGCACGGCGCACCTGCTCGGCTACCACCTGGCGCCGAACTTCGACATGCCGTACCTGGCCCGCAACGTCGCCGAGTTCTGGCGCCGCTGGCACATCTCGCTCTCGTCCTGGCTGCGCGACTACCTGTTCATCCCGCTGGGCGGAAGCCGCGGCGGCGGGTGGCTGACGGCGCGCAACCTCCTGCTGACCATGACGCT
>JAXMAW010000097.1:0-15960 GCA_046350195.1 Gemmataceae bacterium
TGGCGCGCCGGGCCCGCATGTAGACGAACTGCGTGGGGTGCTTCGCCTCGTCGGCGAGCAGCCCGGCGAGCCGGGCCAGCTCGTCGGCGGGGGCCGGCCCCAGGCGGAGGACGTGTTCCACGGCGTCGTAGGTGATCTCGCAGGCGTAGTTGCGGATGGGCATCGACCAGAAGAGCGGGTCGTCGCCGAGCGAGCGGCCGGCGTTGAGCGAGGCGCGGCAGGACTGGATCGCCTCGGCCATCAGGCCGCGGTGGGCCAGGTCGAGGGCGTCCACGGCGAGCAGCAGGCTGACGAACGGGGTTTCGCGGTGCGGCTCGTTGCTGGCGTGGTAGGGGTTGTCGGGGATGGCGCAGAGGTGCCGGCCGCGCGGCAGGTCGGCGAGGCGCCGGGCCGAGGCGAGCAGGGAGGCGATGCCGGGCAGGTCGGCCCGCGCCGCGGCCAGCCCTTCGCCGGTCAGGAGGCTGTCGCGCGGCTGCCCCTTCCTCAGGACGGTGCCGAGGCGGACGCCCCAGTGGCGGGGCAAGTAGCGGAGGACCTCGGTCACCAGCCGGGCGCTGTTCTCCGCGTCGGGGACCTCCTCGCGGGCCGCCTCGATCTCGGGGAGGCGCCAGCCGGGGTCGGTCGCGTCCAGGTCGTCGAGGACGGCCCGGAGCCCGGACACGGCGGAGCGGGACTCGGTGACCCAGCCGGCGGCCAGCGCCGCCAACACGACGGCGGCCAGGACGGCCGCCCCGGCGAGGAGCCGCCTCCGGAGGGAGGCGGCGGGCGGGGAGTCGGGTTCGGCGGAGGTGGGCATCGGGGCTACCTCGGGACGTGAGGGGGAGGGGCACGGTCATGGTACACGCGCCGGGCGGCCAGGTCACGCGCGCACGGCGAACGTCGGCCCGACCGGCGGGTCTGCTGACGCGGGCGGTGACGCTCGCCGGCGTCGTGCCGTTGAGAGGCTACCGACGGCGCGGGTTGGCCGCGCGGCGATCCGCTTGGGCCCGGTCGGCGCCGGGCTAGTTGACCAGGCGGATGGTCTCGGCCTCGGAGAGCGAAACGGCCGGATCGGCGCTCGCTGGCCTGGCGGCGGGCCGTTTGGGCCGTTGGTTGACGGCCGGCCGGGCATCTTGCTCGTTGAGCCTGTCGATGCCGTTGAGGAGGTCGCCGGCGAAGCGCTGGCCGTTGAGCGGGCACACCACGCGGGCCATCCCCAGGACCACGTCCAGGGGGGCGGCGGCCAGCGCGTAGCGGTCGCCCGGCTGGAGGCTGTTGGTCAGCCAGGCCTGCATCTCGTCCCGGTCGATGTGGTCGGGGTGCGGCTGCTCGACCGGCTTGCCCAGCGTGTACTGCAAGACGAGCTTCGCAGCAGGGACGTCGCCCTGCTTGGCCCGCTCCACCATCTTCTTGAGAATGGCGGCCAGGTCGTCCTCCGTCACCGTTTCCAGAGCCAGCGAGCGCAGCTGGGCGACTTTGCGTGCGAACGGGTTGCCGGGGCCGCCGGCGTTGCCCTTGGCGAACCGGCCGTTCGCTTCGCGCCCTTCGGGGGCGGGGTTGGTGGCTTCTTCGTGTGCGGACATGAGGAACCTCTTCCCGGCGCGGGCTGGGACCGCGCCACCGCGCATTCTCCCACGCCGCGTCGGAATGGCGCATAGCAGTATGGGGGAATCTGGACGCCGCTCGACGTCAGCCTGAAGCGCACGACCTGCGAGATTCGACAGTCGGCCCAGGAGAGGTTAGCCTGACCAGCCGAGCCGGTGGGGGCAGACGAGCAAGACGAAGCTGGCCCGGCCCAGCGGCGTGGCGAAGTGCGGCCAGGCGGTCCCGGTCGGGCTGGCGCCGGGGCCGTACTGGGCCGAGACGGTCCTCGTCAACGAGCGGCCGGAGGGGGACCAGGCGTGCGCGCTGTACAGGTGGTCGCCGGCGGGCCGAGACATTTTCTCGGTCAGTATCGTTTGACCCTGACTGGCATCGCTGCTAAGATCAACGTTTTCCCCCATTCCTGGCTTGCCGGGCATGGGGTGAGTATGCGTTCACCCAACAGCGGAAATGGCGTAGAAACCGTGTCTTCCTCGCCTGGGTTTGGGAGGTAGTGCGTGGCGATCGTCCAAGTAAAAGACCTAATCGAAGCCGGCGTCCACTTCGGCCACCGGGCGAGCCGGTGGAATCCCAAGATGCGGCCGTACATCTACGGCAAGCGTAACCTGATCCACATCATCGACCTGCGCGAGACGGTGCGCGGGATGCTCCGGGCCTACCGCTTCCTGGCCAAGGTGGCGTCGGAGGGCCGGCTGGTCGTGTTTGTCGGCACCAAGCGGCAGGCCCGCGAGGCGGTCGAGGCCCAGGCGGCCCGCTGCGGCATGCCGTTCGTCTCCGAGCGCTGGCTGGGCGGCACGCTGACGAACTACCGCACCATCCGCGAGCGCCTCAAGCGCCTCGTGGAGCTGGAGGGGCTGTGGCTGCCGGCCGGCGAGAACGCCGCCAAGCACAACATGCCGCAGTACATGAAGGGGATGCTCAGCCCGCAGGGCAAGTTCGAGGTCCACCTGGCCCCGCCGACGGCGCCGATCCACGGCTACAGCAAGAAGATGGTGGCCCAGCTCAACCGCGAGCTGACCAAGATCCAGCGCAACCTGTCCGGCATCCGCGAGATGAGCCGGCTGCCCGACGCCATGGTGGTCATCGACCCCAAGCGCGAGCACATCGCCGTCAAGGAGGCCCAGCGGATGGGCGTGACGACGGTGGCGCTGATCGACACCGACAGCGACCCGGACACGGTGGACCTGCCGATCCCCGGCAACGACGACAGCATCCGCTCGATCGAGCTGATGCTGGGCAAGCTGGCCGACGCCGTCATCGAGGGCCGCGCCGCGCTGCCCAACGAGTCGCGCGACGGCGGCGCCCGGCCCCGGCCGGTGCCCGCGGCGACGGCCGCGCCGACGGGGATGGTGGACGCCTGATAACTTCCTGACAAGGTGACAAGGTGACAAGGTGACAAGGTGACCACAGGTCGTCTGTCACCTTGTCACCTTGTCACCTTGTCACCTTGTCATCGAAGAAGGAGTGCACCGCGATGGAAATCAAGGCCGCCGACGTGATGAAGCTGCGGGACAAGACCGGCGTGCAGATGATGAAGTGCAAGGAGGCCCTGATCGCCGCCGGGGGCGACTTCGAGAAGGCCCTCGAAAACATTCGGGTGACGATCAAGGGCGCCGAGAACCGACCCGACCGCGTCACCGCCGACGGCCGCGTCGGCGTGTTCATCGACGCCGCCGGCACCTCCGGGGGCATCGTCGAGCTGCGCTGCGAGAGTTCGCCGGTGGCGAAGAACGAGATGTTCGTCAAGCTCGCCAACGACCTGGCCAAGCAGGTGGCGGTCAAGGGGCAGTCGCCGGCGGCCGAGCTGCTGGCCCAGCCGTTCGTGGACGACGCCTCGACGACGATGAAGGAGCGGGTCGGCCAGGTCGTCGGGCTGATGCGGGAGAACGTCGAGGTCGCCCGCTGCGCCAAACTCCAGGGCCTGGTCGGCAGCTACGTCCACCACGACGGCTCCGTCGGCGTGCTGCTGGCCGTCGAGGGCGCCAGGGCCGACCCGCAGGTGCTCCGCGACGTGTGCATGCACATCGCGGCCAAGAACCCGGTGGCGGCGCTGCGCGAGCAGGTCTCGAAGGAGAAGGTCGCCAAGGAGCGCGAGATCGCCCTGGCGCAGGCGCAGGAGCAGGGCAAGGGCAAGCCGGCCAACATCGTCGAGAAGATCGCCGAGGGCAAGCTGGCGGCGTGGTTCAAGGACCAGGTGCTGGCCGAGCAGCCGTTCGTCAAGGACGAGTCGAAGACGGTCGGCGAGCTGCTCAAGGCCGCCGGGCTGACGCTGAAGCAGTTCGTCCGCTACCGCGTCGGCGAGGCGGTGAGCTGAGGACGTGGGGACACGCGGCCCGCGTGTCCCTACGCAGGAGGGCGCCTTGCCATGCCCCCGCTGTCCGAGGCCGTGCTGACCACGCTCGCCTCGGGGGCGGAGCGGGCCGACGCCGTCGCCGACTGGCCGGCGGCGTCGTGGGACGCCCTGCGCCAAGGCGGCGTGCTGGCCTGGGCGGTGCCGAAGGAACACGGCGGGCTCGGTCTACAGGCGGCGGAACTGCTGGAAGGGCAGGCGGCGCTCGGGGCGGCCTGCCTGACGACCGCGTTCGCCCTCAGCCAGCGCGAGGCGGCGCTGCGGACGCTGCTGCGCTTCCCCGACAATCCGCGGGCGGCTGGATGGCCGGCGCGGCTGGTGCGGGGCGATGGGTTCGTCACCGTTGGCCTGTCGCAGTTGACGACGTCGCGGCAACACCGCGGGACGCCGGCGCTGCTCGCCACGCCGACCGACAAGGGTTACCGGCTCGACGGTGAGGCGCCGTGGGTGACGGCGGCCGACCGGGCCGACGCGCTGGTCCTCGGCGCGAACCTGGCCGACGGGCGGCAGGCGCTGTTCCTGGTGCCCACGGATATGGCCGGGTTGAGCATCGGCCCGCCGATGCCGTTGGCGGCGCTGGTCGGCTCGCGGACGGCGGCGGTGCGCTGCGACGGCGTCGAGCTGCCCGGTGACTGCCTGCTGGCGGGGCCGGGCGAGCAGGTGCTTGGGCCGTCGGCGGGTGGGGGATTGGAGACGTCGGCCCTGGCCGTCGGGCTTGGCGACGCCGCCACGCGCTGGCTCGAAGAGGAAGCGGCGCGACGGCCGGGCCTCGACGCCGTCGTGGCGGCGTTCGTCGGCGAACGGTCGGCGGTGCGGCGGCAAATGGTCGGGCTGGCCACCGACGCCTGCGACCGCGAGACGGTGCTGGCGCTGCGGGTGCGGGCCACGCGCTTCGCGCTGCGGGCCACGCAGACGGCGTTGGTGGTCGCCAAGGGGGCCGGCTTCGTCGCGCCGCACCCGGTCCAGCGGTGGGCGCGGCAGGCGCTGTTCTTCCTGGTCTGGTCGTGCCCGCGCCCGGCGGCCGAGGGGCTGCTGGACGACCTGATGCCACCCGTCGGCGGGGACTGACGCCGTCCAGGCTCAGGCCAGGGCGGCCGACAGCACCTGGCCTCCCGGCGCGAGCGGGACGGGGCGGCCCTCGCGGTCGTGCAGGTGCGTCTGGGGATTGACGCCGAGCAGGTGGTAGACCGTCGCCAGCACGTCCTTGGGGGACACCGGGCTGTCGGTCGGGAACCCGGCGATGCGGTCGGTCGCGCCGTGGACGTAGCCCTTTCGCACGCCGCCCCCGGCGAGCAGGGTGCAGAACGCGCCGGCCCAGTGCTCCCGGCCGCCGCCGGGCGTCTTGTTCAGCTTCGGGGTGCGGCCGTGCTCGCTGAGCACGACCACGAGCGTCTCGTCGAGCAGGCCGCGGGCTTCGAGGTCTTCGAGCAGGGCCGAGTAGGCCAGGTCGAAGCCGGGGCACAGCTCGTCCTTCAGGCGCGACTCCTGGCGGACGTGCGTGTCCCAGGCGCTGTTGGCCTCCTTGAACTCGTCCCAGAACACCGTCGTCAGCCGCACGCCCGCCTCGGTCAGTCGCCGCGCCGCCAGCGCCGCCTGTCCGAACAGCGTCAGCCCGTAGCGCTCGCGCACGGAGCGCGGCTCGCGCTCGACGTCCAGCGCCCGGCCCATGCGGGACGAGCCGACCAGCTCCAGGGCCATCCGCCGCTGTCGGCCGAACCCGCGCGAGGCGTCCGACTCCAGCGCCGGCTGGCGGGCCAGGTCGAACTGCTCCAGCAGCGAGCGGCGGCTGTCGAGCCGGTCGAGCGTGATCTCGGCTGCGCCGGGCTGGCTCACCTGGAAGCGCATCGCGGCCTCGACGCCCCGGTACGGGTCGCCGTCGGTCGGGGTGCCGTGGAACTCGGCCCAGACCGGGTCGTAGCCGGCCCCGAGGAAGCCGCCGAACGGCCCGCCGCGGCGGAACGGCTCGGACCGGCTGGAGAACTTCCACGGCAGCGCCACCTGGACCGGCACGTCGCGGCGCGGCCCGGCGCGGGCGAGGTGGTCGAGGACCGAGCCGAACGACGGCCAGTGCCGGGCGTCGCGCGGGTTCAGCTCCATCGGGATGTCGGTGGTCGGCGTGCCCGAAATGGCGTAGGCGACGTTGTGGATGTTATAAGGCGATGTCATCGAGCGGATCAGCGTGGCGCGGTCGAGGACGCGGGCGGTCCGCGGCAGGTGTTCGCAGATGCGCGCGCCGGGGACGCTCGTCGCGATCGGTCGGAACTGGCTGCGGACGTCGCTGGGGGCGTCAGGCTTGAGGTCGAACGTCTCCAGCTGGCTGGCCGCGCCGTAGAGGTAGAGCAGGATGCACGACCTGGCCCGGCCGAAGTTCGCGGCGGGCTTCGCCGTGGGCGAAGCCTGGGCGAGCAGGTCGGCGAGCGTCAGGCCGAGGAAGCCGAGGCCGCCGGCCCGCAGCGCGCTCGCGGCGGGTCAGGCCGTCACACAGCCTGCTGGAGGAGCCCAGGATGCTCAGCATGGTGGCGCTCTCGATCCGGGGTGAGCGGGGTCGCGAACGGCGGCGGGTCGCCCTAGAGAAGTTATACGGTACAATGCTCCTCATGCGAACCCCCAACTCCCTCGCCGAGCGGCTCCGGGCGGCCGTGCGCCGCGACCGGCTGGTTGACTCGGCCCTCCGGCTGGTCGAGGTGCCGTCGCGCACCGGCGAGGCCGGCGCCGTCCTCGACCGGCTAGCCGACCTCTTGCGCGCCGACGGCTTCGCGGTCGAGCGCGCCGCCGCGGGGTGGCCCGCGGCCCCCGCCGTCATCGTCCGCCTCAACGGGCCGAAGCCCGGCCGGACGCTTCAGTTCAACGGGCATGTCGATACGGTTCACCTGCCGTTCGTGCCGCCGGCCGTCGAGGGTGGCCGGATCACCGGCTCCGGGTCGTGCGACATGAAGGGCGGCACCGCCGCGGCCGTCGAGGCGCTGCGGGTGCTGCGGGACACCGGGGCGCTGACCGCCGGGGGCGTGCTGTTCACCGCGCACGACCTGCACGAGGCGCCGTGGGGCTTCGGCCAGCAGCTCGACCGGCTGATTCAGGACGGCGTCGTCGGCGACGCGGTGCTGATCCCCGAGCCGATGTGCGACCGCCTGCCGGTCGTCGGCCGCGGGTCGGCGACGTGGAAGGTGACCATCCGCCGACAGGGGCCGCCGGTCCATGAGGTGATGCGGCCCGCCGACGAGCCGAGCGTTATCGCCGCCGGGGCCGAGCTGATCCGCCGGCTGGGCGAGTTCGGCGCGCGCCTGGCCGACCGGCGCGACGCCAGCGCGGGCCAGGAGACGGTCTTCGTCGGCCAGGTCCACTCTGGGGAGATCTTCAACCAGTACCCGCAGGAGTGCTGGATGGAGGGCACGCGGCGCTGGCTGCCCGGGGTGAAGCGGGACGCCGTCGAGGCCGAGTTCCGCCAGCTGCTCGACGGCGTGGCCCGCGACACCGGGACGGGCGTCGGCTGCGAGTTCCGCTTCATCCGCGACGCCTTCCACCTCGACCCAGCCGACCCGCTGGTGACCGCCTTCCAGGCGTGCTACCGCGCCACCCGCGGCGAGCCGCTGCCGCTGGGGCCGAAGGCGTTCGTCGATGACGGCAACAGCTTCTACGGCCTGGGGCCGATCCCGGCGATCACGCACGGGCCGCGCTCCGGCGGGCAGCACACGGTCAACGAGTGGGTGGACATCGACGACCTGGAGCGCGTCGCCTGGCTGTACGCGCTGACGGCGGTGGCGTACTGCGCCGGCGCGTCGCCGGAGGGCGAGGCGGCATGACGACGGTCACGTTCCTCGGCGTCGGGGCGGCGCTGCCGGCGCCGGGGCAGACGAACTGTGCCTACCTGATCGAGGGCGGCGGCGCGCGGCTGCTGTTCGACTGCGGCCCGGCGATCTTGCAGCAGCTCGCGGCGGTCGGCAAGACGCCGGGCGACGTGACGCACGTGTTCATCTCGCACGCGCACGGGGACCACGCGCTGGGGTGGCCGATGTTCCTGCTGTGGTGGGCGTTGGAGGGCCGCGACGGAAGACCGTTTCCCGTGGTGATCGCGGGGAAATCGACCTGGAAACACCTTCGGGGGTTGTGGGAGCACTCGTACAGCGAACTGCCGGCCCCACCCTACAAAGTCGTCGAGTTGCACGACGAATTCGTGTCTCCCCATGAGATGACGCCCGCGGCTGCTCTGAACGCCTACCCGATGGTGCATTCGACGAGGTCCCCGGTGCTCGGAGCCGCCCTGAAGCTTGGTAGCCGCTACCTGGCGTTCACGGCCGACACGGCCCGCTGCGACCACATCTCGCTGATGGCGCGCCACGCCGACCTTCTCGTTCACGACGCCCGCTATGCCGTGACCGTGCCGCCGGACGGCTCCGCCCAAAGCAAGTATCACTGCTCCGCCCGCGACGCCGGCGAGTACGCCGAGGCGGCCGGCGTGAAGAACCTGGCGCTGGTCCACATCGGCGCCGAGTACGAGGGCCGGCACGACGACCTCGTCGCCGAGGCGAGGACGAGGTTCGCCGGCCACGTGTTCGCGCCGAAGGCCGGCGACGTGTTTCGCTTGTGAATGCCCCACCAGCTGTCAGCTGTCAGCTGTCAGCCAGACGATGAGTCGTGAGGTTGTTCGATGTCCACCGCCACGCTGCCCGAGTTGATCACCGACGCGCAGACCACCGAGGAGCGCTTCCTCCGCCACATCTTCGTCCGCGACCAGATGGCCGAGTGGAGCCGGTCGCCGCTCGTCATGGCCCGGGCCGACGGCGTCTTCTACTGGGACGTGTCCGGCAAGCGCTACCTCGACGCGCTGTCCGGCATCTACGTCGTCTCCGTCGGGCACAACAACCGCCGCGTCCTCGACGCCATCAAGCGGCAGCTGGAAACGCTCTGCTTCTCGCCGCCGATGCACGGCACCAACCCCGTCGCGGTGCAGCTGGCCAACCTGCTCGCCGAGCTGTCGCCGGGCGACCTGTCGGCGGTGAAGTTCCAGTGCGGCGGGTCCGAGGTCACCGAGGCGGCCATCAAGCTCGCCCGCCAGTACCACCGCCTCACCGGCCACCCCGGCAAGTACAAGGTGATTAGCAGATACCTCTCCTGGCACGGCTCGACCATGGGCTCGTTGTCCGCGTCGGGGCTGAAGTCGCGCAAGACGGTCAACGAGCCTTTGGCGCCCGGCTTCCTCCACGTCTTCCCGCCGACGTGCTACCGCTGTCCCTTTGGTAAGACCTACCCGTCGTGTGAGATCACCTGCGCCACCCTCGTCGGCCAGGTCGTCGAGATGGAAGACCCCGAGACGGTCGCGGCGGTCATGGTCGAGCCGATCGGCCACACCGGCGGGATCATCGACCCGCCGGCGGAGTACCTGCCGGTCTTACGCGACATCTGCGATCGGTATAATATCTTGCTGGTCTTCGACGAGATCATCACCGGCATCGGCCGCACCGGGCACCTGTTCGCGGCCGAGACGTTCGGCGTGACGCCGGACGTGATCTGCACGGCGAAGGGGCTGTCGGGCGGGTACGCGCCGCTGTCGGCGATGATCTGCTCGAAGCGCATCGCCGACGCCTTCTGGGGGCCGGTCGCGACCAACCCCGGGTTCGTCGAGGGGCACACGTTCGAGGGCAACCCGCTGTCGTGCGCCGTCGGCATCGAGGTGCTGCGCGAGATCCTCGAGCGCGACCTGTGCGGCAACGCCCGCCGGCAGGGCGAGGTGCTGCGGGCCGGCTTCGAGCGGCTGGCGAAGAAGCACGGCGTCATCGGCGACATCCGCGGGAAGGGGCTGCTGCAAGGCATCGAGTTCGTGCAGGACCCGGCGACGAAGAGGCAGTTCCCGCAGGAGACCGCCTTCGGCGTGCGCGTCGGGCGGCGGGCGCTGGCGAACGGGCTGCTGTGCCGGTTCGACCCGCACTGGCTGGCGTTCGGGCCGCCCTTGGTCGTGACGACGGAGCAGCTGGAAGAGATGCTCGCGGTACTCGACAAGAGCATCGGCGAGGCGCTGGCAAGCGTGTGAGGGGCGACCATGGCCGGACTGAGCGACACCAGCCCCGAGGCCGAGCGAGTCCTGATCGAGGTCAGCCGGCGGATGTCGCCGGCGCGGAAGTGGAGGCTCCTCGGTGAGATTTACCGCGACGCCCGCGCGCTGCACGCCGCCGGGATGCGCTACCGCAACCCCGCCGTCACGCCGCGCGAGATCACTCAGGCGTGGGTCCGGACCACGCTGGGGATCGACCTGCCCGTCCCGATCCCGGAGAACGTGAGGAGCGACCCGATGCCGACCTTGCAGGACTTCGCCGAGGTCGCCCGGGTCTTCGACCGGCTCGGCCTCCGCTACGCCCTGGGCGGGTCGATGGCCAGCTCCATCTTCGGCGTCAGCCGGCACACCAACGACGCGGACGTGACGGTCGATCCCTTCCCGGGGAAGGAGGCGGACCTCATCACTGCCCTCGGCCCGGACTACTACGTCAGCGAGCCGGCCATCCACCAGGCGCACCGGGCGCGGTCGTCGTTCAACCTCATCAACACGAGGACGGGGTTCAAGGTCGATGTGTTCGTCCGCCCCGATTCGCCGTTCGAGCAGTCGGCGATGGGCCGACGGATCAGTCTCGACGTGGAGGGGCAGAAGATCGTGGTGCTGACCGCCGAGGACGTGATCCTGACGAAGCTTCGCTGGTACCGGTTGGGGAACGAGGCGTCCGAGCAGCAGTGGAAGGACGTCGTGAACGTGATGAAGACTCAGGAGCCGAACCTCGACCGCGCCTACCTGGGGCGATGGGCGAACGACCTGAAGGTCGATGACCTGCTCACGCGGGCCTGGGGCGAGGTGTCGGCGGCGGGCCAGGCACCGTCATGACTCCCTCCCCGGCCCAGGGCCGCCTGCTCATCCTCGCCGCCGCGGTCGGCTGGAGCCTGAGCGGCCTGTTCACCCGCGTGCTGAGCGAGCCGACGCCGCTCGACCTGCACGAGCCGGCGCTGACGCCGTTGCAGATCGCCGCGGGCCGGGTCCTGTTCGCCGGCCTGGTCATGCTGCCGATGCTGCGGCCGCGCGACGTCTCGTTCCGCCCGCTGATGGCGGCGACGGCGCTGGCGTTCGCCGCCATGAACGCGATGTTCATCGGCGCGATGGCGCTCGGCTCGGCCGCCAACGCCATCCTGCTGCAGTACACGGCGCCCTTGTGGCTGTACCTCGCCGGCGTGGCGTTCCTCGGCGAGCCGGTCGAGCGCCGCGGCGCGGTCTCGCTGCTGATCGGCCTGGCCGGGATCGCGGTGATCGTCTGGGGCGGCTGGCAGGGCGAGCAGGCGGTCATCGTGCTGCTCGGGCTGGGCAGCGGCCTCGGCTACGCGCTGGTGCTGCTCGGCCTTCGCCTCCAGCGCGACGCCTCGCCGGTGTGGCTGACGGCGGTCAACCACCTCACCGGGGCCGTCGTGCTGCTGCCGTTCGTCTGGCACCTCGGGCTGCCGACGCCGCGGCAGGTCGCCTGGCTGGCGCTGTTCGGCACGGTGCAGATGGGCCTGCCGTACCTGCTGATGGCCCGCGGCCTCAAGACCGTCCGCCCCTCCGAGGCCGGCACCCTCACGCTGCTGGAGCCGATCCTCAACCCACTCTGGGCGTACCTCGTCGCGCCGGAGAAGGAGAGGCCGACCGTTCACATCCTCCTCGGCGGCCTGTGCATCCTCGGCGCCCTGGCGTACCGCTACTGGCCGCGGCCGCCCCGCGCCCCTCCGGTGGGGAATCAGGGGGACGATTGTACCCGAGGGTGAACTGTTGCCTACAATGAAGGAAAGGCGGCGGTCGAATTCGCGTCTCCGGCATGTGACTTGCACCGAGTACCGTTGGCCCAGAGGGCGGCTGGCTCGAAGCCAACCACCGTCGGCCAGGACTGACAAAGGAGACCTTATGAGAAGCCTGATCCTCTCGCTCGTCCTCGGCGCGGTCGCGCTCGGTGCGATCGCCCTGACGCCCGGGCAGGCCGACGCCAACTGGTGGGGCCGCCGGGCTTACTACGGCGGGTACGGCGGCTACGGCTATTACCCCAGTTACTACGGCAGCTCCTACCCCGGCGGGTACTACTCTTCGTACTACCCCAGCTACAGCTACTACGCCCCCGGCTACAGTTCCTTCTACACGCCGATGTACCGCCCGTACATGCCGGCGTACACCTACTACTCGTCGCCGGTGATCTACTCGTCGCCCGGCGTCACCTACTACCGCGGGTGGTAGCAGGGGCCATACCCATTGGGACCGGCGGCCGGGTACCGCCCGGCCGCCGGCTTTGTTCCCACCTCGCCGCCGCCTGATTCTGACTGGCCGAAGGCAAGGCCCTCGCTCAACAAGGGTATCGGCCCCGGTGATCGACGTCCCCCAGCCCGATCGGACCCGCGCGATGTCCACCCCCCAACCCCCGCGCCTCGTCTCGCTCGACGCCTACCGCGGCTTCATCATGCTCGCCATGGCGTCGAGCGGCTTTGCGTTCGCCCAGGTCCACAAGAGCCTGAAGCTCGACACGCCGTTGTGGGACTTCCTCGCCTTCCAGTTCGACCACGTCGAGTGGCAGGGCTGCGCCTTCTGGGACCTGATCCAGCCGTCGTTCATGTTCATGGTCGGCGTCGCCCTGCCGTTCTCCTTCGCCAGCCGGGCCGCCCGCGGCGACACCTACGCCAACATGCTCGGGCACGCGGTGCGCCGCGCCGTCATCCTCGTCCTGCTCGGCGTGTTCCTGTCCTCCGCCGGCCCGCCGCGCGACTACCCGACGACGAACTGGATCTTCCCCAACGTGCTGGCCCAGATCGGCCTGGGCTACGTGTTCGTCTTCCTGCTCGTCGGCCGCGGCCTGCTCACCCAGCTGGGGGCGGTCCTCGTGATCCTCGCCGGCTACACGCTGTACTTCGGGCTGTATCCCGCGCCCGGACCCGACTTTGACTGGAAGGCGGTCGGCGTGCCGCCGGACTGGCCGCACTACACCGGCTGGTTTGCCCACTGGGACAAGAACGGCAACGCCGCCCACTTCTTCGACGTGTGGCTGCTCAACCTCTTCCCGCGCACCGAGGCGTTCGCCTTCAACTCCGGCGGCTACCAGACGCTCAACTTCGTGCCGTCGATGGCGACGATGACCCTCGGGCTGATCGCCGGCGAGCTGCTGATCGGGCCCCTCTCCGGGGTCAAGAAGTTCACCTGGCTGGCGTTCGGGGCGGTCGTGTGCCTGGCGGTGGGCCTGTTGATGGGCGAGACGGTCAACCCGATCGTCAAGCGGATCTGGACGCCGTCGTGGGCGGTGTACAGCGCCGGCTGGACGTTCGCGATCCTGGCGGCGTTCTACGGCGTCATCGACGTGGTGGGGTGGAAGGCGTGGTCGTTCCCGCTGGTCGTCGTCGGCATGAACTCGATCGCCATGTACCTGATGAGCCAGCAGCTCCGGGGGTGGGTGCGCAAGTCGATGCACATCCACCTGGGCAAGGCGTGGTTCGTCGGCGGCTACGGGCCGATCGTCGAGACGTCGGCGATCCTGTTGGTGCTGTGGCTGATCTGCTGGTGGCTGTACCGGCGCAGGATTTTCCTGCGGATCTGATAAGATCGTTCCCGAGCCGACAGCCGTGCGGGAGGCCCACCGTGCATGTCATCTGCCCCAACTGTAACGACACGATCGACGTTCCCGAGACGGCGACGCTTACCGGCCTCGTTTGCCCGTCGTGCGGCTCGGACGTGCGGCCGCCGTCCGGCTCGACGACGGGCTGGGCCGCCCCCGAGGTCGAGCGGGTCGGGCGGTTTCGCCTGCTGGCGGTGGCCGGCCAGGGGGCCTTCGGGGCCGTCTACCGGGCGGAGGACACCGAGCTGGGCCGGGTCGTCGCGGTCAAGGTGCCGCGCGCGGGCACGCTCACGGACAGGCAGGACCGGGACCGGTTCCTGCGCGAGGCCCGCAGCGCGGCGCGGCTACGGCACCCGCACATCGTGCCGGTCCACGAGGTGGGCGAGTGGGAGGGCCGGCCGTTCCTCGTCAGCGACTTCGTCGAGGGGGTGACGCTGGCCGACCGGCTGTCCGGCGGCCGGCCGCCGGTCCGCGAGGCGGTGGCGCTGTGCGCCGCGGCCGACGCCCTGCACTACGCGCGGCGGCGTGGTCCACCGCGACGTGAAGCCGTCCAACGTGCTGCTGGGGGAGGCGATTCGCCGCACCTGACCGACTTCGGCGGCCCGGCAGGACGACGACGACACCATCGGCCGACGGGCGGGTGCTCGGCCTACATGAGCCCGGAGCGAGCCGACGCCGGCCACGCCGTCGATGGCCGGGCCGACGTCCTCGCTGGGTGGTGCTGTACCAGCTACTGACCCGCCGGCTGCCGTTCCGCGGGAACACCCGGCTGCTGCTGCACCAGGTGCTGCACGACGAGCCGGCCGCGCCGCGCAAGATCGACGCGGCCATCCCGCGCGACCTGGAGACGGTGTGCCTGAAGGCGATGGCCAAGGAGCCGGGCCGGCGCTACGCCACCGCGGCGGAGTTCGCCGACGACCTGCGGCGGTTCCTCGACCACCGGCCGGTGCGGGCGCGGCGCGCCGGGCCGGTGGAACGCGCGCGGCTGTGGGCGCGGCGGAGGCCGGGGCACGCGGCGTTGGTGGGGACCGGAGTCGGATTGGCGGCGCTGGCCGTCGCCGCCGGGCTGTACTGGCACCAGCGCGAGCGGAACTTCGCCGAGTTGCGTGAGAGGGAGGAGGAGCGGCTTCGGAAGGAGGCCACGGCCGGGGAGGTGCGGGTCGAGTATTTCGCCAACGTGATTAAGCGGTGGGGGGCGCCGGAGGGGGTCGGCCGGCTAACGGCGGACCAGGTGCGGCGCCGGGAGGGGAGCTTTAAGCTCCATTCGCGGGGCGGCAAGGTGGAAAAGGTCGAGACCATCAACGGCCGGGACCGCTATGCCCAGAGAAAGGCTTCGGCGATGCATTTCGGCAAGCTCGACCTGCTGAGCGGCGCGGGGCAACCGGCGGTGCGCCACGAATACCAGCGCGACGACCAGGGCCGGGTCGCTCGGGAGGTGGCCTACGACCGCTACGGCGCGGTCGCCTGGCGGCTGGTCTACTCGACGCCGACCACGGCGCAGTACTTCGACCACGCCGGCCGGCCGCTGACGCGGGCCAGGTCCGGCGCGGGCAACCTGGAGTTCGTCTGGACCGACGACGGGCTGCCTCGCGAGGTCTGGTACCTCGACCGCGACGGCAACCGTCGCCCCGACGCCGAGGGTGTGTACGGCCTGCGCCAGGAGTTCAACGCCCACGGCCTGCCGACCCGCAAGACCTACCTCGACAGCGGCGGCCGGCCGACGCTGGGCAAGAGTCTCTTCGCCGTCGAGGTCTTCACCTACGACGCGGTGGGCAACTGCCTCGAACGGGCGGTGTACGGCCCGACCGGTGAGCCGCTCCGCGACCACGACGAAGGCGTCCACCTCGTCACTCGCAAGTATGACGCCGACGGCAACGTGATCGAACTCGCCCAATACGGCGTCGATCGTGCCCCTTGCCACAACTATAACGGCAACCACCGCCTGATGCTGAGGTACACCAGGCAGGGGGACCTGGTGGAGGTGCGGTATTACACGCCGGACGGAAGGGTAGCGGCCGGGGCCTGGGGGTTCGCTGGGTTCCGGCAGAAGCACGACGACCACGGGAACGTCGTCGAGCTGACGTACCTCGGCGTCGAGGGCCGGCCGATCGCGACGCTGTACGGATTCGCGAGCCTCGTCAAGACCTTTGACGACAACGACAGGCCGACCAGCGAACTCTACCTGGACGCGGAAGGCCGGCCGACCCGCAACATCCACGGCGCGTACAAGCTCGCCTGGAAGTACGACGAGCGGGGCAACGCTGTCGAGGAGGCGTACTTCGGCCTTGACGGCCAACCGACCATCCCCCGCGCCGGCTACGCCCGGGTGACCAGAAAGTTCAGCGACCGGGGCGAGTTGATCGAGGAGGCCTTCTTCGGGGCGGACGGCAAGCCGACCCTGAAGAAGGTTGGCGTTCACAAGCTGGCCTACGC
>JAXMAW010000098.1:0-15195 GCA_046350195.1 Gemmataceae bacterium
CCGGCGGCGAAAGCCGAAGTGGCAGGCATAATCCCTTGGTTGCAGGTTCGAATCCTGCTGGGCCCACTGGCTGTGCTAGCCGCGGTACAGCTTCTTCTCGTGGATGTACACCTCGACGGCGCGCGGCGTCAGGTAGCGGACGCTGCGCCCCTCGGCGATGCGCCGCCGCAGGTCGCGGCTGGCGATGTCGATCTGCGGCGCCTCCACGGCCTGGACCGACACCGCCGGCTGGCCGGGGATTTGCCGGCTCAGCTGCTCGGCGCTGGGCAGCGGCGAGCCGGGCCGGGCCATCACCAGCAGGCCGGCCCGCGCGACGATGCCGGCCGGGTCGCGCCACAGCGGCAGGTCGGCCAGCGAGTCGCCGCCGACGAGCAGGTAGAATTGGTCCTTCGTGTACAGGTGGTGCAGCTCGGCCAGCGTATCGACGGTGTAGCTGGGCCCGGGGCGGTCCTTCTCTACCTCGCTGACGCGGAAGGCGGGGTGGCCGGCCAGGGCCAGCGACAGCATCTCCGCGCGCAGGTCGAAGCGGGAGATCGACTCGCCGGGCTTCTGCGGCGGCCGCGGGGCGGGGACGAACCAGACCTCGTCGAGGCGGCCCTGCTCGCGGCACTGCTCGGCGAGGATCAGGTGGCCCAGGTGGACGGGGTCGAACGTGCCGCCGAAGATGCCGATCCTGCTCATGACTTGGCCTCGCGGTCGGGGAACCCCGTCTACAATACAGCATTCCCCTCCCGACGCGGAGACGCCGTATGAGCACCCGCTGGCCCAAGGTCTTCCGAGACCCCGTCCACAACCTCATCTCGTTCGAAGACACCCTCGCCGACCGGCTGCTCTTGAAGCTGATCAACACCCGCGAGGTGCAGCGGCTCCGCCGGATCAAGCAGATGGGCACGACCGAGCTGGTCTTCCCCGGCGCCAACCACAGCCGGTTCGCCCACTCGCTGGGCGTGCTGCACACGGCCCGGCTATTCCTCGACCAGTTCGGCCGCGCCGCCGGCCGGCCGATCCACCCGGAACAGCGCGGCTTCCTGCTGGCGGCGGCGCTGCTGCACGACGTCGGGCACGGGCCGTTCTCGCACGCCTTCGAGCTGGTCACCGGCCGGCGGCACGAACGGTTCACCCAGGCGATTCTTGAGGACGATTCGACCGAGGTCAACCGGGTGCTGGCCGACTTCGACGGCACCCTGCCGGGCCGGCTATCGCGCTTCTTCGCCCCGGAAGGCGACCCCGACGGGGTGCCGGCGTACCTGGCGGCGGTCGTCTCGGGGCAACTCGACGCCGACCGCTGCGACTACCTGCTGCGCGACAGCCACGCCACCGGCACCAACTACGGCGACTACGACCTGGCCTGGATGATCGCCCAGTTGCGGCCCGACCCGGCCGGCCGGCGCTTCTACCTGACACACAAGGGGCTGTCGGCCGTCGAGACGTACCTGTTCGCCCGCTTCCACATGTACCGCACGGTCTACTTCCACAAGGCGTCGCGGGCGGCCGAGGTGATGCTCAAGCTGGTCTTCCGCCGGATCAAGGAGCTGCTCGGCGCCGGCGACACCGTCAAGAACGTCTCGCCGGCGGTCCTGAAGGCGTTCACCGGCCAGATCAGCCTGGCCAGCTACCTCGACTTCGACGACCACACGGTGACGGAGCTGCTCAAGGGCTGCGCCCGCTGCGATGACTACACGCTGCGTCGGCTGGGAGACGGGCTGCTCAACCGGAAGCTGTACAAGTGCGTCGAGATCACCGGTCGGCTGCCGTCGCTGGAGCCGTCACGGCTGGCGGCGTTCCTGGCGCGGGCGAGGGAGCAGTTGGGCGAAATCGGGTCCTTTGAGTACTGTTACGAGCCGGCCTACTGCTTCGTCGAGGACTCGGCCTCCGACACGCCGTACCAGCCGTACCTGCCCGACGAGGCGGAGCCGTCGCGGCAGATCTGGGTCGAGAGCGCGGCCGGGAAAGTCGTCGAGGTGAGCCAGCTGTCCGAAGCGCTGTTGCAGCTGGGTCGGCCGTACACGATGGTGCGCTACTACGTCCCGCCGGCGCTGCGATACCAGGTGACGCGGATCGCCGACGAGACCCTGATGAACTTTGACGATCAGAATCGGTAAAGGGTCAAGGGCCACGAACCATCCTGGCGAGCAGACCACTGCCGAGCAGACCGACGTACTCCAGCAGACGCTGCGAGCCAGCGTGGAACGGCACGCACCGAGATCCTACCAGCCGGCGCCCCGGCTGAGTAGGCGCCCTCAGCGCCTTGGACGCCCTCCCGCCGTGGTCCTATCCTGACGGGGTAGCATCCTGGCACCCACCATGAGGAGGAACCCGACCATGCAGAAGCGACCCAACGCGGTCACGCTCAAGGGAGGCCCCCTGACGCTCGTCGGCCCCGAGCTGAAGGCCGGCGACAAGGCCCCAGACTTCCACTGCGCCTCCGGGCTGAAGGACGTCGTCGGCCTGGCGCAGACGCCGGCCAAGGCTCGGCTGTTCAGCGTCGTCCCCTCGCTGGACACGCCGGTGTGCAGCGTGCAGACCAAGAAGTTCAACGAACAGCTCGCCGCGTTCAAGGACAAGGCCGCCTGCTACACCGTCAGCATGGACCTGCCCACCGCCCAGGGGCGATTCTGCGGCGCCGAGGGGATCACCAACCTCCAGAACCTCTCCGACGTCCACGACCAGTCGTTCGGCAAGGCCTACGGCGTGCTGATCGACGGCCTGGCCGTGCCGCTCTTGGCCCGGGCCATCTTCGTCGTGGACGCCTCTGGTACGATCAAGCACGCCGAGTACGTCCCCGAGATCGCCACCGAGCCGAACTACGACAAGGCCCTCTCCGCCCTGAAGGCCTGCGCCGGCTGAGCGCAAGCCCGGGTTCAGAAAATCTCCCGCAAACCCGGCAGTTCCCCTGCCGGGTTTGCGGATTTTAACGATTGTAACGATCACGACGCCTCAAGCCGCCGAATCCGGCCGGGATCGGCGCCCCTCTCCTTGCAACTCAGTTTCGGTTTTTGAATGATTGAAGTGAAGTCGGTCCCGCCCCGATGCGGCCGGCTCACCGAAGAGGGTTCGTGGTGCACTCCGGTTAGCGGAACCGGAGCAGACGAGATGCCATGCGACCCCCATCAGAGAAGGAGCAGGACCATGAGACCCTTCAACGGACTCGCCTGGGGAGTGGCGTTCGCCTGGCTCGCGGTCAGTGGGGCGACGGCGCGGGCGGGCTGGAACAACGTCTTCCAGGTCTGCTGCAACCACTGCGGCGGCAGTTCCCCCGCACCCGCACCGGTCGTGGCCGGCTACGCCGGTGGCGACCAGTGCGCGGCACCGTGCCCGGCCCCTTGTCCGGCACCGTGCCCGCAGACGACCTGCACCACGCGCTACGTGCAGCGGTCGTGCTACACCCCGGTGACGAGCTACCGCACCAGCTACTACATGGAGCCGGTGACGACCTACCGAACCAGCTACTACTACGAGCCGGTGACGTCGTACCGCTACAGCTGCTACTACGACCCGTGCACGTGCAGCTACCAGTCGGTGGCCTGCCCGACGACGAGCTACCGGCTGCGGTCACGCTGCTGCCCGGTGACGAGCTACCTCCAGCGGACGTGCATGACCCCGGTGACGTCCTACCAGCAGTCGTTCTACTACGAACCGGTCACCACCTGCTGCACGACCTCGGCCGGCGGGGCGGTGACCACGCCGCCCGCCGGAGCCTCGGTGGTCCCGAACACCACCGAGTCGGTGGCGCCCGCCCCGGCATCCCCGCCCGCCCCGCCGGAAGGCACCGCCAACCCGCCGATGAGCAACGAGAGCCTGAAGCGCAGCCCGGAGCTGCCGGCCACCCCCCGGATGCCTAGCGCGGACCCCGCGGCCGGCTCCTCAACCCGGAAGCCCCTGTCGGTCCGCATCGACCGCATCGCCTCCCGGGGTGACAACAACCTCCAGGGGAGGGTGGTCCAGGCCGACCGGACCCCCCGGGCCGGCGCCCGCGTCCTGCTGGTCAGCGTCGAGTCGAAGACCAACCAGCGGACGGTCACCGCCGACCGGGACGGCTCGTTCAGCGCCAACGTCGCCGCCGGCGGCTGGCTGGTCTACACCCACGACGAGCAAGGCCGGCCGGTGTTCTCGCGCCGCATTGAGGTCCCGGCCGACCGCCTGTTCACCCTCACCGTGATGCAGCGCTGAGGCCCACTCTGTGAATAAAATGGGGGCGGGAAGAGGTCTCTCTTCCCGCCCCCTTCGCTTGCTCGAGGCCCGCGCAGCTGCGCGGCCGGCGGTGGGGTCAGCCACCCTTGGCGAGGTGGTCCTTGACGTACTCCAGAACCTCGTCGGGGTGCTTGGCCGGCGTCACGGTCGTGTAGACCTTGCGCAGGACCCCCTTCTTGTCGATGACGAACGTGTAGCGACTGGCAATCCCCCGGGGGCCCAGCGCGCCGTACGCCTTGGTGACCTTCTTCTCGGGGTCGGCGAGGAGGGGGAAGCTCAGCTTCTCCTTCCTGGTGAATTGGTCCTGGGCGTCCAGGTTGTCGGTGCTGATGCCGACGATGACCGTGTCAGCGGCGGCAAACTTCTCGACCCGGTCGCGGAAGCCGCACGACTCGACCGTGCAGCCCTTGGTCATCGCCTTGGGGTAGAAGAACAGGACGACGTTCTTCCCCCGGAGGTCTTTCAGGCTCAGTGAGGGCGCGTCCTTCCTACCCGGCAGGACCGTGTCGATGCTCGTCGCAGGCAAGTCGAAGGCCGGGGCCGGCTTGCCGACCCCCGGGAGCTTCCCGTCGTCCTCGGCGCAGGCTAGCCCCGCCAGCGCGACCAGGCACAGCAGGGCGGTAATGCGCGTCCGCATGACTTCCTTCCCCTCGTGAACGGGCCAGGGCGAGCGATGTCATTGTCGGCCGCGCCCCTCCCGGCCGCAAGGGGTCACTTCGCCGCCCGGGGCTGGGCGAGCCGCGCGTTGAACGCCTGCCCGAGCTTCAGGTAGGCGGCCCGCGCGGCCGGCCAGGGGTTCTCTCCCCCGGCCTTCTCGGTCGTCAAAAGGGTGAGGGTGTGCCTTTTCGCCTCCGGGCCCGCCTGGAGGACGACGTCCCAGTCGATCCGGACGTCCTCGCCGGGCCGGGCCGTGACCTTCGGCCGGAACTCGACCTGCGCCGGCGGCTCGGTCGTCTCGGCGTAGTCGGCGACCTGCTGGCCGACGTGCTGACTGAGCCGGTCGCTGATCTCCTTGATGATCTGCCGGTTCATCGTCTCCACCAGCGCCGGCGAAAGCTTGTCCTCCGGCGCGTCCGGCTTCAGCACGCAGAGGGTCACGACCGGCCGGGGGTCGCCGGCGACGGCCCGGACGATGTCGGCCAGGCCGGCGGCGACCTCGGGGTCGCCCTGCTGCTGGAGGCGAACGGCCGTCGGCTCGGCGAGGGCGCGCAACCGCCTCTGCACCTCGTCGCGGTGCCGGCCGTTGCGGCGGTCGGCCAGGTAGGCCCGCAACTGGTCCGCCGGCCCGCCCTTGACCATCTCGAAGTAGGCCTCGTCCCGCTGCGCCGTCGCGAACGCCTTGCAGGCCAAGAACAGCGCCACGCCGAGGACCGGCAGGAGGACCAGGCCGACCCAGGCGGCCGACGACCGCTCGCGCCGCGGCCGGGGGATGGCGGTCACGGCCCTCTCGGCGGGGTCGGAGTCGTCCTCGGAGTCCTCGGCTTTGACCTGGGTCACCGCGGCGTAGCCGCGCGCCGCCGGTTCGCCGCCGGGGTGCTCGGCCAGCGCGGTGAGGAACTCGACCAGCCGCTCCGCCCGGCTGTGCGAGCGGACGTCCAACTCCTCCTTGCCGTCGGCGAGCTTGACCTTGACCGTCGTGTACTTGTAGTTGCCGTTGCCGTCGTAGTGGTGCTCGGTGTAGGCGCTCTGCACCATCTCCATCCCGCGCACCTCGACGCCGCGCCCGGTGCCGACCCAGAGGTAGAGCGGATCGACGTACTTGAAGAAGCCGAGGTAGTCCGAGCGCCGGCGGTCGAGCCAGGAGCGGACCCAGGCCAGGAATAGCCAGCCGCCGAGGAGGAACCCGGCCGTCTGGAACATGGCCGTGTTGATCGGGTCGGCGAGCGACCCCCAGGTCAGCCCCAGCGTCAGCAGGACGAGCAGCGGACCGCAGACGGCCGCCCAGATCAGCAGCGTCGGGGTGGAGAGGCTGGCCTTCTTGCCGCCGAAGAAGACGCCCGGCATGCCGTGCCCCTCACTCTCGGCGGCGGTGCGCAGGTACTCCCGGGTCTCGGCATCGAGTTCCTCGGCCTCGAAGCGCTGGTACATGACGACCTCGATTTTCACAGCAGCATGCGGTGCGGCACGAACCGACTGGTGTTCCGCGTCACCACCCCGTCGTCCTCGCGGATGCCCAACCCGCACGCCTGCCCGTTGACGACCCACGCCCCGAGGATCGGGTAGCGGCCGTCGAACGGCCGCGGCGGCGAAAACCGCTGGTACACGAACGGCCCCTGGTCGTACGGCCCGTCGGTCTCGACGACCACCTGTCCCCCGACGACGACCTGGATGTTCGACCCCTCCCGGGCGTGTACCGGCTTGCGGACGTGGTCGCCTTCGAGCGGGTCGAACGACGCCTCCAGCAGGTATGGGCACCGGGGGAATCGCTCGTAGAGCAGCGGCAGGATCGACTTGCAAGACAGGACCATCTTCCACGCCGGCTCCAGCCAGCGCGTCGGCGCCTCGGGCACGTACCGGCCGAACTCGTCGCGGAGGAGCCACTCCCAGGGGTAGAGCTTGAAGATGCGGCGGATCGGCCGCTCACGGCCGTCCACGAACCGCCTCTGGCGCTGGCTGTAGCCGACCTCCTCGACGTCGAGGTAGTCGGTCTCGAAGCCCGACTGGATGGCGGTGTCGCGCAGGTACTCGACGGTGACGTAGTCCTCGACGACACCGGACATCGCCGAGAAGTGGATCGGGCTGTCGTCGCGCTGCCGCAGCGCCTGCCAGGCGGCGAGGAGCTTCTCGTGGATGCTGTTGAACTGGTCGCCGCCCGGCTCGGTGTCTTGCAGCCAGAACCACTGCGCCACCGACGCCTCGACCAGCGCCGGGCGTGTCGGCGTTGTACTCCAGCAGCTTCGGCGGGCCGGAGCCGTCGTAGGAGAGGTCGAACCGGCCGTAGAGACTGGGCTCCCGGTTACGCCAGGAGCGGACGACCATCTCCTCGAACTGGGGGGATGAGGAACAGGCCGAACAGCTTCTCCTCGATCACCTGCTCGACGACCTTCAGGCACATCCCGTGGAGGGTGTCGGCGGCGAGTTCGAGGGTGTCGATCTCGGCGGGGCGGAAGAGGTACGAGGCGGCCTCATCCCAGTAGGGGACGCCGCCGAGCGTGTGGTAGAGCAGGCCGTGCGACTCGACGCGCTTCTGCCAGCTCGGCCGGGGCGCGATCGCGCGCCGCTCCATGGCTCAGCCGCCCCCGGAGAAGGCGCCGCCGACCCGGCCGAACCCGCCGCGCGAGGTCGCACCTGCGGCGGACGGCGCGGGCGCGCTCGGCCGGGTGAAGGAGGTGACGAAGAAGACGCGGCTGGTGCGCGCCCGGCCGTTGGTCCCGCCGCCCCCGCCGGCCGCGGCCTCCTGCTCGGCGCGCTTGGCGGGGTCCTCCTCCGGCCAGAGGAACGACCCGGCGGTCAACAGGCCGGCCCCGAGCAGGACCAGGTGGAACTCGCGGCTCATGCGGGCCATGGGGGGAACCTCGGCGACCAGGACGTCGGAATGCTACCAGGCTACCCGGGCGCCGCGGCCAAAGCAAGCGCGAGGCACGGCCCTCGCCTGCCTGTGTGGGCGTCTCGAAACTTGGTGGAATCTGTGTACACAAGTCTGGGAAGAGGCGTTTCGGCGAGAAATCCACCACCCGTATCCGAGAAGTAGCCATGCAGGAAGCCTTGACCGCTGCCCAAGAAGCCGAGGTGAAAGAGTTGGCCCAAGCCATGGCGCAGGCCGCCTCCGCGGAGTTTCTGCAACTGGCGCGCACCCTCGTCGGCAGCGGCACCTCCCCCTTCGGTAAGACCGAGTTCACCGTCCGCGACATCCTCCTCAAGGCCGGCGCCAAGGCCTACGAGCAGTACCTGGCTCAAAAAGAACAACGACCCGATAAGCCACTAGATGGCGGTGGCGAGCCAGAATACCCTTCCCCGTGCCTGCCCAGATAGCCGGGGATGGTAGATGCGATTTCGCTGGCCTCAAGGGACTGCATTCCGTCGTGTCGTTCTTGACGCGGAACAACAACACTGTGGCTGCTGCGGGGGCTTGCTCCACGTCTGCTCCCGCCGCATCCGCCGCATCTGCACTCTGGCTGGTCCCCTGGAGCTTTGCTGCCGCCTCGAGCGCTGTGCCGACCCCGCCTGCCCTAGCCGTCCCTCCACCTTCAGCCCTTCCGCTGAGCTGTCCCTCGCCCCGCCCGGTTGGCTGATCGGCTGGGACGTCTTCTGCTTCCTCGGCCACCGCCGCTTCGGCCGACACTGGTCCGTCCCCCAGATCAAGGCCGAGCTGGCCGACGCCTATCGCATCCACCTGTCCGAAGACGCTATCTGCCTCTACCTCCGCCGCTACCAGGCCATGGTCACCGCCCGCCAACAAGACCCCGCGCCAGCCCCAACAGGTCCCGGTAGAGCACGCGGTCGGCCGGCAGAGGTACCAGGGCATCGATGTCCTGCTGGTACTTCAGCCAGGCCAGCAACGGCCCGTAGGCGTACAAAGCGTCGGCCAGCAGTAGCTCGATACAACCCCTGCCCCCCTGGGTCACGGCCTGCCCGACCAGCTCCCTGGTGACAGCGGCCTCCTTCCCCTTCTCGGTGGCGGCCCCTTCCAACAAGCGCCAGGCGACGAGGACGGATCTGGGGCCTGACACGCACACCAGGCAGACCAGACGCAGGCCCTTGCCCAGGCCGGAGCCGTCGATGGCGTAGACCTTGCCCCTGACCAGGCCGCGCTCATACAAGGCGCGCACCCCGTCCTTCGGGGTTTTCAGCCAGGCTTGCTCGTTGACCCGCCGCAGGGCGTCGCCCAGGGTGTCAGGGTGGCATGGTAGCGACTGAGGCTGGCGGCCCTCCGGGTGGCGATGACGGCCGTTGTCGCCTTCGCGGATTTGCGCTGGGCCCAACCCAGTTGTAACAGGATGGCCGACTCGCGGAAGAGGGCGCCCGAGGCGGTGCTGAGGGACGGCTCGGACAAGAAATGCAAGGCGGCCAGGGTGCGCTGTAGCAGGTGGTCGGGCAGGCCGGCCCGGTCGCGCCGGAGCGGCACATGGTCGAGGGTGTTCAGGATGCCGAGCGATCGTATAAGGCCAGAAGTTCGTCCAGGGGGCCGCAAGAAGTGGTCGTGGCCAGGTCAGGACGCTGGCCCGAGCGCAAGGCTTGCAGGACCGCCTCGCGGTCCCGCCGATACCAGATTCGTTCGATGGGTCGTTTCCTCCTTCCTACTCCTCCATTTTACGCCCACCATCCTTATCTCCAATTGTCTGGGCGCGTCCTGCGCTACTTGACAGCGGGATTCGGGGAGATCGTCAGGGCTTACCTGCTCCCGACACCCTCTCTACTCGGAACGAGTGGGTGAGGGTTGCCGGCGGCACAATCTACCAGGGTAAACGGCCCCCATGGCCCGCGCTCTGTGCCTCTTCGTATTATCAATCATCCCCGCTCACGTGATTCTGCTACCGCAGGGCGCGAGTCCTGGAATCCGGCCCTTGTATTGGGTAGGATAGGTTCGCGCACCTGCCAAATCCGGAAACTGAAGACCTCCCATGGCAACGAAGCTATCTCGGGAACAGTTCTTCCAGAACTTGAGCGACAGCCGTCTGTTTACCCCGGAAGAGGTCAGCAAGGCTCGCGCGACCCCCTTGGAAAGCCAGGCCCAGGACGGGGAAGCGGCCGCCCAGCAGCTGATCGCCTCGGGGAAGCTGACCGCCTTTCAGGCCGAGGCCGTGCGCGAGCGGCGGTTCGAGGGGCTGGTGATCGGCAACTACGAGGTGCTCGACCGCCTCGGCCAGGGCGGCATGGGCACGGTGTACAAGGCCCGACACCGGCGGATGCGTCGGGTGGTGGCGATCAAGATCCTGTCCCGCAACGTCGCCCAGTCCGAGCGGTTCATCAAGCGGTTCCAGCGCGAGGTCGAGGCCGTCTCCCGACTGAACCACCCGAACATCGTGATGGCCCACGACGCCGACGAGGGCGACGTCGGCCACTTCCTGGTCATGGAGTTCGTCAACGGGCGCGACCTGGCCAGCGAGGTGCAGCAGAACGGCCCGTTGCCGGTCCGCCAGGCCGTCGCGTGCATCGTTCAGGCGGCCAAGGCCCTGGAGTATGCGCACGGCCAGGGCGTCATCCACCGGGACATCAAGCCGGCCAACCTGCTGCGGGACGCCGGCGGGGTGGTCAAGGTGGCCGACCTGGGCCTGGCCCGGTTCGACGAGGCGGCCGGGCCACCCCCGGAAGACGCCAGCGCCCTGACCCAGGCCGGGACGATCATGGGCACCGTGGACTTCATGCCTCCCGAGCAAGCCCTGGGGGCGGTCAACATCGACCACCGAGCGGACATCTACAGCCTGGGCTGCACCCTCTATTTCCTCCTGCTCGGCAAGCCCCCCTTCCAAGGCCCGACGTTGATGGCCACGCTGTTGAAGCACCGGGAGGGCCCTGTCCCGTCGATCGCGGAGGCGCGTCCGGAGGTCCCGGGCGAGCTGGACGCGGTTTTCCGCCGCATGATGGCCAAGGCGGCCGCCGACCGTTACCAGACGATGGCCGAGGTGATCCAGGCCCTGGAAGCGGTCGAGGAAGCCCTTCGCGAGCCGGCCCCGGCGCCGACGGCGGGCCTGGTCCTGGAACTGGATGGCTTCGGACCGGCCGGCTCGACCGGCGACTGGGAGAGTCAACAAACCGCCGTGGGGGCGCCGTCTCCCACTGCCTCACAGACGGTAGACCTGGCCCCGCCCGCCACCGGCGTGGGGCTCGCGCTCAAGGTCCTGCTGATCGAGCCGTCGCGCACGCAGTCCGCGATCATCCGCAAGTATTTGCAGGCCCACGGCGTCCAGCAGGTCACCGGCGTGCCGACGGGGCGTGAGGCCATCCAGGCCGTCAGGCGCGAGCGCCCGGACGTCATCCTCAGCGCCCTGCACCTTTCGGACATGACGGGGGTACAACTGGCCGAGCAGCTTCACGGCGAACTCAAGCCGGCCACGCCGGGCTTCGTCCTGATTTCCAGCGAAACCGAGTGCGCGGAGGCGGGGTCGCTGAGTGAGTGCGGCAAGGCCGTCCTCCTCAAGAAGCCGTTCACCCCCGAGCAGCTGGTCGATGCGCTCAAGGTGGTGGCCGCCGGCCAATCGTCGCCCCCGCCAGCCTCGGCGCTCAGCAAATTGCGGGTGCTCATCGTCGATGACAGCGCGCCGGCGCGGCTCCACGTCCGCGGCGTCCTCACGCGGCTTGGCCTGTCGCAGTTCGTGGAAGCCACGGACGGGGCCCATGCCGTGGCGGCCGTCGCCGGCGGGAGCTTCGACCTGGTCGTGACGGACTACAACATGCCGCACATGGACGGCCGCGCGCTCGTCGCCTACCTGAAGCAGAACGAGGCCACGGCCGCGGTCCCGATCATCATGGTCACGACCGAGGACGACCCCGGCAAGCTCGAGGCGGTGCGCCGGCTCGGCGTCGATGCGGTCTGCGAGAAGCGCTTCCCTCCCGAGGTCGTCGAGAAGGTCCTCGCGCAGCTGGTGAAAACCCCATGAACGAAGTCGTCCGCGAGTTCCTGATCGAAACCCACGAGAACCTGGCCCAGCTGGACCTGGACCTGGTCACGCTGGAGAAGGAGCCCACCGAGCGGGAGACGCTCGGCCGCGTGTTTCGCACGTTGCACACGGTCAAGGGGACGGCCGGCTTCCTGGGGCTGGAAAAGCTGCAAACTGTGGCCCACGCCGCGGAGAACCTGCTGAGCCGCCTGCGCGACGGCAAGCTGGTCTTCAACGCCGAGATCGCCAGCGCGTTACTGGCGGTCGTGGACGCCGTGCGGCAGATGCTAAAAGCCGTCGAGGCGACCGCGTCGGACGGGGAAGGGGGCTACGCGGCACTGATCGAGACGCTCGAACGCCTGCGCGCCGGTCAGGAGTCAGGTGCCAAACCGAAGCCGGAGCCGGCCCCGGCCCCTGTCGTCAAGGCTCAGTCCTCAGTCCCCACCAGCCCGCCCTCCCCGGCTGCCGGAACTCGGCCCCCTGACGTTTCGCCGCCGTCGCTGGTCGCCGAAACGTCGGACTCCCGCGCCTCGGCCGTCTCGGACAGCTCCATCCGCGTGGACGTGGGCCTGCTCGACAAGCTGATGAACCTGGTGGGCGAGCTGGTCCTGGCCCGCAACCAGATCGTGCAGTTCACCGCCGCCCAGGAAAACCCGGCCTTGCTGGGCACGGTGCAACGCCTGAACCTGTTGACCACGGAGCTTCAGGCCGGCGTCATGAAGACGCGGATGCAGCCGATCAACACCATCTGGAGCAAGTTCCCGCGCGTGGTCCGCGACCTGGCCGTGGCCTGCAACAAGCAGGCGCGTCTCGAGATGGAGGGCCAGGAGACCGAGCTGGACAAAAGCATCATCGAGTCGATCCGCGACCCGCTGACGCACCTGATCCGCAACGCCGTCGATCACGGCCTCGAGCCGCCCGCCCGGCGCCAGGCCCAGGGCAAGCCTGCGGAGGGGCGGGTCATGCTGCACGCCTTCCACGAGGGCGGCAAGGTCGTCATCGAGATCGCCGACGACGGCGGCGGCATCGACCCGCAGCGCGTCCGCGCCAAGGCGGTCCAGGCCAAGTTGGTGACCGCCGAGCAGGCGGCACGCCTGGACGACCGCGAGCTGGTGAACCTCGTCTTCCTGCCCGGCTTCTCGACGACCGACCAGGTGACCCAGTTCTCCGGCCGGGGCGTCGGCATGGACGTGGTGCGGACGAACGTCGAGAAGATCGGCGGCGCGGTCACGATCGAGAGCCGGCCGGGCCGGGGCACCACGGTCAAGATGAAGATCCCCCTCACCCTGGCGATCATCCCGGCCCTGACGATCACCAGCGGCGGGGACCGCTACGCCATCCCCCAGGTCAGCCTCCTGGAGTTGGTGCGCCTCGAAGGCGAGCAGGCCCAGCGGGGCATCGAGATGATCCACGGGGCCCCGGTCCACCGGCTCCGCGGCAACCTGCTGCCGCTGGTCTACCTGGATCGCCAGTTGGGAGCCGTCCCCTGCGGAAGCCCGGCCGCTTCAGGGGCCCGCGATTCCGACGCGATCAACATCGTCGTCCTGCAAGCCGACGACCGGCAGTTCGGCCTGGTCGTGGACGCCATCCACGACACCGAGGAGATCGTCGTCAAGCCGCTGCAAAAACAGATCAAGAACATCAGCGTCTTTGCCGGCGCCACCATCATGGGCGACGGCCGGGTCGCCTTGATCCTGGACGTGCTCGGTCTGGCCCAGCGGGCCAACGTGGTCACCGGCGTCCGCGAACGTGCCCTGAGCGAGAAGCCGGCCGGCGCCGCGGAGCCGGTCGCCGACCGCCAGACCGTCCTCCTGTTCGCCACCCGCGACGGAGGCCGGATGGCCATCCCGCTGTCGCTGGTGGACCGGTTGGAGGAGTTCCCGCGCTCGGCCCTGGAGCGGGTCGGCCCGTTCGAGGTGGTTCAGTACCGCAACGAGATCCTGCCCCTCGTCCCCGTCTCCCGGCTGCTGCGGCAACGGCGGCCCGTGAAGAACGGGCGGGCCGGCGCCCGCCGGCGAACGAACCCCTTCGCGAACGGCGAGGGAAGCGACCCCGTCCAGGTCGTGGTGTATGCCGGGAAGGGACAGCGCGTGGGACTGGTGGTCGATCGCATCCTCGACATCGCCGAGGAGACCCTTGTCTCCCGCTCCCCCGCCCAGCGGCCGGGGGTGTTGTTCACCGCCGTGGTCCAGGACCGGGTCACGGAGTTCCTGGACCTCGAAGGCATCCTGTCCTCGAAGAGGCCGGACTTCTTCGAGGACCCCGAGGCCGTTGCGGTGGAGGCGTGAGCCGTGGCGGACGGGCATCAGTACTGCACGTTTTACCTCGACGGTCACTACTTCGGGGTGGACGTCCTGAAGGTGCAGGAAATCATCCGCTTCCAGGAGATGACCCGTGTCCCGCTGGCCCACCCGGTGGTGCGCGGCCTGATCAACCTGCGCGGGCAGATCGTGACCGCCATCGACCTCCGCCGTCGCCTCGAATTCGCCGACCGGCCGGCCGACCAGCTCCCCGTGAACGTGGTCGTCCAGACCGACGACGGCGCGGTCAGCCTGCTGGTCGATGAGATCGGCGACGTGCTGGAGGTGTCAGAAAAGCTGTTCGAGGGGCCGCCGGAAACCCTACAGGGGACGGCCCGGGAGCTCATTCGCGGCGCCTACAAGTTGAAAGACCACCTGCTGCTGATCCTGGACACCGAGCGGACGGTCTCCCTGGCCGGCAGCCCAAGCACGCCCCGAGAGGCGATGGAGCGACATTCATGAGCCGCGCCCCCAAAGCCCGCCGCGGCGTGGCCGCCGCCGGCGGCAACGGCCAGTTGAAGTCTCTGGACTTCTTGCGCGCCACCCTGGATAGCCTCCAGACGAACGTCTTCCTGGCGGACGCGCGGTTCGACATCATTTTCGCCAACGACCGGGCCTTGCGGACGCTCCGCGGCATCGAGGGTGAGATCCGCAAGACGTTCGGCGTCGGCGCAGACGACATCGTCGGCGGTTCGATCCACCGCTTCCACAAAGACACGCAAGGCGTGGAACGCATCCTGCGCAACCCGACGTCGCTGCCGCACCAGGCCGAGTTCACCTTCGGCACAATTACGCTCCAGGCCAACATCAACGGCATCTACGGCCCGGGCAGGGAGCTGCTGGGGTACGTCGTCAACTGGGAAGACGTGACCGCCCGCAAGCGGGTGGAAGGCGAACAATCCCGCCTCATGTCCATGCTGGAGAACTCGCCCACCAACGTGATGCTGGCCGGCCGCGACCTGAAGATCAGCTACGTCAACCCGGCGTCGCTGGCGCTGCTGCGCAAGCTGGAGCGCCACCTGCCGATCAAGGCGGACCAGGTCCTGGGCTCGAGCATCGACGTCTTCCACAAGGACCCGGCTTACCAGCGGAAGATCCTCAGCGACCCCAAGAACCTGCCCGTGCGGGCCAACATCAACATCGGCCCGGAGATCGCCGACCTCCTG
>JAXMAW010000099.1:0-15022 GCA_046350195.1 Gemmataceae bacterium
TGAGGGTGGGCGTGCCGCGCGACACGCCCGCCCTCACGGTCGGGCCGGGGACGGTCTGGCGTTACTTGTTCAGCTCCTTGAGGCCCTTCAGCGCGACCGGCTTGACCTTGACGGAGGCCGGCTTCGCCTTGACCTCCATCATCTCGCCGGGCTTGAACGGGTTGGGCCGCGTCCCCGCCTTCGTGGCCGGCTTCTTGACCAGCTTCAGCTTGACCAGGTTGGGGATGACGAACTCGGTGGGGCCGTTCTTCTTGCCCAGCTGGGACTTGATCAGGTGCTCCAGCGCCTCGAACACGGAGGCGACCTGCTTCGCCGAAAGGTCGCACTTCTCGGCGATCTCCTTGTAGACCGCCGACTTCGGTAGGGCTTTCTGGGTTGAGGACGCCTTGTTGTCGGCCATCGCTTTCCTCGCGAACTACGGGTGAAACTAAGGGAAACGCCACGTCGTACAGCGAGACTAGAAGCCCACCGGGTGATTGTCAATCGCTCCTTTCCGCGAAAATCCGCTAGATTCCTGGGCTGTCCCCACGCGGACGGGGTCGGTATCCTAGCCCGCGAGACCCCACCGCGGCCCGTGGAAAGGAATGAGCGACATGGCGGATCCGGTAGTGATCGCCACCTGGAAGTTCGGCGCCACCGCGGTCAAGGCCGCCCTGCCGATCCTCGCCGCCGGCAAGCCGGCCCTCGACGCGGCCCTGGCCGGCGCCCAGGCCGTCGAGGACGACCCGGAGGTCGATTCGGTCGGCTACGGCGGCCTCGCCAACGCCCTGGGCACGGTGCAGCTGGACGCCTGCGTCATGGACGGCAAGACGCTGGCCTGCGGCGGTGTGGCCGCCGTCGAGAACGTCAAGCACGTCGCCGCCCTGGCCCGCCGGGTGATGGAGAAGACCCCCCACGTGCTGCTCGTCGGCGAGGGGGCGAAGCTGTTCGCGACCCAGCAGGGCTTCCCCCTGGAGATGCTCAGCACAGCCGACAGCGTCCGCAAGTGGGAGCAGGCCCGGGCAAGGGCCAAACGGCGCGGCGGGCCGCCGAAGAACAGCCACGACACCGTCACCGTGCTGGCGATGGACCGGGCCGGCTCGCTGGGCGGCGTCTGCACCACGTCGGGGCTGGCGTTGAAGATCCCCGGTCGGGTCGGCGACTCGCCGCTGATCGGCTCGGGGCTGTACGTGGACAACGAGGCCGGCGCGGCCGGCGGCACCGGCGTCGGCGAGGAGATCATCCGCATCCACGCCGGTTCCTTCATCGTCGAGCAGATGCGGTCCGGCAAGTCGGCCCAGCAGGCGTGCGAGGCGGCGGTGGGGCGCGTCAACGCCGTGGCCGTGCGCCGCGGCGTCCACCCGGCGAGCGTCGCCTTCCTGGCGCTGGACGCCAAGGGCCAGCCCGGCGCGGCCTGCACCAAGGGGACGAAGTTCCCCTACGCGGTCGGCCGCAAGGGCAAGGTCGAGATGATGGAGGGGAGGGAGATCGGCATCGAGTGATGCCTTAGCCCCGACCGGTCCCAGGCCCGACCGGTCCCAGGCCCGACCGGTCCCAGGCCCGATTGGTCCCAGGCCCGACCGGTCCCAGGCCCGACCGGTCCCAGGCCCGACCGTGAGGGAGGGCGTGGTGCGGAGCGCCCTCCCTCACGGTCGGGCCTGGGTCGGTCGGGCCTGGGAGGCTACCCCACGCCGGCCGGCGCCAGCGCCTTGCGCTTGCTCGCGATCAGAGCCAGCAGCGCCTTCTGCGGATCGGCGAACTTCTTCAGGCCCTCCTCCATGAGCGTCTCTTCCAGCTTCTTCATGTCCACCTTCGCGTCGATCTCGTCCAGCACCGCCTTGGGCGGCATCTGATCCACCTTGCGGGTGAACGTCCGGCCGGAGGCCTGCACCGCCTTGTTCGTCGCCGGCGGGTTCGTCTCGATGTCGCTGCCGGCGAACGCCTCGACGTACTTCCACGCGGGGTCTTCCGGCTTCGTCGTCCCCGTCGAGGCGAAGATCATCTCCTGCTTCAGTGGCAGCCTCTTGTCGGCCCAGAACTTCTGGTTCAGCGCCCAGATCCGCTTGGCGTTGACGATGCCGACCATCCCCTGCGCCGCCGGCGACAGCTCCGGGACGTGCTTCTCGGTGTACACGTCCAGCCGGCTGACGAAGATGCTGTAGACCGACTTGAACGTTTCCTGCGACTTTCGCCGTTGCGCCCCGCGCCACATGGCGTCGCGCGCCTCGTGGTACTGCCGCTCCGAGAAGATCAGCGTCACGTTGATCGTCGTCCCGTGGGCGCACAGCTCCTCGATCGCGCCGAGGCCGGCCGGCGTGGCGGGGATCTTGATCATGCGGTTGTGCTTGCCGGCCGACCACTTCTTGCCCAGCTCGATGTACCTCGCCGAGCGGTCGGCGATCGACAACTTGCACGAGGCGTCTTCCAGCAGCGGGTCCAGCTCGAAGCTGACGTAGCCGTCGTCGCCCCTGGTCTTGTCCCAGATCGGCTTGAAGACGGCCTGGGCGTCGCTTACCAGGTGGTCGGTCGTCTTCCAGGCGATGGCGTCGTCGTCGGCGCCGGCGGCGAGGGCGTCCTTGAGCAGCGCGTCGAACCGGCCGGTCTTGATCAGGTCGGAGACGATGATCGGGTTCGACGTCGCCCCGGTGGCGCCGAAGGCCCGGTTGGCGGCGACCTCGTCGGGATCGACCGAGTCGAGCCAGAGCTTGGTGCCGCAGGCGACGAGCGATTCGAGAGAAGTCATGGCTGTCCCTCCGGTGTTCGGGGGTGGGGGTTCCTGTCTCAATTGTAGGAATGCCGGCGGGGCTGTCCGGTCACGAGCGCGGGCGGATAGAATGCGGGCATGGCCTCCGCACCGTTCGAGCGCGACCTCCTCGGCAAGACGCTGGCCGGCAAGTACCACCTGGTGCAGGTGCAGGGCGCCGGCTACTACAGCGTCGTCTTCGTCGCCCACCAGCTGTTCTGCGGCCGGTTCGTCCGCCCCGTGGCGATCAAGGTGTCGCGGCAGGCCGGGCTCACCGACGACACCGCCCCGCAGTTGTTCGGCGACGCGCTGGTGCTGGCGCGCCTCATGGCCTCCAGCGACCACGAGGGCCGCCGCCACCTCGTCCAGATCCACGACATGGGCTTGCTGCCCGAGCAGGACGACCGGGCCTACCTGGTGATGGAGTACGTTGACGGCCAGCCGCTGTTCCGCCACATGCAGGCGGCCGGCCGGCTCGGCGTCGCCACCGGGCTGCGGTTCTTCAAGCAGATCTGCGCGGCGATCTCGCTGGTCCACGAGCAGGGCGCCATCCACCGCGACCTGATCCCGGAAAACATCCTCATCGACCGCAAGGGCGACGTCCGCGTCGTCGATTTCGGCCTGGCCGCCTACGCCGACCCGCACACCGGCTTCGTGCCCGGGGCGACCGGGACGTTCTGCTACATGGCCCCCGAGACGATCCAGGGGCGCTCGGTCGCCGCGTCCGACGTCTACAGCGTCGGGCTGGTGATGTACCAGCTGTTCACCGGCGGCGGGCCGCACCTGACCGCGCCTTGGGCGGTCGATGACAGGCAAGACCTCGGCGCCGAGAACTACCGCATCAAGGCGGGCCTGGAGTTCGCCCCGCCGTCGCGGCACCACAACGAGATCCGCAACGACTACCGCTGGCTGGACGACGTCATCCTGCGCTGCCTGGAGACCGACCCCGACCGCCGCTACCCCGACGCCGCCGCCCTGCTGCGGGCGCTGGAGGCCGAGGACGCCGGCTCGGCGCCCCCGGCCGAGGAGAAGCACGAGAGGGCAGAGCCCCCTCGGCTGGACGACGAGGAGGCCGAGGCGTTGTTCCGCGAGGTGCGGAAGCTCCTGGCCGGACGGGCCTACGACCAGGTGATCGACAGGCTGGACGTTCATCGGCCGGCCGAGTGGGCGGTTGTGGACGTCCTCGGGGCGCGGACGCTGCGGGCGATGGGCCAGGCGTACCTCGGGCGCGGCGAGCCGGCCCAGGCGCGCGAGTGCCTCGAGCAGCTGAGGACGAGCCAGCGCGAGAGGCCGCTGCTGCCGAAGGCCGACTACGCCGCGGCGCTGTCCGACCTGTTCCGCTGCTACCGTGCGCTGGGACTGGAAGAGTTGGCGAAGGCGTGCCAGGAGGAGGCGAAGGGGTTGCTGTAATTAGCCCGACGCGCAAGCGAGGACTCAAACCTCGCTTGCGCGTCGGGCTACCCGGTCAATTGTCGTCCTTCTTTTCCTCTTTCTTCCCTTCCTTCTTGTCCTTCTTCTCTTCCTTCTTGTCCGCCTTCTCCTCGACGCGCTTGAGCGTCATCAGGGTCAGGCCGGAGTCCTTCTTCGTCTCGAACGACTTGGGCCGGTCCTTCTTCGGGTCGGCCCAGCAGTAGGTGACCGTCTCGTTGTCGATCTTGTAGATCCCCTTGACGACCTCGCCCTTGGCGGTGTTGTTCAGGTAGACGCTGTCGCACTCCTTGGGGTCCTTGTCGGGGAAGACGGTGTCCTTGCCGATGGTGACGTCGTCGCCGTCGTGGAAGGTGTAGTCGCCGCCCTTCTGCACGACCTTCATCTTCTTCAGCTTGTCGGCGCCGTACTTCTCGCCGTCGCGCTCGAAGGCGGTGACCGTGAAGGTGCCGCTCAGCTTCTTCAGCTCGTCCTTCTGGGCGTCGGTCAGCTTCTCCTCGGCCTTCTTCTCCTCCTTCTTTTCCTCCTTCTTCTCGTCCTTCTTCTTCTCGTCCTTCTTGTCGTCCTGGGCGCGGACCAGGTCCGGGGCCGACGCGACCAGGACGCCCATAGCCAGCAGCATCGCAAGCAACCGCTTCATGGAATCCTCCGTAACCACCGCGCCCGGCGCTCGCCGACGGAGCGGGACGTGACTTGGATGGCGATTCGGGGATAAGATACCGGAGGGGGAAGGGAGCGTAAACCGTAAAGACGGTAACGGCGAGCGGGGGACGTCAGTCCCCCGGTGGGGCTCACCCACCGGGGGACTGACGTCCCCCGCTCGCCGGGTGGAGGTTCACGCCGACGGGCGGGTGCAGCGGAAGGCGCGCAGCACCTCGTGCAGGTCGTTGGTGATGACGACCTCGTCGTCAAGAAAGTCTTGCAGCCAGAGGTAGTTCTGCCGGTACGCCAGGGCGACCAGCGGCAAGAGGTCCGCCAGCCGGACGCACACCGTGGCCGGCGGCCCGTCCGCGCTCGCCTCGTCCGCACAGGGGGGGTAGACTCGAAGATACGAGGCCATGCGCAGCTCCTCCGGGCGGGTGGGGTCCGTTCGCGGCATCCCGTCCGGTCCTTCATCGACCGGGCCGGGCCGCCCGCTTTGAGGATTCCCGATCGGCCGCGCACAAAATATCCTGACCCCGAACACCCCGTCGGAGGGGCCGACATGCCGACCACGTTCGCCGTCCTCGGCGACGGCGCCTGGGGCACCGCCCTCGCCATCCTGCTGGCCCGCGACGCCGACCACCGCGTCCGGCTGTGGAGCGCCCGCGCCGAGAGCGGCCGGCGGCTTCAAGAGCGGCGAGAGAACGTCAAGCTGTTGCCGGGCGTGCCGATCCCCGAAGGCGTGCTCCTGACGACGGACGTGCGGGAGGCCGTCGCCGCCGCCGACGTCTGGGTCTCGGCGATCCCGACCGTCCACCTGCGGCCGACGCTGACGCGCGTCCGCTCCGAGCTGGGCGAGCGCCTCGACGTCCCGCCGGTCGTCAGCGTCACCAAGGGCATCGAGGCCGGCACCTTCCGCCGACCCAGTGAGGTCCTCGCCGAGGCGATCGGCGCCGGACAGGTCGCCGTCCTTTCGGGCCCCAGTCACGCCGAGGAGGTCAGCCGCGGCCTGCCGTGCTCGGTCGTCGCCGCCGCCTCCGATTACGAACTGGCGCGGCGGATTCAGCGGCACTTCCAGGGCGACCGCTTTCGCGTCTACACCAACCTCGACCCGATCGGGGTCGAGCTGGGCGGGGCGCTGAAGAACGTCATCGGCATCGCCGCCGGCGCCTGCGAGGGGCTGGGCTACGGCGACAACGCCCTGTCGGCGCTCATCACCCGGGGCCTGGCCGAGATGACCCGGTTCGGCGTCGCCCTGGGGGCCGACGCCGCCACGTTCGCCGGCCTGGCGGGGCTCGGCGACCTGATCACGACCTGCGTCAGCAAGCACGGCCGCAACCGGGCGGTCGGCCACCGGCTGGCGCGCGGCGAGACGCTTGATGACATCCTCGGCGGCATGACCATGGTGGCCGAGGGCGTCACGACGGCGCGGGCCGTCCACGAGCGCGCCGCCCGCATGGGGATCGACATGCCGATCACCGCCGCGGTCTACCGGGTGCTCTACGAGAAGCTGCCCCCGCGCGACGCGGTGCAGGAGCTGATGCTGCGCTCGCCCAAGGGGGAGAGGTGGCCGTCGTAGGACAAGCGGCTAGCTTGTCCGTTGCGCGGAGGACAAGCTGGCAGCTTGTCCTACGAGGAACCGAGGAGGCCGTCATGACCGCGCTGGGCGTCGCGCTGAAGGAGTGGGCCGCCATCTGCCTGGCGCTGGCCGAGGGCCAGCAGGCGGTCCTGCTGCGCAAGGGCGGCATCGCCGAGCCGGGCGGCGCCTTCCGCGTCGAGCACCCGCGCTTCTGGCTGATGCCGACGTACGTCCACCAGCAGGAGGACGGCCTGGCCGAGGCCTACCACGACCTGCTGAGCCGGGCGCGGGCCGAGCAGCCGCCCCCGGGCGTCGTCCGACTGACGCACTTCGCGGAGGTGACGGCCGTCTGCCACTGCGGCACGCTCGACCAGGCGCTCTCGCTGGAGGGCGAGCACGGCTGGTCGCGGGCGGCCGTCGAGGCGCGATTCCGCTACCGGGCCCCCGGCCTGTTCGTGATGGCCGTGCGCGTCTACCGGGCCGGCCGGGACGTCGAGCTGCCCGTGACGCCTTACTTCGAGGGGTGCAAGAGCTGGGTCGAACTGGGCCGCGAGGAGCCGGTCGGGCCGGCCTGGCCGGTGCTGTCCGACGGGGCCTTCACCACCCGGTGCCGGCCGCTCGACCGCTTGATCGCCGCCGCCCGCACGTCGGGCGCGTAGACCCGCGCCTCCGTCGCCCCGCGCGGCAGCCCGACGGCCTTGCGCAGGGCCTCGACGAAGTCCCTGCACGACGGGAAGCGCGAGCTGGGGTAGGGGTGCAAGGCCCGGGCGATGACGGGAAACTCCCGGTCCCGCAGCTTGGTCATGTCGATCGGCAGGCCCGCCGGCGCGTCGCCGGACAGCGCGCCCGGCCAGAACGGCCGCGGGCCCATGACCAGCTCGCAGAACGTAACGGCCAGGGCGTACTGGTCGGTGCCCGTGGCGGCGGCCCCGCCGTACAACTCCGGGGCGGCGTAGGGCAACGTCCCCTTCCAGCCCTTGCGGTGCGTCACCGCGCCGGCCCCGGCGCAGAGGCCGAAGTCCGCCACCTTGAGCGTCTCGCCGACCAGCAGCAGGTTGCTCGGCTTGACGTCGCAGTGCTGAAACCCGCGCGTCGCCGTCAGCCCGGGCAGGCGGGCGCCGGCCAGGAAGTCCAGGGCGTCGGCGGCCTGATCGAGCAGTTCCAGCGCGTGGTCGGTCGGGATGTGGCCCCCGGTCGTCTCCCGGTAGGCCTGGTGCAAGTCGGCGAGGTTGCCGTCGGCGCGCTCCATGACCAGGATCATGTACTTGCCGCAGGCATGGACGCCCAAAAGCGGAATGATGTGCGGGTGCTGGACGTCCGCCAGCGCCCGGAGGATGCGCACCTCGCTGGCGATCAGGCTGGGGGAGAGCTGCCGGCAGTCGAGGAACTTCAGCGCCAGCCGCGCCTTGTCCTCCCTCTCCGCCTCCCACACCTTCCCGAACGCGCCCACTCCTAGCGGCCGGGTCAGGCGGTAGCCGGGAATTGGCTGCAATCCCGCTTCCAGGCGCACGAATCACCTCCAGAAAGCAATCCACCCCCAGCGGCCTGTCCCATTAAATAAGAAAGGGAGGACTGGCGCCCTGATTCCGGCGGCGGCAGCCGGTTCCGAGAGGGGGACACCCAAGGATAGGCTCTGCCGCCGCCGATGGCAAATGGCCCGGCGTGATTTCTCGCCCGCCGGCGAAAGCGCCCCGAAGGGAGGACCATGGACCGCGCCGTCGCGCTCGACCACGTCACCAAGTCGTTCTCCGCCCACGTCGCCGTCCGGGGCCTGTCGCTCCGGGTGCCGGCCGGCTCGATCTACGGCTTCATCGGGCCCAACGGGTCCGGCAAGACGACGACCCTCCGCATGATCATGCGGATCTTCCACCCCGACGAGGGGACGATCGAGGTGCTCGGCGAGCACGGGCTGGGGGCGGCCAGCGACCAGGTCGGCTACCTGCCCGAGGAGCGCGGGCTGTACAAGCAGATGAGGGTCCGCGACGTCCTCCGCTTCTACGCCGAGCTGAAGGGCTGCCGCGACTGGCAGAAGCCCGTCGCCGACTGGCTCGACCGCCTCGGCCTGGCCGCCTGGGCCGACAAGAAGGTCGAGGCCCTGTCGAAGGGGATGGCCCAGAAGGTGCAGTTCATCGCCACCGTCGTGGCCCGGCCGCGACTGGTGCTGCTGGACGAGCCGTTCTCCGGCCTCGACCCCGTCAACGCCGACGTGCTCCGCGAGGCGATCGTCCAGCTGCGCCGGGACGGCACCACGGTGATCTTCTCGACGCACGACATGTCGGTGGCCGAGAAGATGTGCGACTACGTCTTCATGATCTACCAGGGGGCGAAGGTCCTCGACGGCACGCTGGCGTCGATCCTCGACGCCCACGGCGCCGACACCCTCCGCGTCCACCTCGACGGCTACGGCGGCACGCTGGCCGACCTGCCCGGCGTGGCCAAGGCGACGGAGTTCGGCCCGTGGCAGGAGCTGCGGCTGTCGCCGGGGGCCGACTCGCAGCAGGTCCTGAGGGGGCTGGCGGAGCGCGGCCGCGTCCGCCACTTCGAGATCGCCCGGCCGACCCTGCACGACATCTTCGTCCGCATCGCCCGCCCGGCGCCCCAGGAGGCCCAGTCGCATGCGTAAGGTCCTCGTCGTGGCGCTGCGCGAGTACAACGCGGCGGTGCGTACCAAGGCGTTCGTGATCGGGCTGGTCATGATGCCGGTCTTGATGGGCAGCAGCATCGTCATTCAGTCGCTCTTCAAGGAGAAGGGCGAGCTGAAGCCGCGCACCCTCGCCGTCGCCGACTGCACGCCGGGGCAGAAGCTGCTCGGCGGGCTGAAGGAGGGGCTCCCCGGCGGGGACGCCTCGAAGGTCACCCTCCACAGGGTGGACGCGCCGCCGGACGGCGACTTGCAGGGGCTGAGGCGGGAGCTGAACGCGAGGCTCCGCGCCAAGGAGTGTACGGCCTGGCTGCTGATCGGCCCGGACGTCGGGCGGCTGAAGGCCCCTGAGGACCCCGACCGCGGCAAGGTCGTCTTCAAGAGCAGCCGCATGACCGACCAGGCGCTGGGCGACTGGGTCAAGGCGGCGCTGGCCGTTCAGGTGGCGCAGCTCCGCGCGGCCGAGGCCGGCGTCTCCCCGGCCACGGGGCTGGAGATCAGCCGGGAGGTCAAGGTCGAGAAGGAGTTCGACGCCTCGGTCTTCCTGCCGCTGGGCCTGATGATGCTGATGTTCATGCTGATCCTGATGGCGGCGACGCCCCTGATGCAGGGCGTCGTCGAGGAGAAGATGCAGCGCATCGCCGAGGTGCTGCTGGGGTCGGTGTCGCCGTTCCGGCTGATGCTGGGCAAGCTGATCGGCATGACGGCGGTGTCGCTGACGATCTCGGCGGTCTACCTCGCCGGGGCCTACTGGGCGGCGTACCACTACGGCCTGTCGGAGTCGATCGGCGGCGGCCTGATGGCGTGGTTTTTTGTATTCCAGACGCTGGCGGCGCTGATGTTCGGGGCGCTGTTCATCGCCGTCGGGGCGGCCTGCACCGACACGCGCGAGACGCAGAACCTGCTCTGGCCGGTGATGCTGCTGGCGACGCTGCCGATGTTCTTCCTCGGCCCGCTGATGCGGTCGCCGGACAGCCCGGTCATCGTCGGCCTGTCGTACTTCCCGTTCGCCACGCCCAGCATGATGATCGCCCGCCTGGGCATGGCCGACGGCGCGCGGTGGTGGGAGCCGGTCGCCGGGGCGGCGCTGATGCTGGTGACGACGCTGGCCTGTGTCTGGGTGGCGGGGCGGATCTTCCGGGTCGGCATCCTGCTCTCGGGCAAGGGGGCCAACCTCGCCCAGATGGCGCGCTGGGTGATCCGGGGGTGAGCCCGCCCCAGGGCCGCGCCTCGGGCTAATCGCAGAAAAAAGTGGAAGGGGCGGCGTCCTTGGCCCCTCTTGTCCTTCCGGGACGACGGCCCGGAGGTCCGACGATGAAACGCGGTGCCCTGTCCACGCTGGTCGGCCGGCTGCGCGACGCGGTGCGGCCCGGCGGCCCGGACGTGCCGGACGACGACGAACTGCTTCGGCGCTGGACCCGCCAGCGCGACGAGGCGGCGTTCGAGTTGTTGGTCTGGCGGCACGGCCGGCTCGTGCTCGGCGTCTGCCAGCGGCTCTTGCGCTCGCCCCAGGACGTCGAGGACGCCTTCCAGGCGACCTTCCTGCTGCTGGTCCGCAAGGGGGCGAACATCCTCCGCCGCCAGGCGGTCGCCTCGTGGCTGTACACGGTCGCCTACCGCGTCGCCCTGGAGGCGAGGTCGCGGCGGCGCGAGGCCCCGCTGGGCGATGCCGTGGCCGAGCTGCCCGGCCGTGAGGGGCCGCCGTCGGTACCCGAGCTGGGCGACGTCCTCGACGAGGAGGTGCGGCGGCTGCCGGAGAAGTACCGGCTGCCGTTCGTGCTGTGCTACCTGCAAGGTCGCACCAACGAGGAGGCGGCCCGCGAGCTGGGCCGGCCGGTCGGCACGGTCCTGTCGCGCCTGTCGCGCGCCCGGGAGCGGCTGCGCCAGCGGCTGACGCGGCGCGGCCTGGGCCCGGCGGCAGTGACGGCCCCTCTGGTGCCGTCGCTGGGGGCCTTGCCGGACCTTGTTGGTTCCACGACCCGGGCCGCGCTGTCGGTCGCGGCCGCGGGGGCGACCGCCGCCGGCGTCGCGCCGGGGGTGCTAGTCCTGATGGAAGGAGCGATGAGAACGATGTTCGTTATGAAGTTGAAGACGGTGGCGGCGGCGGTGATGTTGGCGGCCGTCCTCGGCGGCAGCGCGGTCGGATTCCGCCTGGCGTCCGCCCAGAGTTCCGGGGGGGCAACCGGGGCCTCGGATGACGTCCCCGCCAGGACCAAGGAACTCCTCGAGTTGGAGAGAAAGCTCCAGGAGGAGCTGGACCTGGCCCAGGAGCGGGCGAAGGCCCTTCAGGCGAAGATCACCCAGGTGCAGGATGACCTGGGGAAAAGGCGACCTCCCCGGGCTGGGAACCGCGGGACCGGCGCGAGTTCCGGAGGCACGACAGGGACGGTCGCGCGGACCAGGACGGACGTGGAGAAGGACGAGATCGAGCTGCTCCAGGCCAGGGTCAACGTGAAGGAGGCCGCCGTGCTGTCCTCGCAAGCCTTACTGGAGGAGTCGAAGCGGCGGCTTGCCGCGATGCAGAAAGCCAGGCAGAGGATACCCGGCTCGGTCAGCGACGACGATTTCTTCGCCGGCAAGGTGACCGTCGATCGTTACCAGGCTGAGGTCGATATGAAGAAGGCGGAGCTGCTCGAAGCTCAGATCCTCCTCAAGCAGGCCCAGCGACGGCAGAGTTCGCGGGCGGCGACGTCGTCGCTGGAACAGCGCATCAGGCAGCTGGAAGACAAGGTGACGACTCTGGAGGCGGCGTTGAAGCGCACCCCACCCGGCAGCCCCGGCGGCGTCCCGCGCCGCTGAGCGCGGCCCGGGTCGCCCATTTCCCTCGGGCCCAGCGACGACGAACAGCCGGCGTCGTGGCGGCGCTACCCGGCTGCACCTCGTCCCACCCAGCCGGGGTAGGGCGAGGGAGCGGCCGCGATAACCGTGCCGGGACCACCACCCAGGCCCGACCGTGAGTCGGTGCGGAGCGCCCTCCCTCACGGTCGGGCCTGAGTAGGAGTCGGGCCTGGGACGTAAGCTCACCAGCTGAACACGCTCAGCAGGTTCGAATAGTCGTCGCTCCACACGCCGACCCGCCGCGCCTTCTCCTCGCGCTTGGGGATGTTCTCCTGGGTCCTTTGCAGCCGCTTCTTGCGGTCGCTCAACTCCTTCTCGACCCGCTCGTACCAGTCCTTCGGCCCGGCGGCGTCCTCGACCTTGGCCTGGAGCTTGACCTTGTTCGCCGCCAGGTCGGCCTTCTTCTTCTCCAGGTCGGCCAGTTTGCGGTTCAGCGGCGTCGCCGACGCCGCCCCGCCGGCGCTGATCTCGACCATCAGCGTCTTGATGTCCTTCTCCGTCTCCTCGATCAGCTTCGCCGCGTCCTTGACCGGCCCCTCCAGCTTCTTGTGCTCCTCCCTGGCCTTGTTCAAAGGCCCCTCGATCGCCTTGAGCGCCTGGTCGATCTCGGCGAGGCTCGCCTCCAGCTCGGCCGGGCGCCGCTGGAGCACCGACGGCTGGTCGAGCGGCTCCCACTCGCCCTTGACCATCCGCGGGTCGCCCTTCCAGCCCTCCTGCCGGGCGCCCAGCTGCGCCTGCTGGTCGGTGATCGCCCCGAAGGCGTAGCACATCCCCGACACCGCCTGCATCCCCGCCCCGGCCGACGGCCACAACGCCGCGCCGAGGAACATCAGCTCGTTGTCGTCGTACAGCCAGCGCGGCCGCTGGAGCACCCGGGCCAGGTACTCCGGCTTGCGCACCAGCGCCACCCAGTGGGCGCGGTTCTTGCCGACGGCGGTGTTCTCGTCGTCGCTCATGTGGAAGCCGACCACGCCCAGCTGGTCGGCGATGTTGGCCAGCACCGGCTGGAGGTCGAGGTAGCGGTTGGAGATGTGCATCAGCAGGATGCCGTCCTCCATCAGCCGGTCGAAGTAGATCTTCACCGCCTCCTTGGTGATCAGGTGGACCGGGATGGCGTCGGAGCTGAACGCGTCCACGACGATGAACCCGTACTTGTGGTCGTCGCGGATCGGCTCGCCGAACTGGCGCGGCGGGTTGGGGTTGTCCGCCGTCTTGTGCAACGGCTTCAGCCGCTTCTTCTCGCCGGTCGGCGCGACCGTCAGCCGGGCGTCGCCGAGGATCAGCCCGACGTCGGCCCCGCGCCTCTCGGCGTCCTCGACGAAGGTGAAGTACTTGCCCCGGTCGAAGCTGATGTCCACCACGACGGGGTCGATGTCGTAGAAGTCGAGGTGCTGCCCCTTCTGGGCGTAGCAGGCCATGGTGCCGGTGCCCAGCCCGATCACCGCCATCGGCCGCAGGCCCTTCTCGCCGTCGCGCGGCACGTTGTAGGCGCGGAAGATCTGGCCGACCGGCCCGCTGCCGTGGTAGTAGCTCGACGGCAGGTCGCGGATGCCGTCGAGCTGGAACTGCACGCCGTGCAGCGTCGTGCCGTGGACGAGGCGGTGGGTGTCGTACAGGAAGTTGTCCCCGCGGACCTTCCGGTCCTCGACGTGCAGCACGCCGAAGAAGCTGCGCTCCTGGTGCAGCGGGCCGTCGGTGACGATGCCCGAGAACCCCGCCGCCAGCATGATCGCCCCGACGCCGAGCCCGAACCGGACGGACCGCTCGACGAACGTGTAGCACAGCACGGCCGGCAGGCCGAACTTGAGGATGACGCCGAACTGCTCCGTCGGCAGGCGCACCATCTTGGCGAACGACATGAGCCGGCCGCGCACGCCGTCGGCCTCCAGGCCCCAGTACAGGCCGAGCACCAGCACCAGGAGCGTCGCCGGCAGCACGACGTCGAGGACGCGGTCGAGCCAGTGGTCCGGCTCGGGGTCGTCCACCGTCGGCTTCTGCCCGCCCCAGCCGCGCCAGGCGGCGACGACGCCGAGCAGCAGGCCCAGCGTCATGGCCGCGACGCCCCAGCGCCAGGGGCTGTCCTTGATCGCGGTCAGGTCGGGGGCGGTGCTGGGCTCGTTGACCCCCTCGCGGTAGCGCAGGTACAGCAGCAGCCCGCCGACGGCCAGGAACACCGTGGCCAGCGCCACGTCGGCCCAGCGCGCCCAGGCGCCGACCCGGCCGACGCCCAGGGGCGGCAGCAGCAGGCAGGCGACCATCATCATCAGCGGGTACTCGTAGTGCCCGTTGAACGCCACCGGCGCGAACAGCCCGTTGAACAACCCGCCGATCACGCCGCCCAGCGACATCAGCAGGAAGAACTCGGTCAGGTACCTCGGCTCCGGCCGGTCGTTGGCCAGCTCCCCGTGGCAGACCATGCTGACGATGAACAACGTCGCCAGGTGCAAGAGCACGTTGGCGACGATGCCCGGCTTGATCTCCGACAGCATCATGAACAGCAGCAGCAGCACTAAGAGCGGCATGACCATGATCATGACGCGGTGGATCAGCTTCGTGTCGCGGACGCGCAGGAGTTGCAAGCTAAACGCCAGCACCCCCAGCCCGGTGAGCCGCACCAGCCACAGCAGGCTCGGCTCCTCGATGAACATCGGCGCGATCTTGACGATGGTGACGGCCATCAGCGTGCCCAGCGCCAGGAGGGTCGTGACGCTCTGGGTCAGCGGCGTGATCTTGGCGAAGACGATGATGAACGTCAGCAGGTACAAGGTCAGCGGCAGCACCCACAGCAGCGGGATGGCCGAGATGTCGGTGGTGATGTAGGTGGTGGCGCCGAGCATCAGGCTGGACGGCACCATCGCCAGCGCCACCCAGCGGAGCCGCCGCGTCCAGGTGATTGGTTCGCTCGTGGGGCCGGTGACGTCCTCGGCCTCGACCGGCCTGCGCACCGCCTTGCCGGCCGAACCGCCCGCGCCGGGGCGGATCGCCTCGGACGGCCCGCCGGCCAGTTCCACGGCCCCGGCGGAGGTCACCAGCGCCGGGCGGGAGGCCCACATGAGGAAGGCGCACACGACGGTCAGCGCCCCCAGGACGGCGAAGCCGGCGACCCAGGCGACCTGCTGCGTCTTGAGGGTGAGGTAAGGCTCGACGAGGAAGATGTAGCCCCACAGCCCGA
>JAXMAW010000100.1:0-14677 GCA_046350195.1 Gemmataceae bacterium
CCGTCGTACATGGCCCCCGAGCAGGCCGGCGGCAAGACCAGGGAGGTCGGCCCCGCCTGCGACATCTGGGCGCTGGGGGCGATCCTCTACGAGTGCCTCACCGGCCGACCCCCCTTCCGCGCCGCCACGGCGCTGGACACCGTCATGCAGGTCATCGGCGACGACCCCGTGGCGCCGTCGCGCCTCAACGCCCGGACGCCGCGCGACCTGGAGACGATCACCCTGAAGTGTCTGCAAAAGGAGTCGAAGCGGCGCTACGCCACCGCCGCCGATCTGGCCGACGACCTCGGCCGGTTCCTCGCCGACGAGCCGATCCGCGCCCGGCCCGTCGGCGCGTTCGAGCGCGTCGTCAAGTGGGTGCGGAGGCGGCCCGCCGTCGCGGGGCTGCTGCTGCTGGCCGCGATCCTGACGGCGGCCGGCGTCGGCGGCGTGCTCCACGAGTGGCGCCGGGCCGAAGGGGAGCGCGACCAGGCCGAGAGGCAGCGCGACCTTGCCCGGCAGGCCAGCCGCGAAGCGTCCGAGCGCGCCGAGGCCGAGGCGCGGGCCGTGACGGAGGCCGACGCCGCCCGCCGCCAGGCCGAGGAGCGCCGCCTGGTGACCGAGCGCCTCCTGCGCGACGCCCGCCACGGGAAGTACTTCTTCGACGTCCTCCGCGCCCAGCGCGACCTCAAGGCCGGCCTGCCCGACAGCGCCGACGCCCTCCTGAGCAACTGCCCGCTCGACCTGCGCGGGTGGGAGTGGCACCACCTGGCCCGGCTCTGCCACCTCGATTCGGTGCCGTGCGTCGGCCACCAGGGCGACGGCTGGGCCGTCGCCTGGGCCCCCGACGGCAAGGCGCTCGCCTCCGGCGGGATGGACGGCACCGTCCGGTTCTGGGATCCCGCCACGGGCCGCCAGACGAAGCTGCTGAAAGGGCACAAGGGCTGGGTGAGCCACGTCTCGTTCAGCCCCGACGGCCGGCGCCTCGCCTCCGGGTCGATGATCTTCAGCAACGCCGTCTTCGCCGCCACCGGTGATTGGGAGAAGAGCACCACCGGCGAGGTGATCGTGTGGGACGTCGCCTCGGGGCGCGAGCTGAGGCGCTTCCCCGGCGGGATCAGCGCCTTGTTCAGCCCCGACGGGAAACGGCTCGGCTTCCCGTCGGGCCGCCAGGCCAAGGTCGCCGACGTCGAAACCGGCCAGGAGCTGGCGACGATCACCGGCCACACCCTGCCCGTCTTCGCCGCGGCGTTCACCCCCGACGGCAAGAAGGTCATCACCATGGCCTACGACGCCGGCAAGGTGCCCGGCGAGGCCTGGTCAAGCCCCGAGCCGATCCGCGTCGGCGGCGAGCTGAAGGTGTGGGACGCGGCCAGCGGCAAGCCTGCCGGCCCCCCGCTGGCCCAGCCCAAACACGGCGTGCACACCGTCAAGTTTCACCCCGACGGCAAGCGCCTTGTCGGCTCGTCGCTCGACGGCAGCGTCCTCGTCTGGGACCTGACGACCGGCAAGACACTTCACACCATCGAGTCGCGCGGCGTCCGCTCGGTGGCGGTCTGCCTCACGCCGGACGACCGGCTCCTGGTCCCCTACATGGACCGCCGGGCGATCCTCTATGACCTCGACTCCGCCGCGCCGGTCGGCACGGTCCTCGGCCCGGCCCACTACTCCGCGCTCAGCCCCGACGGCCGCTGGCTCGCCACGACCGGCACCAACGGCGATCCGGTCCGCGTCTTCGACCTGAGGCGGGCCGGCGACGCCAGCCGGCGCTTCGACCTGCCAGGCCTCGTCGCCTCCTGCGAGTTCAGCCCCGACGGGGAGCGGCTCGCCCTCGTCCCCCAGGGCCAGGTCGAACGACGTTTGCGGCTGCTGGACGTGAAGACGCTGAAGGAGATCGCCAACGAGCCTAGCCTCGGCACCTGCCTGGCGTGGTCGTCCGACGGCAAGCGTCTGGTCACGGGCGGCACGAAGCCGGCCGGCCTGTTCCGGTTCGCCGAGCTGAGCGTCCGCGACGGCGCGACGGGCAAGGAGCTATTCCCGCTCAAAGGCCCCGGCGAGCGCGTCGCCAGCCTGGGTCTGTCCGCGGACGGACGCTGGTTGGCGAGCAGCATCAGCAACTTCAGGAACCAGCCCTGGATGGTCCTGGTGTGGGACCTCAGCAAGGGCCAACGCGCCGACTACCGGGAGTTCTCCGTCAAGAACGTCGGCATCGACAGCGTCGCCATCAGTCCCGACGGCCGACTCGTCGCGGCGGCCTGCCGCGACCGCTCCGTCCGCGTCTGGGACCGCGAGACGGGCCGGCAACGGCTGGAGCTGATCGGCCACGACCACTCCGTCAAGAGCGTTGTGTTCCACCCCGGAGGGCGGCAGCTCGCCTCCGGCGGGTTCGACGGCAAGATCGTCCTCTGGGACGTCGTCAAGGGGGTGAAGCTGCACGAGCTGCGTGGCCACCGGCAGGCCGAGACGGCCAACAACGCGGGCATCACCACCCTCGCTTACAGCCCCGACGGCCGGCGGCTCGCGTCGGCGTCGTTGCACGACTCGGTGCGCGGCGAGGTCAAGGTGTGGGACACCTCGACCGGCGTCGAGGCGTACTCGCTGGACGGCAAGCGCGCCGTCGCGTTCAGCCCGGACGGGTCGCGGGTCGCGGCCGGCGCCGGCGGGGGCGCCGAGCCGTGGCAGCTGCGCGTCTGGGACGCGACCCCGCGCCCGGAGGTCGGCGTCCGCCAGGCCCACGTCGGGCCGATCCGGGCCATCTCCGCCAGCCGCGACGGCAAGCGGTTCGTCACGGCGTCGGACGACGGCACCGCCCGCGTCTGGGACGCGGTCACCGGCGAGATGCTCCAGACGGTGGGCAAGCAGTCGTCCATCGTGTGGCACGCCGCGCTCAGCCCCGACGGCCAGCGGCTCGCCACGGGCGGGGGTGACAAGTCGGTCCGGGTCTACCGCCTCGACACCGGCGAGCAGGTGCTGGCACTGACCGGCCACGAGAGGGTTGTTCGCCAGGTCGCCTGGCTCGACGGCGACCGCCTCGCCAGCGTCAGCGAGGACCAGACGGCGCGGATATGGGACCTCAAAACGGGCAACAGCGTTCGGACCTTGCGTCTGGGCAACGTCGGGCTCGCGCTCGACGTCAGCCCCGACGGCAAGCGGCTACTGGTCGGCGCCGCGGTGCTGACCGTCTTCGACACCCAGACCTGGGAAGAGCTGCTGGTCTGCAACGACATCCACGAGAGCGTCCACTCGGTCGCGTTCCGCCCGGACGGCCAGCGGTTCGCCTCCGTCGATTTCGGCGGTCGCTTGCGCGTCTTCGACTCCGAAACGGGGCGGCAGTTGATGGTGGCCGAGCCGCTGCCGTCGTGGCTCTTCGGGGTCGGCTGGAGCCGGGACGGTAAGTACCTGGCCACCGGTGGCGACAACCCGCGGGTGCGCGTCTACGACGCTGAGAACGGCGGCCTGGTCGCCACGCTGACGGGGCATTCGTCGTGGGTCGCCGGGCTGGCCTGCCTGGAGAACGACCTGATCGCCACCGGCGGCAACTTCGGCGAGTTGCGCCTGTGGCGGTTCCCGCGCGGCGGCGAGGTGGCGGCAGTCCCGCCGGCCCGATCGTTCCCCGAGAACGAGAGCCACCTCGGCCGGCTGGCCCGCCAGCTGCACGCCGCGGGGAAGCACGCCGAGGCGCTGGACGTCCTCCGGCGCTGGGAGGCGGCCAGTTCGCATCTGCGCGGCACGACCCAGCCGTCCTGCGTGGGCCTGTCCGCGCTGACGTTGGACGCGCTGGGCCGGCGGCCCGAGGCGCTGGCCCGCCTGGCCGAGCTGCGCGAGCTGATGCGCCATGAGTGGTGCGCCTCCGACAAGGAGGTGGCCGAACTGTTCGAGCAGGCCAAGGCGCGCCTCGGCGAGCCGAAGCTCGACCCGGCCGAGGAGGAGGTCCGCGCCGCCGTCTTCAAGGCCAACGAGGCCGGCTTCCAGCGCAACGACGTCGATGGCTACCTGGAGTTGTGGGCGCCGCGGTCGAAGTACGTCGGCGGCCGCGGCGAGGCGCCTGGTCCGGAAGACGTCGTCCGCGAGCGGGCTGCGATGGAGCCGTTCCTGAAGCTCTGGTTCGCGGGCAATCCCGCCGGGCTGCGGCGGACGTTCCTGATCGACGAGGTCAAGTTCCAGGGCGACGCCGCGGCGGTGCGGATGAGCAACACCTTGCGGGTCCCGCGCGGCTACTTCCGCTTCCGCATGACGTTCCGCCTGGCGAAGACGTCGGCGGGCTGGAAGGCCGTCGAGGGCCGGTATTGGAGCGAGAAGCGGCGCGACAACGACAACGACACGACGTTCGACGCGGCCCTCTGGAAGAGGCGCGACGAGCAGGTCGAGTTGGCGCGGCAGGAGGGCGACCTCCGCGCCGAGCGGGATGCCCTGTTCCAGGGGGACCGCTACCGCGAGGCGCACGAGGCATCGAAGCGCCTCACGGCGAAGGCCGACGCGGCCGCCCAGGATTGGGCGTCCCGCGCCAACTGCGCCCTGCACGCCAACGACCTGGCCGACACGGCTTACGCGGCGAAACAGGCCCGGCGGCGCGACCCGAAGGTGCAGCTCAACCCGAGCCTGGAGGCGGCGGCGAAGGCGCCGTGAGGCGTCAGCGCCGCTGCGACAACGGCCGGTCGAGGATCTCGCGCAGCGCCACCGCCGTCGCTACCGTGTTGCGGTCGCGCAGCATCGCCACGACGCGCGCCAGCGCCGGTGAGGGCTGAGCCCGCGGCGGCAGCGGGCAGTGGCGGGGGAAGCTCCGCCTGAATGACAACCGCCGGCAGGCGCCCCGAGAGTTCCCGAACGTTTCGTCCGGGGAAATAGTCGGCCCTTTCATCGGCGGGCCGGGCGGGCTACGATGGATCCCGCACCCACCCTCCCGGAGCCCGAACCCGTGCCCGACGACCGCACCCTGCTGCCGCCTTCCGACGACCCCGACCTGACGTTGGCGCCCTCCCTGCCGGACCCATACCAGACGCTGTCGTCGGCCGCGAACGGCTCGGGGGGGGCGTCGCGGCGGGAAGGCGACCTGCCCGGCTACGAGGTGCTGGGGGAGGCGGGCCGGGGCGGCATGGGGGTGGTGTACAAGGCGCGCCAGGTGGCCCTCAACCGGGTGGTGGCGGTGAAGATGATCCTGGCCGGCGCCCACGCCGACGACGCCAGCCGGGGGGCGGTTCCGCGCCGAGGCGGAGGCGATCGCGGCGGCAGCACCCGAACATCGTCGGCGTCTACGACGTCGGCGAGCACGACGGGCACCCGTACTTCTCGCTGGAGTTCTGCGCCGGCGGGTCGCTGGAGAAGAGGCTGGCCGGCACCCCGCTGCCGCCGCGGACGCCGCCGCCCTGTCGCCACGCTGGCCATGGTCCAGGCGGCCCACGACGCGGGCGTGGTCCACCGCGACCTGAAGCCGGCCAACGTGTTGCTCACCGGCCCGACCGTGAGGGAGGGCGCTGACTCGACGCCCTCGCTCACGGTCGGGCCTTGGACGGCGAGCCGAAGATCACCGACTTCGGCCTGGCCCGCCGGCTCGACCAGGACTCAACCAGACCCGCAGCGGCGCGCCATCGTCGGCACGCCGTCGTACATGGCCCCGGAGCAGGCCGGCGGCAAGGCCAAGGAGGTCGGCCCGGCCTGCGACGCGTCTAGACGCTGGGTGCGATCCTGTACGAGTGCCTGACCGGCCGGCCGCCGTTCCGGGCCGCGACGGGCGCTGGACACCGTCATGCAGGTCGTCACCGACGACCCGGTGCCGCCGTCGCGCCTTCAACGCCAGGACGCCGCGCGACCCGGAGACGATCACGCTGAAGTGCCTGCAAAAGGAGGCGAAGCGCGCACGGCAGCGCCGCGGAGGTGGCCAACGAGCCGGGCCGGTTCCTCGCCGACGAGCCGATCCGCGCCCGCCCTGTCGGGGCCTCCGAGCGCGCCGTCAAGTGGGTGCGGCGGCGGCCGGCGGTCGCGGCGGCACCCTGCTGCTGGCGGCGCTGCTGGCGTCGGCCGGCGTCGGCGGCGTGCTCCACGAGTGGCGCCGGGCCGAGGCCGAGCGTGATCAGGCGGAGAGGCAGCGCGACCTCGCCCGGAATGCCAGCCTGGAGGCGTCGGAGCGGGCCGAGGCCGAGGGCGCAGGCCGTGAAGGAGGCCGACGCCTCCCGCCGCCAGGCCGTGGCAGCGGCTGGGCCGTGCTCGTAACGGCTATATTACTTCGACTTCCTCCGCGCCCAAACCGCCCTGAAGGACGGCCAGCCCGACCAGGCCGCGTCGCTGCTCAACGACTGCCCGCTCGACCTGCGCGGCTGGGATGGCACCAGCTGGCGAAGACGTTTCTGCAAGACCCCGTCCCGTGCGTCGGCCACGACGGCCCGGCGTGGGCGGTCGCCTGGAGCGGCGACGGCAAGACGCTCGTCACCGGCGGCTTGGACGGCACCCTGCGCGTGTAGGGAGCGGCCACCGGCCGCGCAGCTACACCAGGTCGAGGCACTGGGGCCAGTGGCTGAGCCGCGCCGCCTTCAGCCCCGACGGCCGCTGGCTCGCCTCCGCCTCGCTGAGGCACGACATGAAGCTGTTCAAAACGCCCGCCGACTGGGAGCGGTCCATCAGCGGCGAGGTCAAGCTGTGGGACGCCAGGACCTGGCGAGAAGTCCGTGAAGTTGCCTGGCCGGTTTTCCGTGTCGTTCCACCCCGACGGCAAGCGGCTGGCGACCGTGGAGGGGCGGAGCGCCTGGTCGTCGAGGTCGAGACCGGCCGGGTGGTGACGGCGATGGCCGGGCACACGTTGCCGGTGATGGAGGCGAAGTTCACGGCGGACGGCTCGAAGGTCATCAGCCGGTCCTACGACGCCAACCGCATCCGCGCCACGGACTGGGACCTCACCACGCCGATCATGGACTACGCCGACGGCAGCAAGAACATCGCCGGCGAGGTGCTGGTGTGGGACGCCGTAACCGGCAAGCCGAGCGGCCCCGCCCTGGGCAGCCCTCGGCGGGGCCGCTCTACGTCGAGTGCCACCCCGCCGGCAAGCGTCTCGTCGCCGGGCTGCTCAACGGCACGGTCACCGCGTGGGACCTGACCACCGGGAAGGCGAAGTACGTCGTCGCCGCGCTCAAGGCCAGGCCCGGCGGCCTGTGCTGAAGCCCGACAACCAGGTGATCGTCTCCTACGTCGATCGCCAGGCCGTGGTGTACAACCTCGACACCGGCGCGAGGAGGACACCGTCCTCGGCCCGGCGACCGACCTGGCAACGGACCCGAAGAAGCGCGCTGGCTCGCCGCCGGGGCCGGGTGGAGCCGCCCCGTCCAGGTCTACGACCTTCGGGCCGGCGACGCCGCCTCGCGCCGGCTCGACCTGGGCAACGAAATCGTCGTCTCCTGTGCGTTCAGCCCCGGCGGCGAGCGCCTGGCGGTGATCTCGGGCGCGCGGACCAGCCACCGCCTCCGCCTGGTGGACGTCAACACGATGACCGCGTCCCCCCCGCTGGCAACCAACGCCATCCGCCTCGCCTACACCCCGGACCGCAAGCGGCTCGTCACCGCCGGCACCGTGTCGTTGTTGCAGTTCGGCAACGCCGAGCTGGCCGTACGCGACGCCGCCACCGGGAAGGTGCAGATGTCGCTGCACGGGCACAAAGACCCGATCGCCGCTGTCAGCGTCTCGGCCGACTCGCGGTGGCTGGTGTCTGCGTCGGCCAGCCTCACGAACCACGAATCGCCCGGGGCGATCATGGTGTGGGACCTCGCCAACAAGGGCGCGCGGGTTCTGAACATCCCCCAGGAGAGACAAGCGTTGGGGGCCGCCATTCACCCCGACGGCCGCCTCATCGCCGCCGCCTGCCGTGACGGCGTCGTCCGCCTGTGGGACCGCGAGACGGGGAGGCTAGTCAAGGACCTGACTGGCCACGCTTCCGGGGTCAAGAGTGTCGCATTCCGCCCGCCGGACGGCCGGCAGCTAGCTTCCGGCGACTTCGCTGGCAGCATCCTGCTTTGGGACACGGTCACGTTCGAGAAGCAGCGGGAGTTGCGCGACCGCTCCGCCTCGGCCAGCTACGGCTTCACGGCGCTGACGTACAGCCAGGACGGCCGGCGGCTGGCGTCGGCGACCTACGGTCAGCCCGGCGGCGAAGTGCGGCTGTGGGACCCCGACACCGGCGTCGAGGCAATCGCGCTGGAGGGCAAGCTGGCCGTCGCGATTAGCCCCGACGGGCACAAGGTCGCCGCCGGCGCGGGCGGCGGCAAGGACTCGCTGCACCTCCGCGTCTGGGACGGGACGCCGGGCCCGCTGGTGATGGCCCGCAAGCAGAAGAATTCAAACGCTCACGTCCACGGCGTCGCCGCCAGTCCCGACGGCCAGAGCTTCGCCACGGCCGGCGACGACGGCGTCGTCCGGGTCTGGAGCGCCGACACCGGAGAGGTGCTACGCGCTCTGACCCCGAAGCCGAGGGCCGGCGCGTCGTCGGCCGCGTTCAGCCCCGATGGCCGGCGGCTGGCGACGGGCAGCCATGATAACGTGGTGCGGGTCTGGCGGCTCGACACCGGCGAGGTGGAGCGGTCGATGGCCGGCCACGAAAAGGCCCCCCGCTGGCTCGCCTGGCTCGACGACCGCCGGCTGGTCAGCGGCGGCGAGGACAAGACGGTTCGCGTTTGGGACTCCACGACCGGGGCGACGCTCCACCGCCTGGAGGTGGGAGGCTGGCCGTTGCCGGTAGCGGCCAGCCCCGACGGCAAGCGCATCCTCGTCGGCGCGGCCGGTTGCCGGGTCTACGACGCGGGCACGGGGGCGCTGTTGTTCGAGGCCGAGAAAGAGAAAGGCGGGCACTGGTCGGTCGCGTTCCGGCCCGACGGCCGGCGGTTCGCCTCGGCCAGCGACTCCGGTCGGGTGAGGGTGTACGACGCTGCCGACGGCAAGCCGGTGCTGGAGGTGGCGCGGCGGCCGTCGGCGGTCTTCGCGCTGGACTGGAGCCGAGACGGGCGGCGCCTCGTCAGCGCCGGCGCCGATCCGGCCTTGCTGGTCCACGACGCCGAGAGCGGGGCGCTGGTGACGTCGCTGGTGGGGTATTCGCCGCAGGTGCACGCCTTGGCGTGCCTGGGCGGCGGGCTGGTCGCCTGCGGCGGCAACGGCGGCGAGGTGCGGCTGTGGCGGCTGCCGCGGTAAGCGCCTCACCGTTGCGACAAGGGCTTGTCCAGGATCTCCCGCAGCGCCACGGCCGTCGCCACCGCGTCGCGGCCGCGCAGCATCGCGACGACCTTCGCCAGCGCCGGCGAGGGCTGGGCCCGCGGCGGCAGCCGGGCCGGCGCCGGCGGCGCCGGCGGCATCTCGACCGGCAGGGCGACGACCGGCGGCGGAGCCGGTAGTTCCGGCGTGCGCGGCCGGGGCGCCGGCGCCTCGACGCGCGGCAGCGGGGGCGGCTTCGGCACCGGCAGCGCTTCCAGGACCGGCTCCGGCTCCAGGCGCCCGGCGCCGCCTCGCGCCGCCGTCGCGCCTCGTCAAGGAAGCGGTCCGGGCTCGCTGGACGGCCGCCGCGGCGTCCGCAGCGGGCGCTCGCCCGGGGCGGGGCGCGGCTTCTCCTGCTCGCGCGCGTCCTCGATGCCGCGGAAGATCGTGCTGAGGATCCACACGCCCAGCGGGATCAGGCCGATGATGAGAACTTTCCAGTCCACGCGGTCCCCTCCGGAACGCTTCAGCGAAGCGTCGCTAACCGATCGGTCACCCCCCCGCTCGCCGCCGTTGCTCACGCCGGCGATCGCGTTCCGCATCGACGTGTCCGATTGCAGGTTGCGCATCTGGTAGTACTCCATGATGCCGATCCGCCCGTCGCGGAACGCCTGTGAGATCGCCTTGGGCACCTCCGCCTCCGACAGCACCAGCTGCGCCTTGTTCTCCTCCACCTTCGCCCGCATCTCCTGCTCCGTCGCCACCGCCAGGGCGCGGCGCTTCTCGGCATTCGCCTGGGCGACCTGCAAGTCCGCCTTCGCCTGGTTCGCTTGCAGGATGGCGCCGATGTTCTCGCCGACGTCGATCTCGGCGATGTCGATCGAGACGATCTCGAACGCCGTCTGCGCGTCCAGGGCGTTGTCCAGCACGGCCCGGGAGATCATGCTCGGGTTCTTCAACACGTCGGTGTGGTGCTCCGACGAGCCGATCGCCTTGACGATGCCCTCGCCGACGCGGGCGATGATCGTCTCCTCCGTCGCCCCGCCGATCAGCCGGTCCAGCTTCGTCCGTACCGTGACTCGGGCGCGGGCCTTCAGCTGGATGCCGTTCTGGCACACCCCGTCGAGCGTGTTCTTGCCCTTGGACGGGTCGGGGCAGTCGATCACCTTGGGATCGACACTCCGGCGGACGGCCTCCTCCACGTCGCGGCCGGCCAGGTCGATGGCGGTGGCGACGCGCCAGGGCAGGTCCATGCCGGCCTTGTGGGCCGCGATCACGGCGCGGACGACCTTGGTCAGCGGCTCGATCCGCCCGCGCGACAGTACGTGCGCCTCCATCTCCTGCGGCGTGACCTTCAGCCCCGCCTTGTGCAGGGCGATGTTCAGCTGCACGATCGTGGCGTAGTCGAGCTTCAAGAGCTTCATCCGGATCATGTCGATGAAGCCGATCTTCGCCCCCGCGAGGTAGGCCCGGATGTACAGCTGCACGAAGTTGATGCAGATGAACACCACGAACAGCACCACGATGATGCCGATCAGCCCGGCGGCCAGCCACCAGTAGTCCAGCGGGTTCGGCGTCTGTGCGAATACCACAAGAGGCATGCGGTCGCTCCTCTCAGTCGAGTTGTGCCGTTTCCAAAGTGAACGTGTCGGGCCCGGCCACGGGGCGGACGACCACGGTGTTGCCGCGCACCTCGACGCAGCGCACCCAGCGGCCCGGCTCGACCAGGATGCCCTCGGTGATGCTGTCGATGCGCCGGCCGTCGAAATCGACCATGCCGGCCGGCCGCAGCTCCGTCAGCGCCTTGCCGACGCGGCCCTTCAGCGCCAGCAGGTCGCGGCGGTGCGCCGGCTCGTCGGCCAGCTCCTCGTCGGGCGGCTCGGCCATCCGACCCAGCGGGGTGTGCGGCAGCATGCGCAGGATCAGCGCCCCGCCGGCGGGGATCGCCACCAGCACGCCGACCAGGCCGTAGACCCCCGTCAGCGTGTCGTGCTTGAACAGGAACACCACCCCGACGGCCAGGCTGCCGACCGCCAGCACCAGCAGCAGGCCGGACGTGACGAACAGCTCGCCCAGCAACAGCAAAAAGCCGAGCGCGATCAGGCACAGGCCGAGCGTCAGGAACGTGTTCTCCATGCGCGCGACTCACACCTCCTTGACCACGACGCGGTTGCCCTCCACCTCGATGACCTGCACCCGGGTGCCCGGCGTGATGAACCTCCCCTCGGCGACCACGTCCACGAAGGCGTCGCCGAACTGCGTCTTGCCCGCCGGCCGCAAGGGCGTCGCCGCCACGCCGATGGCGCCCAGCAGCGCCTGCAACTCCGCGTGCATCGGGTAGTCCGATCCGGGGGCGGCCTCCTCCTCGTCGGCCGGCCGCGACATTAGCCGGTTCAGCACCGGGATGTGCGGCAGGTAGCGCAGCACCAGCGCCACCAGGATTAGCGACCCCAGCAGGCTGACGCCGAACGGCCCGATCTTGTGGCCGAAGCCGACCCACTCCTCGCTGGAGCGCGGCCAGTGGCCGTAGGCCACCAGGCCGAGGCTGGCCAACAGGATCAGCACGCCGCTGATGCCGCAGACACCGAAGCCGGGCAAGACGAAGATCTCCAGCCCGATCAGCACCAGGCCGAGGACGAACAACAGGATCGCCAGCCAGGTGATCTGGCCGTGCAGCTGCGAGTGGGCCCAGAAGAACAGCACGAAGCAGATGGCCGCGATGACGCCGGGCAGCCCGACGCCGGGCATCTTCAGCTCCAGGATCAGGCAGGTGATGCCGACCATGACCAGCACCACGCTGGTCCACGGGTCGCGGAGGAAGTCGGCCAGCCCGTCGAGCCAGTCGGCCTCGACGGTCTTGACGTCCTCCTGCTTGACGCCGACGAACTGGAACAGCTCCGGCAGGTCCTTGACGACGTCGGCGGCGATGCCCAGCTCCTTCGCCGGTCGGGCTGGCAGCGTCAGGTAGCGGCCTTCGAGCTTCGGCTGGCCCTGCCACGGCTTGACCAGCAGGACGCTGCGCCACAGGCGCGGCCCCTTCTGGTCGGCCAGGTAGTCGTCCTCCGCCATCAGCGTCCGCCCGCCGGTCGCGCCCCTGGCCCGCTCGACGAGGTGGATCTTCAGCCCCTTGTTGAACATGCCGGCGGCGAGCACGCCGGGGTACATCTGCTTGCCGGCGATCTCGGCCAGCTGGGCGCGGAGCGACTCCTCCAGGTTGGCCGTCGCCTCCTGGAGCTTCTGGTCCAGCTCGGCCCGCCGCCCGGGGTGATCGGTCATCTCCTTGCGCAGCCAGTCCGTCGAGGCGTGCCGGCTGACGTAGTGGCCGAACCCGCCCAGCCGGGCCTCGCCGGGCAGGGCGTCGTCGTCCTCGTCGGCGTCCTTGCGCTCGGCCTCCTCGTCCAGCTGCATGACGATCTTGTTGCAGCCGAACGCCAGGAACGTGGCGAGGTTCCGCGCCTTGTTGGTGACGTAGGCGACGGTCTCGACGGGGCTGTCCGGCCGGCGCTCGTTGAGCGAGGCGAGGTACAGGCCCAGCTCGTGCGCCTTGTCGTTGGACCCGCCGGCGCACTTGATCTCCAGAATCAGCACGTTGGCGCGGGCGCGGAGGGCGCGCTCGATGCGCCTTTTGGTCTGCTCGACCAGCTCGCCGTTGACCACCCCGTCGATCGGCACGCGCCAGCAGACGGTGCGGTCGAGGGCCCGCTGGACCGGGTTGCGCGGCAGGCCGTAGGCGACGCGGACCTCGTCGATCGTACCGAACGGCAGCTTGCTGGCCTGGCCCAGCCCCAGGTCGCGGGCCTGGGCGAAGGTAGAACGCCGTCTCGCCGGCGGCCGTGCCGGCGACCTGCCGCGCGCCCCGCCTGGCTCATGCCGTCGAGCGAGCCTGGTCGCCGACCTTGACGACCTCGACGGCCGGGTCGAACATCTTGCGGACGAGCACCTCGGGGTAGCGGCCGCGGGCGATCTCCTCGTAGGCCGTCTGCTCGACGCGGGGCAGCGGCTTGCCGGGGCCGGCGGTCACCTGGCCGAGCCGGCCGCTCTCGGAGAAGACGATCTCGCTGTCAAGATCGGTTTCGGCCGGTCGGCGCAATCGGGCCAGGCGGCTCTACGTAGGCGACGGTGCGGACGTTTTGCAGCGAGCGGAGGTACGTGGCCAGCCCGTAGCTGGCGCCGAAGTCGTCGGACTCAGCGCGGCGGCCCTCGGGGTTGAAGTCGCACAGCAGGACGAACCGCCCGCCCTGCCGGGCGGCGCCCTGCTCGAAGCGGCTGAGCGGGCCGTGCAACAGCGACCGCAGCCGGCCGGTCGATTCGGTGGTGATCGTCGTCGGGACCTGGACGATGAGGCCCTCGACGGGCTTGTCGGCGGCGCGGGCGGAATGGGGGAGCAGCAACGCCAGGGCGAGCCAGGCGCAACGCGGCGACGGGCGGCGGTGGGGGTCGTGGGTCGCAACCGGCGTTGCGGCTCGGAGCATGCGGACCTCCGCGTCTGTCTCGGGGGCGGACGCAGCCAGGAGGCTGTAATTGATTATACGAGGCGGGCGGCGGCCCCGCGAGGACCGCCAAGGGTAGTTCGCCGGCCGGCCGCGATCCTTGCGGCGGTGGACCGGCTGGCGAACGTGTCCCATAGTTGGGTGGCGTCCGTCCCAGGCCCGACCGTGAGGGAGGGCGCTGTGCGGGTCGCCCTCCCTCACGGTCGGGCCTTGGAAACGCACCCATGCACGCCACCCTGCTGCTCGCTGCCCTGGCCGTTGCCCAGCCCAACCTCGACCTCGCCTCCGGCAAGCTGACCGGCTGGGAGGGAGACGGCTTCGCCGCCGGGCCGTCCGGCGCGTCCAGCGCCGGCGCCAAGGGCAAGGCGGCCTTGCACCGCACCTTCACGCTGCCGGCCACCGCCACGTGCGTCACGTTCCGCGCCGCCGTGGTCCGGCCCGCTGGCGTGGGGCCGGGAGAGGGGCTCGACGTGGTGCTGGAGGCGGCCAACCGCGAGTTCGCCCCGCGGCAGCTCCGCACCGCCGACGGCTGGATCGACGCCCCGCATCTGTTGCCGTCGGACGGCAAGCGGCTGCGCGAGTACCGCTTCGACGTCGAGAAGCTCGCCGGCCGCCGCGTCCGCGTCGCCCTGATCGACTCCGACGAGCGGCCCGGCTGCCACGTCCTCGCCGGCGGCTTCGCGGTCGAGAGCCGCGACGACCGCAACGCCCGCGAGTTCGCCGCCGACATGGTCAAGCTGCAAAAGACCCACGGCCTGGCGAAGATGATGCGCTACGAGACCCGCCACTTCCTCGCGCTGAGCAACGCCCCCGCGGCCGACAGCGAGTACCGGCTGCAGAGCTGCGAGACGATCTACGCGGCGTTCTTCGACCACTTCCGCAAGCGCGGCTTCGAGACGGCCCCGCCGGCGGAGAAGATGCTGGTGGCGATCTTCAACACCCAGGCCGGCTACGAGGCGCTTCTGGGCGGCAGCCTCGGCGACGGCAACACCGGCGTCTACAACCGCCTGACCAACCGGCTGGCCGTCTACGACGTCGGCACCAAC
>JAXMAW010000101.1:0-14538 GCA_046350195.1 Gemmataceae bacterium
GCCCCGAGCAGAGCTTCCGCTGACGCCGCTCCGCCAGCCAGACCACCATGCCGCCGAACACCGCCAGGGTGAGCGACCAGCCGTCCGGCTCCTCCCACACGGCGGCCTGTTCCGCTTCCTCCTGCGCCGGGCCGTTTTCGGCCGGCTCGGCCGGGGGCGGCCGCTTCGGCAGCGGGCTGATGAGCAGGTCGGCGTAGGGCGACTTCAACTCGTCCGCCGCCTCGTCGCCCTGGCCCTCGTCGCCGGCGAGGCGGGTGGCGATCACCGCCCCCTGCGATCCGCCCTGCGGCAGCAAGGCGGATCGGGTCCGCCCGCCCAGGAGCATCGCCTTGGCCAGGTCTCGGGCCCCGAGGGCCTCCTCCTGCGGGGGCAGCTCCGGGTCCGGCAGGGAGAGCACGAACGTCTCGGCCTGCTCCTCCTCGCCGTTGCCGGCCGGGTCCACGCCCCGGCCCGACGAGCCGCGATCACCCCCCGAGGCAGCGCCCCGGGAAAGGCCGGCCAGGCCGGGCTCCCCCCCCGACGCGATCGCGCCCAGGGGGGCGCCACCACCGCTGAGCGCCGCCGCGGTGACCGGCCGGGAGTTCCCCAGCAGCTGGCGGGCCACGTCCGCGCTGGCCAGCAGGCTGGTCAGGCCGGCGGCGACGTTGGCCAACTGCTCGGGCCGGGCGCCCGGGGCCGGGTCGGCCGCCGAGTCCGCCCCGTCGTCGATTACGTTAGCTCGGTCGTCCGGCCGCGGCGGAGCCACCCGGGCGACCGCCACGACCGCCAGAGCCGTTGGCTCGTAATCCTGGACCAGAGTGAAGCCCGGCACGGACAGCGGGCCGGCGTTGTCGAACTGGCCGATCACCTGGGCGGCCGTCAGGACGGCGTAGGCGTTGTTGGCACCGAGCGCCGGCCGGAGCAGGCGAAGCTCCAGGACGCCGGCCAGGGTGGCCGTCCCGCTGACGAACAGGCGGTCGAACAGGCCCCTCGCGGCCGGCCCCGCCAGCACCTCTTCGAGGGTGCCGCCGGGGCCCTGCGTGAAGTCGCCGAGGATGCGGAGCGGCACCCCGCCGGGGGCGATCCGGGCGCCGCTGTTGGTCACCGACCCGAGGATGGTTCCGCCGCCGAGCAGCAGCCCGCCGCCGAGCGAGACGCCGCGGTCCGACGCCAGTTCGCCGCCGGCCAGCAGCGTGGCGCCGGCCTGCTGGTCGAACGCCTCGGTGTGCAGCCGGCCGGCGCGCAGGGTCAGGCTGCCGAGGTTGACGAGGCCGGTGACGTCGAGGGAGCCCGGGGCCTCGACTGCCCACAGTCCGAGGTTGCGGACGACGAGGTCGAACGTTTGGCCGCCCTCGAACCGGCCGATCCCGGTGAACTGGTTGACGAAGACGGCGCCGCTGGGGGCGTCGATCCGGCCGTCGCGGAAGGCCCAGAAGCCGAAGTTGCTGATCGACGGGGCGTCGATTAGCTTCGGGTCGTCCCCGGTGGCGACGGTCCGGCCGCGGAATTCGATCGCGACGTCACTGCGGAGCTGCGCCCGCCCAGGTCACAGCACGTCGCCGGTCAGGGTGAGCGAGCCGGCCAGGCGTCGAGGGCGCCCGCCGGGAGACAACTCCAGGTCGTCGATCAGCGAGGCCATCCGGGTGGCGAGCGTGCCGGAGGTGACCACCAGCTTCTGGGAGCAGAGGAGGCTGTGCACCTCCACCTCGCCCGGCCGGCTGGAGTCGAAGTGGACGACGGCCCCGGGCCGGGCGATGACCACGTCATCATCGCGGCCGGGGACGCGCCGGGTGCTCCAGTTGCGGCCGTCGAACCAGTTGTTCCGCGTCGGGTCGGTGCCGATCCAGACGACGAGGGCGAGCAGGCGTCTGTCCTCCAGCTCTTCGAGGGCGGGCCGGCGACGTGGCGGTAGCATGGGGCCGGTCCTCTCAGGGGCGCGAGCGCCAGGAAGAAAAACGCCGTTCGAGCCGGGCGAACTCCGGCCGCTCCCGCAGCGGCCGCCACGACGGCTGGGCCTCGACCTTCTCGCTCCAGAACGCCGCCCGCTCGCCCTCGGGTCGCCCCTGGAGGGCCTCGTCGAGCAGCTGCAAGGCGCGCTTCTGGCAGCGGACGCGCTCGGCCTTCAGCGCCTCGGCGGAGCGGCCGGCTTCGAGCTGTCCGGCGGCCTGCGCCAGCAGTAGCGCGGCGGAGTACAGCCTGGCGGAATCGCCGCCCGCTAGCTCCGCGAGTTTCTCGGCGTCGTGGGCGGCCTCGCGCGGCCGGTCCAGGCGCAACAGCGCCTGGGCCCGGCCCTCGTAAGCCTCCGCGCTGAGCCTGGCGGCCAGCGCCTTGTCGAAGTCCTTCGCCGCCAGGTCCCACGCCTTGCACGAGAGGTAGGCCCGGCCGCGCAGCTCCAGCAGGCGGAGGTCGCCGGGGGTAAAGTCCAGCGCCTGGGTGAGGGCCAGCGCCGCCCGGTCGAACTGCCTCAACCGTATCAGCGACAGGGCCCGGCCGGACAGGACACTCGCCTCCCTTTTCCCGCCCAGTTCCAGATAGCGGTCGAAGGCGTCCAGGGCCTGCTCGGGACGCTTCAGCCGCAGGAGGACTTCGCCACGCCAGCGCTGGTACTCAGGGCCCTTCGGGTCCAGCTTCGCGGCCTGGTCATAGCTCTTCAGCGCCTGCTCCAGGCTTACCTCGCGGAGGTAAATGTGCCCCCGCTCGCGCAGCAGCCGGGCCTGCGTGGCCGGCGGCAGCCCTTGCAGGCCGAGCCGGATCACCTCGTCGAGGTCGTTGAGGGCGTTCTTGTGGTCCTTCGCCTCCAGGTACATCCGGTAGCGGGCCTGGTGGAGCTGGGTGAGCGTGGCGGCGTCGAGAAGGTCGCGCTGCCGCAGAGAGCGGGCGCGGTCGATGGCCTGGCCCAGGGCGGCGAGCGCCTCCTTCGTCCGGTGCTTCGTCTGGTGCACCTCGGCCAGGGTGACGTAGGCGTGATATCCCTCCGGGACCAGCGCGATGGCCTCGTCCAGATCTTTCAGGGCCTCCGCCGTCTTGCCCAGGCCGAGCCGGGTCACCGCCCGGTTGTTGAGCAGCATGTAGAGGGTTTCCTTGTCCCCCGTTTTCCCCAGGAGCTTCTTTGCCGACTCGAAGTCCTCCTCGGCCTCGGCGTAGCGGCCCAACTCGCCGAGGACGAAGGCGCGGAGCAGCAGGACGCGGACCTCCTGCCGCTGGGCCAGGCAGGCGGTGAGGTTGTCGCGGGCGGCCGTCAGGGCGGTCCGGTTGTTCTTGTAGATGTGGCACAGCGCCAGGAAGTACCGGGCCCAGAAGTGGTCAGGTCGCAGCCGCAGGGCCGAGTCGAAGGCGGCCTCGGCGTCGGCGAGCCTGTTCTCGCGCAGGTCCTCCAGGCCGACGAGGTAGAAGTCGAGGTCGCCGGACGGCGGTCGGGCGGCCAGCAGCCGCTCCTTTTCCTCCTCGCCGTGCCGGCCGGCGGTCCGGAGCAGCCGCGCCCGCCGCAGGTGGTAGGCCCGCGTGGACAGCCCGATCTTGTCGGCGGTGTCGAGGATGGCCAGCGCCTCCCGGGCCTGGCTGGCCGCCGGCCGGGACGGGTCCGACGGGGCCTTGGCGGCGCGGTCGGCCAGCAGCAGGAGCAGCTCGTAGCAGCCGGCGCGGACCTCCGACCACTCGGCGTCGGTGTACGGCTCGTCGCGGGGCGGCGGCCGGCCGGCAGTGGCGCCGACGACGGCCAGGGCTTGCTCCAGGGCCTCGCGGGTAGCGGCCTGCTCAGCCCGGGTGGCGGTGCCGCTCTCCTGGGCGGCGCGGAAGACCGCCGCCGACCGCGCCTTGGTGAAGGCGGCGAACCGCTGGCGGGCCTTGGCCTGCCGGTCGGCCTGCTCCAGCAGCGCCTCGATCCGGGCGACGAGGCCGTGCAGCGCCGGCTCCTCGCGGGCGCGCTTGAGCGGCTCGTCGAGCAGGGGAGCCACGGCGGCCCAGTCCTTCTCCACCGCCCTGGCGTCGGCGCGTTGCAGGGCCGACTCGATTTCCTGGCGCGCCTGGGCCCTGCGCTGGCGCTCGGCGTGGCCCAGGGGGCCCAGTGTCCCGACCAGGGCCAGCCCCGTCAGGACGACGCCGGCGGCCAGGGCCGACGTGGCCGGCCTCCGGCGGACGAAGCGCAGCCCCCGCTCGACGGCGCCGACGGGCCGGGCGAGGATCGGCTCGTGGGCGAGGAAGCGGTGCAGGTCGTCGGAGAGGTCCTGGGCGGTGGCGTAGCGCCGGCGCGGCTCCTTCTCCAGGCACTTGAGGATGATCGTCTCCAGGTCGCGCGGCAACTTCGGTAGGAACCGGGTCGGCGGGGTCGGGTCCTCCTGGGTCAGCCGGATCATGATCTCCATCGGCGTCTCGCCGAGGAACGGCAGCCGCCCGGTGACCAGCTGGTAGAGGATCACGCCCAGGGAGTAGATGTCGGAGGGGGGCCCGACTTCGGTGCCGCGCGTCGCCTGCTCGGGGGCCATGTACGACGGCGTGCCGACGACCATGCCGGAGCGGGTGTGGTGGATGTCCTCGTCGAGGGTCTTGGCCAGGCCGAAGTCGGTGATCTTCGGCACGACGCGCGGCGACACGAGGGCGGGGTCGCTGACCTTCTTCCGCTCGCCGGAGAGCGGCGCCTGCGCGCCCGACTTCGACGGGTGGTCCTCGCGGTGCAGCAGGACGTTGGCCGGCTTGAGGTCGCGGTGGACCACGCCGTGCCCGTGGGCGAAGTTCATCGCCGAGGCGAGCACCTCGACCAGGCGGGCGCACTCGTTGACCGGGAGCGGCTCGCCCTTGAGCTTGTCGGCGAGGCTGCCGCCATCGACGTACTCCAGCGAGAACCAGGGGCTGCCCTCGTGCTCGCCGATCTCGAACACCTGGACGATGTTCGGGTGCGACAGCTTGGCGATCGCCTCGCCCTCGGTCCGGAAGCGGGCCCGCTCGCGGGCGTCGGCGGCGCTGCCGCTGAGGATCATCTTCAGGGCGACGATCCGGTTGAGCCCGACCTGCCGCGCCTTCCACACGACGCCCATGCCGCCGCGCCCCAACTCGCCCAGGATGTCGTAGCCGGGGATGTTAGGGGCCGGCCGCTGCGGCGCCGGGTCGGGCCTGGGGGAGGTGTCGCCGACCCGGCCGCGCGGGGGCCGCCGCGGCGGGGCGACCGGGGGGTAGCTGGGCTCGGCGTCCTCGGCCGGCATGCCGGCCAGGGCGGCGCGAACCACGGTCGAGGGCACGCCGGGCCTGGGTAGGGCCGACGTGGCCGACCCGGCGCTGATCGGGGGAGCGGGAAAGGCTTCGGTGTTGGCGGTGGCGTCGGAGGTGGGCTTGCAGGCGAAGCTAGGGAAGCCGCACTGCGGACAACGAGCCTCCCCCTCGACGAGCGACGGCCCGTCGAAGACGTCTTCCCAGTGGTGACCCTGGACGCATCGGAACAGCGTCGCCATCCACCGCCTCCGAGTGCGGCCCCGTGACGTGAAGGGCCTGTATCAGTATAGCTCAGGCCGGTCCTGGCGCACGCGCCGAACGCACCAGTCGGACCGTTTTTTCCTCCTGGAGGGGTCCGAGTAATCCTTGACACTCGGTCGTAACGGCGGTAGGGAAGGGAAACCCCTCCTTCCCACGGAGAAAAGGCACCCCATGCGCCATCTGCCCCACTCGATCGTTGCCCTCCTCCTGTTCGTCACGCCGGCGGGAGCCCTTCCGCCGGACCGGGGCAGGGCCCTGGATCGGGCCGTCCTGGCCGAACTGGCCCGACAAGACGCCGTTGGTCTCGCCGTCGGGGTCGTCGAGGGGGGTGAGGTGGTGTACGTTTCCGGCTTCGGCTACGCCGATCGGGACCTGAGCGAGCCGGTCACCCCGGGCACCCTGTTCCGTTGGGCGTCGTGCTCCAAGCCGCTGACGGCCGTCGCCGCCATGCAACTCGTGGACGGAAGAAAACTCGACCTCGACGCCGACGTGCGGACACTGGTGCCAGAGTTCCCCGACAAGGGCGTTCGGATCACCCCCCGGCAGTTGCTTTGTCACCAGGGGGGTATCGTCCATTACACCAACGGCCGGGTGGTCCGCACGAAGCGAGAATACCCGATGCCGTACCCGTACCGGGACGTGGTGCTGGCGCTGGACAAGTTCAAGGAGTCGCCGCTGGTGGCCCGGCCCGGCGAGCGGTATTCCTACACGACGCACGGCTACGTCCTGCTCAGCGCCGTGGTCGAGCGTGCGGGCCAGCAGCCGTTCGCCGACCAGGTCCGCGACCGCATCGCCAGGCCGCTGGGGATGACGACGCTGCGGCCGGACTACCAGTGGGAAGACATCTCAGGTCGGGCGAAAGGTTACCGCAAGGTGAGAGGGGAAATCGTCCCTTCGCTCGACGCCGACGTGAGCTGGAAGCTGGGTGGGGGAGGCTACCTGTCGAGCGTCAAGGACTTCGCGCGCTTCGCCCGGGGCCTGCTCCGGCGGGAGCTGCTGTCCGAGAAGGCCGAGGCGGTGGTGTGGGCGCCCCAGCGCCTGGCCGGCGGCCAGCCGACCACCTACGGGTTGGGGTTCAACGTGGACGGCGCCGGGGAGGGCCTCCGGGTGGCCCACAGCGGCGCGCAGGAGAAGACGCGGACGCGGATGGTGCTCTACCCGCGCCGCCATAGCGCTGTCGTGGTGATGACCAACTGCGAGTGGGTGAACCCGGGCCAGGTCGCGACCGCCGTGTTCGCCGCGCTGACCGGGAAATGAGCCTGGGGTTAGCGCGGCCGGGCGGCCGCCGCTCGTAGCGTGGCGGCGACCAGGTCGGCCATCACGTCCTGCGACAGCCCCTGGTGCTCCTCCCGGCATGGGGAGAGGCCCGGGCGGCGGCGGGTTCTTCTTCGCCTCGGCCTTCCTCGCCATCGCCTCGGCCTTCGCGCGCAGGTCTGAGGCGGTGGCCTCGACCTTTCTGTTCAGGTCACCCATGGCCCGGCCCACCGCCTCCTTCAGGCGGGCCGTCACCTCAAGTAACCGCTTTCCCACCGCCGGGTCGGCCGCCGCCGCGGCGCCGCCCTGCCTGATGACCTCGTGGAACGCCCGCAGTTCCGCCAGGATCTCCTCCGGCCCCATCGCCCGCCCTCCTCAATTAGCCAGGCCGCCGGCGCGACGGGGCCCGGCGGGCGTTGCCGCCCACAGGTGCTTGCCGCGCGCCACATGGGCCCCCAGGGCCAGTGCCTGGCGGTGGGCCACCTCCACGCGCGGCGGCGCGACGCCGTTCAGCGCCATCGCCAGCGCGGCGGCGACGGCGTGGCTGGGCATCTCCGGGCGGGGCTTGACCGGCGGCGCGGGCGGCGGTGCCAGGCTGCCGCCCGTCCACGCCACCGCCTTCGCCACCCAGCCCCCCGGGGTGTCCTGTCTCGCCAGCCGCTCCGCCTCCTGCCGGCGGGCCTCGGTCGGTTCCACCACCCACCGGGCGGCGGCGTTGGCGGCCTTCTCCTCCTCGACCGCCATCCCAGGCCGGGTCAGCCGCACGCACAGGCAGGCCCACCACACCGCCTCTCGGGCCGGCAGCGCGAAGGCCAAAAACCGCACCGCGGCAGCGAACAGGCCCGCGCCTAGCAGCGAGTCGAGATACTGCCTCGGGGTGTGCTCCTCCTGCAGAAGGGCCAACGCCGGCCCGGGGAGTTTCGTGGCCGCACACGCCTCTCCCGCGGACTTCGCCGGCACGCGGGACAGGGCCAGCGGGTCAGGGTGAGGCGTCGTCGGGCCAGCCTTCGGTTGTCGGTCCATCGGCCGGCCTCCCCTCAGGTGAACATCGCCGCCGCCGCCGTCCGCTCGGCGGAGCCGGCCACCGACTCCGTCAGGGCCGTGGCGGTCAGCTCGTAGCTCGTCGCGGTCGTCTGCATCTGGACGGCGTTGATCGTCAGCTGCCCGGCCAGGCCGAGCTGAAAGGTGCCGCCGGGGAAGCTGAGGGTGATGCCTTCGACGGCGTTCAGGGTGAGCGTCGCCTCGCCGGCCTTGAGCGTGACCAGGCCGGGGGCGAGGGTGATGGTCGCGGCCATCGGGGTGCCGGCGGCGACCGACAGCGTGACCTCCTCCGGCTGCACGGTGACCTTGCCGCCGACCTCCTCGACGCCGGCGGCCAGGGTCAGCAGCGTCGGCGTCAGCGACGCGACAGTCTGCTCGGCCGGCAGCGTCCCGGAGTAAACCAGGGCGGACGCCGCCCCGCCGATGATGCGGGCCCCGTCGTTGTACTCGACCGACGAGCCCTGCGTGTAGTGGCCCTTGCCCATCGCTGGTCCCCCTAGTCAACGGCCGGCGTGTTCGTCACCTGGAGCAGGGCCGCCACGTTCCGCGACAGCCACAGGATCGCCTCCTCGTTGCCGGCGATCAGGGCGGCGAGGTCCGGCTCGGCGGCCTTGGTCGTCTGGACGTAGGTCCCGATGTAGATGTCTATCATCGCCAGCACCTCGGTCAACGCCTCGCAGGCGCCGATCGACCCCACGAACGCGTCGGTGTGGTCGTAGGCGAACACGGACGCCGTGACCGCCGTCCCGGTCGTCATCAGGGAGATGATCAGCGCCGCCACCTCGGTGATCTTGACCCAGGGCTCGATGACGGCGAGCTTGCCGGTCAGCGGGTCGTCCCAGGTGAGGTCGTTGTAGATCGCCGTCCGCTTGGCGCGGTTGGCGCACACCTCGCGGCCGTAGACCATGAAGGCGTAGTTGCCGAAGTAGACGTCGATGTCGCCGCCGATCACGTTGCCCAGCGCGGTGCCGATCGCGCCGCCGGTCGCCGCCCACAACTTCGCGGCCTCGGCGAAGCCGGCCCCGATGTCGGTGACCAGGCCGATCGGGTTCATGACGATGTTGAACTCCTGGCCGATCGTCAGGGCGAACGCGGCGGGGAGCACGATCGACTGGCTCAGGCCGCACACGGTGCTGAGCGACACGCCGATCTTGCCGCCGCCGAGCGTCCCGTTGTAGACGAAGGGCGGCGAGCCGCCCTTGTCCCAGTCGCCGAGGGGGCCGCCGCCGGAGCCGGACCCGCCGGGCATCGCCCCGACGTGAGTGCGGTGCATGCCGTTGACGTTGACCTGGTGCCAGCCGTCGATCGAGTGCTCGTGGCTGTGCTCGCCGAAGAAGGCGATGTGCTTCTCGCCGTGCAGCTCGATCTGCTCCTTCGCCTTGTCGTCGTTGAAGACGAGGCCGTTGAAGTTCGCCAGCGGGTCGGCCGGGGCGTTGACGTCTCCGGTCGAGGTGAACGACTTGATGCCGCCCAGGTGCTGGTGTGCCGGCAGGTCGAACGGCGGCATGTTGTTGTGGTTGTAAACGCTGCCGGTGACCATCGGCCGGTCGGGGTCGCCGTCGAGGAAGGTGACGACGACCTCGTGGCCGACGCGGGGCCAGAAGAAGGCGCCCCAGCGGTTGCCCGCCCACGGCTGTCCCACGCGCAGCCAGCACGAGTTCTTCGGGCCGGTCTTCGGGTTGCGGTCCCAGAAGAACTTGACCTTCACCCGCCCGTACTTGTCCACGAACAGGTCGCTGCCCGGCGGGCCGACGATGACCGCCGTCTGGGCCCCCGGGATCGCCGGCCGGGGCGTGGCCGCGTAGGCGGGCCAGGCCTGTAGGGCCATGTCGAAGCGGTTGTCGTAGAGCCGCCCGGTGGTGGTTCCGGAGAGGTAGGCCTCTTCGAGGTCGGCCCGGTGCTCGACGCGCGTCAGCAGGTAGTCGCCGTCGCCGTCACGGTGCCGGGCGAGGGTGAACCGGCCGCCGGCGAACAGGTGGCCGCAGAGGCTCTCGCCGCGGACCGCGACCGCCGTCGCGGACTCCTCCTGCATGCGGAGGCGGGCCAGTCGCTCGTTCTCCTTGAACAGGTTCTGCACGTACTCCGGCTGGTCCTGGCCGGACGTGCCGACGCCGTCGAACCGCCAGCCGTAGCCGCCGGGGTGCTCGTAGACCTCCGAGCGATGCCTGGGGTCGATGTCCAGGGTGTGGGTCACCTGGCCGACGCGGACCTGGTCCGGACGCGTTGAGCAGCATCGAGGAGCCTGTCCGGGCACCTGGAAGCAGTGGTCGCGCGGCAAGTACTTCGTCGGCCGAAGCGACTGCCTCTTGCGCCAGGCCGTCACCCGGCCCTCGGGCCGCCGCCCGCCGACGGCGGCGTCGAAGATCAGGGGGTTACCCAGGTCGGGGTGGGCGTCGCCGCTGTCGGCCAGCACGGCGCAGCAGCAGGACTCCTCGTGGCGGAAGTGAAGCGGATGCCTTCTCCTCGCCGTAGCGGACGAAGTCCAGGTCGGTCTCCAGTACTGCTGGTAGTCGCCGGCAAGGCCGCCCAGCTGAGCGCGGCTCGGCGCGCTAAACCGCCACTCGTCCTTGAGGATCGGCAGGACGATGTCGGGCACCGAGAGGTCCTGGAAGACGCGGCTCTGCTTGCGATGGCCGAGCAGCCACATGGCGGGGGCCAACTCGGCCTGGTAGCGGAGGAACGTGGTGCCGCCCTTCGTGCCTGGGCAGGTGCCTTCCTCCGGCCAACGAGGACGCCGGCCAGGCCGTGGCGCGAGGCGCTCTCGCGCGTCGAAACCGCACCGCCAGGCGCAGCAGGCGGGCCGGCGAACAGCAATCGGCTGCTCGGCGAGCAGGTCGAGGGTGAAGTGGAACGAACAGGATCGCCTCGGTGCCGTTGCACGGGCGAGTAGGGCGACGTCGTCGCCCAGCGCCGTGCGGATCGCGACCGGTTGATTGGCCTGCGAGTAGGTCGTCATCGGCTGCGTCTCCGGCGCGCGACGTGGCGTGGAGACAGCGTATCGACGGGAGCCGCGGGCGTCAACGCGGCGGCGGGCGACCTCCCGGGCCAGGCGACCCGCAGGGGGAGTTGTGCTGGCCCCAGTTGCCGTCGAGGATCATCCGCGGCTCCCAGGCCACCTGGGTGAGGCGCGAGTAAAGCCCCGGCGAGGCGGCCGACAGCCCCTCCGGCAGGACAAAGCCGTCGCGGCCCGCCGCGCTGACGAACTGCCGGTCGATGGTCCCGAACCGTCGGGTGCCCCAGCCGAGGACCACGGAGTCCTGCGGCGCGTGGTAGGACACCATGCCGCGCCGTAGCGGCTTGATCGCAGGCGCGCGGCTTGTCGTTCTGCTAAAGTCGGCGAGAGGGCCGACGACAGAAACACCATGCGTTCGACGGTGTCCTCCGGGAGCACCTCCGCGGCGCCAGGCGGCGACGCCGGTGCCGCCGCTGTGGGCGACGACAAAGACCCGGGCGTCGGGGTCGGCGGCCCGGACCTCGCGGATCTCCGCGCCCAGTTCCTCACCCTTGGCGATCACGTGGGAAACGTCTGGAGGTCGCCGAGGACGTACCAAGCCGTGGGTCCAACGGAATTGCTTGACCGCGTCGAGGCGCTCCCGGCCGCCAAGGAGAACGACCTGCTTCCCACGACCAGTTCACCACCACCACCCTTCCACGGCAAGGGACGACCCCCGGCCGGGGCCTGGGCCGACGCCGGGCCGGCTAACCAGAGCGTCGCGGCGAGCGTGGCGACGCTTATGCCGCGAAGAGTCGCCTCGTGCATGATCGTTACCTGCGAGTAAGGGTTGGCCGTGCCGTGCTGGGCACTGGGAGATGTCAGGGCAAGCGGAGAGCCGGCATGCCCGCGGCGGGTGGCACGCCCGGGCCGCGACATTATGATCTCGTCCGTACTTGCCCGCCACCTGAGTCGAACTGGCTGTCTCCGCGTTGCGAGGCTGCGCGTCCCCTCCCCCGCTGCTCACCCGCCTGCTCGTCCGCGGCGTCGCCCGCCTGCTGCCGGCCCTCGGCCGGCTCGGGGGCGGCGCCCGGCCTACCTGCCTTCCTACAGCGACTGGCTCCTCGGCGCGCTGGGCCTGCTCGGACGGCTGAAGCGGCTGCGTCGCGGCCGACGCCCCGGACGTCATCGACCTGGCCTCGGCGACGCCGCTTCGACCTCGCCCCCGGCTCGCCGCGCTGCCCACCGACCGCCGCGGCTGGCCCGACCCGCTCGGCCTGCCCCGAGCCTGCCCAACGCCGTCGCGGCGAAGCTGCTGGACGACAACCAGGCTCGCCTTCAGCCCCGCCGAGGAACTCTCATCACCGAGGCCGATGGGCGCGCCAGTCGTCTTCGACGCCTTCGTCGCCGCGGCCGCGCGTGGTGCTGTTCGACCCGGCCTCGCCGCTGTACCCGCTGCTGACCCGGACCCGCGGCGCGCCAGTCCGCTGGGTCGGCACCCGGCTCGAAGGCGGGCGGCTGCGGCCGCCGGCGCGACCACCTCGCCGCAGGCTTGCGCATGCGCAGCCTGCTCGTGCTCGCTCCACGCCGGCCAACCCGACCGGCGGCGTGATCGCGGCCGAGGACCTCGAGCAGATCACCTGGTGGGCCGCCCGCCGCGACGTGTTGATCGTCTCCGACGAGGTCTTCGACGCTTCTTCCGGCAGGCCGATCAGCGTGGCGACGTTGGCGGCCATAGCCACCCGCGGACCCTCACCCTGGGCAGCGTGACAAGGGCTGAGCTGGCGGCGGCGGGTCGGCTGGGTGGCGGCCAGCGGCCTGCTGCGCTGTGCCGCGCTCACCGCCGGGTTGCGCGCCCGTTCGTGCCGACGCCGTCACCAGCTGCTGGCGGCACGGCGGCGCTGCGGGCGGGGCCAGCCGCGTTCGCGCCAGTGCTCGCCCAGCACGATGTCGCGCCGCCATGCGCCACGACGGCCTGCAGGCGATCGGCTTCGACCCCAGGCCACCGGACGCTGATCTGCTCCTTCTGGACTGCGCGTGCCGGACGTAGAGGTCGGCCTTGCCGAAGACGCTCCGCGCGACGCGCTGCGTCGGTCCACCACCGACGACCTGTTCGAACCCGTCGGGAGCGCGGCATCCGGCCTCGCCTGCACCTGCCGTCGATAGCCGAGGCGGCTGGAGGAGGCTGAACCGCCTCGCCGAGATCGATGCCGCGGGCGGCGGCCGGCACCGAGGCGGGCCGCCGGCGTCGACCTCCTCGGACATCCAGTTGAGGTGATCGAGCGACCACGCGTCGCATCTCCCCCGCTGGTTCGCCTGCCCGAAGTGGCCGGACTTGTCGGGAGCAGGTCAGCCACCCGTCCGGCTCGTAGATGCCGGTGTCGATGCAGACCGTCGTGCCGAGGTCAGGCGGCAGCCGCCGGCTTGCCGGGTGTGGCCGCAGATGAAATTTCTTGCCGAGGTGGGCGATCAGGCCGCTGGGCCTGCCGCTCCCACAGGAGCAGGTCCGCGTCCTGCTCCTCCAGCGGCAGGTCCGGGCGGACGATCGCGTGGACGAACACGTGGCCCTCCGTCTCGTGCCAGTTGCGCAGGTCCTGAGTGAGGAAGTCCCAGTGCCGCTGGGGGACGCGGTCGTAGACGTCGTCCGCCGCCCGGTGGCCGTAGGACTCGAGGGTCTGCACGCCGCCGAACCGCAGCCACATCCGCCGCTCGACTCGGTCCTCGCGCGACAGGGCCATCATCTCGTCGTGGTTGCCCCGCAACGGCACCAGTCGGCCGGCGTCGTAAAGCGCGATGAGCTGGTCGAGGACGCCGCGCGAGTCGGGGCCGCGATCGACGTAGTCGCCCAGGGTGACGAGCCGGTCCCCCTCGCCGGGCCGCACCAGGTCGAGCAGGGCGAGCAGGGCGGTCAGGCAGCCGTGGATATCGCCGATCGCTAACGTGCGCGACATGGGGCCCCCGATGCCAGCTCGCCGGCGAGCCGTCCTGCAAGGCGGGCGTTGGCGACGATCAGTGCCTGGTTGGCGGCGAGCGTCCGCCCCCCGGACAGCTCCGCGAGGCGGCAGAGCAGGTAAGGGGTCAGCGCCGCGCCGCCGACGCCGGCCCGCCGGGCCTGCCCCTCGGCCTCGTGGAGAAGGCCGTGGAAATACCCCTCGGGAAGGGCGTCCGTTTCGGCCAGTGGCTGTGCGATCACGACCCCCCCACCGCCCATCCCCCAGTGCGCCTGGACGCACCCGGCTGCTCCTGCCGGGGTGTCCACCCGGGCCGACACCGGCAACCCACTCGACCGCAGGTAGAACGCCGCGAAGGTGTCGCTCTGATAGCCTAGCACAGGAACGCCTTGCGTCTCCAGGAACTCCAGCGTCGCCGGCAGGTCGAGGATGCTCTTCGCGCCGGCGCAAACGACGGCGACTGGGGTGCGGGCCAGCTCGGTCAGATCGGCGGAGACGTCGAACGCCGGGCCGCCCCCGGCCGGGTGGACGCCGCCGATGCCGCCGGTGGCGAAAACCCGGACGCCGGCGAGAAAGGCGACCCGCATCGTCGCCGAAACCGTCGTCGCCGCGTCCAGCCGTTGGGCGACCGCGACGCCGAGGTCGCGGCTGCTCGCCTTGCGGAAGCCGCCCGACCGGGCGAGCCGCTCCAACTCGGCGTCGTCGAGGCCGACCGTCGGCCGGCCCGCCAGCACCGCGATGGTCGCGGGAACGGCCCCGGCCTCGCGGACGGCCGCCTCGGCGGCGCGGCCGGTCTCCAGGTTGCGCGGCCAGGGCAACCCGTGCGCCACAAGCGTCGATTCGAGCGCGACGACGGGCCGACCCTGGCGGAGGGCGTCGGCGACTTGGGGGCGCAGATCGAGCAGGTCGTTCATCCCG
>JAXMAW010000102.1:0-12978 GCA_046350195.1 Gemmataceae bacterium
ACAGTAGTCAGTAGCACAAAGGCGACGCCCAGGGAAGCCACGGAGGCTTCCCTGGGCGTCTGTCTTTCTACTGACCGCCGGCGACTATTTTCCGTTGCAGCAGCAGAACACCTTGGCCATGACGACCGAGTTGCCGCGGTCGTTGTAGTTGACCTCGCTCATGTAGTGGCGCATGAGCATCAGGCCGCGGCCGCAGGGGCGTTCCAGGTTCTCGACCGCGGTCGGGTCGGGGACGTCGTTGGGGTCGAACCCGGTCCCCTCGTCGGTGATCTGAATCTCCAGGCGGTCGTGGAGGAAGCGGTAGGAGATGCGGACCTTCTTGTCGCGGTCCATCTGGTTGCCGTGCTTGATCGCGTTGATGAGGGCTTCTTCGAGGGCGAGGCGGACGGAGAAGATCTCCTTGTCGGTCACCTGGCGGGCGTGCAGCAAAGACTCGATCTCGTCCTGGACCTTGCGGGCTTCGCCGCTGTCGCTGGCGATGGTGACGTCGGTGAAGCCTACAGGGCCGTGGTTGCTCGCGAGGTTCATCGGTACCAGGTCGGGTGAAGTCACGAATGGGGCCTCCTGACGGGCGGCCACCTGGTGGGCGGGGGCCGCGGGACCGGCCCGGGATTCGGCTTCCGGGCCAGGCGCCCGGCGGGGACGGGCGCTACGCCGCCCCGTCCGGAGGCGGCGGCCAGGGGCGAGCGGGCGGGCGTCAGAACGACTGCAGGGCGGACTGCTCGTCCTTGAGGATCTTGAAGAACTTGTCGAGCTTGGTGATCTCGAACACCTCGTGGATGTCCGGGCTGATGTTGCACAGGATCAGCTTGCCGCCGGCCTGCTGGAGCTTCTTGTTCAGCGTGATCAGCTTGCCCAGCGCGGCCGAGGAGAGGTACTCGACGTTGGAGAAGTTGAGCAGGATCTTGCGGCGGCCGTCCTCATCGACGAGGCTGAACAGCTGCTCGCCGATGATCTGGATGTTCTGCTCGTCGAGGATCTTGCGATCGACGAAGTTGACAACCGTAACGTCGCCGATGGGCTCCACCTCGAGGCGGCGGCGGCGAGCGGGGGACGACGACATGGGACACTCCTTCGGTGGCAGGCGGAGCTTCCGGGAAAATCGGTTCGGCCGACGGGGCGACGCGTCAACCCATGAGAAGAGTAGCAATTCTTTGATCCTAGAGTCGTTACGGGGCTTGTCAAGCGTTTTCCGGGGCGAATGGGACACCCCGGGGTCCGCCGGGTGTGGGCTATTCCGCCGGCCCGCCGCACAGCCCCAGATACAGCACCGTGTCCCCCGCCGGCAGGGTGAAGGCGCGGGCGACCTCCCGCTCGAAGAAGCCGCCCAGCGGCACCGTCGCCAGGCCGAGGCGCCACGACATCAGGCAGAGGTTTTGCATCAGGTGGCCCGCTTCGAGCAGGAGGAAACGCCCGCCGCGCGAGCCGTACTTGCCGCGGACGCGCTCGCCGTCGCCGACCAGCACCCACAGGATCGCGCCGCCCTCGACCTGGCCGAGCGAGGGAACCCACTGCCGCCAGGCCCCGCGCCCCGCCGCCGGCGGCGAGCGCCAGGGCGTGCCCGGCCCGGTCGTAGTGGTACAGCCCGGTCGGGACCCACCCCGGCGTCAGCGCGACCAGGTACAGCTCCAGCGCCTGAAGCCTCGCCGGCCGATGGCGTCGGGCCGCGCCTGTCGGTGCCGTGCTGATCCCGTGGCTGAGCGCAGCAGTCGGCCCAGCGTTGCCGGCGGCGGCGGGTCGTCGCGGAGTGACGAGGCGCACCGCCGGGACCAGGGCTCAAGCCCAGGCCGGCCACAAGCGCGGCCGGCAGCGCGGCAGCGGCTGCCGCGTGCCGGATAGGAGCGCGGCGGGGCCGGCTCACCGTGGAAGCTCAGGATCTGGCCCAGCTCCGGGCCGCCGGTCCGGCCGACCTGGCCGGCGTAGGCGTCGTCGGTCATGCGGGGCCTCGATCATGGGAACGGGTGCGGCGGTTGCCGGCGATCGGCCTGGCCGCCCAGGTATGCCAGCAGGTGGTGGCCGTGCAGCGGCAGCAGCCCCGGCACGACCACGCGCAGCACGTGCCAGCTCAGCCCCTCTGGCCGCCAGCGCCGCCGGCGGCGTCAGGTCGCGGAAGAACACCGGGCGGTCGCCGAGCCGCTCCTCAGCCGGCCCGCCGTCTCCTCGCCCGCCGGGAACGGATTGCCGCCGTTGGGATGCTGCCTCCCCAGGACGGTGGGGGCCAGCTCGTCTGGGTGGAAGCGCTGTACCAGGTGGCGTGCTCGGCGAAGGTGGTCGGCCAGCCGGCCGCCGTCCGGGGCTTCAGGTGGCGGACGTAGAATCGGCCGTGGATCGCTTCCAGTGCCGGGCTTTTCCTCAGCCGGGCGCGGGCCGTCTCCCGGCAGGCGGTGCCGACGCTGAAGCACCAGCCCTCCCGGTCCTCGCCGGACAGCGTCACCAGCATGACGTGGTCGCTGAACGGGTCTACCACCCGGTAGGCCCGGTAGCCGAGGTTCGGCCGGGCGACTTCTCCCGGGCGTGTCGAAGTGCAGCCCGTCGAGGACGTCGTCGATCGGGTACTCTTCGAGCGGATAGTTGCCCCACCAGGCGTTGAGGGCGGCGTCGGCTCGATCACCCTTGCAGGCCGCGGAGCAGGATCGGGTCGCTGGTCAGGCCGCACGCCAGCCCGGTGGAGAGGCCCGGGCGCGATGCGGTGGGCCTGCCCCGGGGCGAGGTTCAGGTAGACCATCTCCGCCGGCAGCCAGCACGGCGTTCCTCGCCCGCCCGCCGGCAAGCGCACCCAGGGCAGACCGTCTCGGGCGTGAAGGGCGGAAGGGGAAGGGCTGGGCGTACCGCTCGCGGTGGAACAGTACCTGTTGCTCAGGCGGCAGCGCCGGCTCGGCGAGCGGCCACCCGGCGAAGCTCGCGGTGATGACGTGGTCGTCCGGCAGTGGGTGAGCTGCGCGCTCGATCGCCTCGCTGACGCAGGCTTCGCCGCGTCGTCGTCCCAGCCGATGCCGCTGGCCGTCGCCGACGCCGTCCTGGAGCAGAGCCGCCAGCTGCGGTCGCGGCCGGCGTCAGGGGCCGAACTCCGTGAACAGGCCGGTGTAGCGGCTGGCGTACCACGCGGTCATCGCCGGCCCTCGCGGCACTCGACATCCGGGTCGAGAAACACCTGTGCTGACCGCCATCGTCTCCCGCTCCAGGACGTGCAATCGGTATAGCGTCGCCGGTGCCTTCCTGCCGCGCCGTTGAGCTTCCACCGCAATTGTTGCCTGCACGACCGCCCGGCCCTCCCTCGGGGGAACGCATGCTGGCCTGAAGACGCCGTCCTGTCGGCCGTGGTCGAGCAGGGCGGCGTAGCTCCGCGCCGGCGACAGCCGGCGGAACGCCCCCAGCAGGCAGCCGTCGGCCCGGCGTCGGGCAGGAACAGCGGGCCGACGTAGGCGCGCTGCAAGGCGGCGACGCTGGCCCAGAGGAACGGCTGGTTCGCTCTCGCGCGGCCCGCCGGGCCGCCATCGCCTCGGCGTAGTCGAGCCGGTCCTGTACCAGGACGCGGACGCGTCCTCCGGCACGGCGGTGCGCGCGCCGCCGCGGGGCCATCGACCAGACGCGCTCGCCGTACAGCCCCTCGATCAGCTCACGGGCCGGCTGGCGGTGCCTTCCGGCAGGCCGGCGAGGAGCGCCTCCACGTGGCGCACCGGTCAGCCGGGCGAGCAGGTCCGGCAGCCAGCGGTCGAGGGCGTCCCCGGTGAGCGTGTATGGTAGTCCTCGCCGGCGACGAGCGCACCGTGTCCGGCGCGGTCAGCACCGTGAAGGGGTAGGCTGCGCGCGGCCGCCGTTCATCGGGGTTCTGCCGGGCCACCTCGTCGCGGACCGCGTGCGGCACGCCGCCGAGGCGGCGCTGCGCATCACCGCCCGGACGAGAGGAAGTCGGGGGCGCCCTCATCTCCACCTGGAGCGTGTACACCAGCAGCGTCCCGCCGTCGCCGGCCGGCGTCAGCCGCCAGCCGCCGCGGTTGACGGCGAAGTCCCCGGCATCGTGCTCGTCCCAGGTGACGGCGTACTCCTGCCGCTCGGGCTCCTCTTGCTCCCGGACGCGGCTCTCGAACTGCCAGTCGCCCCACACCCGCGAGTGAGCCACGCCGGTGATCCGCACCCGGCCGTCGTCGGTCCTCTCGCTGGCGATCTGGCTGAGGTACGGGCAGGAAGTCGGCCTGGCTGTCGTAGTCGCGGATCACCTGCCACACCGTTGCCGGCGGCTCGTCGATGACGATGGCGCTGCGGAGGAAGGACCGGCCGTCCTGGGCGAGCAGCCGCGACCGCCTCGTCGGCGGCCGTGCCCGCTCCGTCACGCCCTCCGAAGCGGTGCCGCGCCAGTACGCCCAGCCGGCGACGCCGGCCAGCACCGCGAGGAGGCCTCGCCGGATGAGGTAGCGGTTGCGGGGCCAGCGCCGGGGTGTGGCGGTCGTCATGGGGCACCTCGATGGGTTAGCGGGTCCTGCGGCAGCCGTGGCGCACATGGCGAACAGGCGAGCAGGCCGGCTGCCGTCCCCACCACCAGCCCGCCGGTGATCCGCCCGACCTGGGCGAGCTGAAAGACCGGTCCGGCTGCGGGGAGAGCAAAGACGAACAGGAAGACCGCGCTGGCCAGCTGGACCGCCGGGAACGCCATCACCAGGGCGAAGAAGCCCACGAGGACCCCCCGCCGTCGCGGCCGCTCGCCACCCCGAATCCGGTGACCAGCAGGACGGACAGGACGAGCGTGACGTACCAGAACAGCCGCCACCGCCGAGACGCGCGACGGCTACGCAGGTCGAACACGTCCTCGTCGTCGTCCGCCGGCCGCCGCCGGCGAGGGCGGTCCTGACCGCTGGTGATGCCGTCTTCCCCGCTGGATGTGGCCTGACCGCGGGATCGGGGCGGGAACGGCTGGTCGTCGAACGCCACCGGCCGCAGCCTGTCGTCGGGAGGTGGGGCCGACGCCGGGGCCACCGCCGAGCCGAGGATGCCGCCCAGCGTGTGCAGGCAGCAGCAACAGCAGCAGCAACAGCAGCCGGCGCAAAGTGAGACGGGCCGTGCCTCACGCCTCTCCGGCGGGTGGCGGTTTAGCGTGACGGCGGGGCGGGGCTTGTCCATGGCGACACCCAGGGGGTTACGACCTTCGCGGAACTACGACGCCAGCTTCTCACCCGCGCCGTGGTTGCCGGCGCTCTTCAGGGCCGCCTCCAGGAACGCCATCATCTCCACCGTCGTGGCCGGGTCCACCGGCGGCGCCTTGGTCTGGAAGAACTTGACGATCTGCTTGCACAGCTCGCGGTAGATGAACCGCGTGTCGATCGTCACGTGCTCGACCCCCTTGCCGGTGAACGCCAGGAACCCGTAGGGCGACGCCCCGTCGCGCAGGCCGCGCAGCGTCGCCAGCCGGCCGTCCTTCCACTGGCCGACGACGACGTCCACGCCCTTCTCGTGGTGGCAGCTGACGCGGGTGCAGCCCGGTCCCATCACCGCGTAGAGCACCTCCAGCGGGTGGATGCCGTAGTTGAACAGCCCCGGGTTGCGCGGCACGTCGCCGGGCTTGCCCTCGTGGTACGGCGCCGGCCCGTAGCTGACCACGCCGAGGACGCCCCCCTTCCTCGCGTCGCCCTGGAACGCCACCACCTCCGGGGCGAACCGCAGCGACGACGACGAGAAGACGGGCGCCTTCTTCCTCGCCGACAGGGCCACGATCTTTTTGGCGTCGGCGGCGCTACAGGTGAACGGCTTGTCGATGAAGCAGGGCAGGCCGGCGTCGAGGAACGGCTTCGCCCGCCCGTAGTGGACGCCGCCCTCCAGCGACTCGATCAGCAGGCCGTCCACCTTGCCGATCATGTCGGTCGGCCTCTCGACCAGCGGCACCCCAAGGCTCTCCATCTCGGCCTTGTAACCGGGGATGCGCTCGGGAGCCATCTTCGACTCGCCGGGGCAGGCGATCACCACCTCGGCCCCCTCGACGTGCTGGTCCTTGGCGATGCCCTTGCGGTTGAGCCGCCGGGTGAACTCGACGGCGTGCGAGGTGTCGAAATCGAGCATCCCCAGGCGGATCATGGCGGGGCCTCCGGCGGGGGCGACACCGGCATCCTATGGGGGCGGCGGGCCTTCAACAAACCTTCACGCGGATTGCACCAATCGACAACTTCAGTGGGCCGGCGATCAGATAGCCTGATCCCTGTCGCGCGGCGGTGCCGTTGTGCGATGTGGTGATTTTTGCTCCGTATCCCCTCAGGGAGTGTACCCCATGACGAAGCGCCCCGCGAAGCGGCGTGGCTTCACGCTGATCGAGCTGCTGGTGGTGATAGCGATCATCGCGATACTCATCGGCCTGCTCCTCCCCGCAGTCCAGAAAGTTCGCGAGGCGGCGGCCCGGATGTCGTGCTCCAACAACCTCAAGCAACTCGGCCTGGCCATGCACAACTACGAGTCGGCCAATAGCTTCCTGCCCACTAGCGGCGAGGGCAACAGCACGGCTAGCCCGCCGGGAACCTGGATGGATGTCCATTCGACCTTCACCCAGCTCCTGCCGTACATCGAGCAGGACAACATCTTCCGGCAGATCAACCTCAACCTCCGCTACAACCACCCGGCCAACGCCCTGGCGTTCAAGAACAACGTAAAGACCTTCCAGTGCCCGTCGGCCCCGACCTCTACGGACCCGGACGGGTACGGCCAGTCGGACTACATGCCGATTGCCTACGTGGACATCGACCCGATCACCGGGGCTCGCTGCACGCTCAACGGCACCTGCGCGCAGTACCGCAACACCGGCTTCCTGACCCTACATTATGGGGCCAACCCGGCCGCCACCATCGCCGCCGGTAGCACCAACCACCTGATCGACGGCGGCTATCTCCGGATGGGAGGCCGGAAGATCAACGCCTGCCCGGACGGGACCAGCAACACCGCAGCCATCATCGAGGACGGCGGGAAAGCCCACGAGTCGATCGCGCCGTACATGAAGGCTAACTACGCCGACAACTGCAGCGATTGCGTCAACAAGTCTCCAACGGGCCTGCGTAACAACTACCGCTGGGGCGAGCCGGACGTGGCCAACGGCGTCTCCGGCCCACACCAGGACGCGGTCAACAAGACTGCCCGGATCAACAACAACGCCTCCCCGAAGGGTGGCCCAGCCAGCTGCCCGTGGTCGCTGAACAACTGCGGCCCCAATGACGAGCCGTTCAGCTTCCACTCCGGGGGCGTCCAGGCGGTATTCGGCGACGGACACGTCCAGTTCATCCGCGACTCGGTTAGCGCCCAGGTGCTTCGGGCGATTTGCACCGCCGACGGTGGTGAGACGATCGGGCCGGACTGAGCCGGCCTCGGTGGTTCAATAGCCCGGCCACCCGCCGCGGCGGGTGGCCGGGCTCTCTTCCTGTATTTGCCTGATTAGCTGGAGTTTGACCATGTACCGTGCGGCACGCGCCGTGATTGGTTTGATTCCTGTCGTGGGCCTGATCGCGGGTTGCTCCTTGCGGCCCTGTCGAGAGCCCCGGGGGCGCCCGCCGTCGTCAAGGGGAAGTTGACGATGGGCGGCGCAATTTCTCCAGTTGCACGGTCGTATACACGCCGACCGATACTACCAAGGGCGACGAGCAGGTTGGCCTGACTGGCCCCTCCGGGGAGTACATCACCTCAGTCTTCCCTGGGAAGTACAAAGTGCATCTTCACCGACAACACGTCGGTATCCGCCAAGTACCGCTCGCCGCATCGATCGACCTCCAGGTCGAGATCCCCGCCTCCGGCAAGGCGGACGCGAACTTCGACCTGAAGTAGCCAACCAAACGCCGCGCCCCGCGCGTCACCCCAGGTGACCGAGCAACTCCTTCACCTTGCCCTCGATCAGGTCGCGGACCGCGCGGAACTGATCGTCGGGAAGCTCCTTCGGGTCGGGGACGTCCCACTCCTCACGCCTGACGGCCCGGATGAGCGGGCACGCGTCCCCGCAGCCCATCGTCACCGCCGCATCCATCTCCTGACCGTTGAACTCGTCGAGCGACTTCGACGAGTGGGTCGAGAGGTCGTAGCCGACCTCCTTCATGAACTCGATCGCCCGCGGGTTCACCCGCCCCGACGGGCGGGAGCCGGCGCTGTACGCCTCGACTGTGTCGCCGCCGTGGAGGCGAGCGAACGCCTCGGCCATCTGGCTGCGGTTGCTGTTCTCCACGCAGACGAACAGCACGCGCTTCTTCGTCTCGCTCATGCCGCGCTCTCCGCTTCGGGGCGTTCCCCTTCCGGCTCCTTGACGAGGCGGTCCGCGAGGACGCCGAGCAGCGCCCCGGCGGCTGGGGCGACCAGGTACACCCACAGGGTGTTGTAGCTGCCCGCTCACAACCGCCGGCGCCAGCGACCTTGCCGGGTTCATCGAGGCCCCGCACACCGGCCCGGCGAACATCGCCTCCAGGCCGATGACCGAGCCAACGGCGACCCCCGCGGTGATCCCCTTTTCCTTCGCCCCGGTGGACACGCGCAGGATGACGAAATACCGTGGACGAGGGTGAGGACCAGCTCGGGCATGCACCTGATTGCCAGACCGCCGGCCGGGGGCCGTCTCCCCGAGGGGGGCGGGGGCGGGGGAAGCGCCGCCCGCAGCAGCAGGCTCGCGGCCAGCCCACCCAGCACCCGGCTACCGACGTAGGGCGGCGCGGCCCCTCGGCGCAGCCGGCCGGCGGCGACGAAGGCGAGGTGAGCGCCGGGCTGAGAAAGCGCCTCGACATGTCGCCCATCATGCAGATCATCGCGACCACGACGAGCCCGAACGTTAGGGCGATGCCCACGTGCGTGACGGCCTGCCGTGGACGTTGACGACGATGGCCTTCGTCCCGGCGAACACGAAAGCGTGAAGGTGCCGAAGAACTCCGCCAGTACCGAGCCTTCCTTCGCATCGCCCTTCGTCACCCCCTTACCGCGTACACCTGGATGCTCGCGGCGAGCCCCCCGTGAACGTCGGCGGGGGTGCTCGCGGGTTCCTCGGCCGAGTGACTGTTCGCCCCTTTGATTCCCTGATCGCCTATCGGCGATCAACGATGGACCTTCGACGAAAAAAAGGGCTACAGCCCCTCGACGAGCCGCCTTAAGACGCTCAAGCACTGTGGGGTTGACGCAGTAGCAGACCCTTGGGCCTTCGATCTCACCCCGAACCAGCCCCGACTCCTTCAGGACCTTCAAGTGCTGGGACACGGTGGATGGGCGAGGGGGAGCTGGTCCACGATCTCGCCGCAGATGCACGCCTCCCGGTGAATCAGAATGCAGGATTCGCACGCGGGCCGGGTGGGCAAGGGCCCACGCCAGCTTCGCCAGCTCATCGTCAGTCCGCGCGGAGTCCGCAAGGCGTCAGCGCGGCGACGAGTTCGTCCCCGGTGACGCACCGCTTGGCCCGGCGGGTGATCGTCCATCGTAGATGGACGATAGGGAGGTGGCGAGAAAGGCAAGGGCGTTCCGCCGGCCGGTTGGCCGGGCGGACGCCCTGCTTGCTGCGCGCGGCTCGCTTGGCGGGCGTCTTACTTCTTCAGCTCCGCCTCGATCGCCTCGGTCACCTTCTTGTCGTCGGGGGAGACGCGCGGCTCGAAGCGGTTGACGACCTCGCCGTCCTTTCCGACCAGGAACTTGGTGAAGTTCCACTTGATCTCGCCGGCGAACTTCGGGTTTGAGTCCTTCTCCGTCAGGTACTTCCTGCGGTACAGCGGGCAGATCCCCTTACCCTTGACGACCACCTTGGCCAGCATCGGGAACTTGACGCCGTACTCCGACTTGCAGAACGCCGAGATCTCCTCGTTGGTGCCCGGCCCTGCCGGCCGAACTCGTTGGCCGGCACGCCGATGATGACCAGCCCTCGTCGGCGAAGTCGTGGTGCAGCTTTTGCAGCTGCTCGTACTGCGGCGTCAGGCCGCACTTGCTCGCCACGTTGACGAACATCACGACCTTGCCCTTGTACTTGGACAGGTCCACCTCCTTGCCGTCGATCGCCTTCATCTTGAAGCCCAGCGGGCCGGGCTTCTTCTCGTCCTTGTCCGCCGCCGCGACCATCGGCAGCGCCAGCAGCAGCGCCAGGGCCAGGAACTTGAACATCGCCAGCTCTCCTTGTGAATGAGGGCGCGGCTCGCCTTTATTTTGCCGTAGTGGACAAGCTGCCAGCTTGTCCTCTGCACAACGGACAAGCAAGGCTTGTCCTACGACCGGAGGCGGCTCGATGCCGTTACGATAGTGAGACGGCCCCGCGCGGGTTAGCATTCACTCCTCGAACAGCGCGACGCTGGCGGTGAAGCCGTGGATGAAGTTCTGCCCGCCGACCGGGCCCAGTTCGCCCATGGCGAAGAAGCCGGCCAGCGGGATCGGCCCGGCCTCCTGGCGGACCGCCGCCGCGTCGTGGTCGGGCGCGCCGAACAGCCGGGTGCCCCGGCCGTTGCAGCTGAAGACCAGCCCGCCGGCCGGGCGCCGCTCGTGGGCGTTGAGGTCGAGCTGGAGCAGGGCGTGCAGGTCCTCGTCGGCGCTGGCGGCGTCGCGGACGTGGAACTGGACCGTCTGGCCGACGCGGACGTGGTCGGTGATGACCAGCGCCCCGGAGTCGCGCTCCAGCCCGACGACGTTGCGGACGAGGAAGTCGCCGCGCTGGAACTCGCCCCGGTACTCGTTGAGCACCCGGCCGATGTGCAGTCCCTGCTGGAACAGCCGCTGCTCGTCGGCTGACAGCGTGTCCCACAGCCGGCGGAGCTGCTCGAACGGCGTCAGGCCGCCCAGCTCCTGGATGACGTTGTCCTCCGCCTTGGTGACGACCATGTGCTGGCCGATCGGCCGGCAGCCCTGCGAGACGATCCAGCGCAGCCCGAGGTCGCCCTCAAGCATCAGGCCGACGGCGCCGCGGGTACGAACCTCGCCGTCCTGCACCAGCCGGGCCTGCCCGGTGCCGCGGATGCCCGACGCCATGCCGCCCAGCACCGGCAGGCCGGGCGCCTCCTCGTTGACGCGGGCCAGGAACGCCTCGGTGGGGAAGCTGAACGGGTCGCCCAGGAGAAGTACGGCCGACCGGGCCGGGGCGAACGCCTCGCGGCCGCCCTCGCCGCCCAGCGCGTCGGGCCAGCCCAGCAGCGACGGCCCGTCGGCGGTGCGCTCCAGGGTGAGGTGGAACGGCGTCAGCCGGACCGGCCTCGGCCAGCGGGCCGCCCACAGGCTGACGGCGGGCTGTAGCTCGATCTCCCGCCCGCCGCCGATGACCGCCTCGGCAATGCAGCCCAGCGCCGCGCGCGGGGCCAGCCGCGACGCCACCTCCTGGGCGATCCCCGCCGCCTCGTGGTGCGGCGTGAAGAACGCCAGGGTCAGGTCCGGCTGGCCGGGGAGGTCGGCCCGGACGCGGTCGCAGACGTCCGCCACGGCGGCCGAGGTGGTCGCGTCGGTGGACAGCGCGGCGGCGAACGGCATGGTGAACTCCTTGTCCGCGGTCAGCCGTCAACCCTCGGTCACAACTCCCGCTCGAAGACCGGGAAGCTCCCCTGGCGGCGGAACAGGCTGGTGTAGAACCGCGCCAGGTGCTCCGCGTCCGACGGCACCTGGGCGGCGAACGTCTCGACGTCGGTCTCCCCCAGCCGGTTGGTCGCGTAGCCGAGCAGGTCCAGCGCGCAGGGCGACAGGTCGCGGCCGTCGGCGGCGAGGAAGCTGAACAGCCCGTTGACCCGCTTCGTCGTCATCCCCTCGGTGCCGAACGCCCCCAGCCGGAAGCACGGCATGCCGGCGTCGAGTTGTTTGGGGTGGGCGTAGGCGGCGTTGGTCACCAGCACGCCGACCGCGACCGGCTGGTCGTCGGCCTTGCTCCGCAGCGCGAACAGCGAGCCGGGCGGGTAGTACGGGTTGCGGGAACAGCTCCGGCCTTCGCCGCGGCGGCGTCGCTCACCCGCAGGACGCCCGCCTCGAGCGCAGCAAGGCGGGGAGGTCGGCCGGGCGCAGCGGGCCGATGTTCGAGCTGGGCCGCGCCGCCGGCGTCGGCATCTCGACCAGGTCGAGCACGTAGTTGACCATCTCGCGCTTCGGCCGGAAGCCGCGCGCGAGGAAGAACTCGTGCTGGGCCGGCCAGTCGGCGCGGTGGGCGGTAAACGCCCGCGTGAGGCCGCGCTGGCGCATCGCGTCCAGGGCGCGTTCGAGCAGCGGCTCGGCCAGCGCCTCGTGGCCCTTGCGGCACCAGGGGAAGCCGACCCGGCCGTTGGGCTGAAACATGACGTAGCCGACCGGCCGGCCGTTGGGGGCGGCGTAGAAGCGGGTGCCGGGGTCGAAGTCGGGGGCGCGGCAGCGGCGGCGGACGTCGTCCACCGTCGCCGGCTTGAAGTGGGGCAGGGCGGCACCGGCCTCGTTGTAGATCGACACCTGGGCGACGTCGTCCCCCGCCTGGAAGGTGCGGATGGTCATGGTCGGTCCTGGGAGTTCTACTCGGCGCGGGCGACGGCCCGGAAAGTATACCCTACGCCGGCCGCCCCACGTTCGCAAGTCACTTGCCCGGCCCGGGCAGTCCCCGCCAGAGGCGGAGGAACTGGGCGGGGTCGTAGTCGTTGAGCCGCTTCAGGCTCTTGCCCAGGTCGCGGACGATCACGCCCTCGCCGCCCTTCGCCATCCGCTCCTCGGGCCAGGACAGCCCTAGCTCGGCGGTAAGCCTCACCAGAGCGCCGGGGTCCTCCTTGCCGCGGGACTGCTCCTGCCAGATCACCCGGTAGGCCCAGCCGAGCTGCCTCGCCGAGTCGTAGTCCGGGTCTTTCTTCACGGCCTCCGGGAGCTTCTCCAGCAGCCTTCTCGCCGCCGCGGCGTCCACCGAGGACTCGTTGAGCTTCTTCGCCAACCCGTCCCCCCACGCCGCGAGGGTGGCGGCCGCCTTCGCCATCCGGGCGTTGTCGCCGAACGGGCGGGACACCGCCGCGGCTTGTAGCTCGCCCCACAGTCGCTCGAAGTCGGCGGGGTCTTCGCCGAGGTGGCCCAGCGCCAGGCGCA
>JAXMAW010000103.1:0-12914 GCA_046350195.1 Gemmataceae bacterium
TGCCGTTGGTGGCAAGGCCTTCGACCTGAGCGTTGGCTGCTAGCGAGCCGGCGGCCCAGGAGCCAAGGAGTATGCCGGAGGGGTTGTAGACGTAGACGGTTTTGTTGGCGTCCACGACCCAGACCTTGTTCCCGGCGGCGGTGCTGGCCACGCCGCGCGGGGCCGTGTCGCCGCTGCCCAGTGTTGAGGTAGCGAGAGAGTTGCCGGGCACGCCGTAGCGGTAGGTGCGGTCGGTGCCACCGTCATCGACCACGAAGAACTTGGTCACGTCGTCGTCGGTGATCGTGCCGGTGCCGACGGCATTGCCGATAATCGCCCCGGATGCATTCGACAAGGTGACGGTAAATGTGTCGGGCAGCTCGGGCAGGTCGTCGTTGATGGTCGGCACCAGAATAGTGCGGCTAGTCTGGCCCGGGGCGAACGTTAGCGTTCGGGTGGTGGTCGCGTAATCGCTGTCGGCCAGGGCCGTGCCGTCAGCGGTCGAATAATCGACAGTGATCGTCGAGGCGACGGGGGAACTCAGGGTGACGGGGAATGCGGCAATGGAGGACGGCCCAAAGCGATCGATGAAGGAACCCTGATTAGCGGGGGAGTCGTAGATGATATTCCCGGGGCCGATCGAGAATGACCAGCCGTCGCGATCGAGTGCGAGCGAATTGAGGAAGGCCCCGGTCGCCGAGTTGTACCGCAGGAAGGTCATGTTCAAGCTGCCCGAAGTCATCCGCGCCGTCACGTAGAGGATCCCGTCGGCGCCGAACTCCAGCCACATCGGGCCTTGCGCCGAGCCTGGCGTGACGAAGGTATCAACGAACGCCCCGGTCAGACCGTCGTAACGCAACACCCGGCCGCTCCCCTCGCTGGCGACGTACAGATCCGGGGCCCCGTCGCCGTTCCCATCCGGGCCGAAGACGGCCCTCCGAGGCAGGGCCACGCCGCCGCTCCCTGCGGGCACGAACGTACTCAGCACGCCGTTGCTGTAACGAAGCACTTCGTTCGCATTCCGGTTCGCGATGAACAGGCTCCCCTCCGGGCCGAAGGTGATCCCAATCGGGTTGTTGAGATTACTGACGACAACGCCGAGGAATGCGCCCGTCGAGCCGTCGTAGTGGAGGATCTGGTTCGACAACCGGCTGGTGACGTAGAGGCTGCCGTCCGGGCCAAAGGCGTGATCGATGGGGCCGTTGAGGCCGCCACTCCCCGACGGGACGAACGTATCGATGTAAGCGCCCGTGGCACCATCGAACCGGAGAATCGAAGATGACTGCTGGTCCCCGACGTACAGATCCTGCGCGCCGTCATGGTTGCCATCCGGTCCGAAAACCGGCGAGTATGTTTGGTTGGACAGGCCGCTCCCCGCGGCGACGAACCGATCCAGGGATTTGAGCATGCCGCCACCTTCGGTCGCGATGGCGTCGCCGATGCTGAGGGTCGCCGGCACATCGCGGCTCTCCAGCGCCTCGACGCGCAGAGGCCGGCGGCGGGTGATCGGTTTGGGAGAGCGGGCCAACAGGGATCGGAACGGGCTCATAGTTTGCTCCGGCTCGTGGCCTGCGAGACAATGGAGGAGACATCCCCGGCGCGCAGACCGAGCGCCTGGGCCTGTCGAGGCCAGTGAGGAGATTGCTAGCCGGCAGAATCTCACCGGCCGGTGATCAACGGCTTACTCAGGGATTACTTGACGTCGGCGGAAGCTGGGTCAGGAAGTTTGGTTTTCGTTTTCTCGCGCCAGGCGCGGGCTTTCTTCAACTGGTTGGTCACCTCGTAGAAGTGGACGACCCGTTGGCCCGCTTCGCCCATCCGACGTTTCCAGATTGCCTGCAGGAGGGCTTCCCGACTCTGCATGCCCTCGTAGCCTCGGAGCAGGAGGGGCTCGGCCTCGGTATAGTTATGTTGGCCCCAGAGCACGGCCCCCAAGATGCTCACAAAGTAGAAGCGCATCGGGTCCTCGGGTCGTTCTTTCTCGTAGATGGCGATCGCTTCCCGGGCGATCGGTTCGGCCTCAGCGAACCGTTCCTGCAGGAGCAGGTTCCGGGCCAGCCAACACAATGTCGAGGCTGTTTCGACCCCGCCAGAGTCGTCGTGTTTCCGGTTCAGCGCGAGCGCTTCGTGGAGCAGCATAGCGGCCTGGTCGAGCTTTCCAGCCCCCTGACAGGCCACGACGTAGGTAATCAGGAAAAAAGGCTCGGCCCCAAGCTCGGGGTTCTCCGTGGATTTGCGAATTACCCGAATCTTCTCGTGTAACGCAATGGATTCGGAAAACCGATCCACATGGTTGTAAGACCTGGCCAGGGCATGCATGGTGTCAAGGGTATCAGGGTGCGTGGAACCATAAATGGCCCGGCGTTTCTCCAGCACCTGCTTCATAAGCGACAGGCTGTTGTCCCATTCCCCGGCGTAGTCGTAGGTAATAGCCAGGTCGTGCATGCCCGCCAGTGTTTCGGGCTGGTCGGGGCCGAGCCGCGCCATCCGGTTCTCCAGGACCTGCTTCGCCAGGCCGATCGCATCCGTAAACCGGCCGGTTTCTTGGCAGCCTCGGGCGAGAAACACTATCGCGCTAATGGTGTCCTGGTCGTCCGGACCGAGGTGTGCCTTGCGCAAGGCAACCGCACGCTCTAGATGGGGTATCGCAAGGGGCCACTCCCCGACGCTGCGATATGCACCGCCGATTGTTAGCCGGATGGCTGCTTCGACCAGCGGCTGATCCTGGAAGCGCTGACCGATCCGGCCCGCCGCCCGGTCGAGCGCCTCCTTGACCGTCAGGTTGCGGGCCGGCACAAATCCTTCCCCCCGCTGGGCACGCATGTCCACCTGCCGCAGCAGATCCTGCTGGAGGAAGTCGGCAACGGCCTTGGCGATGGCGGCATCGGTCGCGGCTTGGCGCTTGGCCCCCTCGGCCTCGTTTTGCGCGACCCGGGCTTCCACGGCCTGCCAGGTGCTCACCGCAGTGGCAACTACCAAGGCCAACGCGACGCCTCCCGCTGTCACCAACGTCCCCCGGTGCCGCCGCCACAGCTTCCGCAGCCGGTACCCCGCCGACGGCGGGCACGCCGCCACCGGCTCGTCGTCCAGATACCGCTGCACGTCCGCCGCCAGGGCGCTGGCCGTCTCGTACCGGCGGTTGCGGTCCTTCTCCAGGCACTTCATCACCACCCAGTCCAGCTCCCCGCGTATCTCCTGGCCGAGCCACCGCGGCTCGACGCTGCGCCGCTCGGCCAGCGTGGACAGCTCCGCCTTTTCCAGCGTACTTATGCGCGTGCTCGGCCGGGGCGGCTCGTCCTCGCGGATCATCCGCCGCATCTCGTCCTGGCCGGCCCGGTGCAACACTTCCTGGTCGAACGGCGTCGTCCCGGTCAGCAGCTTGTACAGCAGGACCCCCAGCGAGTAGATGTCGCTCCGCGTGTCCACGTCCAGCCCACTCAGCCCCGCCTGCTCCGGGCTCATGTACAGCGGCGTGCCAACCAGCTGGGCCATGGCGGTGTACAGCGTCCGCTCCGTCAGCTGCTGCCCGGTCGCCTTGGCGACGCCGAAATCGATCACCTTCACCACCGGGGTGACATCGTGAACCGTCACCAGGATGTTCGACGGCTTGAGGTCGCGGTGGATGATGCCTTTCTGGTGCGCGTGCTGCACCGCCTGACAGACCGATACGAACAGCCCCAGCCGCTGCCGGGTCGTCAGCCGCTCCCGGTCACAGAAGTCGGTGATCGCAACGCCCTTGACCAGCTCCATCACGAAGTACGGCCGCCCGGCCGGCGTCGTCCCGCCGTCATGTACCTTGGCGATGTTGGGGTGGTCCATCAGCGCCAACGCCTGCCGCTCCGCCTCAAACCGCGCGACCACCTGGCGGGTGTCCATCCCAGGCTTGATCACCTTCAGCGCCACCCGGCGGCGGACGGGGCGGGCCTGGTCGGCGACGAAGACCAGGCCCATGCCGCCCTCCCCGATCTGCTCCATCAGCCGGTACGGGCCGATCACCGTGCCGGGCCGCTCCGCAAGGGGCTGCTCCTCGGCGGGGGAACCCGGGGCCAGGGCCGGCGCTTCGAGGAAGCTCCCCAGCTTCTGGTGCATCTGAAGAAGCCCCTCGATGTGCTGGCGCATCCCGGCCTGACCGGCGCAGGCGTCGCCCAGGTACGCCGACCGCTCGGCCGGGTCGGCAATCGCCAGGGCGGCATCGAAAATGTCGCGCTCACGCACCACGCTGTGCCCTCCCGGGCAATACAAGGAGGTATCGCCCTACAGTGCGGATTCTGACCGAGCCGTCCGCCAAAAAAGTTCGGGGAATCCCGGGTTGGCCGAAGCGGGTCAGCCGGGGGGAGGCTGTAACTGTTTGAGCAGAAAGGCACGGGCGTAGCCCCAGATGCGATCGGCAGTCCGGGCTGACACGCCCAACGCCTGGGCGGCCTGCTCGGCGGTCAGGCCGGCGAAGAAACGCAGCTTGACCAGCTGGGCCGCTTCCGGGTCGGTGGCCGCCAGTCGGTCCAGCGCCTCGTTCACGGCCAGGACGTCCTCGTCGGCCTGCGGCGCGACGACCCCGTCCCCTTCGAGGGAAACCGGTCGGCTGCCCGCGCCCCGCTTCAGGCTTTGCTTGCCCCGGGCAATGTCCACCAGGATGCGGCGCATGGCCTCAGCCGCGGCGGCGAAGAAGTGGCCGCGGCTGTTCCAGTGCTGAGTCGTGTCCACGTCCACCAGGCGGAGGTAGGCCTCGTGCACCAGCGCCGTGGCCTGGAGCGTCTGCCCGGGCGCCTCCTGGGCCAGCCGCTGGGCGGCCAGCTGGCGCAGCTCGTCGTAGACCAGCGGCAACAGCTTCTCCGCCGCGCTCGGGTCGCCCTGCTCGACGGCGGCCAGGATTCGGGTGATCTCGCTCATCGGCGACACCGGTGGTCTCGACAGCCCCAGGTCGATCTTAGCCGCGACCCACGGTGAGGGCAGGACCAATCCGGACTAATTCGAGCTGAACGTCGCCGGGTAGTCGCGCCGCGGCGGCTTCTTCGAGGCGGAAGGGGCGCGCCCCTCCAGGGTGCGCAGCAGTAGCTGAACGCGCGCCTCGACGCACACCGCCTCCAGCAGCAGCTGCTTCTCCTCGACCTCCAGCGGCAGCGCGAAGCAGAAGATGTCGCTCAGGGCCCCCAGCGGCAGCGGGCTGTCCAGCAGCCGGCGCAGCTGCTCCGCCGCCGGCGGGTGCGCCGAGAAGAACGGCTCCACCCCGCGGGCCAGGTCGCGCCGCAGCGCCTTCTCCAGCCCGCCCGACGTCACGATCTTGTCCGGGCACAGCTCCACCCGCGCCACCCGGTACAGCCGGCCGGCCGGCTGCTCCTCCAGCACGCGCGCCCGGCACAGCCCCTGCAACAGGAGGTTGTAGCGCCCGTCGGGCTTCAACTCCTCCTGGGTCACCCGGCCGACGCAGACCATCGGGTGGATCGGCGGCGCCTGGTCGTACTCCTCCTCCCAACCCGGCCGCAGCAGGGCCATCGCGATCAGCCGGTCGTCGCCCAGGGCGTCGGCCATCAGCTGGCGGTAGCGTTGCTCGAAGACGTGCAGCGGCTGGCCGACGTGCGGGAAAAGCACGAGGTTGGGCAAGGGGAACAGGCGAACCGTGCCTCGGAAGCCCGGCAGCTCGTGGTCCTGGCTCATGACCGCCTCGGGGAGTTGGGCGAACTCATTCGTCCTCTTCGGGCAGGTAGTCGTCCGGGTCGGGCCAGCTCGGAGGTTCGGGGTCCAACCGCATCGTCGGGACGGTGGTCGGCCGGGCAGACCGGTCGGGCGGGTCGGGGCCGAGCACCGGGCGGAAGCACTCCTCCATCGACGCCCAGAACGCCTCCAGGTCCAGGCCGAGGCACCGCTTGCCACACCCCCCCATGTAGTCGCGGCTGGAGCGGTACAACTTGGCGGCCCCGCCGAGGTTGCCGTTGTGGAAGTGGCACAGCCCGACGGCGGCCTGGATCAGCCCCTGGTAAAACTTCCGCTCCCGGCCGTGGCTCTCCGCCCAGAGGTCTTCCCAGACCTCGTGGGCCTCGAAGTAGTCGCCGGCGTTGAACAGCACCACCCCGGCCAGGTATCGCGGTTCGTAAGGGTCCATGGCGTTCCCCTCTATCTATAACCGCCCGCCCGGCCGATTGCCACCACGGTCCCGCCGAAGGCTGTACAATCACCAGCGTGCCCCCCGCCCCTTCCGCGAGGCCCGCATGTTCTTCACCCGGCTGTCGCTGGCCGACCTGATCGAGCTGTGCCGCGTGTTGCGCCACTACCTCGCCTCGGGGCTGACCGTCGTCGATGTCTTCCGCCAGCAGGCCAAGCGCGGCCCGGCCGCGGTGCGGCCGATCGCCGCCCGCATCTCCGCCGCCCTGGAAACCGGCTCCACGCTGGAGCAGGCCCTGAAGCGCGAGACCGCCCACTTCCCGCCGCTGTTCCTGTCGCTGGGCGCCGTCGGCGAGCGGACCGGCATGCTGCCCGAGGTCTACGGCGAGCTGGAGAAGTACTTCCTCCGCCAGCAGAAGCTCCGCCGCGAGTTTTTCGCCCGGATCGCCTGGCCGGTCGTCCAGTTCGTCATGGCCACGGTGGTGCTGGCCCTGCTGATCGCCGTCCTGGGGATGCTCGGCTCGCAGACCCCCAACGGCAAGCCGTTCGACCCCCTGGGGCTGGGCCTGTTCGGCCCCAGCGGGGCGGCGACCTTCCTGGGCGTGATCTACGGGACGATCGCCGGCCTGTTCGCCGTGTACCTGTTGGCCGACAAGCTGTTCGGCGGGCGGGCGAAGGTCGATCGGCTGTTGCTGAGCGTGCCGGCGCTGGGGCCGTGCTTGCGGGCGCTGGCGCTGGGGCGATTCTGCCTGGCGCTGCGGCTGACGCACGAGTCGGGCATGTCGATCGGCAAGGCGCTGCGGCTGTCGATGCGGGCGACCGGCAACAGCGCCTACGCCGACGCCGAGGACGTCGTCACCGACACCGTGGCGGCCGGCGACGACGTGGCGCTGGCCCTGAGCCGGACGGGGCTGTTCCCCGAGGAACTGGTGCGCGTCGTCGAGGTGGCGGAGGAGGCCGGCACGCTGTCGGAGGTGATGAAGCACGAGGGCGACGAGTACCACGACGAGGCCGGCCGCCGGCTGGCGGTCCTGACGTCGGTGGCCGGCTACGGCATCTGGATGATGATCGGCGTGTTCATCACCATCGCCATCTTCCGCATCTACGGCTCGTACCTGGGCATGATCGACGAGGTGCTGCCGCGGTGACGGCCCGGCGCCCCGGCTCAGGCCGCCCCGCGGAGCGCCTCGCCGCGCAACAGCGGCGCCAGCCCCAGCGTCGCCAGCGGCCCCGCCGACGCCGGGATCGCCCCGAACGCCAGGTGCAACTGTAGCGATTCTGGCTCGAACGCCATCGTTTGCAGCGTGTCCCAGGCGCTGGCCAGGTGCATCGCCCGGTGCACGTCCGCCACGTCGAACCGCCCCTTCTGCCGCGCCACCCAGTTCAGCTTCCGATCCCGGCCGAACGTGTCCATCCAGTTCAGTGCGAACGCCGGCTGGAGCGTCGCGCCGTGAAAGTGGTTCGTGCAGACGCACACGCCGTCCCTCGACCGCCGCTCGAACACCCGAGCCGGCGTCACCTCGAACGCCGCGACCCTCTGCCGATCGGCCAGGGCGACGTTGTACAGCGTCGTCCGCCGCTTGCGCGACAGCAGCCCATACGCCTCGTCGATGGTCGAGCACGTTTCGAGGACCTCGCGCAGGCACAGCGCGTAGGGCGTGCCCCACGGGTCCAGCCGCCGCACCCGCAGCGGGGCCTGGAACACCTCCAGGACCGCCACCGCCAGGCCGGCCTCGTTCATGCCGGACAGCACGCCGACCAGCCCGGGGAAGCCGACCGACGCGAACGCCAGCTTCCCCGCCGGCCGGCACACCGTCACCATCGTGTAGTGGTGGGCGTAACCTCCGTCGGGGTAGTCGAGGTTGCGGCCAAGCACCGGCGAGCCCGTCACGGAGCGCGGCCCTTCGAGGCCGAACCCGGAGCAGGCGACGAGCTTCTTGAGGTCGAACAGGGTGTTGCCCATCACCATCCGCCCGCGCTCGACGTCCGAGGCGCGGACGACCGCCTCGAACTCGGCCCGGTAGTCCGGGTCGAAGCGCTCGACCATGCCCTCGCCCAGCCGCCGCAGCGCCAGCGCCAGCCAGCCGCAGCGGAACAGCCGCAGCATGTCCTCCGGGTACGCCGCCATGCGCGGCGCCGGCCGCAGCGCCAGCGCGCCGACCGCGGCGCCGATCTGCTCCGGCGAGCCCCCGACGCTCAGCACCGGCAGGCCGCCGATGTAGCGCAGCTCGCCGGTGGAGTGGCGACCTTCGGGATAATAGCGGAAGTGCGGCTGGGGATTGTCCATCGTCGGCCTCGGGTGACGGTTATCCTTTCACTCGGCACGGCGGTCGCCCCCGGCGTCACGCGGGCTGTTCCTTCATCGAACTTTCACATCCGCTTCGTGGAACGCCCTCCGCGGAGGGATAAGCTATTCCCAAAATAATAGCGAGAAGCGCCAGGCAGTGAGGATGATTCATGGGCAGGAAGGTACTGGTCTTCACGGTAATCTGCGCGATTGTGTCCGTTTCGCTGCTGGGGTGCAAGGGCGGGCGGAGGGCCGGCATCGTCAGCGTGGACGGCTCCAGCACCCTCTACCCGGTCTCGGCCGCCCTGGCCGAGATGTTCCAGCACGCCAGCCCCGGCGTGTCGGTCGAGGTGCGCTACTCGGGCACCGGCGGCGGGTTCAAGAAGTTCTGCCGCGACGAGCTGGACGTCGCCGACGCCAGCCGGCCCATCTCCAAGAGCGAGGTTGCCGAGGCGAAGAAGCACGGCGTCGAATACCTGGAGTTGCCCGTCTGCTTTGACGCGCTCACGGTGGTGATCCACCCGAAGAACACCTGGGCGGAGAAGGTGACCGTCGAGCAGTTGGGGCGGATCTGGGGCCCCGAGAGCGAGGCGAAGAAGGTCACCCGCTGGAGCCAGATCGACCCCGGCTGGCCCGACCGCGAGTTCAAGCTGTTCGGGGCCGGCACCGACTCCGGCACGTTCGACTACTTCACCGAGGCGGTCAACGGCAAGGGCGGCCGCAGCCGCAAGGACTTCACCCCCAGCGAGGACGACAACGTCCTGGTGACCGGCGTCGCCGGCGACATGGACGCGCTGGGCTACTTCGGCTACGCCTACTACGAGACGAACAAGGACAAGCTCAAGGCGGTCGCGGTGCGGGCCAAGGGCAAGAAGGAGTTCGTCGCCCCCAGCCAGGCGTCGATCCTCGACGGCACCTACACGCCGCTGTCGCGGCCGCTGTTCCTCTACGTCAACAAGAAGGCCCTGTCGGCCAAGCCGGAGGTGCGGCAGTTCGTCGAGTTCTACCTGGCCCACATCGTCGAGGCGTGCCAGGCCGTCAAGTACGTGCCCCTGCCGGACAGCGCCAACGAGGCGGTGCGCAAGCGGCTGCTCGACGGCAAGACCGGCACGGCGTTCGGCGGCGAGCCGGCCGTCGGCCTGGCCATCAACGACGTGATGAAGCGCGAGCCGAAGTGAGGTATCTAGCCTGGCGAGCGGGGGTGTTAACCCCCGGTTGATCGCACCACCGGGGGGTTAACACCCCCGCTCGCCGGTCCCCGAGGGGCGCGAGTGAGCCAGCCGATCCCACCCCCGAAGCTGTCGCAGCGGCCGGTCCCGCTGTGGGTCCGGCTGCGCGAGCGGGCCGTCGAGGGCGGGCTGTTCCTCGCCGCCTTGTCCAGCGTGCTCATCACGCTGGGCATCCTCGGCATCCTGCTGTACGAGTCCTCGACGTTCTTCCGCGACGTCACGCGCTGGGAGTTCCTCACCGGCACCGAGTGGACGCCGACGTTCGAGAACCCGCGCTTCGGCATCCTGCCGCTGGTCGCCGGCACGCTGGTGACGACGACGGTGGCCCTGCTGGTGGCGCTGCCGGTCGGCACGCTGGTGGCGATCTACCTCAGCGAGTACGCCCCGTTCGCGATGCGCAGGTGCTCAAGCCGATGCTGGAGTTGCTCTCCGCGGTGCCGACGGTCGTCTACGGCTACTTCGCCCTGCTGTTCGTCACGCCGGCGCTACGGCGGTTTATCCCCGGGCTGGAGCAGTTCAACATGCTCTCCGCCGGCGTGGTCATGGGGATCATGATCATCCCGTACGTCAGCTCGCTGAGCGAGGACGCCATGCGGGCGGTGCCGATGCTGCTGCGCGAGGGGTCCTACGCGGCGGGGGCGAACAAGCTGACGACGGCGGTGCGGGTGGTCTTCCCGGCGCGCTGTCGGGGATCGGGGCGGCGTACATCCTCGGCATCTCGCGGGCGATCGGCGAGACGATGATCGTCGCCGTCGCCGCCGGCGGCCAGCCTCGCTTCACCCTCGACCCGACCCGGGGCGCCTCGACGATCACCGCCTACATCGTCGCCGTCAGCCAGGGCGACCTGCCGCACGGCAGCATCGGCTACCGGGCGATCTTCGCCGCGGGGTTGATGCTGTTCGTCATGACGCTGTTGTTCAACCTGGCCGGCACCTGGCTGCGCAGGCGGTTCCGGGAGGCGTACTGAGATGGACGACCACCTGACCCACCTCATCGCCCGCCGCAGGAGGCAGGACGCCCTGTTCGGCGCGCTGGGCATGGCCTGCACGTTGCTCGGCATCGCCACGCTGGTCGTGCTCCTGATCGACCTCGTCGTCGCCGGCCTTCCGCGGCTGAACTGGTCGTTTTTGACCTCGCCTACCTCCGTGCTGTCCCCGAGCCGGGCCGGCATCCAGGTCGCCCTGATCGACTCGCTGCTCATCATGGTGGTGACGGCCGTGACGGCGGTGCCGCTGGGCGTCGCGGCGGGGGTCTACCTGGAGGAGTACGCCCGCAAGAACTGGCTGACGTCGCTGATCGAGCTGAACATCTCGAACCTGGCGGCGGTGCCGTCGATCCTGTACGGGCTGCTGTCGCTGGGCCTGCTGTTGTACTACCTGAACCTGTTCCGGGTCGGCCTGGGCGAGGCCCACGACCGCTGGCCGCTGGGGCCGCGCGGCAGCCTGGCGGCGGCGGGGGTGACGCTGGCGCTGTTGATCCTGCCGATCGTCATCGTCGCCACCCGCGAGGCGCTGCGGGCGGTGCCGCAGGCGATCCGCGAGGCGGCCTACGCGCTGGGGGCGACGCGCTGGCAGGTGGTGCGGTATCACCTGCTGCCGTACTCCGCCGGCGGCATCGCCACGGGGGTGATCATCGGCCTGTCGCGGGCGATCGGCGAGACGGCCCCGCTGGTGACGATCGGGGCGGCCGCGTTCTGGACGGCCCTGCCGCCGTCGCCGGTCGAGGCGTCGCCGCCGTTCGTCTCCTTCGACTGGCTGGTCGAGCCGTTCACCGCCATGCCGATCCAGATGTTCAACTGGACGCAGGAGGCGCGGCCGGAGTACCGGGCCAACGCCGCGGCGGCCGGCGTGGTGCTGATCCTGATGACGCTCGGCCTGAACGCCGTCGCCATCGTCCTGCGCTACCGGCTGCGCCGCCGGATCAAGTGGTGAGCCTATGCCCCCCCAGCCCACGACGGCCGCCCCGCCGCGGCCCGCCCTCAAGGCCGAGGCGGTCAACCTGAGCTTCTGGTACGGCGCCAAGCAGGCGCTGAAGGGGGTCAACCTGCCGTTCCCCGAGCGGCGGATCACCGCCCTGATTGGCCCCTCCGGCTGCGGCAAGTCCACCCTGCTGCGCTGCTTCAACCGGATGCACGACCTGTACCACGGCAACCGCTACGAGGGCGAGCTGCTGTTGCAGCCCTCCGGCCGGAACATCGTCGCCCCGACGACCGACCCCGTCGAGATGCGGATGCGCGTCGGCATGGTGTTCCAGAAGCCCAACCCGTTCCCGAAGTCGATCTTCGAGAACGTCGCCTACGGCCTGCGGCTGCGCGGCGTGACGCAGGCGCACGTCCTGCGCGAGCGCGTCGAGGAGGCGCTGCGCTCGGCGGCGTTGTGGGAGGAGACGAAGGACCGCCTGCGGCAGTCGGCGTACAACCTCTCCGGCGGGCAGCAGCAGCGGCTGTGCATCGCCCGCGCCCTGGCCAGCGAGCCGGAGATCGTCCTGTTCGACGAGCCGACCAGCGCGCTGGACCCGGTGGCGACGCAGCGGATCGAGGACCTGATCTACTCGCTGCGCAGCCGGGTGACCATCGTCATGGTGACGCACAACATGCAGCAGGCGGCCCGGGTGTCGGACTACACCGCGTTCATGTACCTCGGCGAGCTGATCGAGGTCAACGAGACCGCAAAGATGTTCCACCGGCCGATGAACAAGCTCACCGAGGAGTACATCAGCGGACACTTTGGTTGATTGCAGATTGCAGATTGCAGAATGGAAGAAAAGAGCTTCCCCCCTCGCTCCGTGATTCTGCTGTCTTTTCATTCTGCAATCTGCAATCTCAAATCTGCAATCCGAGGAAGGAATGTTCCGCCGTCTGCTGCTCTGCTTCGGCCTGCTCGTGGTGGCGCTGGTGGCTGCCCTGGCGTGGGCGGTGTCGGCCCACGTCGAGCCGGGCGAAGCAAGGCGGCGGCTGCTGAGCTACCTGGCGCTGTTCGGGCTGTGCGGCGCCCTTTTCGTGGTCCTGTTCAGCCTGGCGCTGACGCGGCGGTTCCGCCGGCCGTTGCGCGAGTTGGCCGAGGCGGTGTCGCGGGTCGGCACCGGCGGCGTCGGGCCGCGCGTCGCCGACGAGGCCGGCGAGCTGGCCGAGTCGTTCAACCGGGCCAGCGAGGCGCTGACGGCGCGGCTGGCCCAACTGGAGGAGGACCGCCAGCAGCTGCGCACGGTGCTTTCCGGCATGGTCGAGGGCGTCGTCGCGCTCGACGCTGACCAGCGCCTCCTCTTCGCCAACGACCGGGCCGCCGAGCTATTGGAGCTGCCGACGCCGGCCCCGGTCGGCCGGC
>JAXMAW010000104.1:0-11530 GCA_046350195.1 Gemmataceae bacterium
GTCTGCCGCAGCATCCACCGCACCCGGCGCTCGTCGATCTTGACGCTGGGGGCCAGCTCCTTGTCGTGGGTGTCGATCACCATGAGGACGTGCAGCTTCCTCAGCTCCGGGGCCTCCGCGGCGTTCAGGGCGGGCGTCACGGCCAGGGCAGCGCTCGTCACCAGGCTGAGGATTCCGTACCGCATGGCTCGTCTCCAGGTGGGTGGCCCAACTTCCGTCACTCCTTATACGGTCATGCGGAAAGGTTGTGACAACCCCTCAGAAATGGGCGAAGGTTAGCGACGCCTGGAGACGTCGCTAACCTGCTGTGGTTGGGCGGGCCAGACTCACTCGCCGGGGGGCGGGGCGTCGTTCGGCGTCACCTTGATCGTGACGCGGGCGACGAACTGGCTGTTGGGGAAGTTGGTCAGCTTGACGTTCTCGCTGCTGGTGATCGCCTCGGTGTCGGGGACGATCATGCTGCGCTTGACGACCAGGCCGTTCGCCTTCTTCTCCTCCTTGACCACCGCCTTGAGCTGGCTGCTCTTGAGCAGGGCGCTACGCAGGCCGTTGTAGGTCGCCCGGGCGGCCTTCTCGCTGGACTGCGGCAGGCCCTTGGGGGTGATCAGGCCCTGCTCCTGCTGCTTGGGCTCCGAGCCCTGCTCGTAGACGTCGATGTCGATCCAGCCGGCCTTGTCGCCCAGCTGCGACTTCATCTGCACCGCCTCCTGGCCGACCAGCACCTTGAACGGGCGGATCTTCGGGCCGCCCTTCTGCTGGGGCGGCTGGGGCGGCTGCGGCTCCTTGGCGCCGGGCTTCTCCTTCTCCTCGGTCTCGGTGATGAGGCTGTCGTCGTTCCGCTTCAGCCCCTTGCCGCGGGCCTCGGCCTGGCCGCTCAGTTCGACCATGTAGCTGCCCTTGACCCGGTAGCTCTTGCCCGGCTCCAGCACCCACTTCGCCGCCGTCTCCGGCTCGGCGAGCTGGTCGTTGATCGTGCTCTTGCCGTTGACCCGCAGTACGACCGCCAGCCGCTTCTCGGTCGTGTTCTTCAGCCGCATGCTGACGGCCGCCCCGGCCGGCGGGCACTCGACCAGCCAGCGGGCCACGTCGCCCTGGGCGGCGTTGGGGCGGATCGACGCCGCCTTGTCGTCGGTCAGCAGCTCGAAGGCGACGCCGCCGACGTTCGACGGGTCGGCCTGGGGCTGCTGCTGAGGCTTGGGCTGGGCGTCCTTCTTGTCCTTGGGCTGCTGCTGTTGCTGTTGGCGGCGGTCCTGGTTCTGTTGCAGGCCGTCCTTGACGACCGCCTGCTGGTCCTCGTCGCGGATGCTGCGGGCCTTGGCGAGCATCGGCCGGCTCCGCTTGGCCACCGCGAAGCTGTAGCCGAGGTCGCGCAGGACGAACCGGTCGGTCTCCAGGGTGATCGTGTCGATCTTGCGCGGGTTGAGGTTGTCCTTGTCGAACGCCTCCAGCTCGACCTTGGTCTGCTTGCCGTCCTTGCTCAGGGTGACCTTGCCGGTGAGGAAGGCGTCGGGCGTGATCGACTTCGAGCCCCAGGCCATCGGGTACTGGAGGGCGAACAGCTTCTTCCGCTCGGCCGCGTCGGTGTACCACGAGCCGACCTTGTTCTTGTTGGCCACCTTGGCCACGTCGTGGACGACGCCGAGGGCCTGGCTCTCCTTCTCGCCGTTGTGCAGCACCAGCAGCGTCTCGAGGCGCTCGACCATCCGGCCGGCCAGCGGCGAGCCGAACGTGGCCTTGCCCTCGCCGTCCTGCACGCGGAAGCGCAGCACGCCGACGGTCTTGTACTTCTTCTTCAGCCCGGCGATGAGGCCGTCCATCCGGTCGTTGAGCTGGTTGTCGAGCCGCTGCTCGGCGGCCCCCACCTGGGCGAGGCCGACGGCTGCCGCGGCCACCATCAGCCCGAGTCGCTTAAGCATCTAGATCCCCTCCTCTTGGGCGTTCACTGTACGGCTGTCTCCGACCTTCGGGGAAGCCCGGTGATGACGAGATACTCCCGCGCACCAATTACGACGCCCCCCGGCCGCTGTGACGGCGGGGGGGAAAAAAGTTACGGGCTCGCCTTCGGCCTGGGGAAGGCGCAAAAGACGTCGAGCCGGCGGAGCTGCCCGGGGTCGTTGGGGAAGAAGACCGGCGTCTGGCGCCCGGCGCCCAGCGCATTGAGCATCTCCGCGACGGTGGTCCGAACCGTGAGGCGGACCTCGTCGGCCGACACGGGGCGGAGGCGGGATTGCGCCGGGCCCTCGGCGGGGTGCCCCAGCGTGTTCAACAGGCCCAGCGTGAACAGGCCGTGGTCGAGGTTCAGCCCCTTGAGGTAGGCAAAGCGTTTGGGGTCCGCCTTGATCGCGGCGTTGATCAGCTTGAGGTTCGGCTCGTTGGCCACCTCCGTGTTCTTGCAGGCGGTGAAGACGAGGAACTTGGCCTCGTTCAGGGTCAGATCGCGGACCATGTCGGGGACGCTGTCGCCGGAGTGGCAGGCGTCCATGAGGATGAGCTTGTGGCAGTTGATGCCCCGCAGCCGGGCGTGCAACTCCGGGCCCTGGATACCAGTTTGCGGCTGGCCCCGGGTGGTGTCGTAGCAGACGTAGTAGAACGACCCCGGTCTCTTCTCCTGGGTGACGGGGTCGTCCACGCCGTCGCCGTGGCCGGAGAGGTAGAGCACCAGCCAGTCGTCCGGCCGGGCCTGCGGCTTCAGCCGGTCGAGCTGGTCCAGGATCCCCTGGCGGGTGGCCTGTTGGTTCACCACCGGCTTGGGGGCGATGACGGAGCTGAACAGCCGGCTGTCCTTGTGCTCCAGGAACACCCGGTGCAGCGCCTTGGCGTCGTTCTCCGCGCAGCGCAGGTCGGGCACCTTGGCCCCCGAGCGCTTGCTGACCTCGGAGTAGTCCGAGACGCCGACGCACAGCGCCAACAGCCTCGGCTTCTCGCGGCGGGCGGCGAACTCGACGACCCGCGTCGCCTCGCCGAAGCCGCCGGCCCCGTTGGCCGCCACGGCCCGGACCTGGTTTTCCCCCCGGCGCAGCTCCCGGTGCGGGACGGTGGCGGTGATCGACACGGCCCTCGTCCCGGGGTCTTCCTGGCGGGCGAATCGGTCGAGGTCGAACAGGTAGTCGCCCAGCCAGAGCGACACCCGGGCGACCTTCTGGGCCGCCCCGTCGCCGTGGGGTGTCACCGTGACCTTCACGACCAGGTCGCGCGGGACGTCCGGGTTGGCCGGGTCCGTCGGGGCCTGCACGACGTCCAGGGCCACCTTCGGTGGCTCGACCTCGGCGAAGAGCACCCGCCTCTGGTCCACGCCGCGCTGGATCGAGTCGCGGATGTACGGCCAGATCTTGCCCGGGTTGTGATACTGCCGCAGGTTCGCGCCTCGGGCGACCGGGGAGCCGCCGACGTTGGCCAGGGGGTGGAAGTCCGGCGGCTGGTCGTCGCCGCGCGTCCGTTGCAGGCCGGCGAGGCCGTCGGCCTCGGGGCCGTCGGAGTCGTAATAGTAGTCGCGCCAGCGCCAGATCAGCCAGTGATTGCCCTGGTCCTGCCGCGTCGGGAAGAAGACCCAGAGCGGCCGCTGGCGGACCGTCGTCTTCTCGGCCTGCTCCTGCCTGTCCTGGTCGCGCCAGGAGAAGAGGTGTTCCCGGCTGGGGCCGGCCTTGTGGAGGTACTCCACCGCGTCCTCTGCCGACCACGGCTCGTCCGTGACCTTCAGCGTCCAGGAGACTTTCCGCCCCTCCTGGCGGAACCAGCCGAAGTAGGTGCCCGGGGGCTTGGGCAGAGGCTGGAGGCGGCCCAGCGGGTTAGAAGATCTCGCCCTCGGCGGGGATGACGCTGGGCAGGGTCACCGCCAGGGCTTGAGCCGGTCGCCGGCGGTCGTAGGCCGGCCCCAGGCGGGGCTGCCGGGGTGGACGCGGACGACCTCGACCTGCTTGCTGGCCACCTGGAACTTCGCCCCTGCTCGGGGCTGTCCGCCAGTCCACCAGGCTCCAGCAGCAGACCGTCTGGTCGTCGCGGCTGACGAGCAGCTGGCCGCCGCTCGACGGCGCGACCGCCATCACCGGCCCCTGGTGACCCAGCATCACCTGGCCAGCCGGACCTTCTTCGGCCATACAGCTCGTAAACGCTGACGCCCCACATGTGCCCGACGGCGAGCGCGGCGGCTTCCCCTTGGCCAGCGGCCGGAGGAACGTAACACTGCGGACCTGGTTGGGGCCGCGGAAGTACAGCCGGTTCTTTTCGTTCAGCTCAACCTCGTAGTCGTCCGGCCCCTTCACGACCCACTCGAATCCGCCGTTGGGCTCCACGCTCCAGCCGTCGAGGGTGTCGATCGGGGCGACGAGCTTGGCCCTGGCGCCCTCGACGACGCGGCGGCCCTACCGTCGGCCGGGGTCGAGGGTGAAGTAGCGCCAGTCTCCGGGATGCCGCTCGTTGGGGTGCTGCGTCGGAGTTCGGTCCGGCCGCGCCAGCGAGGTGGCGGCCGTCCTCGCTGAGGCCGACCGACCACAGGTGCGCTCCCGGGCTGCGGACCTCGGACAGCGGCACGGCCTCGTTGGCCAGGTCGAACAGCCGACCTCGTGGTTGGGCCGCCGGCGACGGCGATCTGCCCGCCCTGGCCGAAACGTAACGTTGTTCACGTCGTAGCCGACCGGGAACCCCGGGTGGTGCACCAACTTCGGCTCGCCGTCGTTGAGCTTCCACAGGGTGGATCACCCCCGCCGACGGACCGGGCGAACTGCGGGCCCTTGAAGCGGTTGATCTCCTGCATGCCGACGGCCAGGGTCTGGCTGTCCGCGTCGAACGCCAGGCTGGTGGGCGGCGGGCGACCTTGACCTTGTGGGCATCGAGATCGCTCTGCGGCCGGCCGTCGCCGCCGGCCTTCAGGTGGGCGAAGTCGGTGAGCAGCTCGACCTTGCCGTCCTCCCCCCGGTGTCCGAGGTGTCCATGCGGACTGCCGCCAGCCGCGCCGCTTGTCGGGGGACAGCTCTGGCCTGAAGATCTCTCCTTCGGCCTCGGCAGGGCGACCGGCCTGGGCTTCAGCTTCGGCTTCATCGCGTCGTAGAGCCACGCCTTGCCATTCCTGGTGACGACGAGGAGCTGGTGGTCCTTGCTGACGAAGGCGAGCAGCCGCACCCAGTTCCCCGCCTCGCCGGCGAACCGGTGGCAGGGGTTTTTGCTGTCGGTCGGGTACCACCAGAACACCTCGCCGTGCTGCGTCCCGTGGACGGTGTACTTGCCGTCGGGCGACCAGGCGATGTAGGTGGTGACGCCCCCGGCGAACGCCGCTCGCCCTTCTGGGTCGGCTGGTGGCTCTGCATGGCGAACTCGCTTGGTGCCGGTCTCGCGGTCCATCGCGACGACCAGGCCGACCATCAGCCCGTGCCTTCGCCGATGGCGACCCGCTTGCCGCCGTCGTCGGGCGACAGGGCCATGGCGTAGATCGCGCCGACCTGCTCGCAGTAGATCGGCCAGCGGAGGACGCGCGTGGCGTCGGGGTCGATGGCGTCCTTGCCGGCCCTGGGCCAGACGCGGACGACCTGGTCGTCGCCGACCGCCAGCAGTTCCTGGCCGTCGGGCGAGAAGGCCGGCACGCCGTAGCTGCCCAGCGCGCCTTGGGGTCCAGCACGATGCCGGGCGTCGAGCGGCCCCGGCGGTCCTGGGCGGACGCGGCGCGGGGTACGCCGAGCAGGCCGACGAGCAGCCAGCACGCGGTCAGGAGGGTCGGTCGCATCGGCGCACCTGTGGGCAAGTGGGAGGAGGGGTCTGTTCATCTTACGCCGCGTTTTGGCCTTCTCCAAGGTCGGACCGAGAGGAGGGCGTCTCGCCCCACGGTCGGGCCTGGGACGGGGCGCCGTTTATAGAATCAGCCTCGCCTCACCCTGAACGAATGGGGGCGGGGCGAGGCGGCCAATTTCCAGGAGGCAGCATGTCCGGCACGTCCGCTCGCGTCGGCTGCCAGGTCGATCCCGGGCGCAGCTGGCCATCAACACCATCCGCACCCTGGCCATGGACGCCGTCCAGGCGGCCAACTCCCGCCACCCCGGCACGCCGATGGCCCTGCCGCCGGTCGCCTATTGTTCGTGGCAGCGATTCCTCCGCTTCGACCCGGACGACCCGATCTGGCCCGACCGCGACCGGTTCGTCCTCTCCGCCGGCCACGCCTCGATGCTGCTCTACTCGCTGTTGCACCTGACCGGCGTCAAGGCGGTCAACGCCGACTACGAGCGGCTGGGCGACCTGACCGTCCCGCTCGACGACATCAAGCGGTTCCGCCAGCTCGACAGCAAGTGCCCCGGCCACCCCGAGTACCGCTGGACCTCCGGCGTCGAGACGACGACGGGGCCCCTGGGCCAGGGCGTCGCCACCAGCGTCGGCATGGCCATCGCCGGGCGGTGGATGGCCAGCTACTTCAACAAGCCCGGCTACGACCTGTTCACCTACCGCGTCTACGCCATCGCCGGTGACGGCATGTACGATGGAGGGGATCTCCAACGAGGCCGCCTCGCTGGCCGGGCACTTGCAGCTGCTCTAGCAACCTCTGCTGGATCTACGACAACAACCACATCACCATCGAGGGCAACACGGCTGCTGGCGTTCAGCGAGGACGTCGCCACGCGGTTCCTCGGCCTGGGCTGGAACGTGGTCCGCGCGTCGGCGACGCCAACAACCTGGAGATGCTCGACCGCCGCCGAAGGTCTTCCACAGGACGACCGACCGGCCGACGCTCATCATCGTGGACAGCCACATCGCCTACGCGCGCCTGAACAAGCAGGACACGTCGGCGGCGCACGGCGAGCTGCTGGGCGACGACGAGATCAAGCTGATGAAGAAGTACTACGGCTGGCCGGAGGACGCCAAGTTCCTCGTCCCCGACGGGGCGCGAGCACCCCGCTGCCGGCATGGGGAGCGCGGCAAGGAACTGCGGGCGGCGTGGTTTGCCCTGATCGAGCGCTACCGGAAGGACTACCCCGACCTGGCCGACCAGCCGGAGCGAATGCAGAAGCGAAAGCTGCCGGAGGGGTGGAGGAACCTGCCCAGCTACCCCGCCGATCGAAAAGGCAAGGCGACGCGCGAAAGCAACGGCGAGGTGCTCAACGCCGTCGCCAAGAACGTGCCGTGGCTAATGGGCGGCTCGGCTGACCTGGGCGCCGTCCACGAAGACGCTGCTGAAGGGGGTGCCGAGCTTCGAGGCGGTCGAGGCCGGCCGCAACTTCCACTTCGGCATCCGCGAGCACGCCATGGGGGCGATCCTCGACGGGCTGTCGCTGAGCAAGGTGCGGCCGCATGGGTCAGGGTTCTTGATCTTCAGCGACTACGGCCGGGGCGCCGATCTCGCCGGCGGCGATCATGGAGATCCCGGTCATCTACGTCTTCACGCACGACTCGATCGGCGTCGGCGAGGACGGCCCGACGCACCAGCCGATCGAGCAGCTGCCCAGCCTGCGGGCGATCCCCGGGCTGGTGACCATCCGCCCCTGCGACGCCAACGAGGTCGTCGAGGCGTGGAGGGTGATCTTGCAGATCCGCCACGAGCCGGTCGCTTTGATCCCAACCTGCGCTGGCCGACGTTGGACCGCTCGAAGTACGCCTCGGCCGACGGCCTGGCCTGCGGCGCCTACGTGATCGCCGACGCGCCCGGCGGCAAGCCGGAGGTGCTGCTTTTGGCGACAGGCAGCGAGGTGTCGCTGTGCATCGACGCCCACGAGCAGCTGGCTGATACGGGCGTGAAGTCGCGGGTGGTCAGCATGCCGTCGTGGGAGCTGTTCGAGAACTACTGCGTCAAGCACCCGGAGTACCGCGAGCAGGTGCTGCCGGCCGAGGTGACGGCCCGGGTGTCGGTCGAGAAGGCCAGCACGTTCGGCTGGCCGATGTTCGTCGGGCCGCGCGGCAAGTGCATCGGCATGAAGACGCGTTCGGGCTGGGCGGCCTTTGAAGGAGTTGCAGAAGAAGTTCGGCTTCACCGTCGAGGCGGTGGTCACGGCGGCGAAGGAGTGCTGATCGCGCGCATGGAGCCTGGCTACGGTGCGTTACCAACTTGGTACACTTATTTCCGGACAGTCCCTTACTTCGTGCGCGGCTCGCAAGAACTCAGCTGCTCGCCGGCGGCGTCGGCTCGCCCTCGGACGGCGTGGCGGTCGCCTCCGGCGCGGGCGCCGGGGCGGGGGCGGGCTTCGGCGCGACCACCGGCGCAGGGGCCGGCGTGTGCTTCTTGCGCTCCGGCCTGTCGCCGGGCTTGACGAACTCCAGGAACGCCGTCGGGCCGGCGTCGCCCAGCCGCCGCTCCTGCCGCTTCAGGATGCGCAGGTAGCCGCCCGGCCGGTCCTTGTAGCGCGGCGCGATGTCCTTAAACAGCTTGATGATGACGTGCGTCTCGTCCGCCTCGGGCGGCTTGGCGCTGTACGCCTCGGCGTCGGGCGGCCGCACCTCGGCCTTCGACGGCGGGCCGAGCCGGGCCAGCACGATTCGCCGGGCGTGCAGCGTGTCGCGGCGGGCGATGGTGATGAGCCGCTCGATGAACGGCCGCACCTCCTTCGCCTTGGCCACGGTGGTGATGATGCGCTCGTGGCGGATCAGCGCCATCGTCAGGTTGCGGAACAGGGCCAGGCGGTGGGAGGCGTTCCGCCCCAGGCGCCGGCCGGCTTTTCGGTGTCGCATGGCGGGTCTCTCGTCGGGGTGTTAGCGCTTCGCCGGGGCCTTCATGCCCAGGCTCAGCCCGCGCTCTTGCAGCTTGAGCTTCACTTCTTTCAGCGTCGTCTCGCCGAAGTTGCGGACCTCCAGCAGCTCCTCGTCGGTGCGGATCACCAGGTCGCGGACCGTCGTGATCCCCTCCGACTCCAGGCAGTTGGTCGCCCGCACCGACAACTCCAGCTCGGCCAGGCTCATGTTGAGCTTGCGCTCCAACTCCTGATCGACCTGGTCGCCCGCCGCGGCGGCCGGCACCGCGTCGTCCATGCCGATCTCCGGCCCCGGCTCGGCGTACTGGATGAACGGGTTGAGGTGCTTGCGGAGGATCTTCGCCCCCTCGACCAGCGCCATCTGCGGCGAAACCGTGCCGTTGGTCCAGATTTCGAGGACCAACTTGTCGTAGTTGGTCCGCTGGCCGACGCGGGTGTCCTCGATCTCGTGCTTGACGCGGACGACCGGCGAGAAGCTGGAATCGACCGGGATGATGCCGATCTCGCGCTCCTTGCCGGCGTTCTCCTCTGCCGTGCGGTAGCCGCGGCCGTTCTCGACCGTCATCTCGACCACGAACGGCACGTCGTCGGTCAGTGTGGCGATGACGTGGTCGGGGTTGATGATCTCGACGTCGGGGTCGGTCATGATGTCCTTGGCCAGGACGACGCCCTTGTCCTGCCGGTTGATGCGGATGGTCCGCGGCAGGTCGGAGGCGTTCTTGACCACCAGGCTCTTGATGTTGAGGATGATGTCGGTGACGTCCTCGACCACGCCGGGGATGGTGCTGATCTCGTGCATCACGCCCTGGATCTTGACGCGGGTGACCGCACTGCCCTCCAGGCTCGACAGCAGGATCCGACGCAGGCTGTTGCCGACCGTGACGCCGAAGCCACGCTCGAACGGCTCGGCGGTGAACTTGCCGTAGGTGTCGGTGAGCGAGCCGCGGTCGCTGACGACGCGGTTGGGCAGCTCCAGGCCACGCCAACGGATACGCATAAGGATTGCCTCCTCCGTAGGACAAGCTGCCAGCTTGTCCCTGGTGCGGGAAGAGGACAAGCAAGGCTGCTTGTCCTACGGCCGGAATGTTAGCGCGAGACGAACTCGATGATCAACTGCTCGCGGATGTCGTCCTTGATCCGCGGGTCAACGTCGGACCGCGACGGGACGGCGATCACCTTGCCCTCCGGCGGATCGACCGACACGCGCTGGAGCCACGACGGCGGGTCGTCCGGCTTGTCCTGCAACTGCTGCCGCACCACGGCCGGCATGTTGCGCGGCCGCTTGCTGCCCTCGCCCTCGCCGCCGGCGGCCCCCTTGCGGCGGGATCGCTCGCGGACCTTGACGTTGATCACGTCGTCCTTGTTGACCAGGATGCTGGGGATGTTGCAGTGCCGGCCGTTGACGTAGATGTGACCGTGCAGCACCATCTGGCGGGCGGCGGCCCGGCTGGCGGCGAAGCCGAGCCGATGCACCACGTTGTCCAGGCGGCGCTCCATGATCTGGAGCAGCATCTCGCCGGTGTTCTCCGGCGACTTGGTGGCCAGCGCGAAGTAGCGGCGGAACTGCCGCTCCAGCACGCCGTAGAACCGCTTGAGCTTCTGCTTCTCGCGGAGGCGGATGCCGTACTCGCTCAGCTTGCCCTTGCGGTAGCCGTGCATGCCCGGCGCGACGTTCCGCCGGTCGATGGCGCACTTGGGGCTGTCGCAGCGGGCGCCCTTCAGGTACAGCTTCATGCCCTCGCGGCGGCACAGCTTGCAAACGGGGTCGGTATGTCGTGCCATGTTAGCTCTCAGCTTTCAGCTATCAGCTCTCAGCCAGAATTTCGGGGTGGAAGCGTCGAGCTATCAGTCCGGCTCTCTGGCTGAGAGCTGAAAGCTGATAGCTGACAGCTGTTTGTCAGACCCGCCGCTTCTTGGGCGGGCGGCAGCCGTTGTGCGGCAGCGGGGTGACGTCCTCGATCGCCTTGATGTTCAGGCCCGACTGCTGCAACGCCGTGATGGCCGACTCGCGGCCGGAGCCGGGGCCCTTGACGCGGACCTCGATCTCCTTGAGGCCGAACTTGCTGGCCTTCTCGGCGGCGATCTCGGCGGCGCGCTGGGCCGCGAACGGCGTCGACTTGCGGCTGCCCTTGAAGCCGACGGTGCCGGCCGAGGCGAAGCAGAGGGCGTCGCCGTTGGTGTCGGTGATCGTCACGATAGTGTTGTTGAACGTCGCCTTCACGTGGGCGATGCCCCGGCTGACGTTCCGCCGCTGTTTGCGCTTTTTGCTCTTCGCCACGTGGGTGCCTCGGGGAAAACAAGGCGGAAGGATGAGGCCTTCCAAGGCCCCATCCTTCGCCGTTCGTCGGTCATTGTACTTACTTGCCGGCTTCCTTCACGCCCTTCTTGCCGGCGACGGTCTTGCGCGGGCCCTTGCGGGTGCGGGCGTTGGTCCGCGTGCGCTGGCCGCGGACGGGCAGGTGCCGGCGGTGTCGGACGCCGCGGTAGCAGCCGATCTGCACCAGCCGCTGAATGTTTTGCTGGATCTCGCGCCGCAGCGGGCCCTCGACCGTGTACTCGCGGTCGAGGATGTTGGCGATGCGGGCGATCTCGTCGTCGCTCAGCTCCTTGGCGCGGCGGAGCGGATCGACGCGGGCCTTCTCGCACACCTCCAGCGCCCGCGCCGGCCCGATGCCGTACAGGTAGCGCAGCGAGATGTGCGTCGGCTTGTCATTGGGCAGGTCCACACCCAGGATACGAGGCATGTGGGAAATCTCCTTAACCCTGCCGCTGTTTGTGTCGGGGGTTGGTGCAGATCACCAACAGCTTACGGTGACGGCGGATTAGCTTGCAGTTCTCGCAGATCCGCTTCACGCTCGATCGAACCTTCATGG
>JAXMAW010000105.1:0-9889 GCA_046350195.1 Gemmataceae bacterium
TGGCCGGCGATGCGCCGGTCCTGGCCGACGAACTGGGCGTACCACGGGAGCACCACCGACGGCGGCAGCTTGTCAACGGACCTGCCATAGCGCATGACCAGCGACGCGATCGACGGCCAATCCTCCGGCTTCGCCTGGTCGGTCACCGGAGGGCCGAAGTACGGCCGGCCGGAGTAGACCTCGCTACAGGCCGGGCCGTGGACCGGCATCCGGTGCGTCATCGACCGCAGCAGGCACAGGTGCTTCATCTGCCGCGCCAGCAAGGGCAGGTGCTCACAGACCTGGATGCCGGGCACGCTCGTGGAAGCCGGTCGGAAGTCGCCGCGTACCTCGGCGGGGGCGTCGGGCTTCATGTCCCACAGGTCGATGTGCGACGGGCCGCCGAAGAGGAACACGAACACGCATGACTTGAAGCGGCGCTTGCCTGGCCCCGCGGCGGCCAGGTCGGCCATCGTCAACCCGCCCAGCGACAGCCCGCCGACGCGGAGCAGTTCGCGGCGGTTGAGCCCCCGGCCAGGCACGTGCAGCGACAGCATGGCGTCACTCCAGGCGGAACAGCTTCCGCAGCGCCTCCAGCAGCGTGTGCGACGACTCCTCGCCCGAGCGGCTCTCCTCGCGCAGCGCGGAGATCGGCCCGTGCAGCAGCTGATTCTGGAACAGGCTGAACGCCTTGTCAATGTACTGCCGGTCCGCCGGCTCGAGTTTGCCGTTGAGTCGCGAGAACAGCCTTTCGACGATCTCCTTCCTCCGCGACTCGAACTCCCGCGTCAGCCGCTCGATCACCGGGCCGTTGCCGCGCCGCGCCCACTCCTTCAGGAACCGCCGCGCCTCCTGCTCGACGATTTGCTCGGCAGGCACGACGTGGGCCCGGCGGCGGGCCAGCGTCTTCTCCTGCACCGACTTCAAATCGTCGATGTTCAACAGCACCGTCTCGCCGTCGTGGATGCGCGGGTCGAAGTCGCGCGGCACGGCGATGTCGAGGATGACCACCGGCCAGCGCGTCCGCCGGGCGGCGATTTTGGCGTAGCGGTCGCGGGTCATGATCGGCTCGGCGGCGCCGGTGGTGCTCAGCACGATGTCGGCCCGCGCCAGCACGTCGTCGAGCCGGTCCCACGGCACCGCCTCGCCGCCGCACTCCCGGGCCACCGCCAGCGCCTTCTCCGGGCTGCGGTTGGTGACCAAGATGCGGCGCGGCTTCAGCCCGCGCAGCGCCTTCAGGGTCAGCCCGCCCATCTTGCCGGCGCCGATGACGAGGAACTCCTTGTCGCCGAAGTGGTCGAACACCTCCATGACGTAATCGACCGCGGCGCTGGAGATGGAGGCGTGTCCCTGGCTGATGCCGGTCTCCGCCCGCACCCGCTTGGCCACCTGGCGCGAGTGGGGGAACAGGGCGTTCATCACCGGGCCGGTGCTGCCCTGGACCAGGGCGCGCTCGTAGGCCTTCTTCACCTGCCCGGAGATCTGGGCCTCGCCGAGCACGAGGCTGTCTAGGCTGGCGACGACGCGGAACAGGTGGCGGATGGCGCCCTCGCCCCGGTGGACGTAGAGGTGGGGGCGGACCTGCTCGCGGGGCAGGCCGTGGAAGTCGGCCAGGAAGTCGGTCGGGTCGCCGTCGCCCGCCGCGTACAGCTCGACGCGGTTACAGGTGCTCAGCAGCACGGCCTCGAAGCCGTGCTGCCCGGCCAGGCGGTCCAGAGCGCGGCCGAGCTGGGTGTCGTCGAACGCCAGGCGCTCGCGCACCTCGACGGGGGTGGTACGGTAGCTACAGCCGATCGCGAGGAGGTTCATCGGATCGTCAGTCTCCCGGGGCCAGCGGATGGGAGACCACGACACAGCCCAGCAGCATCAGGAACGCCAGGATGGTCAGGAAGGCGACCTGCCTGCCGCGCAGGTGCACGGCGAAGCGGAGGTAGAGCAGCAGCCCGAACACCAGCCACAGGATGACCGTGCCCAGCACGCGTGGGTCGGTCCAGCCGACGGTGTCGCTGCCCCGGGCGATCAGGACGGCGCCGGCGATCATGCCGGCGGTGAGCAGGGGGAACGCCAGGACGAGGGCCCGCCGGTTCATCGCCTCCAGCCGCTCCAGGCTGAGCAGGCGCAGCCCCTGGCCGGGCGGGGCCTTCGTCCGCAGGCGGTGGGCCTGGATCAGGTACATCAGGCTCGCCAGGAAGCCGACGCAGACGCCGACCGTGGCGAGCAGGATCAGAACGGCGTGGACGCGGCCCCAGAGCTGGTGCGGCTCCTGCTGCCACAGCCCCCGGGCGTCCTCCGGTGGCGGGCCGAACACCAGCCCCAACCCGAGGAGGCCCAGCACCAACGGCAGCACGAACACGCCCCAGCTCTGCCGCAAGTGGTGGACCGCGCCGCAGAGGTAGAACACGACGAGCACCCAGGCCACGAAGAGCATCCAACTGAACTGCCAGACCAGCGGGGGCTGGCGGCTGTAGAGGTAGGCGGTGTGGGCCACCAGTCCTGCCCCCGCCGCCCCCAGCGCCAGCGCGCGCGCGGCGCCGCGACCCACCCAGAGGTGGAGCAGCTCCAGCGCGAATGCCAGGCCGTAGCTGGCGAGGAAGCAGAGGGTCGTCACGCGGTTCATGGCGGGTCGGCTCGTCCCCTCAGTATACCGCCCCGGACCGACTCTGTCCCCCGCTACCGACATCGCGGGCCTTGATGGTCAGACGTATACTTGGAGTGGAAGAGAGGAGGTGCCACATGACCAACGACATTATCTCCCAACACCTGCGAGAGTACGCGGCGGAGAGGGACCAGGGCGGCGGGTTGTTCCGGGCGAGGTCGTACCGGGCGGCGGCGTTCGCGATCGCCCGACTCCAGAGGCCATTACTGGATATTTTCCGCCAGGGCGGACGGGCCGCGTTGGAGGCGATCCCGGGTATCGGCATCAGCATGGCGTACACCATCGAGGTGCTGTTGACGACCGGCGAGTTCCGGGTGCTGCGCGAGCCCGGGCAGGGCTTGACGTCGCTTCCGGGCGTTGGGCCGCGCCTCGCGGAGGCGCTGCGCGACCGGCTCGGCGTGACGACGCTGGAGGGCCTTCGCCAGGCCGCGCGTGACGGCCGGTTGACCCGACACGTCGGCCGCCGTCGGCTTCAGGGCATCGTCACGGCGGCCGAGGCACGCCTCCGGGAGGAATCGTCCACGCTCGCCCTCGACGAACCGACCGTGGGGGACCTGGTGGCGTTCGATACCGGCTTTCGGAACGGTGTCGAGACGCAAGGGCGACGTGCCGGGTGGGTGATGAGGGCGGCGCCGGCGAACACGGCGCTGGCGCACCGCCTGGGAATGACGTCCGACTGGGTCGTCATCGAGTTCGAGCGCGGTGAGGTCTGCGGCCAGCGCACCGTCGTGACGGAAACGCAGGGCGACCTCGCGGGGCAGCGTGTGGTGCGTGGCCGCGAGGCCGAGTGCCGCCGACTCCGAGGGGGTGCCGCGGCCGCCTGACGGAGTGGTTTTCCCGTCACCATGAATCGCCGCCCGGCCCCGAACCTTGGCCCGGCGCCTCGTCCTATTTCAGGCCCGTCCGGTCGAACTTACCTGCCTTTTTGATCTCGTCCTGGGCCAGCAGGAATTCGCGGCGCTTTTTGATGTGCTCCCGCAGTGAGTCGAGGTTGCGCCGGAGGTGCTCCTTGGCCCGATTCGTGTCCTGCCCTTGCAGCTGCGCCCGCAGGGCAACTTCGTCCTCGACCCGCTCCCCAAGCTCTCGGAGGATCGGGCCGAACACCTCCTCGGTGTAGACTTTCTCCAGAAGGTCTTTCGTCCGCGCCAGGAAGTGTTGGCGGAACGTCGGGTTGGCCAGAAGCGGCCGCGAGAAGTGCCCACCCGGCCGCCACCACATCGTCCCGTAGCCGATGCCCACGGTCGGGGCCGGCAGGTACTTCGGGTAGTTCGGCGGGCGGTCGCCGGCCATGCCGAAGGTGATCGGCATGTCGTGGAACACCTCGTAGCCGCGGAGGCCGTCGTGGAAGCCCCAGGTCTTGTCCTGGTCCCAGGGGTACATGGTCCACTTCCCCGTCCCGTGGATGTCGTGGTAGGTGAAGTAGTTGTTGAAGTAGCCGTCCCAGTGCGACAGCACCATGTTGACCGCGAAGTAGTTGATGACCTGCTCGACGTCGAAGTGCTTCTTGATCACCTCCCACTGCTTTTCGCCCCTGGACCCGTTGACCTCGTTCAGCATCTGGATCAGGTCGCTGTGGCCGGGCTGGGAGAACGTCTTCTTCTCGTGCTGCGCGATGACCCCGTTGCCGAACCACTGGCACTTGTACAGGTTGCCGTCGGTCCGCAGCCCGGCGTGGCGGAGGAACGACTTGTTCGGCTGCTCGACCAGCAGCTGGAAGCCGAGCGGCCGGCCGTCCACGAAGGTGCGGACGAACTCGGTCCTCGGGGCGGCGTTGCCGGCCTTGCGGTAGACCTCGTAGGCGAGCGGCTCGGCGAGGACGAAGCGGTCGTTGTACTCGTAGATCAGGTTGATTGTCGTCAGGCCGCGGGGGGCACTATCCTTGTGGAAGCGGACCTTGTAACCGGCGTTGCGCGGCGTGACGGCGACGAAGTCGTACAGCTGGGGGGTGCCCGTCTTCGGCTCGACGAAGACGAAGGCGGAGTTGCCGCGGGCCGCCGGGGTCGGCCCAGGGGGCTGGCCGTAGCCGCGCCAGCCGTTGAACCGCCGGGCCGCGTTGAACTCGTCCTTGCCGACGTTGACGATGAACCCCAACGGGACCTTGCCCACCTCGAACTTGTCGTGGAAGTAAACCGACAGGGCCGGCCGCAGGTCGTTCTCCTGCGGGAAGTGTCGCTGGCCGCCTTGGGCGTCGGCGGCCCGGACCCGGAAGCGGGCGATCTCGCCCGCCTTCTGGGTCGGGAGGACGGCGGTGTACTTCCCCTTCGGCGAGGGCGTCATCGCTACCGCCTTCTCCTCACCCTCCCGCCCGCTGCCGGCCACCCGGTAGAGCAGCTCGACGGATTTCAACTCGCCGGCCGAGCGGACGCCGGCCTCGACGGTGACCTTCCCGTCCGGCCCGGCGTGGGTGGGAGTAAAGCGGACGTCGCTGATCACAGGCGGCAGGTGGTCGGCGAAGACGCTGTTCTTCTTGCCCGGCGTGCCGCCGGGCCTCGGCGGGCCGGCCGGCGGCCGCGACGCCGCCCAGTTCTCCGACCCGGCCTCCTTCGCCGTTGGGCAGATGCGCTCCAGCGACGGCCCAGTGCCGTCGGGCGAGACCGGCCACGGGGCGCGGCTGCGGTATCGAACGGCATCGACCGTCCGGCCGGCGGCGTCGAGCAACTCGATGGTGCCCCGGCCGTGGTCGAGCGAGCCTTCCCACTGTCCGGCCGGCTCGATTCCGTAATACTTCCTGATCCGCCCCGCGTGCTTGCAGACGACGACGTAGCCGCCCGGCTCGAGGCTCGCCTTCGCGGGGAAGGTGAACTGGACCGCCTTGGCGAGCTTCCACCCGGAGAGGTCAACGGCCTTGTCGCCGGTGTTGTGCAGCTCGATGAACTGCACGTCGTCGAGGTGCTCCGGGGCATGGTACATGACCTCGTTGACGACGACGGCGGCGGGCGCCGGCGCGGCGGCCAGCAGCAGGACCACGACCCAGGCGCGCGACATGGGAGAGACTCCGTGACCGGGAGCGGGAACCACCCTCTACCTGTATCTGACGACCACCCCCGCTGTCCATCACGAACCGGCCGCGCCGCCACGGCGCTGCACCACACCGGCCTGGTCGCCACCGGCGCCGCCGTCGGTGGCCTGCTGCGCTGGGGCGTCGGCGAGGCGTTTCGCGGGTCCCTGGGCGTCGGCTTTCCCTTCGGCACGCTGTTCATCAACGTGACCGGCTGCCTGTTCCTGGGCTGGTTCGGCAAGCACCGGTCGACCGGCTGCCCCGCCGCGCCGAGGAGTTGCGGCTGTTCGTCGCGGTCGGGTTCTGTAGCGCCTACACCACGTTCTCCAGCTACGAGTTGGAAGCGGACCACCTTCTAAACGACGGCCAGGGGTGTTGGCCGTGGTTTACCTCGCCGGCAGCGTCGTGGCCGGCCTGCTGGCGGTCCAGGCTCGGGGTCTGGCTGGCGGCGAAGCCGGCGATGTCCGCGGTGAACCGGGAAATCCCGGAGGCCGCGAGCAGGGAGGGTCCTCTCCATGACCCCTGCCATCCACCTTCTCCGGCGTGAGGGCATCGCCTTCACCGAGCACCCCTACGACCACGACGCCGGTGCGGACTCCTTCGGCGAGGAGGCCGCCGCCAAGCTGGGGGTCGAGGCCTCCCGCGTCTTCAAGACTCTTGTCTGCGCCGCCGCCGACGTCGGTCTGGTGATGGGCGCTTGTGCCGTCCTCGTCGCGCTCGACCTGAAGGCTGGGCCCGGACGCTGGGGGTCAAGAAGGCCGACCTGGCCGACCCCGCCCTGGCCGAGCGGACCACCGGCTTCGTCGTCGGCGGCATCAGCCCGCTGGGCGGCCGCAGCCGCCTCCCCACGTTCCTGGATGACAGTGCCCTGTCCTTCGACACCGTCCTCGTCGCGCCGGCCGGCGCGGGTTGCAGGTCGAGTTGTCGCCGGCCGACCTGGTCCGGGTCACCGACGCCACGACCGCCAAAATAGCCAGCGGCGCGGCGTAAGGACGCCGCGCGCTGCTCACACCACCACCACCTTCGGATCAACCGTAGAACCCGTAGTCGTAGCCGGACTGGAAGTCCGCCGGGTTGTCGCGATTGCGCGTCAGCGTCAGCCCGAAGATACGGACGTAGTAGGTGTCGCGCTGGAACCAGTCGCGGCCGGCCCCGCCGTTGAGGTAGTCCGCCACGCCGTCGTCCCCGCCGTCCAGGGTGTCGTTGCCGTCCATCCCGTACAGCCGGTCGTACCCAACCCGGCCCTCGAGCCAGTCGTTGCCGCCGTAGCCGTACAGCACGTCGTTGCCCTCGCCGCCGTGCAGGTGGTCGTCCTGGGCGTCGCCGATCAGCGTGTCGTCGCCGTGCTGCCCGAAGGCGTTTAGCTTGAGGCTGCTGGCGTAGTTGTTGACGTAGTCGTTGCCGCTGTTGCAGTAGACCGTCACCGTGCGGGCGGTCACGTCGTGGTGGCGGTACGAGGTCCGCACGCCGTTCTCGTACACGTCGTAGTACATCGGCCGCTGGTGGATCGTCACCGAGTCGTTGCCGGCGCCGCACTGGACGACGATGCCGCCGTTGACCAGGGAGACCGTCGGGGTGTCCCGGGCCTCCAGCGACTCCAGCTTCAGGTTGGCGCGCGGCGTCTTCGTGGTCGTCATATCACACCCTCTCATTTCACCTGTTTGTCTTCGGTTGTCGCGGTGGCCCTTTCCCACCGCTGCCTCTTGTTCCGGCGAGGGCGCAAGGTGTGACCGGGGGCGTGACTTTTTTCTCTCGACGACGCCGGCCGGCGCCGGACATATCCTAACCCCGGAATCCAGTGAGGCCCCACCACGAGAGACACCGATGGCCGACACGCTCGCCGCCTGGAAGGAACTGGCGGCCCAGCTCCGCGTCGATAGCATCCGCTGCACCACCGCTGCCGGCAGCGGGCACCCGACCTCGGCGATGTCCGCCGCCGACCTGATGGCGGTGCTCCTGGCCAAGTACCTGCGCTTCGACTGGGCCAACCCGCGGCTGGCCAACAACGACCGGCTGGTCTTCTCCAAGGGCCACGCCTGCCCGCTGCTGTACGCCATGTTCAAGGCCGCCGGCGCCGTCACCGACCAGGAGCTGCTGACGCTGCGCAAGCTCGGCAGCCGCCTCGAAGGCCACCCCAACCCGCACTCGCTGCCGCTGGTGGACGTCGCCACGGGCTCGCTCGGCCAGGGGATTGGCAACGGTGTCGGCATGGCACTTTCCGGCAAGCACCTCGACAAGCTGCCGCTCCGAGTTTGGGTGCTTCTGGGCGACAGCGAGATGGCCGAGGGCTCCGTCTGGGAGGCGATCGACAAGGCGGCGTACTACAAGCTCGACAACCTCATCGCCGTCCTCGACATGAACCGGCTGGGCCAGCGCGGCGAAACCGACCTGGGCTGGAACGGCGGCGCCTACGCGGCCCGGCTGCGGGCCTTCGGCTGGCACGCGATCGAGCTGGACGGTCACGACCTGTCCGCCATCGACGCCGCTTACGCCGAGGCGCTGGCCCGCAAGGGCCAGCCGACCTGCCTGGTCGCCAAGACCGAGAAGGGCCACGGCGTCGCCCTCGTGGCGAACAAGGACGGCTGGCACGGCAAGGCGCTCTCTGCCGACCAGGCCAAGCAGGCCATTGCCGAGCTGGGCGGTGAGCGAAGCCAGGTCATCCCGACGCACAAGCCCGAGCCGCGCCAGGCCCCCGCTCCGGCGGTCCAGGAGGTGAAACTGCCCACCTACGCCGTCGGCGCCAAGGAGGCAGTTCGCAAGGCCTACGGCGACGCGCTGGTGGCGCTGGGGGCGGCCCGGTCCGACGTCGTCGCCCTCGACGCCGAGGTTTCCAACTCGACCCACGCCGACGAGTTCAAGAAGGCCTACCCCGAGCGGTTCTTCGAGATGTTCATCTCCGAGCAGGTGATGGTCTCGGCCGCGACCGGGCTGGCCGTGCTGGGCAAGCGGGCGTTCGCCTCGACGTTCGCCGCGTTCTTCACCCGCGCCTACGACCAGATCCGCATGGCGGCGGTGTCGAACGCGACAATCCACCTGTCCGGCTCACACGCCGGGGTGTCGATCGGCGAGGACGGCCCGTCGCAGATGGCGCTGGAGGACCTGGCGATGATGCGGGCCGTCGGCGGCAGCACGGTGCTGTACCCCTCCGACCCCAACCAGACGGCCCAGCTGGTGGCGCAGATGGCGGACCTGAAAGGGGTCTCGTTCCTCCGCACCACCCGTGAGAAGACGCCGGTCCTGTACCCCCCCGGTGAGAAGTTTCCCGTCGGCCGGTGCAAGGTCGTCAAGTCCTCGCCGGATGACCGCGTCGCCGTCGTAGCCGCCGGCATCACCCTACACGAGGCATTGAAGGCGCACGTCACTTTGGAGGCCGAGGGAATCCCGGTGCGCGTGATCGACGCCTACTCGGTCAAGCCGATTGACCGCGACGAGCTGCGGCGGGCGGCTAAGGACACCGGCGGCCGGATCGTCGTCGTCGAGGACCACTGGCCGGAGGGCGGGCTCGGCGACGCGGTGCTGGAGGCGTTCGCCGGCGCCGAGGGGCCTTTGCCGCGGGTCGTCAAGCTCGGCGTGCGCAAGATGCCGGGCTCCGGCACGCCGGCGCAGCTGCTCGACGCGGCCGGCATCAGCGCCGACCACATCGTCAAGGCGGTCAAGTCCCTGGCGTAAACTGGAGGGTGCGGCTCAGGCCTCGATTCCCTCGCGCTCGGCGACCGGCTCCAGCATCGCCAGCAGGTCGCTGGGCGACTGGCAGCGGTCCTCCGGCTTGGCCAGCAAGAGCATCACCGCGATCGAAAGGGCCTCGGGGATGTTCTTGTGGACGTCGATCGGCTTGCGGGGGACCGTGTGCAGGATGCGCTCGACGGTCTCGGCCGGCGTCGCCGCCTGGTGGGGCGGGTTGCCGGTGAGCCGGGCATACATCACCGCCCCCAGGCCGTACAGGTCGGTCATCTCGTCCGCCACCCCGCCGGCGGCCTGCTCCGGCGAAAGGAAGCCGATCTCCGCCGCCAGCTTCGCCTCCAGCCGCGACTCCTGGAGCGCGCTGCCGTCCAGGGCGCGGCTGAGCATCAGGTCGGCGAGCTTGACCTCCTTGGACCGGCCGAGGTCGTCGCGGCCGAACAGCACGTTCGCCGGCACGATGTTTCCGTGGACCAGTCTCCGCCGGCGGAGGAACTCCAGCGCCTTGGCCAGGTGGAGGCCCATGCGCAAGGCCGGCTTCCAGTGGCTGCGCCGCCGGGCGTCCGGCTCGCGCAGCA
>JAXMAW010000106.1:0-9644 GCA_046350195.1 Gemmataceae bacterium
ACCCTCAGCCTTTTCCGGGTGTGTCTTCTCCGGGCGGACGCCGTCGCCGACTGGCGACCGTTGTTGCAGTTGTCGGAGGAAGTCCTGGCGGTGCCGATGCGGGAGATAGTCCTGGCCCGGGAGGACCAACTCGTTCGCCTTCGCCAGGACTGGCTCGCCGCGCGAGGGGCCGTGCTCTGCCGCCAGGGCCGGTATCAGGAAGCCATCGACTGTCTCCGGCAAGGTGTGAGTCAGGAAAGGAAGGCGGGCAATGATGCCGCCCGGGTCTTCCTGGCGTATGCCCATCTGCGGTTGGGCCAGAAAGCGGAGGCGAGACGGTGGCTGGACGCGGCTCTTGTCCCCAAGGCTGAGGTCAACTTCTCCTGGGCGGCGCTCGAGGTCGAGTTGTTGAGGCCGACCGTTGTTGAACTCCAGAAAGAAACCAGGGCTCCAGGCAAATGACGGAACGATCCCCCAGTAGACCCTTCCTCGAATGCCACGTCCTTGCGTGCGCCTGCGATAGTTGAGCGGTTCGCCTCCCTCAATACGGGGGAGGTTGATCCTCGCGCAGGATCACCTGTTCTCCTCCCGAGAACTGCGGCAATGGCGATCATGGGAAGAACCGCGAACGGGTGGTCAGCGACACCCTGTAGGCTCGATCGTCACCCCCGACCGAGTGCCGGCGCGGCCCGGGGGCAGGGCAGGGCCTACGCATTGCGGAACCCCCAGAATATCATCCTTTGAGGATCTCTTCTAGCATTTATGGATCGAGGGTCGCCTCGTAGCGTTTGGTGGCGATGCTCCCCTTGCCAGGGTGTTGCTTCAGCAGGCTCAGCGCCACCCGACGCAACAGCGCCATGTTCAACCCCACGGTCCGGTGGCGAATCCGACCGTCGCCCTCCCCGAACGTCACGTCCAGGTGCCAATGGCAATTGCTCTCGATGCCCCAGTGGTTTCGCAGCCCCTCCCCATAGAACTTCGCGCCCTGCTTCTTGCTGCCGATGAACAGCCGCGCCTCGCTGCTCGTCTCGCCTTGGGCCGTCCTCTCGCTGTAGCAAAGGCCAATCACTTTCAGCCCCGGCCACTCGTCCTTGTCGCGGCCCCTCCCCAGGTCGTACAGCACCGTGTACGACCGCTTCTGCTGCCGCCCGTGCCCGTCGTCGGTCGTCTCGTACTCGTCGTACTCCACCCCCTGGTAGCCCGCCGCGTCGGCCTGGGCGAACGACTCCAGGATGTCCTGCATCAGCCGCTGCTGATTCCCTTTGACGACCAACAGGTAGTCCGCCTTGGCGGCGGTGACCGCCCGGGCGACCTCCTTCTGGCAGCCCATGGCGTCAATCGTCACCAGCGCCCCTTCCAGGCTCAGCAGGGCCAGCAGTTTCGGGATGGCCGGGATCTCGTTGGAGTGCGACTCGACCGCCACGTGGCCCAGCGTGAGGTTCACGTCGGTGGCCCAGATGCTGACCGAATGCAACATCGCCAGCCCCTTCTCGTCCCAGGCCGACCCGCGCAAGGCCTTGCCGTCGATGGCGAACTGCTTGGCCCCCAGCCGGTCGGCCAGCCCGCGCAGCCAGCCGAGCAAGCAGCGCTGGAACGCGCCGGGTCCAGCCGCTGGAAGGGCCGCTCGAAGGTGTCGTGCGACGGGATGCCGTTGGGTAACTTCAAGAAGGTCCGGAGCCATTCGTGTCGCCGTTGGCCGAACGCGGCGACCTGTTGCCAGTTGTCGGCCCCGGCGATGACGGCGCACAAGGCGATGGCGACCAGATCGGGCAGCAGGTGGTCGGTGCGGCCGCGCACCCGAGGATCTTTGAGCGCCGAGAAGCAGCGAAGGGTGGACAAGGAAGGGACGGACATCGGGCCCCTCCGTGAACGATCCCTGGGCTTTCCGCCTGGAATCGTACGCGCCGCCCCTTGATTCAATCAACCTCCTGGCAATAATTCCCGTGGACTTTGATGCGTAGGCCCTGCTGGCCCCGGTCGTAGGGAACAGCCTCTCGTTGATCAGCCCGGTGCCCATCGTGACGCCGCCCCAGTAACTTGGGCCCCAAGGCGGCCTCAGCGTGGCCGGATCAGGCAGACCCTATCTCCTCTTCTTCCGGCTCGGCCTGAGAATATCGGCCTCGAGTGGATCGACCGGGCTTTCTCCATCGGTGTTGAGGAGAGACCCGATTTGCCCGTAGTGGAGGGCAATCGTCGCATCCGTCACGGCGGAGTTCGGGGCTTCTGTTCGGATGCCTGGGGCGACTGTCTGGGTGGTCGAAGTGATAGTCGGCAACGCTGTGGCATCGACCGGGGACGCGGGTGCCTTGGAGTCGGGCGAGGCAACCAATCGCGCCGCGGCAAGTCCGTGATTAGCGGGACGCGGCTCCACGACGAAATAGTGCATCATATCGTGTTCCTCGTGCTCGAGGATGTGACAGTGCCAGACGTACTTGCCAGGCAGGTCGAACCTGGCTTCGAGGATGGTGACCTCCCCCGGGTTCATCCGGGCCGTGTCCTTCCACCCCGCCTCGTTGGCGTCCGGCCCTCTCGGCCGGCCCTGCAGCTTGATGTTGGTCATGACGCCGGTGGCGGGGTTAACGTCGGCCGTAAACGCCTGCCGGCTGATGACCTGGAACGCGACCTGGTGCAGGTGCATGGGGTGCGTATGGTCCGTGTTGTTGTAAATGACCCATCTCTCGATGTTCCCCAGCCTGATCCGCTCTGTGATGCTGGCGTATTCAACGTCAAACGGCGTCAAGCCGCCGGCCGGCGTGCCGAGTTGCAGGAGGTTGCGTCCGTACTGATCCTTGGTCACGCCGAGGGCCAACTCCCTGGTGTTGTCCGCGTGCCCGAACGGGACGATCGTGGTGTTCATCGTCGCGGTTGTCGAGAACCGATAAGCGTCCGGGATCTCCCGGTTCAGCGGCGTGTCCACCTGGAAGGCCATGATCCGGCCGGTCGTTCGCGGGTCGGGGGCTTTTCCCGGAGGGAAGGGCGTATTCGCATCGTTCGTCACGATGAGGGTCTTCCCCGCCAGCTGCGAGAAATCGACGACGACGTCGGCGCGCTCGCCCGGCGCGATGAGGACCTGGCCAAGCGGCACGGGCTTTTTCAGCAGACCATCATCCGTCCCGACCTGAAAGAACGTCTGGTCGGACGGCTGATTCGGATCCTGGTTCTGTATGGAGAAACGCAGGTTGTAGAACCGGGAGTTTGAACCATCCAGCAGGCGGAAGCGGTACATCCTCGGCTCCACGTGCATGACCGGCCAGGCCAGGCCGTTGACCAGGATGGCGTCGCCGTAGAAATTCGGGTGGATGCTCGGGTACGGGGCGGTCGTCCCCGGCAACACATCGGCCGGGTAGTAGAGCTGACCGGGCGCCTCGACCCACGGCGTGGCTGGGTCGTCCGTAGTCCCCGGGCCGTAGAACATCCGATCCTGGATCGCCAGGGGGACGTCGTAGCGCTCGTCGGGGAGTCTGTGCTGGGCGATGAGTTTGTTCTCGTTGCTGTCGTGGATGACGTAGAAGCCGGCCAGCCCGGCTTCGACGTTGAGGCGGGTGATGCCAGCCGTGTGGTCGTGATACCAGATCGTGGCGGCCTGCTGGGTATTGTCGTAGACGTAGGGGTTGCCGACGAAATCAGGGCCCACCTGCTGATTGGGGCCCGTGGCCGTCAGCCATTGCTTCGGGGTGCCGTCATATGAGGCGGTCGTGTGCCCGCCATGCAGGTGGGGCGTGATGGGGATCCCCGAGGTGTAGTTCACGCTCTGGACTCCCGTCGGGCCCGTAGTGACCGTGTAGAACGGGTTCCCCTCCCGGTCCGCGTTCGGCCCCAGCACGGTCGAGTCGTTCGGCAACAGGTGCGTCTGACCGGTCAGGCCGTTGGCCCACTGCACGGCGATGGCCTGGTCACTCTGGACGTTGAAGGTGCGCCCCGGGTAAGTGGCCGTGGCGGCCGAGGGTCCATAGCCGTACACCGTCGTCTTGAGGGGATGGTCGTTCGCATCCTTCAGCCCCAGGCCGAGGTCTTGCTGGATCTGATAGGCGCCGACGTTGTAGAGCGGGGTCCATGCCTGCGATCCATCCTGCAAGGTGACATAGGCCGTCCCCTTGGGGTGGTAGACGAAGTCGGGGCTGCCCAACGCCAGCGCGTTGCCGTCAAGAGTGTTGACGAACTTGGGGACGGTCAGCGGGTCCAGCAGCACCACTGCGAGAAGCGACCGTTCCTCGAGGGCTTCGAGCCGTGTGCTGGCCGAGGCCTTGCGGGTCGAGGACCGTGGCGGGCAACCGCGCGGGCTCGAGACGGTAATCGCGGAGACTCCTGCCAGCCAAAGGATGTGACCTATCGAGCAGCAACCTGTGCAGGCCGTGCGGCAGCCGTCCGACACATTGGCAACGCGTGCCTGGAATGTCTGGAAACGGTTTGGTTCGTGGGGACGGCCCGCCTGTGGGCCGCGCGGTGGAAGGTGTGCTCGGGCCGTCTGAACAGGAAGTGCGCCGGGCCCGCGAATCTCACGCGAGAAGCGAGAAACTATTTGCAGTCGCGGCGGACGTCGAGCAGTTGCTGACCGGGAGCGTGGGCCAGGACCACCTGGACACCGCTGCCGCGCCACCGCCGGCGACGAGGCCACCTGGGCCAAGCTGGTGGCCCTGTACCAGCCACTGATCTCCGGCTGTCCGCAGCTGGCCGCCGTCCCCCGCCGGGAGGCGGCCGACCTCACCCAGGAGGTCTGGCGGTCGTCGTGCGGGAGTTGGGCGCGCCTGCTCACGCTGGCCGCAGCTTCCGCGGCTGGCTGCGGGCGATCACGGTCAACCGGGCCCGCGCGTTCCTCGAGGCGAGCGGGAGCGGGCGGCCGGCGGGAATAGCGTGCTCGGGATCATCGAACAGCTGGAGGAACCGCACGATCAGGTGACCCAGGCCTGGAACGCCGAGCACGACGCCCACGTCGTCCGCCAGATCTTGAAGCTGATCGAGGTCGACTTCGAGCCGGCCACCGTCACCATCTTTCATCGGCTAGTCCTGGACGAAGCACGCGCCTCCGAAGTCGCCGCCGAAATGGGGATGACGGCCGCTGCCGTCTACGCCGCCAAGTCGCGGGTGTTGCAGCGCGTGCGCCCGGAAGCCGAGGGTCTGCTGGACTGAGCCTTTTGCGTCAGTTTCGCCCGTCGCACTTCGCAAGAGGGCAGCACCCGGGCGCGTTGCAGGAGGGTCGGTGCGTGCCGGCCCGCCACCGGCTAGATGGCCGCTCACCTCCGGGCTTCTCCACATGGACGCATCGGACCGACCTCCGAGCCCTCACCCGCCGGCCGAACGGCTCCGGGACTTCGCCCAGGGCAGGGTGACTACGGACGGGATTGCAGCCATCGAGGCCACCTCCTGGGCTGTCCCTCCTGTTGCGACGCCCTCGACGAACTCCCGGCGGCCGCTCTGGAGTCCCTGATCCCGCGCCCCGTCGAGCACTCGACCCACCAAGGGCGGCCGGCACCGACGCCGACTCCCCCTCCCCCAACGTGGTCGCGGGTCGGCCGCGCGCGTGCCCGGGTACGAAGTGCTGGGAGGTAGGGCGGCGACGGCATGGGCGTCGTCTACAAGGCCCGGCAGGTCGGCCTGGGCCGGACAGTCGCGGCAGATGCTACTGGCCGAGGGCCACGCCGACGTGGGCGAGGTCGCGCGGTTCCGGGCCGAGGGGGAGGCAGTCGGCCGGTTGCGTCACCCGAACGTCGTGCAGGTCCACGACTGCGGCACGAGCGACGGCCTGCCGTACTTCGCCCTGGAGGTATGTCGAGGGCGAGGCCTGGCGGACCATCTCGGCGGTACGCCCCAGCCGCAGGGCGAGGCGGCCGCGTTCGTGGAGATGCTGGCCAGGGCGATGGCGGCGGCGCACCGCGGGGGATCATCCACCGCGACCTCAAGCCGGCCAACATCCTGCTGGCGCCGGGGCCCGACCGCGAGCCCCACCCCGGCCTGGCCGCCTTCGTCCCCGAGATCACCAAACCCCGGGCTGGCTAAGTGGGGCGGAGCATGGCGACGCCCACAGCCCACACGGGCACTCTCGCCGGCACCCCGGCCTACATGGCCCCCGAGCAGGTCGCCGGCGACCAGAAGGGGGTCGGCCCAGCCACCGACGTGTACGCCCTGGGCGCGTCCTCTATGAACTGCTGACGGGTCGGCCGCCGTTCCGGGGGAGCAACTCCCTGGAGACGTTGGACCAGGTCCGCCACGCCGAGCCAGTGCCTCCCGGGCAACTGGCCCCGCGCCTGTCGCGTGACCTGGAAACGATCTGTCTGAAGTGCCTGGAGAAGGAGCCCGCCCGCCGCTACCAGAGCGCCGTCGAGCTGGCCGACGATCTGGCCAGGTTCGGCCGGGGCGAGCCGATCGTCGCGCGGCCGGTCGGGGCGCTGGGACGGGCGTGGAAGTGGGCGCGGCGGAACCCGTCGCTGGCGATCCTGCTGGCGCTGACTGCCGTCGCGCTGGTGGGCGGCGCCGGCGTCTCGGCCTACTTCGCCGTCGAGGCCAGTCAGCGGGCCCGGGATGCCGAGAAGGCGGGCGAGGAGAAGCAGCACGCCTTGGAAGACGCACAAGAGGCGCGGCGGCAGTCCGATTTGCGAACCGCCCAGCTGCAATTCCGCGCGGCGCTGCAGCAGTGCGAGGCCGGGTTCGTCGATCGCGGCCTGTTCACCCTGCTCGAAGCCTGGAGGTCGGCCCCGGAAGACGCCGTGGCGTTTCGGCGGGCCCTCCGGGTCAACCTGGCCGCCTGGAGCCGGCAGCTCCCGATTCTCGAACAGGTGATCGAGCACCCCCGTCGGGGGTACGCCCTGACGCGGTTCGTCGGCGCCGAGGGCAAGGCCCTGGTCACCTGGAACATCCCAAACGGCAAACAAGTCGTTCGCTGGGACACGGCGAGTGGGCAGCCTCTCGGCCCCCCATCGGGGGTGCCTGTCGGGGAGGTGGTTATCGACGTGAACCAGGAGGGGACGCGGTTGAGCACCGAGAAGGGATTGAACTGTTTGGTCCGCGACCTGTCCACGGGGCAACTGGTCGGAGCCGAATTCCGGCATCGCGTAAACGATCGCCTCGAGTGGGGTGGGTTGGCTCTCTTCTGCGAGCCCAGCCCGATCCTGGTCACCAGGTCCCTGGCACTCGGCGAGCCGCAGCGGTCCCGGCACTTCTGGCGGTTGCCCCTCCCCGGGACCACCGGGCCGGTCGAGTCGCTGATGACAATCCGGTTGGAGTATGGAGACGCTTACCACGTAACTTCCACCGCCGACGGGAAGCCGGTCGCCGTCGTGTTTCGCCAGCAGTCCGCGGCGGGAAGCTCTCCTCCCCAGGCCGAGTTCTGGGACCTGACCGCCGGGAAACGAATTGCCGCTTTGCCCGTGCCGCTGGGCCGAACCGACCCACGAAGCAGCTGGGACGGGCGGACGCTCCTGTCTATCGACGGCGCGGAAATGAGAGGCTTCTTTGGCGGGACTAACCCCGCGGTGCGCTGGTGGGACACGACAACAGGACGGATGATCGGGGAGCCCTGGCGTCCGCGCCGCCCGGCACAGCAGCTGACCCTGGCCGACGACGGGCAGCTCCTGGTGGTGCGCGGCGAGGATCACCGCGTGCGCCTGTTCGACCTGCCACGGGGGCTGCAGCGCGGCGGCGACATACTGACAACGGGGTTCCCCGGGCATCAAGAGGACCCGCGCGTGGGGGTAAGCCCGGACGGCTCGCGGGTGGCGACGGCCTCCCTGGACGGCGTGGTTCGGATCTGGCGGGCCCGCTGCTTGTTGCCCCAGAGCACCAATGCCAGCAGCCCCCGCGCGCCGGCTTCGAGCCTTTCTCGACCTCGCTTCGGCGCGGGGACTCTGTCTGGCGACGGGCAGACGGGGTTGATCCGGGCCTCGAGGGATTTTGGCGTCGGCCGGCTCGTTACAGGTAGGGGCGAGCCGCTAGCTACCCCGCTTCGCCAGACACACCTTTCCAAGTGTGCGTTTAGCCCCGACGGGACCTTGGTCGCTACCGCTCCGGACAACCACTCGTTCGGCGGCAAGACGGTCGTGATGCTCTGGGACAGGACCGGCCGCCCTCGCGGCCTGCCTCTGCCTCAGTACCGCTTCATCCACAGTCTGGCCTTCAGCCCCGACGGCCGCACCCTGGCCGTCGGCTGCGTCGGCGGCACCTTCCTGTGGGACGTGGCGACGGCGCGACTGCGGCACCTCCTTCGCGAATCGAGCACGGCCGCAGGTCTGACCTTTAGCCCCGATGGAACCCGACTGGCGGTCGCCTACGTCAACGGTTGGCCCGGTGCGGGAGCCGGCATCCGCTTGTGGGAGGTGAGGACCGGAAAGCCTGTCGGGGCTTTTCTGGGCGAGGAACATCCGCACAGCATACGTCCCTTCTTTGTGCTGGCCTTCGCCGACGGCGGGCAGACCTTGAGCGTCTTCGACCTCATCACCGGCAAACTGCATTCCCTGGATGCTCAGACCGGTGCGGCTCGGCAGGCCCCGCTGGCGTTGCCGCCGGCGGAGGAGGCGGTCTTCCGTGCTGGCGGAGCGGCGCTCGCCACAAGTCAGTCGAAGGAGAGCGTTCAGCAGTGGGATGCGGCAACGGGCAAGCGTGCGGGGGCCCTTCTTGAACTGCCGCAGCCCCTCGCGGGGCTCTGCTACAGCCCCGATGGCCAGACCCTTGCCGTTTCCTGCCAGGATGGGTCCGTCCGATTATGGGACGCTGCTAGCGGCGCGCCGCTCGGCCCGCCGCTGCTGCATCAGACGAAGGTGCTCGACCTGCGGTTTACGCCGGACAGCGGCTCGCTGGTCGTGCTGACGGCCACTGGCCGCACGCACACCTGGCCCGTGGCCGTGCCGGTCGCGGACGATCCGGACCGGATGGAACTGTGGCTCCAGGTCAGCGCGGGTGTTGATTCGCGCAACGACGCCGTTACCCTGCTTGACCCCCGGACGTGGCGCAGTCGCCGGGAGCGGCTCCGCGAACGCTGGCCGGAGCCCGACTCGGCGCTGGACCGACCCGCCGACGAGGCCGACTGGCACGACACCCGCGCCCACGACGCCGAGGAGGACGGCAACACCTTCGCGGCGTTGTGGCACCTGGACCGGTTGAGCGCGCTGACGCCACAAGACTGGCAGCCGCACGCGCGCAAAGGGGTACTCCTGGCGGCGACCGGCGACCTGGCCCTGGCGGAGTCCGCGTATCGCCTGGCGGCGAAGCGCGCGCCGGCCGCGGCCCTGCAGAACTGGCATCGGCAGAATGCCGCGACGTGCCTCCTGCAGAATCAGTGGGCCACGGCGCTCCGCCACCTCGATTGGCTCGCGGCCGCCGGGGGCGAGGATTGGCAAGCCCACGCGGACCGGGCCACGGCGCTCGGTCATCTCGGTCGATCCCACGAACGGGAGGTGGCCCGCGCACAGGCGGTAGAGACGGGCGCGGATGCCGCTTTCCTCGTCCCGTTGGCCGAGGAAAAGGCCGCGCAGGGCCAATGGCCCGAGGCGGCCGCGCTGTTCGCCCGGGCCGCCGAGCGAGGGGGCCTCGACGTGCCGGAGGAATGTCACCGCGCGCTGGTCTGTCTCAAGGCGGGGGACGAGGCCGGGTATCGGCGGATCTGTGCCAGCCTGGTACACGACCTTGCAACCGACGGGCCGAGGACCGCGGCCTTTCGCAGGGGGAGCGTGAGCAAC
>JAXMAW010000107.1:0-9534 GCA_046350195.1 Gemmataceae bacterium
GGACCTGCTGGACGCCGACGGGGACCGCGTGCCGTTCACCCTCTCGCCGTCCGGCATCGCCGCCTTGGAGGCCGCCGTCAACGAGCTGGGCGACGTCCTGGCGGTGGTCATCGACCCGATATCCGCCTTCGTCCCGGAGCAGATCGACGACCACAAGGACAGCCACGTCCGCCGCATGCTGCGCCCCCTGGCGGAGCTGGCCGAGCGGACCGGCGTGGCGATCGTCCTGGTGCGCCACCTGAACAAGAGCGACAGCGGCAACGCCGGCAACCTCGTCTCCGGGTCGCGGGCTTACGTCAACGCCTCCAGGGCGGCGTTCGTGGTCGGCCCCGACCCCGCCTTCGGGGAGGAGGGCGACCGCCGCGTGCTGTGTTTTTGCAAGCGCAACTTGACCAAGCGGTCTAGGGGGCTGGCCTACCGCGGGGCGTCGCTGACCCGCGAGGGGCAGGACGCCGTCCTCGCCTCCCCGCAAGCGGCGGACCTCTCCGCGGGGGAGAAAGAGTTGCTGCGGGACCAGCTGTTCCGGGTGGAGTGGCTCGGCGAGACGGACGTCACGGCGTCGGACTTGGCCCGGTCGCGCAGGGGCAAGGACGACGGCGGCAGGGCCGGCGGCAAGGCCGAGCGAGTCGAGGAGGCCGCCGCCTGGCTCACCGAGCTGCTCAAGGGCGGGGCGACCATGGAGTCCGACGAGGTGAAGAGCCGGGCGAAGGCGGCCGGCATCGGCCGGAACGTCCTCTTCGAGGCGAAGGACCACGCCGGCGTAAGGGCGAGCAACCGCGGCGAGTTCGCGGGCAAGTGGCACTGGTGGCTGCCCCCGGTGACCACCAAGCCTGTAGGCGAGGAGGGCGACCATGGCGCCGACACGCCGTTCTGACGCCGTCCATACTTCCCGACCCGTTCGCACCTGGGGGATAGGGGAAGTATGGGGAAGACTCGGGAAGAATGGACGGCACGCGCCTTACTTCCCGAGTCTTCCCGAGTCTTCCCCACTTCCCGGTGTACGTGCGGCCCGGGAAGTATGGGTGAGGCCCCACCCCCAGAGTGGGGAGGTGCGGCCATGACGATGCCATGGGGGAAGTACCGAGGTCAACGGGTTGGGTCGCTGCCGTCGGCCTACCTCGTGTGGGTGCTGGAGAACTGCGACGACGTCCCGTGGGAGCTGTCGGACGCCATCCGCCGCGAACTGTCGCTGCGGTTCGGCCTCCGCGCCGAGTCTCGCCCTGCGTCCGACCGCCGGCAGGTACGCGACGCGGTCGGCAACTGGTACAGGCGGCTGGCGTTCAAGTACCACCCCGACCGGGGCGGCACCGACGAGCAGATGAAGGTGGTCAACGCGGCCCGCGACGAGCTGGAAGCCGCGTTGCAACTCACGGGGGGATGAGGTGGGCAAGGGGCGCGTCACCTACACCTTGACCATCGTGGACGCCGGCGGTCCAGGCGACGGCGACGCCGTCCGCCGGCTGAGGGCGCTGCTCAAGAGGGCCTGGCGGTCCTACCGGTTCAGGTGCGTCCGCATCTCCGAGCACCATCCCGACGACGACCCGGACGGCAACCCCACCCGCCCGGCGTCGCGGCGACCGGCCCGATCTCCCCGCGGCTACTATCTAGTGACGGCAACGTGCAACGCACTACGGAGCCACCATGACGACTGACACGGGCGAACGGCTGCTGACGACTGGCGCGGCGGCGAAGCTGCTGGGCATCGAGCTGTGGCAGCTGCTGCGGCTGCTGCACCTGGGGCGGCTGCCGGAGCCGGGGCGCGTGGGGTCGCTCCGGGCGTGGTCGGATTCGGACGTCGAGCGGGTGCGCGAGGCGCTGGCGGCGATGGGGGTTTCCACGGGGCGAGAGGGGTCGAGTCGATGAGCACTGTCGCGATCAGGGAGGCGGTCCGGCAGGCCGCCTCGACGCTGAGGGTGGACCGCCAGGCGGGCCGGCTGCGGGGCGTGAAATTGCTTGGCTGGGAGTCGGCCAACTCGCGCCGCTACCGGCCCGAGGGGGTAGACCCACAACTGTACGTGGGGAAGCCAATCAACATCGGCCACCACTACGGGCGTGGCGACCGGCCGATCACCGACCGCATCGGCGTCGTCGAGAGCGCCGAGCGGCGGCGCAACGGCATCTTCGGCGTCGTCAAGTTCTTCCTCAGTCACCCCTACACGCCGGCCGTCCTGGAGATGGCCGAGGTCGCGCCGCACGTCATCGGATTTTCTCACAGCGCCCGCGGGACGGAGGTCCGCACCCCGTCCGGCGGCAGCGAGATCAGCAAGCTTGAGAGCGTGGCCAGCTGCGACCTGGTGACCGACCCGGCCACCGTCGCCGGCCTGTTCAGCGAGTCCCGTTCGTCAGCCTCTCGTGGCGGCTCGTCAGGTCGGGGGGCGGGCGGGGGCTGGGCTCCCGCCCGCCAGCGCTCCCTGGCCGAGTCCGTAGCCGCCATCAACGGCCCGCCGACGTTCGACGACGACGTTCGTCGTGCCCGCCGCCGCCGGCTGGTCCGGGAGGTCGCCGAGAGGCTGCGCGTCAACGACAACGTCTCCGCTGCCAGGTCGCTGACCGAGATGGCGGAGGCCGGCTTGCTCGGCGACGACGACGCAGGCTTCGCCCAGAGCGGCATCGGCGACCCGGCGGCCTCGGCCTCGCCGGAGGACAGGGCTCGCGCCCGAATCCGCAAGGCGGTCCTGAAGATCCTGGCCGACAAGGGCACCGACCTGGGGCGGGCGGCCGAGCTGATCGCCGACGTCTTCGCCAACCCGCCGGAGGGAGACGACGACGACGCCGACGACGCGAGCGCCAAGGGCTCCTCGGCCGCCGAGGAGAGCCGACGCGGCCCGTTCCTCTCGGTCGAGGTCATGCGGACGCAGGCCGGCCTGACCCCACGGCACATCGCGGTTGCGAGGCAGTTGCGGGAGGCGTCCCGGGCCCGCGAGCGGCTACAGGAGTCGGTGAGGCCGATGGACGTTGCTTCCATCGCCGCGCGAATCATGGGAGGCAGGTGACCATGGCGGAGTGCATCGAGGCCACGAGGCGCGAGGTCGAGAACGCGCAGCAGTCGGAGGGGCCGACGGTCGAGTTCACGCTCCAGCAGGACGGCGACCGGCTCATCGTCGTCGCCACCGGCGCCGGCGACATCGTCCGGCGCTGGGTGGAGGCCCGCCGCGCCGACCACCGAGAGTTCGCACTGGCCTACGACGCCCACATGGCGGCGTGGCGCGAGTCCGGGGCCGAGGTGGTCCAGCACACCCGCCGGGCGCGCCAGCACGCGGAGCTGTCGCGCCAGGCCGACGCAGCGAGGGCCGCCGTCGAGGAGGCTAGGGAGGCGACCCGGCGGGCCGTCCTGGGCGGGGCGACGGACCTGGAGGAGTGCGAGGCCCGGGAGCGGGCGGCCGCCGAGGACCTCGACGCGGCAGCGCGCGCCTCGTGGTGGCCGAGGAGGCGGCTCGCCGACGACGCGAAGGCGGTCCGGAAGGCCGAGGCGCTCACGTCGTTTCGGTTCCGCCGCGAGTGGGCGCTGCGGCCCAGGCCCGGGGCGGACGAGTTGGGGGGACAGCTCGCGGACTGGCTAGGCCGGGCCATCCGCCTGCTTCATCCCCATGCCCCCCGAGAGGTGACCCGTGGCAACCCCCAGCCCCGTTGACCTCCTGATGGCCCGCCTGGGCCAGTCCGCCGACCAGCTGGCGGCGACGTTCGCCGGCATCAGCTCGCTGGCCGCCAAGACGCTGCTGGCCGCCTTCCAGGACCTGGCGACCAACGCCCACCAGCTGGCCGCCACCCTCGGCGGGATCGGCTCGCTCTCGGCCAGGACGCTGCTGTCCGCCTTCCAGGCCGTCGCCGGCGCCGCCAACGCCTACGCGCAGCGGCTGGCCGCGACGCCGACGCCCGGGGCCGGCCAGGCGACGCCGGGCAATACGCCCCAGGGCCGTGCCGCCCAAGCCTGGCACGCCGGCCAGGCAGGAGAACGCCCTCTCGACCGGGCTGGGCGCCCGTCGCCGAGTCGTTCAGCGCTCCCCATCGCGGCCTTCAACCAGGTCGTCGGCGACGCCCGGGGCTTCGTCGCCGCGCTGAACCCCGCCGCCGTCATGGCGATGGACCGCGAGTTCCGGAACCTTTCCGCCGCCGTCGGCGTCGCCCTGGAGCCCGTCATCCGGGTTGCCGTAGGCGTCCTCGCCGAGTTCAACTCCGCCATCACGCCGGTGATGCAGAAGCTTCGCCCGGTCGTCGAGCAGGTCGCCAAGGCGTTCGGCCAGGTGGCGTCGGTCTTCGCCGGGGCGTTCGCCAGCGTGCTGACCAGCCTCGCCCCGGCGTTCCGGTTCCTGGCGGACGTGGTGTCCGCCGTGGTGCCGGTCCTGGAGGCGTGGTACGCGGCCATCGCCGGGTTCGCCGAGGTCGTCGCCGGGGTGGTGCGGGGCATCCTGTCCTACTTCGGGGTGGACATGACGTCGGTGATGGACGGGTTCAAGTCGGCGATGAAGTCGCTGTCGGAGAAGATGCTCCTGGCGGCGGCCCACGTGTTGAAGTTCGTCGATGCCCTGGCCGGCACGTCGATGGCGGCGGACTTCGCCCGGGGCGTCCGCCGGTCGCTGGCGCCGGGCGACGATGACCGCCGGAAGACGGTGGCGGTGGCCACGAACGCGCAGGTCGGCGGGCTGGCCGAGTTCACCAACCAGTTCGCGCGCAACGCACTGCTGGCGGGGCCGGGGGGCGTGCAGTCGAAGGACGCCGAGGAGCGGGCGCGATGGACGAAACTCCTCGACGGCATCGACGAGCTCGCCGCGAAGGACTCGTCGCAGTACCTCGCGGAGCTGAAGCAGGCCATCGCGGCGGCCGCCCAGGACATCATCAGCGCGGTGGCGGGCAAGGTCTACGACTCGGCGAGGGACGGGGCCGTGCGGCAGGGGGGCATGCTGGCCGCCAGGGCGTCCGCGGCGGTGGCCACCCTCGGCGTGAGCGAGCTGGCCATCGCCGGCTACAACGCCTTCGGGAGGTAGCGATGCGCTGGAGCCCCGAGGAGCGATCGCGGCTGGCCGAGGCGGCGCGGGAGTTCGCCCGGCTGGAGCTGGCCAGCCAGACCGCCGAGGACACCGTCCTTCTCAACGCGGGGCGGCTGCAGGAGGTGGCCGACCGGGTCAGCCTGGACCCGCGGCGGGCGCACGCCGAGATGGGCGACGCGGCCTTCTACGACGTCGTGGGCCGGGTCGCCGCGGTCGCCAGCGGCGTCGGGCTGATGCACCTGTTGCGCACGCTCAAGGAGCAGGCCGAGCTGGGGGCCGCCGGCGTGCCGGCGTTGGGCCACGACGACGACGGGGGCCCCTGACGTGGCGGGAAGGTCGCGACACGACGCTGACGCGCAACTGGCCGCGGCCCTGGCCCGGGGCGAGCGGGTCGAGGACGCCGCACGCCTGGCCGGGGTCAGCGCCCGGACCGCCTTCCGCCGCCTGAAGGGCGACCCGGGCTTCCGGGCCATGGTGGCGGAGGCCCGCAGCCAGATGGTGCGGCGGGTGGCCGGGAGGCTGGCCGACGCCGGCGAGCGGGCGGTCGGGACGCTGGTGGGGCTGCTCGACGGCGAGGACCTCCGGGTCGGGCTCGGCGCGCCGGCAAGGTCCTCGAACACCTGTTCGAGGCGGCGGAGCTGGTCGAGCTGCGAGGAGCGCGTCCGGGACCTGGAGCGGGCCATCCGGGAGGGGCGCCCATCATGCCGACCCTGGCGGGGCTGAGGGGCCGCGTGGAGAGGCTCCCGCACGCGGCGGTCGGGGCGGCGGCCCCGGCCGGGGCCACGACGCTGGAGAGGGTCCGCAAGGACCCGGCCCGAACTGGCGGCGACGGGGACGACGCCGGACCCCTGGCGGGGGGTCGTCGCCTGTCGGCCGAGCAGCCGTGCTGCTGCTGTGCTCGCGGCAGGCGGGAAGAGCACCGTGGCCGCCGCCCTCGCCTGAACACGGCGTTGCTGACGCCGCGGTCGCTGACGCTGCTGCTCGCCAACGGAGAGGCGGTCAGCGAGCTGATGAAGAAGGTGTTGCACCTGTACGACGCGCTGGGCAAGCCGGTGCCGGCGACGCGCTGGATGGAGTTGACGTTGTCGCTGGCCAACGGCTCGCGCGTCGATCGCCCTGCCCGGCAAGGAGCAGACCATCCGGTGCTACTCCGGGGTGACGCTGCTGGTGATCGACGAGGCCGCCCGCGTGCCGGACGCGGCTGTACTACTCCGTCCGGCCGATGCTGGCGATCAGCCGGGGAAGCTGGTGGCGCTGAGCACGCCGTTCGGCAAGAGGGGCTGGTTCTACGAGGAGTGGTCCGGCAGCAACTGCTGGGAGCGGGTCAGGGTCAAGGCGACCGACTGCCCGCGCATCACGCGGGAGTTCCTCGCCGAGGAGCGGAGGGCGATCGGCGAGCGGTGGTTCCGGCGGGGTACGAGACGTCCTTCGAGGAGGTGCTCGACGGCGTGTTCGCCGGCGAGGACATCGCCGCCGCCCTGTCGAGGGCGTCAACCCCGCCGAGGAGGAGGAGCCCAGGCCGCTGTTCACCACGGAGAAATCGCCGTGACGAACCTGCGGCTCACGCTCGGCGCGGTCGTCGGCCGGGGCGTCTCGCCCTGCGCTGGCCGCCGTCGTCAGCGCCCGGCCGCCGGCACCGCCTCGCCCTGCTGCGCGGCTGGCCGGCGGGCACCCCTGACGCGGTCGTCGTCCGCGCGCCGCCGCCGGCTGGCCAGGGCGGCCGTCCGGTGGTCGCCGCCCGCCCGGCACAGACGCCGACCGCCTCGGCGCCATCGGCGAGCTGGTCGCGCCCGTCGTGCCGGTCGAGGCGGCCGACGCCTCGCTGGCGTTGCGCCTGCGCCACCTGCTGGTGGCCACCCGCCGGCTGCGCGTCCGGGTCGGCGCGGGCGTGGCGGGCCGGCTGGGCGAGGAGCTGCTGGACTTCCCCGGGCGGCCCGGCGAGCTGGCCCTGGCGGTGGCGTTGGCCGCGTGGCTGGCGGACACGCCGTAGCGCCGCCACCGCCTGCGTCACCAGCCCCTCCCGGTACAGGTCCTGGATGACCTCGGGGGCGCGGAGGATGGCGCGGAGGCGCTTGGCCTTGGGGTCACTCATCTCTCCGGAAACTGGGCTCATCGCGATCCCGGTTTCCTCCCCCTTCCTCGGCCTCCCCCCGACGTCGGTCCCCGGCGCCACCGTCATCAGGTCGAACTCCCGCTCGCCGTTGGGCAGGGCGGGGACGACGTACCGGCGGAACTCGGCGGGGTCGGTGCCCAGGCCCCCGTATACGCTCGTCCAGGGCACGCGGGCGGGCCGGGCAGGGGGAAGGTGGCCCGAGGGGCTCCGGACGCGGCAGGGGCTCACGGCGTTGGCCACGGGGTGGCCGGCCAGAAAAGCGAGGCCGCCATCAGGACCAGCATGGCGAAGATCAGGAGCCCAACGCTGGCGAACAGGCAGGACTGCTTCCTGGACCGCAGCTTGTCCCTGACGGATCGAACTTGATCGGGGAACGCCGGATCGCACGGTGCCCACATCGGCATCCACCCGTACATCGCGATCACGAGCGAACAAAGCAGGGACGCCCCGACAGTCACCTTTGCGCCGTAGTGGAGCGGGATCTGGTTGAACAGGGCAGCCGAGCCGGCCGTGAATGCCGTCGTCAGTGTGACCAACTGCTTCAGGGACTCCTGCACAGCGTTCGGCGCGTTGTCATTGACCTTGGTGGCCCACTCGTACAGCTCCACCTGGTCTGCGGTGGGCTCACCCCCGACCTGGAATTCCTCGGCCTCGCCGGTCATCGGCTCACCGTGATGGCGTTGAGCGTGCCACACTTCGGGCACTTGATCATTACCGTCTCGGGCATGCCCTTGGACTCTTGCACCGGGATCACCCTGTTCTGGTCGGGCCGGGGGACCGACAGCGGCTCTTTGCATTTGTCATTCCGACACAGGTAAGACATGGGGCCGCACTCCTCGGCGGGGACCGCCCGCCCCCTCCCGCCCGGAGTGCGTGAGCGGCGAGGGGGCGGGCCTGGCCGGGTAGCTAGTCCGGCCGCCCCGCTGCCTGGATTGTACACCGCCGCCGTGGCTGACCGCCAGCCGCCCCGGAACGGCAAGGGCCGCGTCACCCATTGGTGACGCGGCCCCCTCGCTTCCCACCGGGGACAACGGGCGGCGGTCAGTCGTCCGCCCCCGGCTCGACAACCGGGACGCCGTTGAAGGTGATCGACTCGAACGCCATCCACGCACCCGCGGCAACGCAGGTGTCAGGGTGCCTGGCGAGGAACTCGTTCAGGGCGCACGACCCAGGACGCCGGCCAATGCCTCGATTGCTCGATGAAGTCCAGCCCCTTCCGCCATGCGGCCGGCCAGGCGTACCCGGCTTGCAGCATCCCCACCGCCTCCCGACTGGTCCATCGTCCTGCCGCACGAGCCAAGAGGGCGGCCCTGGCGGATCGTCCCTTCGTCCCGGGAACCGCCCCAGCTCGGCCAGCACGGTGGGGCGGAAGAACTCCTTCGCGCCCTTGGCCGATTCTTCCGGGCAGTACACCCACCGTACCCGCTCGTCGAACAGCCTTCGGTTCTCGACGAGGGCGATGATCGCCGAGAGCATGTACTTCACCTCTTGCCGCCCACGGCGTGACTTCACGTCGGGGTACAGGCGGCCGAGGAATTCCTCCTCCGTGGGGTAGAACAGCGACGGCCGCCCCCTTTTCGGCAACCGTTGCCGTAATTCGGTCGGCTCGCTCACGACTTGCTCCCCGGCGGGGGCCAGAAGCCCTTGCCCTTCAGGAAGTCCTTCAGGGCAGACTCCAGCGCCGCCGTCTTGGACACCCTCGGGTCGGTGCCGTCCAGGTACATCTCCAGAGCTTGCATGATCGGCTCTTCGATCCAGGCGTTTAGTGGCACGCCTGACCTCTGAGGCTTCTTGCCGCTCGAACCGCTGCCCTTTCGCTTGGCCATAGTGGCGAGCATTCTACCCTCCCCATCTGGGACGTGTCATCACAAGCTTACGCACATCTTGAGCATGTGTCAACATCTTGGCTTATCAGGAAAGATATTTAAAGAAGTGTGTTGACACGAAAAGACAAGACAGCTATACTTCACTCACAGTCACCGACTGACACCGCCGCCCGCCCCCACCGGAGCGTCCCATGCCCGCTTCCGCCGCCCGCAGTGCGCGCCGAGTCGCCCGCCGCCCGCACGAGCGGTCCGCCTCGTGGCTGTCCCACGTCGGCTTCGCCCTGGGCACCCTGCGCATCACCCAGGACGGCAAGGCCGACGTCTACAGCGTCTCGCCCATCCCCTCCGACTACGGCCTGGCCGTCCGCTTCGAGAGGTTCGGCGCCGGCGAGGGCGAGGAGTCCTACGAGGTGCTCGTCGAGGGCGGCAAGGCGACCTGCAGCTGCAAGGCCGGCACCTACCTCGGCTACTGCAAGCACGGCGACTGCGCCCTGGCGCTGCACCGCACCGGCAACCTGTAACCAACCCACCCCGACCGTCGCCCGCAAGGAGTTGTCCCATGCTGCTGAAGACCGCGAAGGCCCTCTGCCACGCCGAGTACCAGGCGGCG
>JAXMAW010000108.1:0-8403 GCA_046350195.1 Gemmataceae bacterium
GTCGAGGTGCGCAACGACGGCTCGTCGGGACACGTGATCGCCGACGCGGTACAATTTCTTCCAAAGGAGAGATGAGATGTCTCTCAACCGGATTGCCCAGCACGAAGTCGAGCCGCTGCCGCGCTGGGCGCGGCGGGCCCTGGCGGCGCGGTGCGTCCGCCGCGCTCGCGCCTTGATCCAACCGCCTCCGGCCCAGGCGGGCGTCCTCGACGAGGCGCTGGTACGGTTGGACCAGGCGACGGGGGCGGGCTCGGCCGGCGACGACCTGGCCGACGTGGCCGCGCGGGCGTACACCCTCGCCCTGGACAACGTGGACGCCGGCGGCGACGACGAGTCGAGCGTGGTCACTTGCATGGTGGCTCACGCGGCGGCGTTCGCGGCGGAGGCGGCCACGCTGGCCGACTCGAAGCAGGCGGCCCACCTGGTGGCGCAGAGCGTGGACTTCGCGATCCACGCCTACCGCCTGGCGCGGCGGGCCAGCGCCGAGCCGGCCCTGGTGGCGATGCGGGCCGACCTGGAGCGCCTTCAGGGCGCGGCGGCGTCCTGGGACCAAGCCACCCCAGTGCCGGGAACCTTTTTCCCTCGGCTTTGAGGCGCCGCGCCGTCGCTACACGCCGCACAACGCGGTGTCGGACCGGGCGCGGGGGCGAGGCGGGGCCGAGACGGGTCACGCCCCGCCCCTGCGCGCGCCGAAGAATCCGTGCGCCACCCTTGCACGGACCGCAACATGAGGCACCCCCATGAAGCCGCACCTCGAGCCGCTCGAACCCCGCCTGGCGCCCGTCGTCGGCGCCACCTCCTCCCCGGCCGTCGCCCGTGGGTCGGGCTATGACGGGGTGGTCCGGTTGGAGGGGGAGGGCGGGGCGATCGCCACCGGGTCGCTGCTGTTCACGGGCCGTCACATCCTCACTGCCGCTCACGCCCTCCGCGACGGGCAGGGGGAAAGCCCTGCCGTCACGAACGTCGTCTTTGAACTGGTTGACGGCGGGGTCAAGCGTGACATCGTCCTGCGTATCCCTGCCGAGTTCTACCGCGTTCACCCCGGCTACAACGGCGACCCGACGGCAGGCAACGACATCGCCGTGCTGGTGCTGCCCGACCAGGTGACGCCGGGGTCTGGCCGCCAGATGGTCTCCCCGTTCGGGGCGGACCGCTACGACCTGTACACCGGCTCGGACGAACTGGGGCGGGTCTTCACCGTCGCGGGATACGGCCGCGTCGGCACAGGCGAGGCGGGCAGTCAAGCCGGGACGGCCGGCCAGAAGCACCTGGGGCAGAACCGGTTTGACTCGCTGGCCTCGTGGCTGTCGGCCGCCCCGTTCAGCCAGGCCGCGCCGGCCGGCGATTCGGCCCTGGCCTGGGACTTCGACGACGGCGCCGCGGCCAACGATGCCTTCGGCTCCCTGTACGGCGTGAAAGACCTCGGGCTCGGGGACAGAGAGGCCAACCCGGCGCAGGGCGACTCCGGCGGCCCGCTCTTCCTGCGCGGCCGGATCGCCGGGGTCGTGTCGTACTCCGACGGCGGAAGCTCGGCGGACGTCAGTGCCGACATCGACCGAAGCTTCGGCGAGTTTGGCGTCGCCACGCGCGTCTCGTCGTTCCAGGGCTTCCTCGCCGGCGCCACCTCGGGCGCCTACGACCTCGCCCTCGACATGGCCTACCAGCTCGCCGGCGTGGACGGCCGGTCCGAGTCGCTCACGATCACCGCCCGCCGCAACGGGGACTACCTCGAGCTGGTGGTCAGTGACGCGGACAATTCCGCCCTTAACGGGGTGTATTACTCCGCGCCCCTGTCGGAGGTGCGCTCGCTCACCGTCCGCGGCAGCGACGACAACGAGACGTTTCGCGTGGTGGGCGACCTCGGCGTCGCCGTCACGTTCGTGGGCCGCGGCGGCGACGACGCGGTTGTACTCGACCCCGCGGGGGCGAACACGCTGCGCCACGGCCTCTCGTTCGACGGAGGCGACGGGCGGGACACCTTCGGGGTGATTCGGAACGCCAACTTCGTGCTGTCGTCGGGCCGGGTCACCCTGGCCGGGTTGGGGTTCGCGACGCTGGAGGGCGTCGAGGTGGCGCAGCTCCGAGGGGGCGCGTCGGGCACGCGCTTCCACCTCGCCGGCTGGCGCGGCGAGGCGTACCTCGACGGCGCGGCCGGCCGGGACCAGCTCGTCGTCGCCCCGACCGGCGTTGCCACACTGCGGCGGATCAATCCCACCCGCGGCGTCGTGCGGCTGGGATACGCCGACGGCACGCTGGCGACGGTGACCTATGCTCGGGTCGAGGCCGTGAGGCTGTCCGTCGGGGCGACGCCCGAGGTCCGCTTCCTGGCCTCGACGCTCGCGGCCGGGCTGGCGCTGGAGAGCGACGAAGGGTTCGTCCGGGCGTTGTTCCGCGTGACGCACGACCGCGCTGCCTCGGAGGAGGAGGTGGTGACCTGGACGCGGATGGTGCGGCACGTAGGCCGGGAATCGACCGCCCGGCTGGCTCTGACCTGGCAAACGCCGTCCCGGGCGGTGGTCTGGCGCGAGCTGAGCGGTCGGCTGCTGGTCGGCCTCGCTGTGGCGGGGGACGTCCTCCGCCAGACGCTGGAGAGCCGCGGCCTGCTCGACGATCGCTTGCAGGCCATTCTGGGCGGTTGAGCGGCGAGGCCGTTTACAGGCGGAGGCGGCGGCGGTACGATCAAAGGGTGGTCGCCCAGCACGAGTTCGGGGCGGCCCGGGCAGCGAAGATGATCCCACGCCGGGCCGGCCCCGCCGGGCGGCGGTACCCAGAGGCCGATTCGTCCCATGTCCACCTCGCCGCGCGTCGAGGGGTTGCTGGAGAAGCTCGAGCAGCACTTCGGGTTCAAGCGGTTCCGGGCCGGCCAGGCCGAGGCGGTCAAGGCCGCCATCGCCGGCCGCGACGTCGTCGTCGTCATGCCCACCGGCTCGGGCAAGAGTCTCTGCTACCAACTGTCCGCGCTGGAATCGCGCGGCACCACCGTCGTCGTCTCCCCGCTCATCGCCCTGATGAAGGACCAGGCCGATAACTTGCGCGGCCGGGGCTTTGCCGTCGCCGAGATGAACAGCGCCCTGCCGACGGCGCAGCTGCGCGAGGCCCAGGCGCTCATCGCCGCGGGGCGGGCTGACTTCGTCCTCGTCACGCCGGAAGGGATCGCCGACCCGGGGTTCCGGGAGCAGATTCGACGCCGGCCGGTCGGGCTGTTCGTGGTCGATGAGGCCCACTGCGTCAGTCAGTGGGGCCACGACTTCCGCCCGGACTACCTGGGGCTGCGCGACGCCGCCTTCGACCTGGGCCGGCCGCCGGTGCTGGCCCTGACGGCGACGGCGACGCCGGCGGTGGTCGAGGAGATCCGCACCCGGCTGAACATCCCCGAAGCCGAGGTGGTCCACACCGGGTTCTACCGCTCGAACATCGCCCTGTCGGTCGAGCACACCCGCGGCGAGGGCGAGAAGCGCGCCAAGCTCCTGGAGCTGCTGGCGAACACCACCGGGACCACGGTCGTCTACTGCGCCACGGTCAAGGCAGTCGAGGAGCTGACCGACTTCTTCGCCGAGCAGGAGCTGGTCGGGGCGGGCTACCACGGCCGGATGCCGGCCAAGCGGCGTGCCAAGGTGCAGGCCCGCTTCATGGCCGGCGAGCTTCACCTGTTCGTCGCCACCAACGCCTTCGGGCTGGGCATCGACAAGCCGGACATCCGCCACGTCATCCACTACCACATGCCCGGCAGCCTGGAGGCGTACTACCAGGAGTTCGGCCGGGCCGGCCGCGACGGGCTGCCCGCCCGCGGCACCCTGCTGTACGACCCGGACGACCGCAAGCTGCAGCGCTTCTTCCAGGTCGGCCGCTACCCCGACGACGGCGACCTGGTCAATGTCTATCATGCCGTGCAGCGCCTGGCCGACCGGGAGGCGCCGCCGACGCTGAAGGAGATCCAGGCGGTCTCGCCGCTGAAGGACGGCCGCACCAAGGTGTGCCTGGCGCTGTTGGCGGGGCAGGGGATCGTCGAGAACGTCCGCGGCGGGCGGTACCGGCTGTTGCGGCCGGGCCTGTCGCGGCAGGCCGTCGCCGCGGCGAGCCGGTCGTACAGCGACAAGGAGGACCACGACCGGGCGGTCCTGGAGAAGATGGTCCGTTACGCCGACGGCCCCGGCTGCCGGTGGCAGGCTTTGTTGAGCTACTTCGACGACGACGCCCTGCTGGCCGGCCCGTGCCACCACTGCGACAACGACCCGGCGGTGCCGGACGAGAAGGCGCGGCTGGAGGCGCTGCGCAAGAGCGTACAGGCGCTGGCGGCGCGGGGGTAGGGGGCTGGGGTAGCAAGGCATGGGCCTGGGTCCGGGAGGTCGGCAGTGTTGCGGGGCAAACGCCCGGCGTGCCCCGGGAAAGCCGGCTCGGGGTCGAGGGCGATGTCGCTCGGCGGCGCTGTGCCGGTGGGCGGCTACGGCTGACGCGGGTTGGCCGCGCGGCGGTCGGCCTGTCCGTCGGCGCCGCCGGGCTGGTTGATGAGCCGCAGGGTCTCCGCCTCGGCGAAGGCGACGTCCGCGGGGACGCTCGCCGGCGCTGATCTGGGCCGGTTGGGCCGTTTGGTATCGGCGGCGGGGCCCCCCTTGGCGGCGGCCTCGTCCTGGGCGCGGAGGCCGGCGAGCAGGCCGGTCATGAACTCCTGGCCGCGGGCGGGGGACAGCTCGCGGACGGCGACCAGGACCGGCTCGACGGGGGCGGACTCGACCAGGCCGAAGGCGTCCTGGCACATGCGGTTGGCCTTGAACGCCTCGACCTCGTCGCGGTCCAGCCGGTCGGGGTGGGCGCTCTCGATGGGTTTCCCCAGCGTGTGCTGGAGGACGAGCCGGGCGGCGGCGACGTCGCCCTGCCGGGCCAGCTCGACGAGCTTGTCGATGATGGCGTCGAGGTCGTCATCCTTGACGCGGTGCAGGACGCGGCACTTGAACGCGGCGACCTGGCGGGCGTAGGGGTTGCCGGGGCCGCCGCGGTTGCCCCTGGCGAACCGGCCGTTGGCCTCGCGCCCCTCGGGGTTGGCCTTCGGGGCTTCTTCGGTCGCGGACATGGTGCATCTCCTGGGATGCGCGGGCTGGGGCCGCGCCACCGCGCATTCTCCCAGAAGGGGGCCGAAGTTCGGAGAGCAGTATCGGGTATTCTCGATGACTCCCGGCGTCAGCCCGTGGAAAAAGGCCGCGGCGAAATCGGGACGAGCGGCCAGGGTGGCCAAGGGTGGCGAGGAGGGCGAAGCCGGGTTTTGGGAGTTCGGCGGGGGAAAAATGTTGCTGGGGGAGGGGTGGGTGAGTAGGATTAGGCCGCTTGGCAGCGGGAGAAACCCAAGTTCGGCTCTTTCGAGGAGAGCGGGTCCATGAGCACTTCACCGTCACCGGATGATCGAGCGCGCTACCCTGGCTCTCGAACCGTGTCCACGAGCACTCTGGTTCTGGCCGTCTTCCTCGCCATCGGGATCACGGCAGTCGTCACGGTAGTTGTCATGTCTGGCATGGTCCTCGGCAGCCAGTCCGGGGGCCGGCCGGATGGGCCGCCGTTCCTTGGCGGCCGTGGGGAGGGCCCCAATGAGTTGGTCGCTCTGTGGCTTCTCGGAGGGGCCATGTCCGAGCGCGGGGTTCCTGCCCTCGGCACAGGCGGGTTGCTGCCGGTCTGGTTGAAGGCCATCTTCTTGGTGCTCCTTTTCGCGATCCTGGTCTACAAGATCGACCGCGTGTCTCAGCCGAGACGACTTCGACTATCAGGGCTCCTCTTGGCAGGCTCACTCGCTGTCCCGAGCGCCCTGTTGTTGATGGGTAGTTTGTTTGGCCGTGTGGGTGTACAGTTCCTCCTGCTTACGGCGGTCATCGACCTCGCTCTGTTCGCGGCGAGCGTCTACGTCGGCCTCCTTGCTTTGATGCCCCAGGTAGCGGCCGGCCACCCCCCGGGGGCGGGAAAGGTGACACCACAAATGATGGCGGCGATACAAGAGCACCGGTAGGGCATCAACCAAATGAATAGCATTGGCGTGGGGGTCACCCCCGGTGGCCTGTTTATCTTGGTCGGCGATCACCCGTAAGTTGTCGATCCTCGGGCCGACCCTGGGGCTAGAGAGGGCCGGCGGGGCATGTGGGCTTTCAAGGGTTCAAGCTTGATCGGCCCCGCCGCTCAAGACCCATTTTTGGAGTGTCTTTGTCGGATATTTCCCAGGCCTCCCGGTAGGGTGCACTCACGGCCTCCCTGGATTCTTTCCGGCGGTGATACTATTTTGGGCGAAGGGGGCCGCCGGCGGTATTCCTACCTCGGCGGAATGCGCAACCAACAAACGGGGGTTAAGGTCGATGCGCCGGTACCCGTTGGCGGCGGTGGTCCTGGTGGTTGGGGCGGTGAGCGCGGCTTCGGCCCAGGACGCCGGGGTCGTCGTCGGGGCGTGGACCGGCCCATGGTCAAACGACCTGGGGGAGAAGGGGCAGAGCAACCTCAAGCTGTCGGCGGACGGTGACGGAAAGCTATCCGGCACCTGGGATGGCGTGAAGGTGTCCGGCAAGTTCACCGGCAAGAACGGCCTCGAACTGCGGGGGGAGTCGGCCAACCGTGCGTACCAGATCACCGGCACCGCCGCCAAGGGGCATGTGGCCCTCAAGTACGTCGCCACGCGGCTGGATGCGGCTGGCTCCTACAAGGGCTCGGTGACCCTGACCCGTACCTTCGAGCCAGGCCCGGTGACCGACAAGCCGGTCCCGCCCGACTACAAGTGGCTCGACAAGACCCAGAAGGGCTTTGCGAAGTACTTCGCCGGTACCAAGGAGGTCGTCCTGATCGCCGTGACCTGGGACGGATCGATGGCGCGGGACGTCTGCCAGCGCGCCTACGTCCACGCCCTGAACAAGGCGCACTCCGACAAGGTGTCGCTCGGATCCCTCTCGCAGAAGGGCGGGCTGAACGGGAAGCACGTCTACCTTTTTGGCTACTACGACCTGAAGTCCAAGACGGGCGATTGGGTCGCAGTCTTCCCCGGCATCCGCACGTCGAACGGCGCCCCCGCCTGCGAGCGGGTCTGGTCCACCGGAGATCGCAAGCGCAGCACGGAGGAAGACGAGGTGCTCTGGCGCCTTACCAACAACCAGGCCGTCGTTGTCCGGTACGACTCCACCAGTGGCGGCTTCAAGTACCGCATGGTGCTCGGCGACCCCGACATCAAGGTCCGCGGCAAGTAAGGCGGTACGCCTCAAGGGGGCCGCAGCGGATGCGGCCCCGGCCGGCGGTTGACCGTCTCCACGAGTGCGACGGCCGCTTGGCGCTCTCACGTCCGGGCCAGGCGGCGGTACAGCGCCTCGTACTCGGCGGCGCTGCGGTCCCACGACCAGTCCTGGGTCATGCCGGTCTGCACGACCTTGAGCCACTCGTCCTTGTAGTGGCGGTACAACCCCATGGCCCTCTCGACCGCCCGCCAGCACTCGTGGGCGCTGTAGCCGCCGAAGCGGAATCCGGTCGCCGTGCCGGCGGCTATGTTCTCCGGCGAGGCGTCGGTCACGGTGTCGGCCAGGCCGCCCGTCGCCCGCACCACGGGCGGGGTGCCGTACCGCAGACTGTACAGCTGGTTCAACCCCGACGGCTCGAACGCCGACGGCATCAGGAAGAAGTCGGCGCCGGCCTCGACGCGGTGGGCCATCGGCTCGTTGAAGCCGAGGTACAGCCCCATCCGTCCCGGGTAGCGGCTGCGCAGGCGCTCCAGCAGGTGGTGGTACTTCCGGTCACCCTCGCCCAGCACCACCAACTGACCGCCGGCGTCAAGTAGGCCTGGGGCGACGGCGACGATCAGATCGACGCCCTTCTGCTCCGTCAGTCGGGCCACGACGCCGCACAACGGCGCGTCCATGTCCTCCGCCAGGCCGAACTCGCGCTGCAACGCCTCCTTGCACACCATCTTGCCCGAGAGGTCGTCGGGCGTGTAGGCGGCGGCGATGTTCCGGTCGTGGGCCGGGTCCCAGACGGAGTAATCGACGCCGTTGACGATGCCGCAGAGGCGGTGGCGGTTCTCGGACAGCACGCCTTGCATGCCGTAGCCGAAGTACGGCGTCTGGATCTCCCGGGCGTAGGTCGGGCTGACGGTGTTGATGAGGTCGGCGAAGACGACGCCGGCCTTGAGGAACGACAGCTTGCCGTAGTACTCCAGCTGCCGCGGGTTGAACAGCCGCCAGTCCAGCCCGGCCAGGTTCATGTCCCAGTGCCAGAACGTGCCCTGGTAGGCGATGTTGTGGATGGTCATCAGCGTGCCGACCTGGTCGTAGCCGAGCGCCTTGCCGTCGTACATCCGGTGGCGGTACTGCTCCTTGAGGTAGACCGGGATCAGCCCCGTCTGCCAGTCGTTGACGTGCAGGACGTCCGGCCAGTCGTCCAAGAGCGGCAGCGCCT
>JAXMAW010000109.1:0-8395 GCA_046350195.1 Gemmataceae bacterium
ACTCCGGCCTCGTCTGGCATCACGGCGGGCCGGTGGTGCCCAAGCCGAAGGACGACGCCCGCGAGTTCGTCTTCGGCCGGACGATGAGCACCGTCGCCGTCCACGACGGGATCGTCTACGCAGCCGAGTTGACCGGCTACCTGCAAGCGCTCGACGCCAAGACCGGCCAGAAGCTCTGGGAGCACGACTTCCAGGAAGGCACCTGGTGCTCGCCCTACTATGTGGACGGCAAGGTCTACATGGGCACCGAGGCCGGTGACCTGTACATCTTCCAGGCCGGCCGGCCCAAATCGAACCCGAAGAAGATCCCGATCGGCGCGCCGCTCAAGGTGTCGCCGGTGGTCGTGAACGGGGTCCTCTACGTGAACACCGGCTCGAACCTGTACGCCATCGCTCCCAGCAAGTGAACCCACCCCGACGAGGATGACCGTGACCGCGCAAGCGACCCCGGAGCAGATCAAGCAGGCCAAGGACAAGCTCGACGCCCAGGTGCGCGAGGTCGTCCGCTGGCACTTCAGCCCCGAGACCGGCACGCCGTTCTGGCTGGAGAAGGCCAAGGAGTACAAGTTCAACCCGCTCAAGGACGTCAACTCCTTTGAGGACCTCAAGCTGTTCGGCCACTTCGAGGACGACTGGCTGCGCGGCGGCCCCGTCCGCCGCTGGGTGCCGAAGGGCCTGGCCGACAAGGCGTGGTACGTCTTCGAGACGGGCGGCACCACCGGCATCCCCAAGAGCCGCGTCGTCGCCGACGACTTCCGCATCGACTACGAGATGTTCAGCCACACCCTGCCCGACGAGTACTTCCCAAAGGGCAGCAACTGGCTGATGCTCGGCCCGTCCGGCCCGCGCCGGCTGCGCCTGGCCGTCGAGCACATGGCCCAGTACCGCGGCGGCATCAGCTTCTGCGTGGACCTCGACCCGCGTTGGGTCATCAAGGTCATCAAGAAGGGCTGGATGGAGCACCTGAAGGCTTATCAGGAACACGTCATCGACCAGGCGATGACGGTCCTGTCGGCCGGGCACGACATCAAGTGCATGTTCACCACGCCGAAGCTGCTCGACGCGCTGGCGCAGCGGCTGGAAGCGCAGGGATCGAGCATCAAGAAGGCGGGCATCACCGGCATCTTCTGCGGCGGCACCGAGATGACGTCGCAGTGGATCCGCTTCACGATCGAGGAGTACCTCGGCGACGGCGTCTACATCGCCCCGACCTACGGCAACACGCTGATGGGCCTGGCCGCGTCGGAGATGCCGAAGGCGGACGACAACTACAAGATCGCCTACTACGCCCCGCAGCCGCGGGCCGCGGTGCAGGTGGTGGACTTCGACAACTACGACAAGACGGTCGAGTACGGCCAGGAAGGCCGCGTCATGCTGACGACCTTGACGAAGGAGTTCTTCGTGCCGCGCTTCATGGAGCGCGACGAGGGCCTGCGGGAGCGGCCGTCGGCGAAGTACCCCTGGGACGGCGTCAGCGGCGTGAAGCCGTTCCGCGCCTTCGCGGCGACGACGACGGTCGGCGTGTATTGATCTTCCGTAGGACAAGCTGCCAGCTTGTCCTCTTCGCGGCGGGACAAGCTGGCAGCTTGTCCTACGAGGAGCCAACCATGATTCACATTCCCATCCTCCGCTGGGGCGAGCCGTACAAGAGCCTGGAGTCCGACAAGGTCGTCCACTTCGACACCGGGGAGGTGCTCGCCGAGGTCAGCCGGACCAACGCCTCGCTGGTGGCGCGCGACATGCGCCACGCCCAGCGGGCCCGCGACGTGCTGCGTGCGATCCCGATCAAGGAGATCCTCCAACGCATCAAGAAGGCCGCCGACCTCTACACCGACGCGACGCTGCCGCTGGGCGACGGCACCCAGTCGCCCGACGACTTCGTCCGCATGCAGTCGGCGACGACCGGCCTGCCCGAGCACATGTGCCGGTTCAACATGAAGAAGAACCACTTCGTGCTCTCGAACATGGAGAAGATCCTCGACTCGCTGACGCGCGGGCTCGACCTGGAGATCCTCTCGCGCGGCTGGGGGGTCGAGAGCCGCGGGGTGCCGGTCAGCTACCAGGCGCAGTCGCCGGTCCTCGGCATGGTGCTGCCGAGCAACTCGCCGGGCGTCCACACGCTCTGGCTGCCAATCATCCCCATGCAGATCGGCCTGGTGCTCAAGCCCGGCCCGCAGGAGCCGTGGACGCCGTACCGCATGGCGGCCGCGTTCACCCAGGCCGGCATCCCCAAGGAGGCGATCGCCATCTACCCCGGCCTCGGCGACGTCGGCGCGGCCGTGCTTAAGGACTGCCCCAGGAGCCTGATCTTCGGTGGCACCGCGACGGTCGAGCAGTACAAGGGCAACCCGCGCGTGCAGGCGCACGGCCCGGGGTTCAGCAAGATCCTGCTGGCCGACGACGTGGTGGACAACTGGCCGAAGTACCTCGACATGATCTGCGACAGCGTCTACGTCAACTCCGGCCGCGGCTGCATCAACTGCTCCGGCGTCTGGGCGTCGCGGCACACCAAGGAGATCGCCCAGGCGGTCGCCGAGAAGATTGGACTCGTCGAGCCGCTGCCGCCGCAAGACCCCAAGGCCGGGCTGGCCGCGTTCACCGTGATGGGCCAGGCCGACGGCGTCTGGGCCGACATCGACAAGGACCTCAAGGCGGCCGGCACCACCCACGTCACCGAGAAGTACGGGCCGCGGCTCGTGAAGAAGGAGCGCTGCGCCTACCTGCGGCCGACGGTGGTCCACTGCACGTCGCCGGAGGCGCCGATCGCCAAGAAGGAGTACATGTTCCCGTTCGTCACCGTCGTCGAGTGCCCGCAGGAGAAGATGCTGGAGGCGATCGGGCCGACCCTGGTGTGCAGCCTGATCACGCAGGACGCGAAGCTCCAGCGGCAGTTCCTCGACGCGACGCACATCGACCGGCTGAACCTCGGTCCGCTGCCGACGATCCAGCTGAACTGGCTCCAGCCGCACGAGGGGAACATCGTGGACTTCCTGTTCCGCGCCCGCGCCTTCCAGTACGAAGGTCCGGTTCACGCCTAGGAAGGGTCTTGGTATCATGAATCCTCCGCCCGCGCCGAGGCGAGCCCGGCCGCGACGCGGCTTACCCAGCCCTACCAGATACCCCGCCGGCCGCACCGGGGGACGGATGGAACTTGCATGAAACGGACCACCCATCCCGCCTCGACCGCGCGGGCGCGAGAGCCGCCGCCTTACCCCGTTCGACTTCCACCCGCCGACCCGCGTCGTCTTCGGCGGGGACCCTTTCTCGCCTGGGCGAACTGGTGCGTGAGTACGGCGGCACCCGCGTCCTGCTCGTCACCGACCCCGGCCTGGAAGCGGCCGGCCACCCGCAGCGGGCGCGGGACCTCATTCGCCGCGCCCGCGTCGAGTGCTTCCTGTTTGACGGTGTGGAAGAGAACCCGACGACGAGGCACGTCCAGGCGGCCCTGGAGTTCGCCCGCCAGAACGGGATCGACTTCCTGGTCGCCGTCGGCGGCGGCAGTTCGATGGACTGCGCCAAGGGCGTCAACTTCCTGCTGACCAACGGCGGGGAGATGGCCGACTACAAGGGCTTCGGCAAGGCGTCCCGGCCGATGCTGCCCTCGATCGGCGTGCCGACCACGGCGGGGACCGGCAGCGAGTCTCAGTCCTACGCGCTGATCGCGGACGAGAGGTCGCACCTGAAGATGGCCTGCGGGGATCGCAAGGCCGCCTTCAGGGCCGCGGTCCTCGACCCGGAGCTGACGGTGTCTCAGCCCGAGCGGGTCACCGCCGTCACCGGCATCGACGCGCTGACGCACGCCGTCGAGTCCTACGTCTGCACGCGCCGGAACCACGTTTCGCAGCTGCTCTCGCGCGAGGCCTGGCGACTCCTGGAGGGGAATTTCGAGAAGGTGCTCCGTCACCCCGGCGACCTCGACGCGCGCGGCCAGATGCAGCTGGGGGCCAACCTGGCCGGCCTCGCCATCGAGAACGCGATGCTCGGCGTCGCCCACGCCTGCGCCAACCCGCTGACGGCGCACTACGGAATCACGCACGGCGTCGCGGTGGGCGTCCTGCTGCCGCACGTCATCCGCTTCAACGCCCAGGTCGCCGGGGCGCTCTACGCCGACCTGGCCCACGAGGCCGGGCTGGTAAACGGCGACTTCGGCGTGGCCGGCGAGGTCGTCGCCCGACGGGTGACGCAGCTGTTGCAGGCGGCGAAGCTGCCGACGCGGCTGCGCGACTGCGGCGTCAACCCGGGAATCTTCCCGGTGCTGGCCGACGAGGCGTCGCAGCAGTGGACCGGCAAGTTCAACCCGCGCCCGGCCGGCGAGGCGGACCTCCATTCTCTGTACGAGTCGGCGTTCTAGCGACTTCAACGATCGGAGTAGCGCACCATGGTTCGATCCAGCCTCGCGTTGCTCGTCCTGCCGCTGGCACTCGTGGCACTTGACCACAAGCCCACAGGCTGGCCCCTCTTTCGCGGCAACACTGAGCAGAACGGCGTCGCCGCCTCCCAGTTGCCTGACAGGCTCGACGTCCTGTGGACCTTCAAGGCCGAGGACTCGATCGAGAATGCGGTTGCCGTGGCGGGCGACCTCGTCTTTGTCGCGTCGATGGACGAACACCTCTACGCCGTCGAGTTGTCCGGCGGCAAGCCGCGCTGGAAGCAGAAGGTCGCCCCCTTCAAGGCCGCACCAGTCGTCCGCGACGGCCTGGTCTTCGCGGGAGACCTCGACGGCAACTTCCACTGCCTTGACGCCGCCAAGGGCATCAAGAGGTGGACGTACGAGGCCGGCTCGGAGGTCGGGGGAGCCAACTTCCACAAGGACAAAGTCCTGTTCGCCTCCCACGACGAACACCTCTACTGCGTCACGAAGGAGGGGAAGCTGGCCTGGAAGTTCCGTACCGACGGCCCGATCTACGGCGCCCCCGCCGTGGCCGACGGCAAGACGTTCGTCGTCGGCTGCGACAGCATGATGCACGTCCTCGACGTCGAGAGGGGCAAGGAGCTGTCGTCGGTCAACCTCGAAGGCCAGACCGGGGCTACCGCCGGGGTGCTCGGCGACCACCTTTACGTCGGCACGATGAGCAACGAGGTCAAGGCGATCGACTGGAAGATGAGCGCGGTCGTCTGGAGGTACAAGGCCGGCCGCCAGTCCCAGGCGTACTACTCGTCGCCGGCGGTAACCCAGAAGTACGTCGTCATCGGCAGCCGCGACAACAAGGTCCACTGCCTCGACCGCGCCATGGGCACCGCCGCCTGGAGCTTCCCGACGGGGAACAAGGTCGATTCGTCGCCCGTCGTCGCTGGGTCGAAGGTCGTCGTCGGCTCGCAGGACGGCAAGCTCTACGTTCTGGACCTCGAAACGGGCAAGAGTCTTCAGAACGTCCCGCTCGACGGGCCGATCAACGCCTCGCCGGCCGTCGTCGAGGGGAAGGTGCTCATCGGCACCCAGAAGGGGACGCTCTACTGCCTGGGGGCGAAGAAGTGACTGCGGTCCCATGCGCATTCTGATCGCGGACGATGACCCGATCTCGCGCCGGCTGCTGGAGCGCACCCTCCAGCAGTGGGGCTACGAGGTCACCGCCGCACACGACGGGGCCGAGGCGTGGCGGCTGTTCGGAGAGCACGACTTCCCCCTGGTCATCACCGACTGGGTTATGCCCGGCCTCGACGGGCTGGAACTCGTCCGGCGGGTGCGCGGCGGTCAGAAGCCGGGCTACGTCTTCGTGATCCTCCTCGCCGCCGCGTCGCACCGCCGCGAGGTCGTCGAAGGACTGGCTTCCGGGGCGGACGACTTCGTCAGCAAGCCGTTCGACCGCGCCGAGTTGCGCGCCCGGCTGCGAGTGGGCGAGCGGATCATCCGGCTGGAGCAGGCGCTGATCGAGCGCAACCGCGTGCTGAGCGACCGCAACGCCGAGATGGAGCAGGACCTGCGGACGGCCTGCGAGGTCCAACAGGCCCTCCTGCCGCAGGGCTACCCCAGCTTTCCCGCCGACGCCCCGCCGGAGCGTAGCGCGCTGCGGTTCTGCGACCGCTACCGGCCCAACGGGGCGGTCGGGGGCGACTTTTTCGACGTGCTGGCCCTGTCCGACACCCGGGCCGGGGTGTTCATCGGCGACGTCATGGGCCACGGGGTGCGCGCCGCCCTGGTGACGGCGATGGTGCGGGCGCTGTTGGAAAACCTCCGGCCCGTCGCCGCCGAGCCTGGCCGGCTACTGGCGGAGATGAACCGCGACTTGCTGTCGATCTTCGGGCAGGCCAGCGTTCCGGTGTTCCTGTCGGCGTTTTACGCCACCATCGACACCGTCACCGGCCGGCTCGACTACGCCAGCGCGGGTCACCCGGCCCCCCTGGTCGTCCGCCGCCGGACCAAGGACGTGTCTTACCTGCCTCCCCCCGGCGGCCAACCCGGCCCGCCGCTGGGCGTCCGGGACCAGCCGGTCTACCCCGTCGCGGGGACCGACCTGGCCCGGTCCGACATGGTCCTGCTGTTCACCGACGGCCTGTTCGAGGTGGTCGGGGCCGACCACGAGCCGTTCGGTGAGGAGCAGTTGCGCCAGGCGGTCGCCAGCCGGACACACCTGTCCGCCGGTCCGCTGTTCGACGACCTGCTCACCGAGGTGCTCCGCTACTCCGCCGGACGCGGCTTCGCCGACGACGTCTGCCTCGTCGGCGTGGAACTGGTGGGCATTTGAAGGGTGTGCCGCTAGATTTTGGCAAGGCATCATGGGTATGGGCGGGAGACGCCCTACCCGGAGGACTGCCGATGCCAGTGACCGTGACCATCGAGTGCCGCACGGAGGCCGAGGCCGCCTCGGTTCGCCAAGCCGCCGCGTTCGCCACCGAGATGCACGACCTCGCCCTGGCCGCCGGGGGCGGCCAGGCCCTCCACCTCGCCGAGGCCCACGCCCTCGGGCAAGGCCGGGCGCTGCTACGCGACACCCTCCGGTCCGCCGCCCAGGCCCGCATCGACGCCGACGAGCAAAGGGGGGGGCCGCACGCCTCTGCGCGTGCGCCGGCCGGCTCCGCCTCAAGGGGCGGCACGGCCGCGACCTGATGACCGCCCTGGGGGCGGTTCGCCTCCGCCGCTGTTATGCCTGCTGCCCCGCCTGCGAGCAAGGCTCCTTCCCCGCCGACGGCCTGCTCGGCCTCGACGGCTGGCTGACCCCGCGCGCCTTGCAGATGGCCTGCCGGGCCGGCATCGCCGACCCCTTCCGCAAGGCCGAGTCCCTCCTGGAGGAATTGGCCGGCTGGTCCGTCGCTGCCGACACCCTGCGCCGCCGCTGCCACGAGCAGGCCGCCAAGGCGGCGGCCAACCGGGAGGGCCGCGCCGCCCTGCCCGAGGCGTTCGCGCAGGCCCCGGGTGACTTCGAGCTGCACGTCGATGCCGGCAAGGTCAACACCCTGGAGGACGGGTGGCGCGACGTCAAGGTGGCGGTCTTCGCCCGCCGCGACCAGGGTGAGCCGTGCGACTCGGCGGGGCTGGCCGAGCGGACGCTGCCCGGGCCGTCGGCCCGCGCGGTGGTGGCGGCGGTCGAGGGGCGCGGCGACTTCGGCCTGCGCGTCGAGGCGGAGGCGTTGCGGCTGGGCGTGCCGCTGGGGGCCGGGCTGAGCGTGCTGGGCGACGGGGCGGGCTGGATCTGGGGCCTGGCGGATGACCACTTCCACGGGGCGGCGGGGGTGCTGGACTTCTGGCACGCCGCGGAGAAGCTGGCCAAGGCGGGGCGGGCGGCGTTGGGGGAAGGGGAGGGGTTCCGGGGGTGGCTGGAGGGGGCGAAAGGGGAACTGGCCGCCGATGGCTACCCCGGGGCCTGCGAGACGCTGGGCGCGCTGGCGGCCCGGCCGGGCCTGACCGAGGCGGCGGGGGAGGCGGTGGCGGAGGCTTGGAACTACTTCGCCGGACACCGCGACCGGCTGGGGTACGCGCCGCGGCTGTACCGAGGGCAGGCGATCGGCAGCGGGCTGGTGGAGGGCTCGATCAAGCAACTGGTCAACCTGCGCATGAAGCGGACCGGGGCCAGGTGGCGGGTAGCGCTCGTCGGCCCGTTCGTCGAGTTCGTCGCCCTGGCCGACGGCCCGGAGTGGCACGAGCACTGGGAAGCCCTCGCCGCCTGACCGCCAAATTCTAGCGGCACACCCGATTTGAAACTGGGCTTGCTCCCCGGGCCAAGATCGCGTATGAGCCGCGCCTTCTCGCACGAGTCTGTTCCGAGCCGGCGCACGCGCCAGGGGTGCCCCGATGAATCGATGCCTCGGCGTCCTGCTGGGGGTCTCACTCGCGTGGTCCGCCGCGCGCGCCGAGGGCCCCGTCGCCGGACCGCCCTCGCAACCCGTCGATGGGGTGGGACTCCCGACCGCCGACGCGCCCCTGGAAGACCTCCTCGGCGGAATCGAACGCCGCGACCCG
>JAXMAW010000110.1:0-7786 GCA_046350195.1 Gemmataceae bacterium
GGTGTGGTTCTCCAGCAGGACGACTTCTCCGGTTTCCTGCCAGCCGAACACCGCCACGACCAGGTCGAGCTTGCCTGTGCCGCGGAAGTCCGCGGCCCGCACGTCGGCGACCCGGCCGACGTTCTGGAGGAGTGGTATCGGCGTGAACGACCCGTCGGGGCGGCCGCGCAGCCAAACGACGCCACCGCAGAGGCGGTCGGTGGGCGGGACGCTGCCGAGGTCGGCGACCAGCACGTCCAGCAGGCCGTCGCCGTCCAGATCGACCACCTCGGCGCGGGCGGGGTTGGAAGGGGCGGCCGGGTTGGCGGAGCGGCTGGCCAGCACCTTCCAGCGCGGCGCCGCCTCGTGGGGCCGCAGCATCAGGACCAGCCCGGCACGCATGTCGCAGGCGAGGATGTCCAGCGGGCCTGGAGCCCCGGCCGAGGGGCGCTTGCCCGGCTCGGGAAGCCGGACGAGGTTGACGTTGGAGATGGCGTACGCGTCCGGGAGGTACTGGCCCGGGTAACGCCGCTCGAATCGGCAGGGCAGTCGCCCGGTCGCGGGCTCCCACGCGGGCACGGCCAGCTCTTCCGGGGCCCGGTCCTCGTAGTAGCGGACCACCGCGTCGAGCGGAGGGGCCTCCAGCGGCAGGTTCGACCTCTCGAAGAAGCCGTAGGCCCGCTCCACCTCGGCGCGCCAGTGCCGGCGTGGGAAGATGTCCGGGGGCGGGTAAGCGTGGCAGGCCTTGCCACAAAACTGGTGAACCTGGGCGGCGAGGCCCGCCGGCTCCGAACGCTCCCCGGCCGGGTGCGGGCTGTCGGCTTCGGCCCCACCCCGAAAGCGCGAGGCCCACAGCCCGGTGATCACCGCGGCAAGCGCCAACGCCAGAACCAGCCAGCCCCGGCGGTGCCCCCCCGGGGCGGACCTCCCAGGAGGGTCGCCCTGGGGTCCAGGTTGGTTCGGCATGTCCGGCTACTCCTTCCGGGGGCTGCCCATCAGGGTATCGCCGTTATGATTAGTCCTTTCTGAGAGCGGAATGAGAAACATATGAGAATGCGCACACCCGAGCACCCATCTTGACGACAGCAGGTAGCTTGTGCTTGCCCATAGGCGAGCGGCTTGGGGCTAACGTCGTCCGCCTTTGGTGTCCAGCCCGTAGAAGGCGACGGCGTTGTCGTGGAACAGCTTCCCCTGGTCCTTGGCGGGGCGGGAGGAGACGATCTCCTTCAGGGCTCTGACCCACTCCGAGAACGTCGCGGCCAGGAGGCAGACGGGCCAGTCGCCGCCGAACATCACCCGGTCGGGGCCGAACGTGTCCAGCGTGTGGTTCACCACCGGGGCCAGGTCATCCGCCCTCCACCCCGGCGGGGCGGACGCGACGATGCCCGACACCTTGCAGACCACGTTCTTGTGCCGCGCCAGGGCGGCGAGGTCCTTTTTCCACCTCTCGTGCCTCTTCAGGTCGGGGTTGCCGCAGTGGTCCAGCACGAAGCGAGTGTCGGGACACTGGGAGACGAGCTTCACGGCGTCGGGCAGCTCGGCGTGCCGCAGGCACAGGTCGTAGCGCAACCCCAACTCGCCGAGCAGGCGGACGCCGGCGACGAACGGTTTCTCCAGACAGTAGCCGGGTTTCGTGCCCTCGCCATGGAGCACCTGCCGGAGACCCTTGACATGTGGGCTCCCCTCGAACCGCTTGATGTACCTGGGGAAGTCGGCGGCCGCCGGCCGGCCGGAGATGACGGCCGCTCTCGTCGGCGTGTCCCCCTTCTTGCAGATGGCCACCAGGGCTTCCGCCTCTTCCAGCTGCTGCTTGGGATCGACGTCCACCTCCATGTACACGGCTTGCACCACGCCCAGCCCTTTGGTGGCGGCGAGGTAGTCGCCCATGAGGTAGCTGCGGTCCAGCTTGCTCCCCTTGGCGATCCAGGGAAGGCGGAACCTCCCCAGGTCCCACAGGTGCTGGTGGGTGTCGATGATCGGCAGCTCCGGATCGGGACGCCTGGCCGAGCCGGCCAGGGCGAGGGACGAGGCGACGAACTCACGGCGGTCGAGCTGGGGCATGACGGCTGGCCTCCGGTGGGAACGGGAGTGAGGGTGGTCCCGGCATTGTAGCTTCCAGCTCGACCGCCGTCGTCGAGGTACGGCGACCCGACTCCCTACGGTCGGGGCATGGGGATGACGAACTCGACGAAGTTGTCCTGGGCTTTGTCCGGGGGCATCAGGGACTCGAAGTTCTGCAGGTCGCGCCAGCGGAGCCGGCCGGCGGCGCAGTGGGGCAGGACGCGAACCTCGTTCGTCGAGTTGCCGACCCGCACCTCGACAAAACTCTGAAAGTACGGGGCCCTGGCGTGGTCGAAGGCGGCGGACATGATGTAGCCGTTGAAGGGCCACCCACTGAGGTGCTTCACCCACAGCCACAGGGGTTGCTTCCAGAGCGGCGTCTGCTGGTCCAGCTTGGCGATGACGGCGTCCATGCGCGGGTAGTACATCCACTGCTCGGTGGCCGGCTCCCGGGGCCAATCAAAGGGCACCCCGACGCAGATGAAGGCCCCGCCGCCGCCGTTGACGAAGTGACTCATCACCTTCGTCTTGCCGCCGGACTCGTACGGCTCACGGTAGTGCTCCAGGAGGTGCATGTCGCCGGCCATGACCAGCTCGACCTCGTGCTCGCGGAGGAGCCTGTGAACGGCGGTGAAGCAGGCGGCCTCGTCCGCTGCGTCAATGGGAGAGCGTAGGGGGGACGCCCACTCGCCGGTCATGGCCTCCGCGTCGCCCTGGTAGTGGCCGGCCGTGAACAGGGGGTGGCCCAGGAGCACCATCTTGAACTTGCCGCGCGCCCGTTCGAGCGCGGCGCGGAACCACCTCCACTGGGCCCCATCGACCGTCTTGAGCACGCCGGTATCGACGGCGATCAGGGCGAACCGGTCGGCCTGGACCTCGAAGAACGGGCCGCGCTGTGTGCCGACCTTCAAGCCGTACTCGTGGCGCAGGCGGGCCGCTTCCTGGATGTAGCCGTCGATGCGCCCCTCGGTGGTGGTGGTGAGGCGGCCGTCGGTCTCGACGCGGCTGCGCATGCAGGTGCGGGCCGCCTCGGGCCGGAGGAAGTTGGCGGCGAACCCCTCCAACGCGTCGTACCAGTCGTGGTTGCCGGGGATCGCGTAGATCGGCTTCGTGAAGCCCTTGAAGGGGAGGTGGAAGTTGTGCTCGTAGTCGCGCATCGCCCCGTCCGGGTAGATCACGTCGGAGGAGCAGACGAGGAACTTGATGTCAGGCCGCTGGCCGAGGGTGAGGTACCGGTCGCGGAGCGAGTGCTGCGCGCCGCTGCCGTCGCCGTTGTCGCCGATCACGAGGAAGGAGAAGTCCTCCTTGCCGGACACCCCCTCCGGCTCGACGCGGAAGAGCCGGTCCGGGGGGACGTCCTGGTAGTGGTCGTTCAGGGCGAGGACCATGTTCTCCCGCCAGCGGTCGGTGCGGGTCTCCGCCCAGCGGTGCCAGACGATCGACGACCAGTTCTCGCTGTTGAAGAAGTAGTTCAGGTCGCCGAAGATGGGCTGGATGGAGATCCAGACGGCGGTGATGGGCAGGCCGACCTTGAGCCCCCAGCCGAGGGCGGCTCGGGGAGAGTGCCTCATCCGCGCGACGCGCCGCGCGAAGCGCAGCCGGCCGGTCAGCCAGAACCGCTTGAGCCGGCCCAGCGACCCGGACCGAGCTTCGTCCGGCCCCGCCAGCGCGCCCCGCCAGGCGCGGCGTTCCAGCGGGCGAGTCAACTTTCGCCAGGTCAGCCGAGCGGGGAGGACGACGACGAACGCGAAGGCGAACGCGACGGCCAGGTCGCCGAGGACCGCCGCCAAGGGGGCGACCATGCCAACCGCGTTCCAGTAGACGCGCATGCGGCCGACGTGGATGACGAAGAAGAGCAGGACGAAGACCCCGCACCACCACGCGTCGATGCCGCGCCGCGCCTGGTCGCCGGCGTCGATGGACTCGTTCAGGGTCGCGAAGGCCTTGTGGGGCGGAAGGCCCAGGCCTGTGTCAGCGTGGGCGTCGGCCGGGCTATCCAGGCCGACGGATGCCGTGTGGCGCCCACGCAGCATCGACCAGCCGGCCGTCAGCATGCGGAGGCCGACGACGAAGGCCACGACGGGCCAGCCCTTGACCGGCCAGCGCGCCACCAGCATCCCCGCCAGGCCGAGGTTGAGGGCGGCCGTCACGGCCAGCCACGACCAGGGGGTTCCGGCCCACCTGGCGCGGGCGGAGGCCCCAAGTTTCCCCAGCCCGTCGAGGCAGAACGATGCCGCCAGAAGCAGCGACAGGCCCCGAAGCACCAGCGCCGGCACACTGAGCAGCAGGCCCCCCGCGATGATCGACACCTCACCGCTGAGGTAGGCGGACCGCAACCGGCCGTCGTCGGGGGCGCGGAGGGCCTCGAGCAGTTCCAGCATGCCGCTCGCGATGGCGAGTGCGCCGATCAGGTAGAAGGTCATCGGCCCGGCGTAGAATGGGGCCGCAATGGCAAGGCACCCCATGGCCAGGACCACGAGGCCTCGCAGGGCGGCCCTGGTCGGGCCCTCGCGGTGAGGCACCGTGCCCGGAGTCGTACCCGAATTCTCAGCCATCAGCGCTCCTTAATGTCCTGCCAGGCCGCACCCCACCGAAACAATCTACCCCACAAGCAAGCCAGCCTAAGCCGTGTCGTAATACCGCCGTTGCCCCATGACCACACCTCCAAACCATATCGTCGCGATAGGATACACATCAAACCCGGTCGGCGGCCGACGGCCGTACTGTCACCGCCGCCAAGGGGAATTCCGTTACCACTCGATGCCGAGGAATTCCGACCATGTACAGGCTATTGGCGGTGTCGTTGTTGGCCTTGTCGCATCTCGCCGACGTCGATCCCTCGATCGTCCCGCCTGGGACAAGGCTAGAAAAGCTCTGGGACAAGGGCGACTTCACCGAGGGGCCGGCCTACGGCCCGGACGGGTGCATCTACTTCTCGGACATCGGCAACGCCGTCATGAAGTTCGACCCGGCCGGCGGGAAGACGACGACCTTCCGCAAGCCCTCCGGCCGGGCCAACGGGCTGGACTTCGATGCCCAGGGTCGGCTCGTCGCCTGCGAGGGGGCCAACACCGGCGGACACCGGCGGGTCACCCGCACCGAGAGGGACGGCACCGTCACCGTCCTCGCGGACCGCTGGGAAGGCAAGCGCTTCAACAGCCCCAACGACCTTACTATCGACAAGAAGGGGCGGGTCTACTTCACCGACCCGCGCTACGTCGGCGACGAGCCCCGCGAGTTGGACACCGAAAGCGTCTACCGCATCGACCCCGACGGCAAGGTCGCTCGCCTCATCACCGACGTGGACAAGCCGAACGGGATTGCCCTCTCCCCGGACATGAAGACGCTCTACCTCGCCGATTCCGGCCCAAAGAAGCGGCAGCTCCTCGCTTACCCGCTGAACGAGGACGGCACCGTGGGCGGAAAAAGGCTCCTGCACGACTTCGGCAAGGGCCGGGGCATCGACGGCATGTGCCTCGACGAGAGGGGGCGAATCTTCGCCACCGCCGGCAGCGGTGAGTCCGCCGGGATCCACGTCTTTTCCCCCGAGGGCAAGAAGGTCGGCTTCCTGCCGACCCCGGAGTCTCCGTCCAACTGCGTCTTCGCCGGGAGGGGTCGCGATGTGCTCTACATCACCGCCGGCAAGTCGCTGTACCGGGCCCGGGTGAACGCGCGCGGCTTCGCGATTTTCTGGCCGGAGTAGCAGTCGGGCCGGCCGGGAGTTAACATGGGCCCGGAAGGAACTCCACCTGGAGTCTCGAACATGCGCTCCGCCTGCCTGGCGCTGCTCCTCCCCCTCGCGGCCCGAGCGGCCGCCCCGCCGGACCCGGTCGATTCCGCCGTCCGCCGCGCCCTCCGCCGGCTTGAACAGGGGGCATCCAGTTACGTCACCCACCGCCAGTGCTTCAGCTGCCACCACCAGTCACTGACGATCGCCGCGCTGTCGGCCGCGAAGCGGCGCGGCTTCGCGGTCGGGCAGCGCCTGCTCGACGAGCAGACCTCGTTCACGCTCGACACGTTCCGGCCGAACCTCGCCCGCGTCCGCAAGGGCGAGAACGTCGGCGGCCGAAACACCACTGTGGCCTATGCCCTCTTCACGCTCCAGGCGGCCGGCCACCCTGCCGATGAGACGACCGGGGCGCTCATCGACTTCCTTCTAGCCAGGCAGGAGAAGGACGGCTCCTGGCCCGCCGTGACCCAGCGAAACCCCAGCGAGGGCAGCCGGTTCACCAACGCCGCTCTGGCGCTCGACGCCCTCCGGCGGTATGGCCCGGGCGACGGGACCAAGGACGCCCGGATCACCGTGGCGGTCCAGCGCGGCGTTGACTGGCTGATGAGGAGCCAACCGTTGGACAACGAGGACAGGGCCTTCCGCCTTCGGGCGTTGTCCGTCGTCTCGGCGAGCCGCGGCCTGATCGAGGAGGCCCGCCACGACCTGGTCGGTCGGCAGCTGCCCGACGGCTCCTGGCGGCAGACGGCTTCCCGCGACGGGGACGCCTACGCCACGGCGACCGTCCTGGTCGCGCTGAGGCACGCCGGCTCCGCGCCGGAGGAGGTCCCGTACCGCAAAGGCATCGCCTACCTGCTCCGGACGCAAAGGCCCGACGGGGCCTGGATCGTGACCACCCGAAGCAAGCCGATCCAGCGCTGGTTCGACAACGGCGACCCCGGCGGCAAGAGCCAGTTCATCTCGTTCCTGGCCACCGGCTGGGCGACGTTGGCCTTGCTGGAGTCGCGCCCCTTGCCATAGGCCCAATGTCGCTGTCGCACATCCCTCAATGAGGAGGGTGCCGCGACTGACGCGACCACCTGGGAGAGAGGTATGGACGAAGCGGACCTGGTCCGCCAGGCCCTTGGGGGCGACGGCGAAGCCTACACCCAGCTCGCCCGCGGCTGGGCCGCCTGGGTCGTCGCCCTCTGTCACGCGCGCATCGGCAGCGCCGACGCCGCCACGGACCTGGCCCTGGAAGCCCTGCTCCGGGGCTTTGAGGAACTCCCAGCCCTGGCCGACCCCGGGCGTTTCGGCCCCTGGCTGGCGGAAATCGTCCACCGTGCGTGCCGCGAACGGCTCTCGGCGGTCCGAACAGCCGACTCGGGCCTGGGGGTAGAGCGAGAGGGCCGCGCCGCCCCGGAAGGCCCCGAGGCGGAGGTCCTGAGGCAGGCCGAAGCGCTCCCCGAGGAGAGCCGGATGGCCCTCATCCCGTTCTACTACCGAAAGGCGGACTACCGCGACCTCGCCCGCCTGCTCGGCTGGCCCACCGCGGCGGTTCGGGCCCGGCTGGCCCAGGCGAGGGCGGCTCTGCTCAAGCCCGGCCAGGACGAACCAGCCCCGGGACCCACCGCGCCATGCGGCCTGGCCGACACGCTGGTCTCGGCGAGACTGGACGGCGAAATCGACGCCGGGGACCGAGAGATGGTCGATCAGCACGTCGCCGGCTGCCCCACGTGCCGCGCGACGCTCGACGCCTGGGCGGCGCACGACGCCCGGCTCCGGTCGGCCTTCGCCTCCCTCCAGCCGGCCGTCTCCGCCGTCGTTTCCAGCGCCCAGTCGAGACTCACGTCGAGGAACCTCCGCCGCTTCTCCGTGCTCGTTGTCGATGACGAGGAGTACGTCCTGACAACCCTCGTGAAACTGCTCAGCGCCGATTACGACGTCACCGCCGCCCGCGACGCCGGCGAGGCGGAGAAGGTCCTGGCCTCGCACCCCGTCGAAGTCCTGTTGACGGACCAGCGGATGCCGAGGCGG
>JAXMAW010000111.1:0-7545 GCA_046350195.1 Gemmataceae bacterium
GAAACGGCGTGAGCAGCTTCGCCAGCGCCCCGCCTTCCTTGTCCAGCACGACGCCGACGCGCACCTGGACGCCGCGCACGCCAGCCGGCTCGGCCGACCGCGCCGCCCGCTCCCACTCGACGCAGAGGTTGGCCAGGAAGTCGTTGGCCGGCGGCGTCTCCTCGGTGACCTCCTCGTCGCCGTGCGGGCCGTAGATGCCGACCGCGGAGGCGTTGACGAGCACCTTCGGCGAGCCGTCGCCGCGCCTGGGCTTGCGCTTGATCGCCTCGGCGACGTTGGTCGTGCTCTTGACCCGGCTGTCCACCAGGAGTTGCTTGAAGGCGGCGTTCCAGCGGCGGGCGAAGACGTTCTCGCCGGCCAGGTGGATCACGCCGTCGCAGTCGTCCACCTGCTCCATCCACCCGCCGGACTGCATCGGGTCGCCCTCGACCAGATCGACGTTCGGCCCCAGCGCCTGCCGGGCGTGGCCGTAGCGCCTTGTCAGCACGACCGGCTTGTCGCCGCGCTCCAGGAGCCTCCCAACCAGCCTCGACCCGACCAGGCCGGTACCGCCCGTGACGAAGACGCGCATGCGTGGACTCCGTGGTGACCGCAGTTCGCCCCACCTCATTGATAGGCAGCCCGCTCACGGCTCGCGCGTGGCGTAGAACGCCGACTCGCGGTCGGCCAGTTTCGACGTGCCGGCGATCGCCCGGCCGTCACCGGTGAACAGCATCCCCCGGAACGTCTGCTCGGTGCGCGGCAGCTTGACGGTGAACTCGACGGCGTGCGGCGGCGAGCCGACCTTGCCGGTGACCTCGTACCTCTGGCCGTCCTTGTCGGAGTAGTACGCCCCGCTGACCCGCCTCTCCTCGTCCACCTTCAGCACCAGCTTGCCGGAGCGCCGGCCGTCGTCGTGCAGGCGGAACGTGCCGTTGAAGTAGTCGGCCGAGAAGCGCGAGCCCATGACGAACTTGCCGCCCTTGCGCGGGGCCGTCGAGGGGTCGTGTTGGGTGACGACGTACAGCCTGGCCTTGCCGACCGGCTCGGCGTACACCTTGTCGCCCTCGACGACGAAGCGAAGGTCGCCGCCCAGAGCCTCGGGGACGACCTGCCCCAGGTCGAGGCTGAAGCGGAAGCCGGCGTAGAGCGACTGGTTGGCCCCCGTGGCCAGGCGGGTCTGTACCTCGCCCTCCTTGAAGGTGACGAACCGCTCGATCGACAGGATCGGCACGGCACGCTCGGCGTCGATCTTCTGCTTGCCGGCCTGTACGAGCAGCTTGGCGAGCCGCCCGCCGTTGGTGCGGACGACGAGAAACGCCGACGTGTGGCCGGGCAGGACGCGGTCGTGCTCGACGACGTCGCTGGGCGTGAGCCGCTTCAGCTCCCTGGCGTTCTTGCCCTCGGTCAGCCTGGCCAGGGCCGGGTTGTTGTAGTGGTCGAAGACGTCGCCTCGCGCTGACGAGGTGGCGGCTGATGACAAGGTGACAAGCAGAGCGAGCAGGCCGCACCGGCCCAGGGCCGTCGTTGACGTTCGCATGTCACTTCTCCCCTGTCGCGCTTGTCACCGGGCGTAGCTGAGGGCCAGCAGCGCGAAGGCGGTCGCCAGGTTCGGGTCGCTCTCGCCGAACGTTCGGTCGCCGGCGTTGATGAAGCTGCCGTCGGGCCGCTGCCGCTTCTTCAGCGCCTCGACCAGGTCCCTCCGCCAGTCGTGCTTGACGCCCTTGGCGTCCTCGAACTGAGACTCCCCCAGCGCGTCCATGGCCTTGGCGAAGGTGTGGTAGTAGTAGTACAGCCCCGACTGCTTCTGGCCGGGGTTCTCGTCCAGCGTGTAGTGGGAGCGGACCCAGCGCAGGGCGCCCTGCACCCGCGGGTCGTCCTTCTTGACGCCGGCATAGAGGAAGCTCTTGAGCCCTGCGTAAGTCATCGAGCCGACCGAGCGCAGCCCGCCGTCACCGGTCGCGTGCTGCTTGTCGTCGGGGTCGGGCCGGTAGACGAAGCCGCCCTTGTCGTCGTCCTTGGCCTTGGCGGCGAACGGCAGGTCGTTGCCCTTCTCCTTGTCGGCGAGGTTCTGGCAGCGCTGGACGAACTTCATCGCCCGCTGGATGGCCGGGTCGTCCTTCGGCACGCCGGCCGCCAGGAGCGAGTCGATGAAGAACTGGGTGTTGGACAGGTCCGGCCGTGACTTGCCGTCGTAGCCGACCCCGCCGGCGGGGGCCTTGTTGGCCGGGTCGTCGTCCTGGAGCCGCCGCAGGAACGCCGTCGCGTTCTTGAGGATGGTGTCATACTTGCCGGCGGCGTTGGCCTCCTTCAGGGCCATGACGGCGACGCAGGTGGTGTAGTTTTGCAGGCCGCGGTCGTAGATGCCGCCGTCCTTCTGCACCTTGCCGCCGAGGTAACCGAGCGCCTTCTCGACCATCGGGTCGGTCGGCTTCAGGCCGTTACGGAGCGAGCCGGCGACGACGAGGGCGGTCACGCCGGGGCCGAACTTCGGCGAGAAGCCGCCGTCCTTACCCTGGCGGGTGCGCAGGAAGGCGAGGGCCTTGTCGGCGATCGCCTGGGCGTCCTTGTCGTCCGCGTACGCCGGCAGCGCGGCGAGGGAGGCCATCGTCAGCAGGGCCGAGAGCCGTAACGCGATCCTCATGCTGGCGTCTCCTACTGTGGTATCTCGAGCGTCGGGTGCGCATAGTTTGTCGTAGGACAAGCAGCCTTGCTTGTCCCTGGCGAGGGGGGACAAGCAAGGCTGCTTGTCCTACGAGAGAAAGGGGCGGCCGGTGAGAACGCTGAGGATCCCGCGCGGCAACTTCAACGCGGTCTGCTACACCGCGGACGGCGCGCATCTCGTCGGCCTGCACTCCGGCGGGCGGCTGCGCGTCTGGGCCACCGCCGACTTCGCCGAGCGGTTCGTCGCCCCGCTGCCCGTCAAGGTCCCGCTGCTCGAAACCTGCCGGCTCGTCGGCGACCTCGCCGTCACCTCGCGGGGCGTTTACTCGCTGGGCCGGGTGTGGGCCGCCCTTTCCGCCGGGCCCGGCACGGTGCGCGACAGGACGCTGATCGACGAGGTCCACCTCGAAGGGCGGCCGCAGTGGTCCACCTTGGTGCTTTCCCCGGACGGGACCACGATCTACGCGGTCGAGGCGAACTACCGTCGCGGGGCGGACGACCTGCTCCGGTGGGACCTGACCGGGCAGGCCATGGCCCGCCTCGGCCTGCCGGCGATGGGGCACCACTTCGCGGTCAGCCCGGACGGCGTGACGGTGGCCCTGCTGTACGGGATGGAGGTTTTCCTGGTCGGCCCGGGGGAGAGCGCCGTCCTCGCCTCCCTGCCCCACAGCGACGCGGTCCAGCGGGCCCTGTTCTCCCCAGATGGCGCCCGGCTGGCCGTCGGCGCCGGCCGCAGCCTCTGGGTGTGGGACCTGGCGACCCGGCGGGGCGAGCGGCTTCGGGCGTTCGACAAGTACGTCTCGGCCCTGGCGTTCCGGCCCGACGGCTCGCTGATGGCCGCCGACAACGCCGGCGAGATCCGCCACATCGACCCGGCCAGCGGGCGACAGCTCGCCTGCCTGAACTTTGAGGTCGGAGCCATCCACGACCTGGCGTTCTCGCCCGACGGCATGACCGTGGCCGGCGCCGGCCACGACAACGCGGTCGTCGTCTGGGACCTGGAGTGACGGGTGGCGGAACGGGAGTTGCTCCTCTGGGGAGTGAGTTCGCCCGCCCTAACCGTGAGGCAGCCATGAGCAACCAGGCAGTCGATACGCCCGTCCGCGTCGGCGTCTTTTCCACGGTCGAGGACGCGGACCGTGTCGTCCGCCGCCTGCTGGCGGCCGGGTTTCCCAAGGACCGCATCGAGGTCATCACCTCCGACAAGCACAAGGAACACCTGCTCCGCCGCGTGCCGCACCCGCACGTGCCCGGCGAGGTCACCCAGGAGGCGGTGGTGGCCGGCTCCGCGGTCGGGGCGACGTTGGGCGGCCTGGCCCTGGCGGCGACGGCATTCGTCACCGGCGGGGCGAGCCTGTTGGCAGCGGGGACCGTGCTGGTCGGCGGTGGAGCCCTGGCCGGCACCTTCGCAGGCGCGATGATGACGCGCGGCTTTGAAAAGGAGGCGGCCAACTACTACGACCAGGCGGTGCAGCGGGGCAAGATCCTCGTTGGTGTTGAGGATCACAGATTCGATCGGCTGGCCGAGGCCGAGCACATCTTCGCGGAGGCCGGCGCCGAGCCGGTGCCGCTGGTCGAGGGGTAACGAAGGCCTGTCGGTGGGAAGGGGCGTTCTCAGTGGCGCCCGGGGGTTGGACGAGCGGGGCGGCTCAGCAGAGTACCTCGATCGTGAAACCCCCTGGGGCCTGGAAGTAGAACGTCCAGGACCCGTGCTGCCGGGACGGCGGCGGGACGTCGAACCCGTCCTCCTTCAGTCGCCGGTTGATCTCGTTGACCCGCCCCTCGCTCGGCTGGATGAAGCCGACGTGGAAGCTGGCGGGGTACCGGACCTCGGTCTCCTTGCCGACCTTCATGCTCGTCAACGTGAGCACCATGCCGTTGTCGTCCGACAGGAAGGCCATGCTGTTGTTCCCGCCCCTGTCCTGCAACTCAAAGTACTTGGCCAGGAACTGCTGGGCCTCGGGCACGTTCGTGACCGTGAGGTTCAGGTGGTTCAGCTTCATGAGTGCGTCTCCAAACGTGCTTTCCCCCGACAGTCGCAGCGTGCTCACGACTTGTTGCGCATCCACCAGGTCGTTTGTGTCTGTCTCCTCCTGGACCTGGGCTGTGATTTTACCACCCACGCGCCGCGACGCCACCTCGGTTGAAGCAACTTCAGGGTTCGGATGGCCCGCATCGGCCTTCCCACCGGCGGGCCGCGTTGCGACGGCTGGGAGTGCGGATTATAATTCACCAGCCCTCCCAACGTCCCGCCGGGGGATGCCCAAACGTGTCGGACGCTCGCCGTGTGCTCCACCTCACTCCGGTCTCGACGCAACCCGGCTGGCCCGAAGGGCTGGCCGACGGCGACGTCTGCCGCGCCGGCTCGTGGAACACCGCCCTGGACGCGATCTCCCGCGAGCACTTCGACGCCCTCGTCATCGACCTCAACGACCCCGCCATCGTCGATACGCTCCGGGCCTTGCAACAGGCCGGCCGCATCCTCGCCCACGTCGCCGACGGCATCGCGGTGGTCGATTTCGACCTGCGCGTCCGCTGGGCCAACCCGGCGTTCGCCCGCTGGTGCGGCGGCTCGCCGGTCGGCCGCGGCTTCTACGAGGCGGTCGGCTCGTCCGGGGGCGAAGGGGACGAGTTCTGCCCGTTCCATTCCGCCCTGACCCAGGGTGAGGCGGACGGCTGCGTGACGGCCCGGCTGCAGACGCGCGACAACCGGCACCTCGACGTGCTCATCTCACCCCTGGAAGTGACCGACGCCGGGCCGCTCTTCGTCGCCTTGTGCCACGACTCGACATCGCTAGTGCAGAAGCAGCAGAAGCTCGACGCGCTGCACCGGGCCGGCCGCGAGCTGTCGGCGGTGGGCGGGGCCGACGTCGCCGCGCTGGACGTGGCCGGCCGCATCGAGCTGCTCAAGGGCAACATCCGCCGGCTGACGCGCGACCTGCTCCACTACGAGCTGATTGAGGTCCGCCTGCTGGAGTCGGAGACGGGCAAGCTGGTGCCACTGTTGCAGGACGGCCTGACGACCGAGGCGGCCGGCCGCGAGCTGTACGCCCGGCCGGAGGGCAACGGGGTGACGGGGTTCGTGGCGGCGACCGGCAAGGGCTACCTCTGCCCCGACACGCGGGCCGACCCGCTCTACCTGCAAGGGGCGTCGGGGCGAGGTCGCCGTTCACGGTGCCGCTACTCTACGGCGACCGGGTCGTCGGCACGTTCAACGTCGAGAGCCTCGACGCCGGACGCCTTTCCGCGAGGATTGACCTCCAGTTCGCGGAGATCTTCAGCCACGCCGTCGCGGCGGCGCTGCAGACGCTCGACCTGCTTAGCGCCGAGAAGACTTCCGGGGCCAGCCAGTCGATCGACGCGGTCAACCGGGAGGTGGCGCTGCCGGTGGACGACATCCTGGCCGACGCGACGACGCTGCTGGAGCGGTACATCGGCCACTCCCCGGAGGTCGCGGAGCGAATCAAGAAGGTGCTGGCCAACGCCCGGCGGATCAAGCAGAGCATCGTCAAGGTCGGCGAGGACTTCGGCCCGCCGCCGGGCAGCAAGTCCGTCCTCCGCGAGCCGCCGCCGGCGATGAAGGGGGTGCGGGTGCTGGTCGCCGACAACGACGACCGCGTCCGCCGCCACGCCCACCAGCTGATCGGCCGCTGGGGCGGCATCGTCGAGACGGCGCGCGACGGACAGGAAGCGCTAACCATGGCCAAGCTGGCCCGCTACGACGCGGTGCTGGCCGACATCCGCCTGCCGGACCTGTCCGGCTACGAGGCCTACCGCGCCTTGCGGGAGGCCCAGCCGGGCGCTCGCGTGATCCTGATGAGCGCGTTCGGCTACGACCCGTCTCACGCCCTGGTCAAGGCGCGGCAGGACGGGCTGAGGTACGTGCTCTTCAAGCCGTTCCGCGTCGATCAGCTGCGCGACGCGCTGACCAACCTCCCCGGGGCCAACGGATGACGGAACTGCTCCTCGCGGCGGCGGCCTGGCTGGGCCACCTGGTCCTGATGATCGGCTGCCACAATTGGTTCTACGGGGGCAAGCACCCCAAGCCGATCGGCGACCTGGTCCACCTGGCCCACGCGGCCGCCGTCCTGGCGTTCCCGGTGGCCCTGGTGATGGCGTTCGGGCCCGACCTCGCGGCCCTGTTCGACTGGGGGGCGGGCAGCCTGGTGCAACAGGCGCTGCGGTCCTACGTGCTGCTCTGCTGGGCCACGCTCTTTCTCTGGCTGCCGGCGCTGACCTGGTATCGGAGTCGTCGCCGGGAGCCGTCCTCCGACGTCCGGGTCGAGGTCGTCGACCTGGGCGAGCGAGTTGGCCGGCACCTGGTCGGCCAGGGGCACCACGCCTTTCTCGCCCGGCTGCCCGGGAACCAGGTATTGCAGGTCGAGTATGTGGAAAAGACCCTGTCGTTGCCGCGCCTCCCGCAGTCATGGGACGGGCTGACGGTGCTGCACCTGAGCGACCTGCACCTGCACGGCACGCCCGACCGAGGGTGGTACGCCGCCGTCCTGGACCGATGCGCCGGGTGGCGGCCGGACGTCGTGGCCCTGACCGGCGACGTCGCCGACAGCCCGGTGCACCACCGCTGGATCATCCCGCTGCTGGGCCGGCTGCGGTGGAACCTCGGGGCGTTCGCCATCCTCGGCAACCACGACTACCGTCACGACGTCGATCTGATCCGCAAGCGGCTGCGGCGGGTCGGCATGCAGGTGCTGGAGAACAACTGGATCTGGGCCGAGGCGCGCGGCGAGAGGTTCGTCGTCGTCGGTCACGAGGGGCCGTGGCTGGACGGCGTGCCCGACCTGTCGCGCTGCCCGAAGGAGCCGTTCCGCCTGTGCCTGAGCCACACCCCGGACCACATCGGCTGGGCGCGGCGCAACGGGATCGACCTGATGCTGGCGGGTC
>JAXMAW010000112.1:0-6975 GCA_046350195.1 Gemmataceae bacterium
CCGGGCTGGTGCTGGCGGCGTTGGTGGCTGGCATCGTGGGGACGACGGTCGGGCTAGTGTGGGCCAACGCCGCCCGGAAGGACGCCGAGACCGCGAAAATCGCCGAGGGGGAGCGGGCGGCGGAGGCGGTGCGGGAGAAGGCCCGCGCCGAGAAAGGCGAGAAGCTGGCCGGCGAGCGGCTGGTGCAGGTGGAGGCCGAGAAGAAGCGGGCCGAGGAGGAGAAGCGGGTCGCCCTGGCGGTGCAAGACTTCTTGCAGCACAAACTCTTGTCACAGGCCGACCCCAATATTCAGGCGGGCGCCATTCTCAGGCAAGGCGGGCAGACCTCGGAGGTGAAGGAGAACCCGACCGTTCGAGAGCTGCTCGACCGGGCGGCGAAGGAGTTGGCCCCGGACATGATCGAAGCGAGCTTTCCGAAACAGCCGTTGGTCCAGGCGCACATCTTGAACACCGTCGGCGTCACTTATCATTCCGTCGGCGAGTACCGGAAGGCGATCGACCTCCTGGAGCGCTCGACCGCGATTCTGACCGCCCATGCAGGGGCCGATCACGACGATACTCTCACCGTGATGAACCACCTCGCCAACGCGCACAGGTCAGTCGGCAATCATCGCCGGAACATCGAGTTGAAAGAGCGGATCCGGGACATGCGACTCAAGAAACTTGGGGCCGACCACCAAGCGACCCTCACGGCCACGAACAACTTGGCCCACGCCTACAGGCAAACCGACGACGTCCACCTGAATTCCCTGGCCATCAAGCTAATGGAGCAGCTCCGCGACACGTATGCCAAACGGCCCGACGACGCCAATATCAGTGCCATCGTGTCCTTGTGGAACCTGATCTTCTGGTATCCCATAGGCGACGAACGAATCGCTCGATCACTCGCTCTGATGGAGCGGATCCGGGACGCCCACACGGCCAAGTTCGGGCCCGACGCCCCAGCGACCCTGCACGCGAATTACCAGGTGGCCTGGGCCTACCACAACGCCAGGCGTCTCCCCCAGGCCGCCGAGTTGTTCGAGCGGGTGTTGGAGGCCCAGGGCAGGATCCTTGGGGTGGACCACCCCGAGACTCTCACAACGGGGCGGCGTCTGGTCGATGCCTACCTTGGCCAGAATCCTACCGTCGGGCAGCGTCGCAATTATCCCCGGGCAGCGGAGTTGATGGAACGGATTCACGCCGACACTCTGGCCCGGCTCGGCCCCACTCACCTGCTGACCCTCAACTCCTTTGCCACACTGGCCCTGACCTACTCGCGCATGGGGCGGCACGACAAGGCCATCCAACTGCACGAGGAATTGCTCAAGCGTAAGGAGGCGCAGTTCGGCCGCCAGCACATCAGCACGCTCTCGACCGTCTGCCGGCTGGGGATGTGCTACAAGGACGCTGGCCGGCAGGCCGAGGGGCTGGCCCTGTATGAGGAAGCCTTCTGGAACCCCAGGACCGGACCCCGCGAGCGACTCTGGGTGGGGGACGAACTGTTGGACGCCCGCGTCAAGGAAGGCCGGCCGAAGGAAGCCGCGAAGCTGGCGAAGGAGCTGGTAGCTGTGGCCCGAAGGTGGTCCGCGACCGACCCCCTCACCTTCATCGACCGATTGTGCAACTACTCGGAACGTCTGACCTCGGTCAAGGCCTTCGAGGAAGCGGAGCCACTCCTCCAGGAGGCCACGGCGATCAGCGAGCAACAACCTCCCGAAAAACAGTGGCGGAAGTACCGTACGATGTCGGTGCGCGGCGCGTGCCTGGTCGAGCAGCGGTAATGCGGAGGCGGAGCGACTGCCCCTCGACGCGTACGCCGGGCTCGAGCGGGTCGATTATCCGGATCAAAAGAAGTTCCTGCTCAGAGGGGCTGATCGATTGATCCTCCTATGTTACCGCCAGCGGCCGGCCGAGGCCAAGAAGTGGCAGGCCGAGCGGACAAGTACCCGCCGAAGGCTGTGGACAGCCTGTTCCGCCGCCCGCCAAGAAGCCGTGATGCGACAAGACCTATTGGACAGGCTCCGATGGAAGACGTCACCCACATCCTGCAAGCCATCGACGCCGGCGACCGCCAGGCGGCTGCCCGGCTGCTGCCGCTGGTCTACGACGAGCGCGCTGCTGGCCGCCGCCCGGATGGCCGCCGAGAGGCCCGACCACTCGCCAGGGACGCCACCGGGCTGGTCCACGAGGCCTACCAGCGCCTGGTCGGCGAGCAGCGGTTCGACAGCCGAGGGCATCTTCCTTCGCGGCCGCCGCCGAGGCCATGCGCCGCATCCTCGTCGAGGCTGCCCGAAGGCGGGCCCGGCTGAAACGGGGCGGAGCAGCCAACCGTGTCGCCCTGGAGGAGGTCGAGGTCCTACTTCGAGCGAGGACGGCCAGCTCCTCGCCGTCCACGACGCGCTGGACGAGCTGGCCCACGCCGAGCCGGACGCCGCCACGCTGGTCAAGCTGCGCTTCTTCGCCGGGCTGACAGCGACCGAGGCGGCCGAGGCGCTGGGCATGTCGAGCGCTCCGCCCACGACCTGTGGGCCTACGCCTGCGCCCGGCTCCGCCGCAAGCTACCGCCTTCCTGATCTTTACGCTTCGACACGTTTTTCTTTGCCGAGTTCACGGCTGGACGGGCGCATTGCTTCCCGAACAGCCGCCGCCCCCCGCATCGGGATCGCGGGGCGCGGCTCCCCGGCCCTGGCAAAGGAAGTCGCATAATGACACTCTCCTCGCTGCTGCCCCGCCCCGTTCGGCTCCCCCCGCTCCACCACCCGCTCCGGCCGAGCCCGCCGTGCGCCACCTCCGGCTGGAGGGCCTGGAGGCCCGCGCCGTGCCGACGGCCACCCTCGACCCGACGTTCGGCACCGGCGGCAAGGGTGACGGCCGCGAGCAGTGCGTACGTCGCCTTCAGGCCGATGGCAAGATCGTGACGGCGGGAGCCGCTCACACGGTGACGCGGCTCAACATCGACGGCACCTGGACTCGTCGTTCGGGTCGGCGGCATGGCCCACATCGACCTGGGCAACGGGGCAAATCTCCGCCGTCGCCCTCCAGCCCGACGGCAAGATCCTGGGCGGCCGGGCTCGCATGGGGGAGCGACGCCACCAAGTACGACTTCTCGTGGTGCGGTACAACGCCGATGGGCACCACGGACACGTCCTCGGCACCGGGGGCTACGTCACCACCAGTTTCAGCAGCATATATACCTATGAGCGGGTGAACAGCATCGTCGTCCAGCTCGACGGCAAGATCGTCCTGGGGGCTACGCCACGGACAATAGCAACGGCGATGACTTCGGCGCTGGTCCGCTACAACGCCAACGGCACGCTGGACACCACGTTCGGCTCCGGCGGCAAGGTCCTGACCACGGCCCGCTCCGGCGGCAAGGGCCCGGTCACCCCGCCCTCGGACGACTCGATCGCCGCCCTCGCCCTCCAGCCCGACGGCAAGATCGTGGCCGGGGGACCACGTTCGGCGCCACGCTGGCTGACTTCGCGGTGGCCTGGTACAACCCCAACGGCACCGACACCAGTTTCGACGGCGACGGCAAGGTGAAAACCGACTTCGGCTCCGCCCCGAACAGAAGGGCACCGTTGATTACCCCAGCTACGACTACGCCTCGGAGTGGCGATTCAACCGGACGGCAAAATCGTATTGGCCGGGACCACGAGCTGGTCGCAGAACGCCGCCGCGTCGAACAACTTCGCCCTCAATGGCTACAACGTGAACGGCAGCCTGGACACGACCTTTGGCACCGGCGGCAAGGTGACCACCGACTTCGGCGGTAGAGACATGGCCAAGAGCATCGCCATCCAGACCATCGCCGGTCAGCTCAAGATCGTCGCTGCGGTATGCCGGAAGCGATACGAACAGGACTTCGCCGGGCCCTGGCTCGGTACAACGTCAACGGCACCCTGGACGCCACCTTCGGCACCGGCGGCAAGGTGACCACCGACTTCGGGTCGGGCAACGACGAGATCCGCGCGATCGCCATCCAGGCCGACGGCAAGGTCGTGGCGGTGGGCACCGCCGAAATCGCGGGGCGCATACCAGCTCGCCCTGGCCCGCTACGAGAGCGTGTAGGCCCTCTCGGGTAGCAAGCACGGCGGTAAGCGGCGTTCGCCGAAACCGGCTCTGCGCGATTCGGTGGGATCGCCCCGAAGTAACCAGCCGAATCGCCCGCGGCGGTCCGGCACACCGCCTTCAGCGACTGCGTCAATGCCCGTCACGGCCAGGCGAGATACGATGTCGCCACATCCTGTGTGCTCGAGCGGCGGTCGCCTTCAGCCCGGACGCATACTTATCGGACGAACTGCCGGGCGCTCGCCGCCGGCCGGACCTCCACGACGACGGAGCGGTGGAACTGCGGCGTGCTGATGATCGCCTCGCCGGTGCCCAGGAGCGGTACGCGTCTACAGCTCCCGCGTCACGTCGCCGGTCGTCGCCATCAGGCTGTCGAGGTTGCGCATGCTCCGCAGCGCAGACGATGCGGTGGTGTTGTACAGCTCGAAAATCTCCACCGGCAGGTGCCCTGGCTGCTGGCTGACGAACGTCAGCGACAGCCAGCGCTTGCGGTCAGCGCCGGGCCACGTTCCGCAGCATCTGAGCGTCCCCTGCATCGCCCGGGACGCGCTCCCCTTGCTCATGAACGAGTGCCTCCTCGATGACCAGCATCGTCGGCGGGGCTTCCGGGTTGACGCACGCACTTGTAGGCGAACGACTTGCGGAGCAGGTCGGCGGTGACGAGGTTCTTGATCAGGTCGTTGGCGGGCGCTGACGTCGATGACGTTGACCCGGCCGGGTTGAGCATCTCCATAATGTCCATGCTCGGGGCGTTGGGCTGGTCAACGCCCTGGAGTGGATCAGCAGCAACAGCTTGTTCGTCAGCCCGATGTAGTCCAGAGACTCGGAGCTGCGCGGCGACCGCTCCTGCAAGCGCGGTTCCGCAGGCTGCACGGTGAACGGCATCCGGGTCGAGGGCGAGCTGTCGAGCAGCTCCTTGTGCCTCTCCACGTCGCTGGTGCGTGCGGACGGAGGTGTAGAACTTGCCGAAAGTGGTCGATGCAGTCGAGCAGGGCGTTGGCTCTCCCATGCTGGCCTGAGCAGCTCGGCGGTGATGCTGCTGTCGAAGTCGGCCAGCGCAGCGTGAAAGGATTGCTGTTCTGGCAGTCGCCAGCGCAGCCCGAGCGGGTGGTAGACGAAAAGTCGGTCAGGCCGCGGCTGAGGCCGAACCGCTCCAGCCGGCCGAAGTGCGCCTGCGTGGAGGGCGTCCATGGCGGTGTACTTCGACTCCAGGTCGAGCATGATCACCGCCCAGCCCCGCTGCGACGCCTCCTCGACGAGGACCTGTACCGAGTTGGACTTGCCCGAGCCGACTGTGCCGAAGATGCCGACGTTCCGCGGCAACACGTCCTTGCTGGTGCTCGCAGGCCGACCTCCTGTCCTCACGGCCGATGAGCGTCCCCAGCACCATGTCCCCTCAACCCCAGCATGCGGCAGACGTCTTGGGCAGGCAGCTCGTGGACGGCCGAGCCTGGCGTCGGCCGGTTGTTGTCCTGCCCGGCTCGCCGCCCACCAGCTCGCCCTGAACCTCCAACTCGGCGACGATGACCCCCTCCCCGTTCGGCTGCGGGAAGAAGGGGCCACCCAGCACGCGGCCCAAAAAGACCAGCCCGGCGGTACGCTGGTCGGCGATCGTGACGAACCGATTGCGGGTGATGCGGGCGCGGTGTTCCTGGGGGGCGTGCAGGACGACGCGCTCGTTGGAGGCCCCGGCCGCGTCCTCCGCGACGCGCCCGAGGAAGAGGTCCGGAGAGGGGCTGGATGACATGAACGATCTCCAGGTCCGCGAAGCGGGGAGGGGGAGTCCGGTGCGGCGGTTTGGCTCGGCCTGACAACCCTATGTCTGATCTGACGTCTGGTCAAGCAAACCGGCCGGATGGCGCGGATTGAGGGCCGGGCGGAATCGCGGTAGGGGAGAAGATTCAGACCAGTAGGTATTACGCAGGAGCGAGGCGAATCCAGGGATGAGCGAGGTAGGAACGAACGGCGTCCCGGATGATGGCCGTCTTGGCCTCCAGCCAACTGACGCCGGTAGTGAAGCTGTGTACCTCCGGGCGGAGGAACGCCCGCAAGGCCAGCCCGATGTGGTTCCGCTGCGCCTGTGCCGAACGCGCCTGGCAGCGCTCCCCCTCGGTACACTGCTTGATCCCCCGGTGGTAGCTCTCGATCGCCCAGGAGTATTCCGCTGCGCTGGCCGCCCTGGGGGTAGCGATCAGGAAGTCGATGTAGTCAGAGGCTTGCACGCGGGGCGCGTTCATTCCTGCGAGCCTATCGCCTGTACGCTGCTGGCGCAAGCGGAAAAACCATCAACTGCGTAACACCTACAACGCAATGAAACTCAGGACGGAAGGGAAGTTGGGGGCAACCCTGGCGTGGATGGTTGAGAACCGCATCCTCATCAACATCCCACAACGGGGCTACTGGCCCGCTGGAGAACCCGAGCCGGAAAAGCCGTGTGACCGCCGGGTGACGGTTACATCTCCCTGCGGCATTCCTACCTGACGCTCGGCGGCCGGTCGGGGATCGACTTGCGGACGCTCCAAAAACTCGCCGGGCACTCGAAACCGGATCACACCGCCCGCTACTCGCACCACCGCCTGTACGACCTCGCCGGGGACGTCGAAAGGCTGGCGAGTTTGGTGCCGGGGGCGGAACCCGGCGTGAACAAATCCCCATCACCCGAACCGGGGGTGAACGCAACCCCCCTTCGCCTCACAGGTACAGACGGGCCGGCCGCCGAAAGTGCTGTAGTGTCGGGCGTAGTGACGGGGGGCGCGGGGCGACATTCTACTGCACGGATTTGCACTTTCACGCCTGACGAACCGGATTCAGACGAATCGCCGCAACCCCTTGAAATGAAAGGGGCCGGCGCCTCTCAGCACCGGCCCGCATCATTCATCACTAGCGAGGGCGACGGGACTCGAACCCGCAACCACCGGATCG
>JAXMAW010000113.1:0-6934 GCA_046350195.1 Gemmataceae bacterium
GTGCGCGACCACGTCCACAAGGTGTTCGGCCTGCCGACCGCCTTCCAGAACGACGCCAACGCCGCCGCCATGGGTGAGTACTGGGCCGGCGCCGGCAAGGACGTCGCCACCATGGCGCTGTTCACGCTCGGCACAGGGGTCGGCGGCGGGATCGTGATCGACGGCAAGGTGCTGGAGGGCCGCCACAGCCACGGCGGCGAGCTGGGCCACACCAAGATCGAGATGACCCGGCCCAGGCAGTGCGGCTGCGGCCGCTTCGGCTGTCTGGAGGCCTACGCCAGCGCCACCGCCGTGGTCAAGCGGGCGCTGGAGGCGCTGAACGAGACGCCGGGCCCGTCGGCGCTGCACGTGCTGCTCAAGAAGCACGGCGACCTGACGGCCCGCGACGTCTTCCAGGCGGCCGTGATCGGCGACGAGCTGGCCAGCCGGCTGGTGGAGGAGACGGCGTACTACCTGGCCATCGGGGCGATGAACGTGATGCACACCATCGACCCGGACATGGTGGTGTTCGGCGGCGGAATGACGGCGGCCGGCGAGGCGTTCCTCGAACGCATCCGCCGGCACGTCCGCGAGTTGGCCTTCCCGGTGCCGGCCGAGCGGACGGAGATCCGCTACGCCCTGCTCGGCACCGACGCCGGGTTCATCGGCGCCGCCGCCTGCGGCCGGCAACTCGTCAGGCGCGGCTGAGCCTTCGGCGCAGCGCCGCCGACCCGGCCAGTAGACCCAGGCTCAGCACCAGGGCCGACGGCTCCGGAGTGGTCGGGGCGCCGGTCGAGGTGGTTGTCGAAGGGTCGGCCCACCAGCCGGGAGCAGCCAGCGATAGCTGCACCGACCCGTTGCCGTGGTTGACCGTGAGCGTCGAGCCGTCGTCGGAAAGGTTCGACCAGAGGGTGATCGGCCCCCGGCCGGCCGTGTTGAGGGACACCTCACCGAAACGCCAGGCGTAGGCGATCCCGACCGGCTCGGCCGTCGCCCACGGGGCCAGGACGGCCAGGGCCACCGAGGCCGCGAGCTGGGCGCCTTTCCCGGACCTGTCCTTTCCGCGGGTGCCGCCTGGGCCGGGGAAAACCTCGCCCCAGAACCCTGGGTTAGGCTGGCACCCGTCGCGGCCGCCGACGGTACACGACGCCGCCCAGCGACGCGACGCCGAGGGCGAGAAACAGGCTGGACGGCTCCGGCGAGTTGACCGAGGTGCTCTCCCCCTTCACGGCCATCGAGAACGACAGCGCGGGGCCGCCCGGGGTGATGAGGCCGAACCCGCTGCCGTTCAGGCCGAAGCGGTGGTCGCCCAGCGTCAGGCCGGGCGAGAACCCGGTGCCGAACGACGACGCCAGCAGGTAGGTAGAGGTCGGGGTGATGACGCCGGTGATGGTCGTCTGGAGCCCGAGGTCCCCCGACTTGCCGTTCGACTGGTCGGTGACGTGGAGCGTCTCGTTGACGACGGCACTGAAGAACTGGTTGGCCGACGGGGGCGACCCGCCCGCGGCCGCGGTGAACGACGCGGTCGGCAGGGAGAACCCGCCGGGGCCGCCGAGTTCCAGGTTGCCGGACCCGGACGAGGGCAGTGTCAGCGACACGGTCCCGCCGGCGTAATTCACCTTCAGGACGTTGCCGCTGATCGAGTGGCTGACCGAGCCGTCCCCGCTGCTTTGCACGCTGACCGGCCCGTAGGACCAGGCGTAGTTGAAGTTGACCATATCGGCGCGCCCGGCGGCCGCGGACAGGGCGAAGAGGGCGAGCGCGGCAAGGTAGGACGTTTGGCGAGAACCCACGGGCGGTCTCCTTTCAGTCGGGTCAGACAGTTTCAAACGGAAGCGGTTTTACCCAGGGGCCGTTTCACGAATCAAGCCCGGCCGAGCGCCGGGCGCCGGTAGCCCACGACGGACAGCGCCGGCCACGTAATTTAAGATCCCTCTGCCGGGCGGGGCAGGCCAGCAGCCAAAGGGCCTGGGCGAGCGCCAGGCGCGACAAGAAGGAGAGTTGCGGTTCAGAGGTACGGTACCTGGGCCGACGGTGCCTGCTCCTGGCGGCATGGGCTGACAGCCCGCAGGCCGCCAACGGCAACGCGGACGGCTCCGGGAGCACCTCTCCCGCGCCGCTGAGCCCTCGCATCTCGGCCCTCCACCGTCTGTAGGCGTCGAATTGATGGGGGTACCCGGCTCGAATCTCGAACGCGACCCAGCACGACCCGTCGGCTCCCGGCGCCGGAGTCACCGCTTCTTCCATCAGGTAGACCCGGCCGCCGAGCGTCGCGGTCCATCCGAAGAACGCGTCCGGCCTGGCCTCGACCGACGTGAAGTCCGTTCCGACGTTCGCATGGAGCACGGCGAAGGTGCTCAGGTCGGCGACCGCACCGCTGAGCGTGTCCGTGATCCGAAGTGTGACAGGGAAGGCGGCGTAGAAGTCGGCGACCGGGTTGGCCTGGTGCCCCGCCGCGTTGGGGGCGATCACCTGGCCGAACCGCAGCGGCGTCCCCGTGCCGTACCCGAACGTGCCGGCCTCGGCGGAGCCGTCCGCCGGCAGCGCGTAGATGACGGCGCCCCGGCCGTAGTCGATAGTAACGGAACGGCCGTCGTCCCCCACCGATTGGGTGACCGCCAGGGCAAGGGCGGCGAGCGCTGCTGCGGCACGGCTCACGGGCGCACTCCTTCGGGGAGCGGTAGGGATCGGCCAGGCGGGGGGCCATGGTAGCGGGGCCGGGCGGCACTGGTCAAGCCAGACGAGCCGGCCGGCGGACGCTAGGATAATCCTTCCCCCATCGCTGCCCCGACCCGACGGTGCCGCCTTGCTTGATGACCTGCACCAGATCGACCGACCGCTCCAACTCGACGGCGCTTCCGTCCCCGCCGTGCGGCCGGGGCAGCTCGGCGACCTTACGTTCCTGCGCGACCACGGGCTGCGCTTCGCCTACCTCGCCGGGGCGATGGCCAACGGCATCGGCTCGACTGACATCGTGGCGGCGATGGCGAACGCCGGCCTGCTCGGCTTCTTCGGCGCCGCCGGGCTGGGCCTCGACCGCGTCGAGCAGGCGATCGACCGCGTCCAGGCCTCGGTGCCGGAGTTGCCCCACGGCTTCAACCTCATCCACAGCCCGCACGAGCCGCGGCTGGAGGCCGGCTGCGTCGAGCTGTACCTGCGCCGCGGAGTCCGGCTCGTCGAGGCGTCGGCGTTCCTCGACCTGACGCTGCCGGTCGTCCGCTACCGCACGGCCGGCCTCCACGCCGCCGGCGGGCGCATCGTCGCGCCGAACCGGGTCATCGCCAAGGTGTCGCGCGTCGAGGTGGCGACGCGCTTCTTCTCGCCGCCGCCGGAGAAGATGCTGGCGGAGCTGGTGCGCCAGGGCCAACTCACCGACGAGCAGGCCCTACTGGCCAAGCGGATCCCCGTCGCCCAGGACGTCACCGCCGAGGCCGACTCCGGCGGGCACACCGACAACCGGCCGCCGATCACCCTGCTGCCGACGCTGCTGAAGCGTGACCGGTTGCAGGAGCAGTACCGCCATGAAACCCACCTCTATGTCGGCGCCGCCGGTGGCATCGCCACGCCGGTGGCGGTGGCGGCGGCGTTCCAGATGAAGCGCCGCCTACGTGCTGACCGGTTCGATCAACCAGGCGTGCCGCGAGTCGGGGTCGTCCGACGCGGTGCGGGAGATGCTCGCCGCCGCCGATAGGCCGATGTGATCATGGCCCTGCCGCGGACATGTTCGAGATGGGCGTCAACGTGCAGGTGCTCAAAGGCGGCACCCTGTTCGCCATGCGGGGCGCGGAAGCTGTACGAGTTGTACCGCACCTGCCGGCCTCGACGCCATCCTGGCGGCGGGTTGGTCGCAGCTGGAGAAGATCGTCTTCCGTGCCACGATCGACGAGGTGGGCGAGCACCGAGGCGTTTCAGCGGCAGCGCGACCTGGCGTGCGCAGCCGGAGCGGGGCCGCCAAGGATCCCAAGCACCGATGAAGCGCTCTTGTTCCGCTGGTATCTAGGCCTGTCGTTCTGCTGGGCCAACGCCGGCGAGCCTACACGGAAGGTCGATTACCAGGTGTGGTGCGGCCCGGCGATGGGGGCGTTCGTCGAGTGGACGAAGGACCTGTACCTCGAAGACTGGGCGCAACCGCCGGGTGGTGCCGGTGGGCGCGCAACCTCCTTTACGCGCCTGCGTGCTGACACGGCTGCACGTCCTCCGCCTTCAGGGGTAGATGCCCCGGCGGACGAGGCGCGCGTGCGCCCGGTGGAGGAGGCCCGGCTGGAGGGGGTGGTTCCGCTAGACAGTCGCGTTTCCGCCCTAGAATAAAGAGGCGTTCCTCCCCTCGTCCCCCGAGCTCGACTTCATGGCCGACGCCTTCCTCCTGTCTTGCGCGCACCCCCATCGGCAAGTTCCTCGGCGGCTCGGCCGAGCTGCTCGCCCCGGCGTTCGGGGCCGTCGCGCTGGGCGAGGCGATCGCCATGCCGGCGTTGCCTCCGAGCAAGTCGAGGAGGTGACGGCCACGTGTTGCAGGCCGGCGTCGCCAGAACCCGGCCCGGCAGGCGGCGATGAAGGCCGGCCTGCTCCCGACCTCCTGCCATCCGCGTGACGGTGAACAAGCGTGCGGCCTGGGGCTAAAAGCAGCAGATGCCTGCCGCCCAGGCGGTCCGCGCTGGGGATGCCGAGCTGGTCGCGGCCGGCGGCATGGAGAGCATGAGCCGGGCGCCCCACCTGCTGTTCGGCACGCGGCGGTTGCAGTTCGGCGACCAGAAGGCGGTGGACGCGATGGTCCACGACGGCCTGTGGTGCGCCTTCGAGGGCTGGCCCATGGGCGAGGCGGCCGGAGCACATCGCCGCCTGCGGCGTGAGCTGGCACCGACCAGGACGCCTACGCCGCCCGCAGCCAGCACCGCCGCCGGCGCCTGGGAGCAGGGCCTGTTCGACGCCGAGGTGGTCCCCGGCGTGGGCTCCAAGCGCGAAGGCGAAGCTGGTGACGCACGACGAGGGCTTGCGGCCAGAGACGACGGCGGAGGGGCTGGCGAAGCTGCGCCCGTCGTTCCGCGAGGGCGGCACGGTGACGGCCGGCAACGCCTCGACGCTGTCGACGTGATGCCGCCGCCGTCGTCGTCGGTTCTCGAAGGCCGCGGAAGCCGGCTGGGGACGCAACCGCTGGCCTGCGTCGTGGCCTACGCCACGATGGGGTGGGCGTCGAAGGAGATCTTCATCGCCCTGGTGGCCTTCGTCCGGCGTGCTGGAGAAGGCGAACCTCGCTGAAGGACATCGACCTGCTCGAGCTGAACGAGGCGTCGGCGGCAGCAGGTGCTGGCCGTGAGCCGACGGCAAGGACCTGGGCTGGACTACGACTGGTCAACGTGCAGGCGGGCGATCGCGCTGGGCACCCGATCGGGGCGTCGGGGGCGCGGGTGCTGGTGACGCCGCGCACGCGATGCGGCAGCGCGCGGGGATGCGCGCGGGGCTGGCGTCCCCTGTGCCTGGCGGCGGTAACGCGGTGGTGATGGTGGTATGGGTGATGACCGATTCCGAAGGGTGCTACGTCACTTCGCGACCATTTCCACCCGCCGCTGAGCGTGCAGCGTCTCTGGAGTGGATCCACAGTTCCTGGACATCGATGATCGCTATCTCGTTGAACCGCGAGTTGCTGCTGGACACTTATTTCGCCATGGCGCACGTCGCCGTCGCCGGGTTGTCCCACCCCCCTGCTTACGAGGTTACGGTGATGCAGGAACCCGACGGGCCGCGCGTCCGCGCCGTCGTCGAGTTGGTCAGCCCCAGCAACAAGGACACCCCCCGCCACCGGCGTGCTTTCGCGTATAAGTGTGCCTCGTACTTGCACCAGCTCGTCTCCGAGCGATCTCTACGCCGTCGCCTATCGAATTGCAGGGGACGGGGCGCGGCTGGAGGTTTGGGCCGAGCCGCTCGCGGTCGGAGAACTGTTGCCCACCATGCCGCTGTGGCTCGAAGCCGACCTTGTGGTCCCGCTGAACTTGGAAGAGATTTATCGGGCGACATGCGCCTCGCTGGACATGCCTCCCTCCCTCTACATCGAGGATGACTGCTTCCGGGGCGTGCCGACGGTCGAGAAGACGTGGATCCGCACCGGGCCGGCGCACAAGAACTTTGAAGCGACCGCCGTGCTGCCGACGCTGACCGACAATGCGACGGCGTACGTTCGCGACTGGGCGAGGGAGGGGAAGCCCTTTTTCCTCTATCTGGCGCTCCCGTCACCGCACACGCCGGTCGTGCCCACGGCAGCGTGGAAGGGCCAGAGCAAACTCAACGCTTACGCCGACTTCGTGATGCAGACCGACGACGCGGTGGGCCAGGTGTTGCGGGCGCTGGACACGGCAGGCCTCGCGGACAACACTCTGGTGATCTTCACGAGCGACAACGGCTGCTCGCCGCAGGCGAACCTCGGCGAACTTCACGCGAAGGGGCACCAACCTGGCGGACGATTCCGCGGCCACAAGGCGGACATCTTTGACGGCGGGCACCGTGTCCCGTTCCTCGTGCGCTGGCCCGGCCGGGTGAAGCCGGGCGCGACGAGCGACCAGCTCGTCTGCCTGACCGACCTTCTGGCAACCTGCGCCGAGGTGGTCGGTGAAAGGGTACCGGCCGGCGCCGGCGAGGACAGCGTGAGCCTCCTTTCAGCGCGGACCGGGGCGAAGGGGCCGGGGCGGGAGGCGGTGGTGCACCACTCGATAGACGGGTCGTTCGCGGTCCGACAGGGCAGGTGGAAGCTGTGCCTGTTCCCAGGCACGGGAGGCTGGAGCAAGCCTCGCCCCGGCAAGGAGGACATGGGGCTACCGCCGGTGCAGCTCTACGACATGGGGCACGACCCCGGCGAGACGACCAACCTCCACGCGCAACATCCCGAGGTGGTTGGGCGGCTGACGAGGCTGCTGCGGAAGTACGGGGACGAGGGGTGCTCCACGCCGGAAGTCAGATAACCCCAATC
>JAXMAW010000114.1:0-6888 GCA_046350195.1 Gemmataceae bacterium
GCCTGGCCGGTGGGTTCGCTACGAGGCCCATCCTAACCGGTCGCCGCCTCCCTGGCTAGAACTTTTCGCTTGGCGCGCCCCAACGGCGGGTGTACCATGCCGTTGTTACACCTGTCACGCAATGGCGTTGGCTGGGGATAACAGTAACAGACGCTGTCAGGATGCGCGGACCTGGGCGTCTACGGGAGTGGCCCCGCCGGCGTTGGGGGACGCGGGCGGGGTGGCTTGCACCTCGACACGAAGGAGCCGAGCGAACATGGGTAGCCATCTCGTGCGGAGGGGGCCGGGGATGCTCTGCCTGGCGCTGCTGACCTCGGCGGCGCCGGCGGTGGCGCCGCCGGCGGAACGCCCCGCCGGCGGCCGGGACGACTCCCTGGTGCTGGCGCGGAAGATCGACCGCCACGTCAACGCCGGGTTGGAGGCCCGCAAGGCCGTCGCCGCCCCCCTGGCCGGCGACGGCGAGTTCGTCCGCCGGGTCTACCTCGACCTGGCGGGGCGCATCCCCCGCGTCTCCGAGGTCCGCGCCTTCCTCGACGACCGAAGCCCGGACAAGCGGCGAAGGCTCGTCGAGAAGCTCCTGACCGGGCCGAACTACGTCTACCACCTCACCAACGTCTGGCGGGCGCTGCTGATCCCCAGCGGCAACGAGCAGGCGCAGTTCCTCAACAACAGTATCCAGGACTGGGTCCGGCCGCGCGTCCGCGACAACGTCCCTTATGACAAGGTCGCCCGCGAGCTGGTCACCGCGGCGGTCGGCAGCTCCGGCAACTTGCGTGCGCCCGGGGCCATGCCGGTGGTGGCCGGCGGGCCCATTGCGTTCTACCAGGCCAACGAGCACAAGCCGGAGAACCTCGCCGCCGCCACGTCGAGGCTACTCCTGGGCGTCAAGATCGAGTGCGCCCAGTGCCACGACCACCCGTTCGCCAAGTGGACCAAGAAGCAGTTCTGGGAGTACGCGGCGTTCTTCTCCGGCATCCGCTCGGCCGGCGGCAACCAGGGCCTCAACGCCGCCGTGACCGACGTCAAGACGTCGAACGAGATCACCATCGCCGGCTCGGAAAAGAAGGTGAAGGCGAAGTTCCTCGACGGGACCGAGCCGGGCTGGAAGGATGACGTCGCTACCCGCGAGGTCCTGGCCGACTGGATGACCCGGCCGGACAACCCGTTCTTCGCCCGGACCGCGGTGAACCGGATGTGGGAGCACTTCTTCGGCGTCGGGCTGGTGGACCCCACCGACGACTTCCGCGACGAGAACCCGGCCAGCCACCCCGAGCTGCTCGACGAACTTGCGAGGGCGTTCGTCGAGCACAAGTACGACCTCAAGTACCTGATCCGGGCCATCACCTCCAGCCAGGCGTACCAGCGTTCCAGCGAGCAGACCGACGCCAGCCAGGAGGACCTCCGCTCGTTCGCCCGGATGCCGCTAAAGGGCCTGACCCCGGAGCAGGTCTTCGACAGCCTGGCGACGGCGGTCGGCTTCCGCGGCGAGCGGATGGCGCCGCGGTTCGGCCAGGGCGGCTCGCGCGGCGAGATCCAGAGCCGGTTCAGCAACCCCGTTGACCGCCGCACCGAGACGCAGACTTCCATCCTTCAGGCGCTGGCGCTGATGAACGGGAGGTTCGTCTCCGACGCGACCAGCCTGGAGCGAAGCGAGACGCTGGCGGCGGTGATCGACCTGCCGTTCCTGTCAACACGAGAAAAACTGGATGCCCTCTTCATGGCCGCGCTTTCGCGGCCGATGCGGGGCAGCGAGGTGGGCCGGTTCGTGCCCTACGTCGAGGGCGGCGGTCCGAGCCGCGATGGCAAACGCGCCCTGGCCGACGTGTTCTGGGTGCTGCTGAATTCGAGCGAGTTCATTCTGAACCATTGACGTTCAGCTGTCAGCTATCAGATGTCAGCCATCAGCCAGAGGGTTCTTGCTGATGGCTGACATCTGATGGCTGACGGCTGACAAGGAGACCTCTCCATGTCCGCGCCTCGTCTGTCCCGTCGCGACTGGCTGAAGCTGACGACCACCGGCGCGCTGGCCGGGTGCGCGTCCGGGTGGTTCGAGAACCTCGCCAACGCCGCCGCCGCCAACCCGAGGCGGCGTAAGTCGTGCATCCTGTTGTGGATGAACGGCGGGCCGTCCACCATCGACCTGTTCGACCTCAAGGTCGGCCATGCCAACGGCGGGCCGTACCAGGAGATCGCCACCAGCGCCCCCGGCCTGAAGGTCGGCGAGCACCTGCCCACGGTCGCCAAGTTTGGCGACAAGATGGCCGTCATCCGCTCGATGACCACCCGCGAGGCCGACCACGGCCGGGCCACGTTCGTCATGCGCACCGGCTACAACCCGACCGGCCCGATCCAGTACCCGACGCTGGGCTCGCTCGTCTCTAAGGAGCTAGGCAACGAGGAGTCGGCACTGCCGAACTTCGTCGCCGTCGCGCCGTACCGCTTCTTCAGTCCGGGCGCCTTCTCGTCGGGGTTCCTCGGGCCGAGGTACGCGCCGCTGGTCGTCGGCGACAACGCCCAGTTCTTCAACCCGCGCGACGGGCTGGATTATTCCGCCGCGCTCAAGGTGCAGGACATCGACCTGCCGCGGGACGTGGATGAGGGCCACGCCGGCGCCCGTCTGGGCATGCTCGACGAGATGGAGAAGGAGTTCATCGCCCGCCACCCCGGCGTCTCGGCCGTCAGCCACAAGACCGCCTACGACCGCGCCGTCAAACTGATGCGCACCGACGCCCGCAAGGCGTTCAACCTCGAAGAGGAGAAGGACAGCGTCCGCGACGCCTACGGGCGGAACCTGTTCGGGCAGGGCTGCCTGCTGGCCAGGCGCCTGATCGAGCGCGGCGTGCCGTTCGTCGAGGTGACGCACGCTGGCAACAACAACCAGGGGTTCGGCTGGGACACGCACCAGAACAACTTCGACCTGGTCAAGCAGAACTGCTCCACGCTCGACCCGGCCTGGGGCATGCTGATGAGCGACCTCAAGGAGCGCGGCCTGCTCGACGACACGCTGATCGTCTGGATGGGCGAGTTCGGCCGCACGCCGCGCATCAACCCCGGCCGCGGCCGCGACCACTGGCCCAACTCGTGGGCGACGGTGCTGACCGGCGGCGGCATCAAGGGCGGGCAGGCCTACGGCAAGACCAGCAAGGACGGCATGACCGTCGAGGAGCACCCGACGACCGTGCCGGACCTGCTGGCCACCGTCATGCAGGCGCTGGGCATCGACCCCGAGAAGCAGAACAACTCCAACGTCGGCCGCCCGATCCGCATCGTGGACAAGCCCGGCAAGCCGATCAGGGAGATCGTCGGATGAAACGGACCCTCTTTGTCGTTTTGGCGTTGTCGCTGTCGGCCGTGGCGCTGGCCGCCGACGAGCCGGCGGAGGGCACCGACGACACGCAGGACGTCCTCTACCTTGGTGAGGGTCGGCCGGCGCTATTGCGCCTTCACTTGCAGGTGGACGGCAAGCCGGTGTTCGAGAGGTGGGACGCCTTCATGAAGAAGGTGTTCACGTTCCTGGACCGCAACGGGACGGGCACGCTGGAGCGCCTGGAGGGGGCGAAGGCGCCCAACGCCCAGCAGATGTTGCAGTTCTTGCAGGGCGACATCGCCAGCATCCGCGGCCGCCGCTTCGACCCGTCGGTGCCGTTCGAGCAGCTCGACCCCGACCGCGACGGCAAGGCGACGTTCGAGGAGTTCTGCGCCTACTACCGCGCCAACGGCGCGGGGCCGGTCCAGGTGGCGACGCCCGGCGTCAACGCCGGCCGGCAGGACAACCTGACCGACATCGTCGTCGGAATCCTCGACCGGGACAGGGACGGCAAGCTGTCCCGCGAGGAGGTCGCCGAGGCGGAGCACCTGTTCCGCCGCTACGACACCGACGACGACGAGCTGGTCTCGCCGACCGAGCTGGGCTACCAGCCCCGCGGGCACAACAGCGGACAGGTCGTGGTCGATGGGGCGGCGCTGGCAGGAGGAGCCGAACACGAAGATGATGCTGGTCCCGCGCGACGACGGCCGGCGGCGCACGGGCCGACTCCAGCTGGTGCGCGACATCATCGCCAAGCTCGACAAGGACAAGAGCGGGAAGCTGAGTCAGTCGGAGAGCGGCTTCCCCAAGGCGATGTTCGACCGCTACGACCGCAACAAGGACGGCCAGCTCGACGTTCTGGAGCTGTCGCGGTGGATCTCCAACAAGCCCGACGGCGAGTGCACCATGGAGCTCGGCTCCTCCCCGACCGCGATGCGCGCCGCCGCCCGCGGCGGGGCGGCGAAGGGCCGGCGCGGCTTCCCCGTCTCGGGCTCGCCCGGCGACGGGATGAGCCTGAAGCTGGAGCACGTTCGGCTCACGGTGACGCCGGCGGCCACCCGGACTCCCCGGCTGGCGGCGCTGACCCGGCTGCTGGTGCAGCAGTTCCAGGTCGCCGACAAGGACAAGCGGGGCTACCTGGTCAAGAAGCAGGTGGACGCCAACCAGTTCTTCTACCTCGACTCGCTGTTCGACATCGCCGACCGCAACAACGACGGCAAGCTGACGGTGGAGGAGCTGCGCGAGTTCGGCGACGTGTATAAGGAGGCCTACGGGGCTCAGGTGTCGCTGTCGCTGGCGTCCGAGGGGCTGGGCATGTTTCAGACGCTGGACGCCAACCAAGACGGCCAGCTCGGCATCCGCGAGCTACGGACCGCCTGGGAGCGGCTCAAGGAGTTCGACCGCGACGGCGACGGCCTGGTCGCCAAGGGCGAGTTCCCGCAGCAGTTCACGTTGAACGTCGGCCTGGGGGTGAACGCCAATAACCTGCCCGCGGCGGTCCTCCGCAACAGCATGCCGCGGCCCGGGCCGCGCGTGCCGGGGCAAGGGCCGGTGTGGTTCCGCAAGATGGACCGCAACGGAGACGGCGACGTGTCGCGCCTGGAGTGGCTGGGGACACGGGAGGAGTTCGAGCGGATCGACACCGACCACGACGGCCTCATCAGCGCCGCCGAGGCCGACGCCGCCGACGCCCGGGTGAGGCGGAAAGACGGCTGAACCGATAGCACGATCCTGGTACCCGAGGCCCGTCACCTCCGCGAACGCGGGGCGGCGGGCCTCGGGGCGTTAGGGATAGGCTCTTGGCATCTCACCCAGAGTACGAAACGCACACCTTGCATTTCCAACTGTGCGGTCCTGGCACACCCTCGTTCCGGGCACCCTTCGATCGGAGCGCGATTTCGATGCGGAAAAGAAGAATCGTTCGTCCTTTTTTGGAGGGGCCGACGTTACCGGCGCTCTCCTTGCTACGGAGAGCCCCCGCCAACACCGCGTCTTAGATCAGGGAGGCCATCATGCAGCAGCCTCGGAATCGCGTGCTCGCGTCTGGGTTGTTGGTCGTCGCGGGCTCACTCCTTTCTTCAGGGTGCTCCGCCGACACTCCCCCCGCCCCCCCCAGCCCGGTCGCCGTCCGGGCGAAGCCGCTGACCGGTGGCGAGCTGTACCTGGCCCACTGCGCGGGCTGCCACGGCGAGAAGGGCGACGGCAACGGCCTGGCGGCGCGGTTTCTCAACCCCCGGCCGCGCGACTTCTCCGAGGCGCAGTTCCGCCTCGTCAGCACCAAGAACAACATCCCGCTCGACGCCGACCTGGAGATGGTCGTCCGCCAGGGCATGCCCGGGTCGGCCATGATGCCGTTCGGCCACCTGCCCGACGCGGAGATCAAGGCCCTGGTCGGCGAGGTGCGGCGGCTGCTCCGCAGCGGCCAGGAGCAGCGGTTGCGCAAGCAGCTGGCGGATTCCGGGGAGGAGGTCAGTAACGAGGACCTGGCCAAGACGGTGGACAGCATCGTCCGGCCCGGCGACCCAATCCCGATCCCGGCGGGCCTGCCGGCCGCAACCAAGGAGTCGATCGCCCGCGGGAAGGTCCTCTACCTCGACACCAAACTTGGCTGCGTCTCCTGTCACGGGGAGACGGGCAAGGGGGACGGAGTCCAGGAGCAGAAGAACAGCGACGGCATGCCGACTCGGCCGCGCGACTTCACCCGCGGCATCTTCAAGGGCGGCCGGGACGTCAAGCAGATGTACCTCCGGGTCCGGCGGGGCATGCCAGGCTCGCCCATGCCGTCGGCGGACTTCCTCAGCGATCAGCAGGTCGGCGACCTGGTCAACTTCATCCTGTCGCTGTCCCGGACGGAAGCGACCGAGAGGGTGAGCCACGCCCGCCGCGAACTCCTCGGCCGGCGGGTCGAGCGGTTGCCGGACGAGGCCTTCGCGGGCGGCTGGGCCGCCGCGAAGGCGGTGCCGGTCGTCGTCACGCCCCTGTGGTGGCGCGACCAGCCCGACCCCGAGCTGCGCGTCCAGGCGCTGCACGACGGCAAGGCGCTGGCCGTGCGGCTGACCTGGCGGGACGAGTTCGCCAACGACCGGGTGACCCGGCCGGACGACTTCGAGGACATGGCGGCGGTGCAGCTGTACAAGGGCCAACCCGAGCCGTTCCTCGGCATGGGAGGGGTCAACCAGGGCATCGACCTGTGGCTGTGGCGGGCGAGCTGGCAGGGTAGGGGGAGGGAGCCAAGCAGCTTGCTGGACGAGTATCCGTTCGACGAACCCCTGTACCGCCAGTTGACGAAGGGCAAGGAGAAGGGGTTGCCCGACTTCAACACGGCGCGGGCCGCCGGCAATCTCAACGCCCGGCCTGACGGCAAGGCCAGCGCCAGCGCCCTGGTCGCCAAGGGGCTGGGCAGCACCACCCTGAGGCCGGTGGCGTCTCAGCGGGTCACCTCCAAGGCGGGGTGGAAAAATGGCGAATGGGCGGTGACGCTGCGGCGGACGCTGGCGGTGGGGGCCGGGGAGGGCGTGTCCCTGGCCGCGGGGGAGGGGTGCTCGATCGCCTTCGCCCTTTGGTTCGGCGAGAGGCACGAC
>JAXMAW010000115.1:0-6813 GCA_046350195.1 Gemmataceae bacterium
GCGGGCGTAATCGATTGCCTCGGCCAGCACCCGGGCGGCCTCCTGAGGGGCGTGGAACCCCATCGAGTTCTCGGCGTTGACGAAATCGACCCGCCACTGCGCCTTGCGGTGCAGCTTGCGGGCCTCGGCCAGCTTGTCGTCCGCCACGCCGCGCTTCTTCGCCTCCCCCACCGCGTCCAGCAGGGCGATGACGGCGTCCTCGGCCCGGTCCTGGATCGCCTTGGTCCGCCCCTGGATCGCCTCGGCCCGGGCCAGGATCTCCTGCTCGGGGTAGCGGTGGCACACCTGGCACGCCTGCGCCACGTTCAGCAGCGGGCTGCGGACGTGGTGGTTGCTCACCTTCAGAGCCCCCTCGCGGACGTAGGGCATGTGGCAGTCGGCGCAGGCGACGCCGCTCCGGGCGTGGATGCCCTGGCTCCACATCTCGAACTCCGGGTGCTGCGCCTTCAGCACCCCCGCCCCCGTCTCCGCGTGCGTCCAGTCCGAGAACCCCTTGGCGTCCTCGTCGTAGTAGGCCTCGATCTGGTCGGCCTTCAGCCCCCGCGACCACGGGTAGGTGACCACCTTGCCCGGCCCCTTGAAGTAGTACTCGACGTGGCACTGCCCGCAGACGAAGCTCCGCATCTCCTGCCGGGTGGCGTCGGCGTTGGGGTCGTAGGGCTTCTGCCCCTTCTCCTTGCGCCACCGCTCGACGCTGGGCAGGTGCGGCACCGGGGCGTCGCCCTTGGCCAGCTCGCGGATGCCGTTGAGGAAGCCCGGCCTGGTCACCCGCAGCCGCATCGACTTGGGGTCGTGGCAGTCGAGGCAGCTGACCGGGTGGTCCACCAGCTTGCGGGCCTCCGGCAGCGGCATCCCGCACACCTTCTCGAACCCCTTCATGACGTCCCCGTCGCCGGCCTGGCGGTAGGCCGGGATGATGGACGAGTGGCAGTGCAGGCAGGCGCCGTACTGCTTGAAGTCCGTCACCCGCTTCGTCACGTCCTGGTCCCGCAACATGTAGGCGTGGCCGCGCTCCTCGCGGAAGTCGGCGGCGAACGGGTAGCCGGCCCACAGCCGCTTCAGCCGCGGGTCGGCCGCCAGCTTGTCGAACGCCTCGCTGCCGCCGTGCTTGGTCCGCTGGGTGTCCACGGTGCGGCGGTAGCTGTCGTACTGGCGGGGGAAGGAGCGGCCCCAGACCTCCGGATCGACGGTGCTCTCGTCCAGCCCGGAGAGGTCCACGAACGTGTGCCGGGCCTCGTCCTTGCGCTGGCTGATGTTCATCAGCAGCGCCACCAGCCCGAACGTGGCGCCGGCCGCCGCCAGCAGGCTGAGCGGGTAGATCAGCCAGCCGCGGGACTTCGCCTCGGGGGGGGTCGCGCCGTCGGGCATCTGGGTCTCCTCCGGGTCCTGTAGTCGGGTCACCGGGTCGGGCCGTGGCCGACGGAGGCGTGGCAGCGGACGCAGTTGTTGCCCGGCTCGCCGGCCGACCCGAGGGTGACGATGTCGTGGGTGAGGTTGGCGTGGCAGGCGACGCAGTTCTCCTGCAGCGCCGCCGCGTTCCGCGGGCTGATCTGGATCGGCTCGTGGAAGTCCTGGAGCGTGAACCCCTTCGAGTGCCAGAACCCGTTCCGCGCCTTCGACAGCCACTTGCCCAGGAAGTCGTGCGGCGTGTGGCAGTCGTTGCAGGTGGCGAAGCCGTGGTGGCTCGACTTCTGCCAGCTCTCCAGTTGGTCGTTCATGATGTGGCAGTTGGCGCACGAGCGCGGGTCGTTGCTGAAGTACGACCCGCCCTCGGCGTACCAGAACGTGTAGACGCCCAACCCCAGGACCGCGCCGGCGATCAGGCAGAGCAACAATATCAGTGGCCGCATGCGCCACTCCTGAGACGGGGCGTCGTCATCTTAGGAGCGGAGCAGCCACCGGGCCATGTCCACCAGCAACAGACAGGTCAGCGCCCCGGCGCAGCCCAACCAGAAGAACAGGCCGAGGCGGTCCCCGGCGCGCGCCGGCGGGGGGGCCTCCGCCGGCGCGGGGGCCGCCGGGATGGCCGCGGCGTTCAGGGTCGTGACGGGAAAGGTCGGGCCGGCAAGCACGGTTGACATGAGGCTGTCCCTCGGTTGGAGGTGGTCGGCAACGCCGCCGGCAATCGCAATTCCGGTGCCGGACCGCCCCCGGCCCGCCGCGGCCTGAAAGGCCGCCGCGTCCGCGGTTGGTGTGCGATTTCGGCCGGCGGCTGTGCGGAGACGCACAGCTCACGCCCGCTGGGCCATCCCGCGGATCTCCGTCAGGGCGTCGGCCAGTCCCCTCGCCCCCATCTCGGACAGCCCCTCGCCGACCCCCAGCCGCTCCGCCGGCACCGTCAGCAGCCAGGCCCGCGGGCGGTGGCCCCAGAGCGACTCGGCCAGACCCAGCAGCCAGCGCGGCTCGCTGGCGTGGCCCAGGCCGGCCGGCGGCCCGGGGACCAACTCGACGACCTCCAGGCCGCCCTCGGCGCCGGCCCGGGCATCGACGAAGACGACGCTCTCGGCCCGGGCCAGCTCCTCCGCCAGCTCCGGGGCCAGGCCGTGGGTCGCCCGCGCCACCACCCCCGGCATCCGCCAGGCGTGGACCGCCCGCGCCACCCGCGGGCCGACCCCGTCGTCCCCGCGCAGCTCGTTGCCGTAGCCGATCACCAGCAGCCTCACCGCCGCACCTCGTCGAGGACGCGGCCGTCGGCCGCCAGTAGCGTCACCGCCAGCGGCATCTGGCCGGCCGCGTGCGTCGAGCAGCTCAGGCACGGGTCGAACGCCCGGATGCCGGCCTCGACCCGGTTCAGCACCCCCTCGGGGACCGTCGTGCCGGTGACGTAGCGGCGGGCGATCTGGGTGACGGCGGCGTTCATCGGCAGGGCGTTCTGCCCGGTGGCGATGACCATGTTGACCTTCGTCAGCAGGCCGTTCTCGTCGATGCGGTAGTGGTGGAACAGCGTGCCGCGCGGCGCCTCGCTGACCCCGACCGCCTCCAGCCGGTTGATCGACGCCCGGGCCCGCAGCCGGTCGGACATCACGTCCGGGTCGGCCAGCAGGGCCTCGGCCCGCTCGGTGGCGCAGAGGATCTCGACCAGCCGGGCGTAGTGGTAGAAGAACGAGGCGTTGACCACCCACCCCCCGCGCTGCCGGTACTCGCGCAGCTCGGCGTCGGCCAGCGGCGTGCCCATGCGCTCGCAGACGTTCAGCCGGGCCAGCGGCCCCACGCGGTAGACCCCGCCGGGGTAGCCCAGCGGCTTGTAGTAGGGCGACTTGAGGAACGAGTCGTGCTCGACCGACTCGCCGAGGTGGTCGAAGTAGCGCTGCGGGTCGATGTCGGCGACGGCCTTCCCCTCGCTGTCCACCATCCGCAGCACGCCGTCGTAGTGCTCCCAGGTGCCGTCCGCCCCGACCAGCGACAGGAACAGCGACGGGTACTTGCCGAACACCTCGACCTCCTCGCGGAAGCCGTCGAGCAGCCGCTTGAACCCCCCCAGGGCGTGCTGGGTCGTCGCCCGGGCCTCGGCGACGCGGCCGAGCAGGTGGTCACGCCGCTCGGCCGACAGCGACTCGCGGACGCCGCCGGGCACCGACCAGGCCGGGTGGATCTTGCGGCCCCCCAGCGCCTCGATGATCTCCTGGCCGAACTGCCGCAGCCGGATGCCCCCCCGGGCCAGCTCCTTGTCGGCGGCGATCAGGCCGAAGACGTTGCGCTTGGCCGGGTCGGAGTCCCAGCCCAGGAGCAGGTCCGGCGCGGACAGGTGGAAGAAGCTCAAGGCGTGCGACTGGATGACCTGCCCGAGGTTCATCAGCCGGCGGAGCTTCTCGGCGGCCGGCGGGATGGTGACCGCCAGCAGCCGGTCGCCGGTCTTCGACGAGGCGAGGATGTGGCTGACCGGGCAGATGCCGCACACCCGGGCGGACAGCCCGGCCATCTCGGTGAACGGCCGGCCGACGCAGAACCGCTCGAAGCCGCGGAACTCGGTGACGTGGAACCGCGCCTCGGACACCTGGCCGGCGTCGTCGAGCTGGATGGTGATCTTGGCGTGCCCCTCGATGCGGGTCACGGGGTCAATGACGATGCGGTTGGCCATGGTAAGTCCTCGTCACCCGAACGCCCGCTCGTCCTCCGGCAGGCGCGGCGCCTTGCCGTCGAGCAGGTCCTGGAGCACGGCGCGGATGCGGCCGGCCGGCGGCGGGCAGCCGGGCAGGTAGCAGTCCACCGGGACGACCTGGTGCAGCGGCAGCACCTTGTCCAGCAGCACCGGGACGATCCCCCTCTCGTCGGGGACCCGGGGGTTGGCGTCGCCGTTCTCGACGTAGACCGGCCGCAGGATCTCCAGCGCCAGCCCCAGCGGGTTGCGCAGGGCGGTCACGTTGCCGGTCACGGCGCAGTCGCCGAAGCTGACGACGTACCGCGTCGCCTTCCGCAGGCGGTGGGCCATCTCCAGGTTCTCGTCGTTGGCGACGGCCCCCTCGACGAGGGCCACGTCCACCTCGTCGGGGTAGCTCTTGGCGTCCATGATCGGGCTGAACACCAGCTCGACGCGCTCGGCCAGGTCGATCAGCCACTCGTCCAGGTCCAAAAACGACATGTGGCAGCCGGAGCAGCCGCCCAGCCACACCGTCGCGAACCTCAGCTTAGCCATTGCTTCTCCTTCCGGGCGCGGACGAGGAAGGCGAGCTGCTCGCGGTCCTTCTGCATCTCCGCGACGGTGCTGCCCTGGCGGAAGATCGCCCCGGTCGGGCAGGCCTGCACGCACTTGCCGCACGACGTGCAGGTGGACGACTCGCCCCACGCCTGGGCCAGGTCGGTGATGACCCGCGAGTTGACGCCGCGGCCGGCCACGTCCCAGGTGTGCGCCCCCTCGATCTCGTCGCAGGCCCGCACGCACCGGGTGCAGAGGATGCACCGGTTGTGGTCGATGCCGAACCGCTCGTGGCTGGTGTCCACCGGCAGCGACGGGTTGAGGTACTCGAACCGGACGTGGTCCATTCCCAGCCGGGCCGCCAGCGCCTGCAGCTCGCAGGCGGTGTTGGCGACGCAGACCGAGCAGACGTGGTTGCGCTCGGCGAAGAACAACTCGAGGATCATCCGGCGGTATTCGTCCAGCCTCGGCGTGGCGGTCCGCACCGCCATCCCCTCGACGGCCCGCGTCACGCAGGCCGGGAACAGCCGCGGGCTGCCGGCCAGCTCCACCAGGCACAGCCGGCAGGCGCCGACCTCGGAGGTGCCGTCGAGGTGGCACAGCGTCGGGATGTAGGCGCCGTTCTCGCCGGCCACCTCCAGCAGCGTCTGCCCCTCGTGGGCCGAGACGGCCTTGTCGTCGATCGTCAGCGTGACAACGCCCATGGCGGGAAGGCTCCTTTCCGTTCTGACGAGCCGCACGCAGTAAGCGGTCAGCGGGGGCGGCTCCTCGGCGAGAGGGCGATGTGAGGTCGCGGGGGACTGCCCACCCGCTTCGTGCGGGCGCGGCTCGCCGGCCAGGCGAAGCGGCAGCGGCACGCGGCCGTTGGTCTGCGGCGCCGGCCGCAGCAGCGCCTCGTACTCGCGGCGGAAGTAGCGCAGCGTGCTCAGCACCGGGTTGGGGGCCGTCTGGCCCAGCCCGCACAGGCTCGTCGCGCTGACCATCGGGCACAGGTCCTCCAAGAGCGCCAGGTCGGCCGGGTAGGCCTTGCCCTCGGCGATCTTCCGCAGCAGGTGGTGCATCTGCACGGTGCCGACGCGGCAGGGGACGCACTTGCCGCACGACTCGTCCATGCAGAACTCCATGAAGAACCGGGCCACCTCGACCATGTTCGTCGTCTGGTCCATGACGATCATGCCGCCGGAGCCCATGATCGAGCCCAGCCGCGCCAGCGACTCGTAGTCCACCGGCGTGTCGAGGTGCCCCGCCGGGATGCACCCGCCCGACGGGCCGCCCGTCTGCACCGCCTTGACCGTCCCGCCTTCGACCCCGCCCCCCATGTCCTCGACGATGTGCCGCAGCGGGGTGCCCATCGGCACCTCGACCAGGCCGGTGTTGCGCACCTTGCCGGTCAGCGAGAAGACCTTCGTCCCCTTGCTCTTCTCGGTGCCGATCCCCGCGAACCAGTCGGCGCCGCGGCGGAGGATGGCCGGCACGTTGGCGAACGTCTCGACGTTGTTGATCAGCGTCGGCCGGTCCCACAGGCCCATCTCGGCGGGGTAGGGCGGCCTCGGCCGGGGCAACCCCCGCCGGCCCTCGATGGACGCCATCAGCGCCGTCTCCTCGCCGCAGACGAACGCCCCGGCGCCGATGCGGACATCGACGCGGAAGTCGAACGGCGTCTCGAACGCGCCGCTGCCGAGCACGCCGAACTTCTTCGCCTGGGCGATCGCCTTGCGCAGCCGCTCGACCGCCAGCGGGTACTCGGCGCGGACGTAGACGAACCCCTGGCTGGCGCCGACGGCGTAGCCGGCGATCGCCATCCCCTCCAGGACGCGGTGCGGGTCGCTCTCCATGACCGACCGGTCCATGAACGCCCCGGGGTCGCCCTCGTCGCCGTTGCAGACGACGTACTTCTGGCCCGGCGCCGTCTTGGCGACGGTGGCCCACTTCAGCCCGGTCGGGTAGCCGGCCCCGCCCCGGCCGCGCAGCCCGCTCTTGGTGACCGCCTGGATCACCTCGGCGGGCGTCATCTCCGTCAGCGCCATCTGCAACGCCCGGTAACCGCCGGTGGCGACGTACTCCTCGACGCGCTCCGAGTCGATCTGCCCGCTCGTCTCGCAGACGACCTTCTGCTGGCTGCGGAAGAACGGGTGAGCCGTGTCGGTCTGGGCCGGCCGCGGGGTCTCGCCGGCCCCGGC
>JAXMAW010000116.1:0-6565 GCA_046350195.1 Gemmataceae bacterium
TAAGCGTGCAGCGGCCCAGCGGGACGGAATCGTCCTCCAGGACCTGGACGTTGCCGGGCTTGAGGTCGCGGTGGACGACGCCGCGCTCGTGGGCGGCGTGGACGGCGCGGGCGAGGGTCTCGACGAGCCAGGCGGCGAGTCCGGGGGGCAGCGGGGTGCCGTCGAGGCGGCGGGCGAGGCTGCCGCCGGAGGCGAACTCCATGACGAGGAACTGCCCCGCCGGGCAGGCGCCGACCTCGAAGACCTGGATGATGTTCGGGTGCTGGAGCCGGGCGATCACCTCGGCCTCGGTCCGCAGGCGGGCGAACTGGTCGGGGTCGGCGCCGGGCTCGGCGTGGATCATCTTGACCGCCACGACGCGGTTGAGGGGGAGGTGGATCGCCTTGTAGACGACGCCCATGCCGCCGCGCCCCAGCTCCCCGAGGATCTCGTACCCGGGGACCTCGGGCCGGGCGACGGGGTAGCTCACGCCGTTGCCGCCGGGCAGCGTGGCCGAGGACGGCGGCACCAGCGGGGAGGTGACTTCGCGGCGGCCGCGGAGCAAGAGTGTTTGCGGCGAGCCGGCCTCGGCCAGGGCCGGTTCGCCGCAGACGGGGCAGTAGTCGTCCACGCGGCCGGCGTCGTCCGCCGGCCAGGTGTGGCCTCTTGCGCAGGTCCGGTGTCCGGGCATGGCCTGTCCTCGGGCGGTGAGGCGCCGCCATCTCCATTGTGGCTCGGTTCGGGGCCGAGGGCAATACGCCATCCCGGAGGCCGCCCCGCCGTTTGGCCCGTTTGGTGACGGAACCCGGCTCCGGCTCAGTGCCGGTGTGGCGGCCGCGAACCCCGTATTGTGCCGGACCCGGCCCCGAAGTGCGAGAGTAGGATGGTGGAATATCCGTGTCAGTCCTCCTTGGCCTTCTGCCGCGCCCGGCCCCATTCCAGGAAGTGTCGAACGTTGGCAGGGGGTGGCTATCGCATGGCCGCGCCACCCCAGGTCACCTCTGCCGCTGGCGTAGCCTCTTCGTCGCGGCGTCGAGCGCGTCGAAGGCGCGCCGCTGCTCCTCGTGGGACCGCCCCTCGCGGAGGGCCTTCACGGCGGCCTCCAACTCGCTCACCGGGTCGGGGTTGGCCGCCTCCCTCGGGCCGTCGCTCTTGACGTAAACCCGGTCGCCCGGGAGGAGCTGGTAGTTGGTAGCTGTCTCGCCCCGCTGGGAGAGGCCGTGCCAGTCCACCGGCAGGATGGTCTCCGGCTTGCCGCCCGGCCCTGGCCGGCTGATCCAGACCTTCTTCAGCGACGCCGCCGCCGGCATCCCCGGAATTCGGTTGACCGCGTCTAGAATCGTCTCGTTGCCGAAGCACGACATCTTCGCGACCTGCTCGCTGCCGCCGTCGCCGTCGAAGACCAGGTGGTAGAACTTGCTGTAATTCATCCAGTCAATGCGGAGCTTCTCGCGGTCGAAGCCCGCGACCTTGGCGGAGAGGTGGTCGGCGATCGCGCGCCGCGCCTCCTCGATGGTGAGGCCGGCGACGTGAATCACGCCGCCCGAAGCGAGGGTAATCGTGCCGTCAGGGCGGACTAACGAGAGGGTCGCGGCCTCAGAGCCGTGCCGGATCGACAGCATGTCCGGCGGCTCGATCACAAAGGGAAGAAACTTCGCCTTCTTTTCCGGCGAAGGTGGCTTCGCCTCGGGCGGGGCGGCCGGCCGGGGTCGGTAGGCCACGGCGCCGGACCCCAGCCCGACGCCGGCCGCGAGCGCCAGGGCGCCGACGATGGTCTTCATCTTCAACAGCAACATGGGTTTGAGAACCTCCTCCGTGAGGGCGACGGCTGTCGTCGATACCGTTCTGGACACGGCCGCCGCCGTGAGGGCGGGCGGCACCTCCGCCGGCAGGGCCACGCCCGCCAGCGAAACGCCACGGCGTGTCAGCCGGGCGCCGAGCATTTCCTTGGCCCGGGCCAGCCGGCCGGACAGCGTCCCCTCGGTCCAGCCGAGCAGGCCGGCCGCCTCCTTGCGCGACCTCTCCTGGAGCAAGCACAGCACGAGCGGGGCGCGGTACTTCTCCGGCAGCCGGCCGAGTTCCTCGTCGATCACCGGGAGCAGGTCGTCCCCGCAACCGGCCGCGGCCTGGTCGCGTGGCCGATCGAGGGCGACGGCGCGCTCGGCACCGCGGCGGCGCATGGCCGACGACCGCGCCTTCCAGGCGGTGCGGCGGGCGACGCCGTAGAGCCAGGGCCCGACGCGCGACGCCGGGACGACGTCCGCCGCCCGGCGGGCGAGGACGAGGAAGGTGGCCTGGAAGGCGTCCTCGGCGTCGTGCGGGTCGGCCAGGGCGCGGCGGCAGACGCCGAGCACCATCGGACCGTGCCGGCGCACCAGTTCCTCAAACGCGGCCTCGTCGTGCCGGGCGAGGAAGGCCTCCAGCAGCTGGGCGTCGGTCGTGCGGCCGCCCTGGTGGAGGGCGAAGCGGCGAAGGTGGGTAAGGACGGGGTCGGTCTGGCACGGGGTCATGCGGCCCTCCCTGGCACGCGGCGTCGGTCCCGACACTAGTATTGCCGCGACGAGCGGCGGCGCGTACACGAGTTTCTCGCCGAACGTCGCCGGACGCGCAGCGCACGCGGCCAGACCTCAGAGGTCACCCCCCGGCACGTCGTCAAACCCGGAGTTCGGTAGCAGTTGGGGTGCCTCGGCGACCATGACAATTCGGCGTTCTTCCAACACCGCGTACCGCACCACCAACGGCGGCACGGCACATCGGTAGGTCTGTCCGACCTCGTGGAGCAGGTCAACGGTCGGCTCGCCGAACTGGGGGTAGATGCGCGACAACCGGTCCAGCTCGCGCAAGGCCGCGACGAACTCCTCCCCGCGGCCGACCGCGATCGCGCCGTCCCCGAGGCGGCGGAACTGGGCGCGGACGTGTTCGGAGTACACGACGCGGTAAGGGGCCGACCCTTCAGGCGACTCGCTCATCCGGCTGCCTTCCGCGGTTCAACTCGTCGATAATGTCCTTCAGTTCCACGCCGCCGGTCCTCTCGATCTCCCGCGCGCCCGAGGCGAACAGGTCCATGTCGAACGTGCGCTGCTCCCACGCCAGGAACTCCGGGGTGGGCCGCCCGTCCGGCCCGACGCCGTTGTTGGGCTTCCTGGAACGCCCCATGACCTCTTCCACGATCAGATCGAGCGCTTCCCGCCTTGTTTCGGGGTCGAGGCGTCCGAGCATCGCCGTCAACCGGGTGGCAACCGCGTCGGCCTTCTTGACCATCTCGCCACGGGCGATGTCATCGCGGCCCGGCAGGCGCGCCAACAGCTCCACGAACTTCGTGTTCATCGTCACGCCCTCGTCCGGCCGAACCCGGGTGGCTAGTCGCACAGGCTTCATGATACGCGATGACGGCCTGTCGCTGGCTCGAAAAACCGGATCGAGGAATCACGGAGATGTTGGCCGCGAGGTCCGGTCAAGCCGGGCCAGCGCCGCCCGCGCCTCGCGCGTCAGGAACGCGGTCGGCAGACCGGCCGCCAGCCGCCGCAGCAGCGCCCGCGCGTCGGCTCCGCCGGCCAGCTCTAGCGCCATGACGGCCCGGCGCTCGCGCAGCCGCTCGGGATCGCCGGGGCGCACCAGCTCGCGCAGCATCCGCTCGGCGCGACGGCGCGCCTCCAGGTCGGCGCCGGGGCGCAGGAGCCGCTCCAGGCCGGGCCGGGCAGGGTCGCCCAGCGCCCAGCAACGCCGCCTCGGCCGCTGGCGCTGCTCATGGCTGCGCCGGCGAGGTCGGCGAGCAGCTTGTCGAGCAGGGCCGGGGCAGCGGCGAGGTCGGCGTAACCGCCCGGGCCAGCAGGGTGACGCCACCCGGCTCCGCGGCCAGCCAGGCGGCCGCGTAGCCGCGCTCGCGTCGGGGCTGGCGAGGTCAGCCCGGGGCGCGACGTCGCCGACGCCGACGAGGGCCGGCAGGTCCCAGAGGAGGATCGACAGTTCGTCCTGCCGCGCGGTGGCGATGCGCCGGCCGCACGGCGAGAAGGCCAGGACGGTGAGCGGGTCGCCGACGCGGTGCAAGACGCTGCCGCTGGAGGCCTCCCACAGGTGCAGGCCGTCATCGTCCTGGGCGACGAGTAACCGGCCGTCCGGAGAGAACCGGTGGCCGTAAAGCGTCTTCCGGATCGGGTTCCCAAGCACCTCGGCCGGTTTCACCTCCAGGCGGGTGTTCAGGTCCCAGCCTTGCCACCGGCCTGGGTTAGTGAAGAAGAGGTACCGCCCGTCCGGAGAAAAGAGGTACTGGCCGTTCGACCCCCCGAAGCCGCTGATCTCCTCTAGGGGCAGATGGGCCAAGGTCATCCACAGGGTTTTGCCGTTGACCTCCCAAACGGTTCGATATCCGTCGAACAGGAAGCGGTGTCCCGGGGAGAACGTCAGTGCATTCCGGGTGCCGTCCGTGGTGGGCAGGTCGCCGACTGCCTTCCCCTTCGCCAAATCCCACACCGTCAACCGATTCGGGAAGTTGAAGGTCGCCAGGGCACCCCCGTCACCCGCCACAGCCACCACCGAGTGCTCGGAGTGGCCCGACAGGCGGAATGACTCCCTCCCCGTGTCGGTGTCGAAGAGTTGACCGGTCTTTGCGTTCAGCACCCGTTCCCCGTTGGCGGCCAGCAGCCACTCCCATAGCGCACCCCCCGCATCCATCCTCGATAACAGCCGCCCCGTCGCCGTGTCCCAGCGGTAGACGCCGTCCCAGGCGGCGACCGCCATCAGCACCTTGCCGTCGGCTGAAAAACCCATCGCCCCGACCGCGCGGAGGTGCCCTTCGATCCCCGGCCGCGGCTCCCCGGTGACGGCGTCCCAGCACAGGAACGCCCGGGGGGCGGGGTAGGTTTCCGCCCTCCGGCCGAGGGTGCCCACGAGCGTCCCGCCTCGCGGCGCGAGCAGGAGGCGCCCGCCCTCGGCTTGTCGGAGTCCAGGAATCTTCAACTCGCGGACCAGCCGGCCCGTCGATGCCTCCGAGATGGAGACACCGCCCTCCGCCGGCCGGGCGACGACGACGAGCTTGCCGTCGGGGCTGAACGAGGCCATCCCCTTGTCCCCGGCCCGCACTAGCTCGCGCGGCTTCCCGCCGGCCCAGTCGTGGAGCCGGACGCCCTCGCTGGTCAGCAGGTAGTGCGCCCCGTCCGACGACGGCTCCGCCGAGTGAGTGGAGTCGAGGTACCGCGACCTTTGCGTCTTCCCCGTCGCCACGTCGATCTGCTGGACGTGGAACGCGCTGACCACGCTCAGCGATCGCCCGTCGTGTGTCAGGGCCAGGGCGCTGACGTGGTGGTCCCCCACGTGGATGTCCTGGAGCCGCCTCCCGGTAGTTGTGTCCAGGACCTGGACCCGGCCGCCGGTTTCCCCCGACGTCCCAACCGCCACCTGCCGCCCGTCGTGCCGGAGCGCCAGCACGCCGCGGCCCACTTCCCCCTCAATCACCCAGGTCCGGAGCAGCTTCCCGGTCGCCAGGTCCAGTACGCGGACATCCCGCTCCCCGAAGCACAACAGCCGGTTCCCCTCGGGAAAGACCGCTATCTGCGTCCTGGGGTCTCCATTGGCGGGCACGCCTTCGAGGCGCCGCGCTGCCTTCCCCGTCAGCAGGTCCATCGTGGCCAGGCGGTTGTGCCGGAGAGTGACGAGCGACCGCCCGTCCGGCGTCAGCACGAACGGCATGTCGGCGAAGCCGTCCCGGAACCGCTTCGTCCCCAGCCGGGCCACCGCCCCGCGCGGCAACGGGTCGCCGTCGTGGTCGCGGAGCAACGGCGGCGGCGGCGCGGCGGCAAGCGACTGGGTACAGAGCAGCACGGCGAGCGTCGGGAGCATGGCGCTACTCCTGCGGGGCGAGGGGCAAGCTAGCAGCTTGCCCTACGACAGAGTTCACACCGCCTCGAAAATCGTGGCGATGCCCTGGCCCGCGCCGATGCACATCGTCGCCAGGCCCAGCCTCGCCTTGCGCGCCATCATCTCGTGGATCAGCGTCGTGGCGATCCGCGCCCCGCTCGCCCCCAGCGGGTGGCCGATCGCGATCGCCCCGCCGTTGACGTTCACCTTCTCCGGGTTCGCCTTCAAGAGGCGAATGACCGACAGCGCCTGCGCCGCGAACGCCTCGTTCAGCTCGATCAGGTCGAGGTCCGCCAGCGTCAACTTGGCCCGCTCCAGCGCCTTGTGCGTCGCCGGCACCGGGCCGATGCCCATCACCGACGGATCGACGCCGGCCACCGCCATGCTCTTGATGCGCACCTTCGGCGTCAGCCCGAGTTGCTTCGCGCGCTCCTCCGACATGATGAGTAGCGCCGCCGCCCCGACGTTCAGCGGGCTGGAGTTGCCCGCCGTCACGCTGCCGCCCTCCGGCATGAACGCCGGCTTCAGCGCCGCCAGCGCCTCCGGGGTCGTGTCCCGGCGAATGCACTGATCCACGGTCAGCAGCTTCTTGCGGCCGTCGTCGTCGCGGCCCCACGTCGGCACGACCTGCGACGCGAACGCCCCGGAGTCGGTCGCCTTGGCGGCCTTCTTGTGACTCTCGTAGGCGAACTGGTCCTGGTCCTTGCGGCTGACCTTGTAGCGAAGGGCGAGG
>JAXMAW010000117.1:0-6130 GCA_046350195.1 Gemmataceae bacterium
GCCCGCGCCTCGTTGTGGAACCGCTTCAGCTGCCGCGCGTCGGCCGTCGCCGCGAACGGCAGCACCTTCAGCGCCACGCGCCTCCCCAGGCTGATCTGCTCGGCCTCGTAGACCACCCCCATGCCACCGCGTCCCACCTCGCGCAGGATGCGGTAGTCGCCGAGCGTCCCGGTCAGCCCCTCCTCCTGGCCGTCCCCCTCCGCCGGCGCGGACTTCAGCGCCTGCAAGCCCTGGAGCGCCTGCACCAGTTGGCGGACGCGGTCGGCCGCCCCCGGACAGAGGGCCGCGTAGGCCTCGACGTCCACCCGCTCCCCGGCCTGGAGTCGGTCGCTGACCTCCGCCACCACGTCGGCGACGGCCTGGTCGATGTCCCCGGTGGTCGTCCCGGTGTGGGCGGGCCTGCTCATGGCGTGTCTCCGGCCTCTTCCCCCATGACCGCGCGGATGCGCTCCAGCGCCCGCAGGTGGCGCATCTTCACCGCGCTGGCGGTGACGGCGAGCACCTCCGCCGTCTGCTCCACCGACAGCCCCTCCAGGTTCCGCAGCACCAGCACCTCGCGGTCGCGCTCCGGCAGCGCGTCCAGGGCCGCCCGCACCCGCCGGCGAAGTTCCTCCCGGACGGCCACCTGCGTCGGGCTGGTCGCCGAGGTCACCAGCCGGTCGGCCAGCAGCGCCGCCGACTCCTCCGGCAGCGCCAGCACCCCCATCTCCTCACGGCGGACGCTGCGCCTTCCTGCGCGGACGTGGCGGCGGTCGAGGACGACGAGGTGCTCCCAGGCCAGCTGGCGCAGCCAGGGGAAGAACGGCAGGGGCTGGTCTTGCAGGTAGCGGTCGAGCTTGCGGTCGGCCTCGGCCAGCACCTCCTGCACCACGTCGGACGGGTCCACCCGGGCCGCCAGCCGCCGGTCCAGCCGGCACGCGACCATGCGAGACAGTCGGTCGCGGTGCCGGGCGAGCAGCCGGTTGCGCGCGTCGGCGTCTCCGCCGGCGGCCTGGGCCAGCAAGGCGTCGGTGTCAGGCGCGGCGGGCGTCATGCGGGGGCCTCCTTCGCGGTCATCGACGGCCCGGAGCCGCCTCGCTGAGGATACCCGGTGCCGACGCGAGCCGGCCACCAGAATCCGCGCGCCTCTCACCACGCCGTGTAGCGGAAGTAGGTCGGATGGGCGGAGCCTCCCCCCAGGTTGGTCACTGCGGCGAAGAGGATCTTGCCGTCCGGCCCGATGGCGAGTGAGTGGGTGCCGCCCTGCGTCACGACGTCGAGCACCGTGACGAACCCGGTGCCGTCCGGGCCGAAGCCGGCGTCCGCCGCGCCGTCGCTCGACAGGTGGGCGACCTGGAACCCCTGGTGCGTCACGCCACCGGCGTCCTTGTACGTGATGGACCCGGCGGCGACGATCGAGCCGTCCGAGGCCACCTTGATGTCCGTGAACTGCTTGTACTGGATCGAATCCGTGGCGTGGTTGATGTAGTAGCCGCCGACGCCGAACGACGTGTCCAGCGCGCCCGACAGGGTGTACCGCGCGACCAGCCCGTCGGTGTAGCTGCCCGGCACCCCGGTGAGTCCGGCCACGAGGATGCTGCTTCCCTGTACCGCCACGGCGTTATACCGATTCGGGGTTCCGGGGACGCTCGGCGCGACCAGGATGCCCGAGCCGTTGAAGCCGGCGTCGAGCTGCCCGCCCGGCGTCAGCACCACGAGGAGGCCGCCGGTCGCTCCGGCCTGGGTGGCCCCCCCGGCCAGGACCACGCCACCGGCCGGCGTCACCGCAACGCCGAGATACCCGGTCGCGGTGGAGAAGGCGCTGGTCCCGACGTGAACGACCGTCATTCCCCCGGACCCGAAGGCCGCGTCCGTCTGCCCGGACGCGGTCAGCTTGACGACGGCGTACCCCTGGTACCCGTCGGCCGCCTTCCCGTCGCCGGCGGCGATCACGCCGCCGCCCGGCAGCAGGGCCAGCCTGCGGACGTGCTCATACGACGTGGTGCCCGGCTGGGGGTTGAAGAACCAGTAGCCGGCGTTGTTGCCGAACGTCGTGTCCAGCGACCCGTTCGCGTTGAACCGCGCGGCGGCGAAGTAAGCATCCGCCGACTTGTTCGCCCAGATCCCGACGAGGATCTTGCCGTCGGGCTGAAGGGCCACGCAGGTGCAGTTGGGGCCGAGGCTCGTCGCCCCGACCTTCAGCGGGAGGACCACCCGCCCGGTCCCGTTGAAACTCGTGTCGAGGGAGCCGTTCACGTTCAGCCGGACGATCGCCGCCTGGTTGGTCGGTGTCCCCGCCGCGCCGACGGTCACGGTCTTGCCGTCCGGCTGGACGACGGTTTCGCCATGGAGGCGCATCGTGGCGTAAGGCAGGCTGACGCTACCGGTCCCGCCGAACGTCGTGTCGAGCTGCCCGCCGGCAGGGCACCAGCGGCCCTCCAGCGCCTCCACCCTCAACCGGCAGTGGGCCTTCCGGCGTGGCTTCGTGGCGAACGCGGCGCGGAGCAGGTTCGTGAGCGTCATGGCCGAATCCTCCCGTGTGGTGGGGCGACCTCCAGGCACCCCGCAGAGGCCCGCCTATCCCCCTTCCTGCCGGCGCCGCGAAATGGTCACACCCTTTCCGGAAAAATCCTTGCCCCGAAAACGCCCGCCGCCCGCCAGGGGCTTCCTGGCGGGCGGCGCGGGATGGCGTTTGTGACCGGGAGGAGTCACTTGTCGTCCTTCTTCCGCTTCCCCTTCCCGCCGCCGAAGGCGCCGAAGCCGCCGCCGACCTTGATCTCGGTGCCGACGTCGCCGTCGTGCGTGACCGTCACGAACACGTTGGTCACCTTCACCGCCGTCTTCAGCTCGTCGAGCGTCAGCTTGACGTCCTCCTTGTCCTTGCCGACCACCCGCACCACCTTGACGTCCTTGCCGACCTTGAACGTCTTCTCCTCCCCCTTCTCCTTGTTCTTGCCGAACCCGCCGCCCGACCGGATGGTGACCGAGCCGTCCTCGACCTTCGAGACGAAGCCCCGCGTGTCCTCGGCCAGCACCATCCCGCAGACGGCCAGCCCCAACGTCAGGCCCACCAAACCACGTTGCAACATGTAATTCTCCCCGTGCGCTTGTCCCTGTGCGGGGGCTTCTCGGTGTGGCGGAAGCCAACTGCCCCGCACCAGATTAAACCGCGTCCCGCCCGGAATGGCTCGGTCCGCCCCGTCGCCCTGCGGCGATTCCGGAAGTACCCCTCCCCGTGGCCGAACCCGCCGCGACGGGGGCGAATGTCCTGCCGCCTGATACCCCGTCGAGTAACTTGCCAAGGTGGCCGCTCGGCGCGGCCGCCCCTGGCCGCCCCGGAGCCGATGCTCGCATGCCACCCCCCCGCCTCCCCCCCAGGCGCGTGCTCGTCGTCGAGGACCGACCCGACTGCCGGGACACCCTGTCCCTGCTGCTGTCGGTCCTCGGCTACGAGGTGCGGGCGGCCCCGGACGGCCCGTCGGGACTGAGCGAGGCGCAGGCCTGGCAACCCGACTGCGTCGTCTGCGACGTCGGCCTTCCCGGCCTCGACGGCTGGCAACTGGGGCCGCGGCTCCGCGCCTGCCTGGGGGGCGACGCGGTCCTCGTGGCCCTGACCGGCTACGGCACGGAGGAGGACCGCGAGCGCAGCCGCCTGGCCGGGTTCAACGCCCACCTGGTCAAGCCGGCCAGCCCCCCGGACCTGGTCGCCGCCCTCGGCCCGGCTTGAGGCCCGCCGGCCCTTCCCACCACCCGCCGCCTCCCGACCTCCATGAAGAACCTCACCCCCTCCCTACCCGGCCTCGCGGTGCTGACCTCCTTCCTCCTGTCGCCGCCCGGCGTGGGGGCGTTGGAACCCCTCAAGTACAACCACCCGGGGCTGGTCGTCGATCTGGGCGTGGGGCTGTGGGCCTGGCCGGTGCCGTGCGACGTGGACGGCGACGGGGACTACGACCTGATCGTGTCGTGCCCCGACAAGCCCTCCAACGGGATCTGGTTCTTCGAGAACGTCAGCGGCGACACCGCGAGGAACAAGCTGCCCGTCTTCAAACCCGCCCGGCGCCTCAGCGCCACCAAGCACTACGTCATGCCGAGCTACGTCGGGGGCAAGCCGCGCGTGCTGACGCCCGGCTTCGAGTACCCCGACTTCCTCAAGTCGGGGCTGCAACGCCCGGTCGCGCTGCCGGTCGCGGCCAACTTCTACAAGCCCGAAGGCAAGCAGCCCAGGGGGCCAAAGGTTCGGCACAACCAGTGGCGCTACGTGGACTACGACGGCGACGGCGCGCTGGACCTCGTCACCGGGATCGAGGACTGGAGCCATTACGGTTGGGACGACGGCTACGACGCCAGGGGCGATTGGAAGAACGGCCCCCTGCACGGGTTCGTCCTGCTGCACCGCAACCTGGGCACCAACGCCGCGCCGCGGTACGCCCCGCCGGTCAAGGTCGAGGCCGGCGGCAAGCCGATCGACACGTTCGGCTGCCCGTCGCCGAACTTCGCCGACTTCGACGGCGACGGCGACCTCGACCTGATCTGCGGCGAGTTCCTCGACGGGTTCACCTACTTTGAAAACGTCGGCACCCGGACGAAACCGGTCTACGCCGCCGGAAAGCGCTTGAGAGATGCCAGCGGCGCGAAGCTGGCGATGGACCTGCAAATGATCGTCCCGGTGGCGTTCGACTGGGACAAGGACGGCGACCTCGACCTGATCGTCGGCGACGAGGACGGCCGGGTGGCGTTCGTGGAGAACACCGGTAAGCGGCACGCCGACGGCACGCCGATCTTCGCCCAGCCGGTCTACTTCAAACAGGAGGCCGACGCGCTGAAGTGCGGCGCGCTGGCGACGCCGGTGGGCGTGGACTGGGACGGCGACGGCGACGTGGACATCCTCAGCGGCAACACCGCGGGGTACATCGAGTTCTTCGAGAACCTCAGCGGCCCGCGTGTGGCCCGGCCGCGGTGGGCGGCGCCGCGGCGGCTGGAGGTGGACGGCAAGCCGTTCCGCATCATGGCCGGCCGCAACGGCAGCATCCAGGGCCCGGCGGAGGCGAAGTGGGGCTACACCACCTTCAGCGTGGCCGACTGGGACGGCGACGGGCGACCCGACATCGTGCTCAACAGCATCCTCGGCGACGTGGTCTGGCTGCGAAACATCGGAACACGGAACGCGCCGAAGTTGGCCGCACCCCAGCCGATTGAGGTGGAGTGGACCGCACCGCAACCTGCGCTGGCGTGGGGCTGGCGAAAGCCGAAGGGCCAGGCGCTCCTCACCCAGTGGCGGACGACGCCGGTCGTTTACGACTTCACCGGCGACGGACTGCCCGACCTGGCGATTCTGGACCACGAGGGCTATCTGGCCCTGTTCGAGCGGGCGAAGCGGGACGGCAAACTCGTTTTGCTGCCGCCGCGGCGCGTCTTCGTGAACGAGGCCGGCGAGCCGCTTCGGCTGAACCCCCGCGGCGCCGGCGGCAGCGGGCGGCGGAAGCTGTGCGTCGCGGACTGGGACGGCGACGGCACGTTCGACCTGCTGGTCAACTCGGCGAACGCCGACGTCTACCGCGGCCTGGGCCGGCGCGGCGGCCTGTGGCGGTTCGCCAAGCCGCGGACGCTGGCCGGGCGGAACATCGAGGGCCACGACGTCAGCCCGACGGTCGTTGACTTCGACGGCGACGGCGTGCCCGACGGCCTCGGCGGCGCCGAGGACGGCCGGTTCTACTTCTTGCGCAACCCGCGGACGGCGGCCCGCTGACCCGCCCTCACGACGGCAGCCTGTACGGCTTGCGGTACTCGTAGCTCAGCATGCCGTTCGCCGCCTCATTGTTCGTGAACCGCTCCGCCTTCGCGTCCCACTCCAGAAGCGCCTTCGTCCGGTGCGCGATGTTGGCGATCAGCGGGGCCGTCGTCGCCCGGTGGCCGAACTCGATGTCGCAGTTCGGCCGCTTGCGGCTCTTGACGCAGTCGAGGAAGTTGCGGGCGTGATCGGTGTCCAGGATGCGCGACGACACCTTCTTCGCCGCGATCAACGGCTTGCCGCCCCTGCGGTAGCCGCGCTCGACCGAGCGGTCCATCGGCGTCCGCGCGGCGAACTCGTTGGGCAGGATCACGTCCGGCACGATCTCGTAGCCGCCGGTGTTCAGGTAGAGCGTCCCCTTGG
>JAXMAW010000118.1:0-5730 GCA_046350195.1 Gemmataceae bacterium
TCCTCAAGACCTGGAAGGAGAAGGACGGCAGCACCGTCAGCCAGGTCCAGCCCGTCGGGGGCGGCCCGGTGATGCTCATCAGCGACAGCCCGTCGCCGACCGTCACCACCCGCCCGCTGAAGGACCGCATTGGCTTCTTCGGCAAGGGCTCGGACACGACCGCCGCCCCGGTCGCCCCGGCCGCCGCCCCGGTCGCCCCGGCGCCCGCTACCCCGCCAGTCGGCTACTCCAGGCCGGGGGTGTTCGGGCGGGTCTCCAGCCGGGCCCCGTCGTCGGACCCGCCGGCGGGGATCCAGCCGACGTCGGGGGTGAGGCAGACGGTCCCGCCGCCCCTGAGCAAGGACGTCGAGCCGGCCAGGCCAGCCGACCTGCGCCAGTCGTGGGGCAAGGTCGAGCCCTCGGCGACGCCGACCCGCCAGATCCTGCCGGTCGCCAACCGCCAGGGCGGCGACCCACTGGAGCGCCCGGACCTCTACACCGCCGCCCCGCTGCCCACGCCGGTCAGCACGGACGCCGGGCCCAGGCTGCAACCGGTGGCCACGCCCGCCCCGACGCAGGCCTCGACCGTCGTCAGCACCACCGTCGTCGTTCCCGGCACCCCCGTCACCGGGGACTGCAAGTCGTGCCAGGGAGCCGCCACCTCCTGCGGTTGCAAGGCCTGCAAGGAGAAGGCGCCCTGCGCCACCTGCCAGGCGGGTGGATCGGGCCGCCTGCTCGATCGGCTGCGCGGCGGGCGCGCCGTCGTCAGCCAGACGGCCGAAGGTGAGACGGTGATCCAGGAGTCGAAGCCGGTCGTCGTCAAGGAAGGCAAGCCGATCGTCGTCAAGGAGCGGCCCGTTCGGATGAAGGAGACGGTGGTCAAGGAGGCGCCGGCCAAGGAGTCCCTCCCGCGGCTGATCTCCCCGCTGCCGCGCAACGACGGCCGCATCGGCGTCTTCGCCGGCCTGAACACGCCGCAGCCGGCCCCGGCGCGCACCGGCCAGGCGCGGCGGGACCCCAGCCTGCCGCGGGGCATGGGCTCGGCGGCGGCGGCGGGCTCGCCCGGCGTGGACGCCCAGACCCAGCTCGGCGCCCTCGTCCGCCAGCCGGACGGCTCGACGGCGGTGGTGCCGGCCTCGCAGATCGACCCGCGGGTGGCGTCGGTCCCGGTGGCGGCGTCGAACGCCTTCACGATCAACCAGTCGTCGATCCCCTACGTGGCGATGACGCCCGACCAGGCCGCCAACGCCTGGTCGATGGCGACGCCGACCCGCCCCGTCCCGGCCGACATGGGCTCGGTGCCGGTGATCCCCAACGGCCTGCAAGCCTACGGCATGGGCGGGGCCGACGGCCGGCCGGCCCTGGCGATGGCGGGCCACTACCACCCGGGCTACCACTACCCCGCCCCGATGGCCGGCTACTACCTGCCGCAGGCGATGGGGTACTACGGCTACCCCGCCCAGCCGATGCTGCACCCCGGCGCGCTGCTGCCGGCCGGCACGGCCGTCGTCTCGGACCGCAGCCACCCGGTGACCAGCCACGCCATGGCGGCGCTGCGTAGCTCGGTGATGCCGTCGGAGCGGGAGCGGGCGGCCGAGGCGCTGGCCCAGGCGAACTGGAAGGCCGACCCGCAGGTCGTCCCGGCCCTGGTGACGGCGGCCCAGTCCGACCCCGCGCCGATGGTCCGGGTCTGCTGCCTCCGGGCCCTGAAGCAGATGAAGGCCAACACGGTGCCGGCCGTCGAGGCGGTCAAGGCCTGCCGCGAGGACCGCGACGCCCGGGTCCGCCAGGAGGCCGGGCGGTGCTGCCGGCCCTGATGAAGCCGTAACGAGTCCCGGCTGGTTAGCGACGCTTCGGAGAGGCGTTCCGGCGGAACGCCTCTCCGAGCGTCGCGCTGGCCAGCAGCCGCACCGCTTGCTCATCACGATCTCGTTGCCCCTGTCGTTGTGCTTGACCCGGTCCATGAACGTCTGGATCAGCAGCAGGCCGCGGCCGGAGACCTTGCCCAGGTTCGACGGGTCGGTCGGGTCGGGCAGCAGGTTCGGGTCGAAGCCCGGCCCCTCGTCGCCGATCACGAACGTCAGCTCGTCGCGGGTGAACCGCGCCGTGACGAACACCCGGCGGTCGCGGTACGGCTCGACCGCCCGCCGCTCCACGCCGAGCCGGTAATACTCCTTCTCGTCCTTCTCGCGCAGCTCCGAACTCAGCTCCAGGTTGCCGTGCAGGATGGCGTTGGTCAGCGCCTCGTGCAGGGCCACGCCCAGGAGCACCAGCCCGCTGGGGTCGCACAGCTTCAGCCGGTTGACGTCCTCCTCCAGGTGGCCGACCAGCGGCGGGATCAGGCTGGTGTCGTTCTCGATGACGAACCGGGTCTCGAACACGTCCATCCGCTGCAGCAGCCGCGCCTCCTGGATCTTGGTCTTCGACGCGGCGAGGATCTGCTCCAGGGTGTCGGCCAGGTCGCGGGCGAGGATCTTCTTGGGCACGTAACTGGCGGCGCCCTTCTGAAGGGCCTGGATGGCGATGTCCTCGCTGCCGTGCGCCGTCATCAGGATGACCGGCACCAGGGGGTACTTGGCGCGGATGGCCTGGACGAGCTGCAGGCCGTCCATCTCGGGCATGAGCATGTCGGTGAGCACGACGTCGGGGCGCTGCGCCTCGAGCATCGCCAGCGCCTCGGCGCCGTTGCCGGCGAACAACGGGTGCCAGCCACCCATCTTCTGGACGATGGCGCCGGCGAGGTGGCGGTCCATGGCCGAGTCGTCCACCACCAGCACGGTGTTGGCCGTCGGGGCGGGGGCTGCCTCGGGTTGGGTCGCGGTCAGGGTGCTCATCGACGCCTCCGGGCTAACAGGACGCGGGCGGCATTGGGCCGAGGTGGCGAAGAGATTATCGCACACGGCGGGCAAAGCTCAAGGGGGTGCCGGCGGAACGCCACGGGGCGGGGTGTCCCCGCCCCGTGGAGAAACGGAACGCCCGGGGGTCAGTTGTCCTGGAACACCTCGCCGCCGGTGTAGGTGATCAGCGCCCCCAGCACGCCGGCGGAGACGCTGTCGCGCAGGAACTGCACCGAGCCGTCCCCGCGCAGCGTCATGATGCCGCCGGTGTGGAACCCGTACAGCTCGTACCCCCTGGGCTCGTCGGTGGCGCTGCCCGCCAGCCCCCAGTTCGTGACGTTGACCACGCCACAGCCGCCCGCCCCGATGATCCCCGTGGCCGGGTCCGCGCCGAACACCGCGACCCCGTGCCAGTCCGCCCAGGCGGCCCGGGCGTGCAGGTGCGGGTTGGTCGCGACGAAAGGCGCGCCGGAGGAGGTCGGGGCCGCCTTCCCCCTCAGGTAGATCGTCTGCCGGCCCGCGCTCTCGGCGAACATCATCGTGTTCGAGGTCCCGTCGCTCATGTCGGTCAGCTTCAGGTCCGTGGTCTTCGGCCAGGTCGTCATGCGGCCAAAGACCCCGTTGTTGTTGGCCGCCGGGTTCGCCACGGCCGGGATGCCCGCCCCGCAGCTCGTCGGGAGGTTGAACCCGGCGACGGGGATGTAGTCCGCGTAGGCCAGCGGCAGGGCGGTCGGCCAGCCGGCCAGGATCTGCTGGTAGTTCGTCTCCCGGGTCGGGGCCGAGGGGCACATGAAGATCTGGATCTTGACCAGCCCCGCCGAGCAGGTGCCCACGGGCGGGGGCAGGTTGGCCGGGTCAACGACGGAGTAGTCGAGCCGGCCAAGCCTCTGAACGTTGTCCTGCTCGATGTAGGGCAAAATCTGGGTGTAGACGCTGTGCCCGGTGCGCTGATTCCCCAGCGGGTTGGCGGGGTTGGGGTTCGAGCCCCAGGTGTACCCGACGGCCGGCAGCGCGCCCCGCGTGTCGTGGAAGTTGTGCAGCGCGAGCCCGAACTGCTTGAAGTTGTTGGAGCACTTCATTCGGGCGGCGGCCTCGCGGACCTTCTGCACCGCCGGGAGCAGGAGCCCGATGAGGATGGCGATGATGGCGATCACCACCAGCAGCTCGATCAGCGTGAACCCTCGTCGCGAACGTGTCCTCTGAGTCATCGTTGAGCCTCGCGGATGAGTGGAGAGAAAAGACTCGTTTCAACTCGAACGCCGACAGGGGGCGACCCCCTGCTTGATCGCCTCGCTCGGGCCGCCGACCGGGTTCGGGACCGAACCCAAACCGCCGAGTGCCGTCCCCCGCCAGAAGCCCGGCAGCATTCGGGCAGCAACGCGCATCGACATGGGAGAGTTCCGCCTTCTCTGGCCTGCGTGCGTGAGCACGAGAAATGAGATCGAACTGCATCCTACTTGGGCTGCGGCCGCGCGTCGAGAAAAAACTCGACGCTTGTCGAACCGGTCGGACAAGGCTACGACGAACGACGTTCCCCCTTCTCACACGGAGGCCCGCGCCATGCTGCCCCGGTTGACCGCCCTGACCGTACTTTCCCTGCTCGCCGCCGCCTGCCTGGCCCAGTACGGCGACATCGGCGATCTGAAATTGGCCAGGCCCGAGGACAAGGAGGACGTCAAGCCCGCGCCGCCCCCGAAGGGTGCCGTCGTGCTGTTCGGCGGCAAGTCGCTGGACGGCTGGGTCGGCAAGGACGGCAAGCCGGCCCGGTGGGAGCTGCTGCCCGGCGGGGCGATGCAGGTCAAGGGCGGCGACATCCACACCAGGGAGAAGTTCGCCGGGCGGTTCAAGCTGCACGTCGAGTTCCGCGTGCCGCACTACCCCGGCAAGAAGGGCCAGGGGCGCGGGAACTCCGGCGTCTACCTTCAGGGCCGCTACGAGGTGCAGGTGCTGGACAGCTACGGCATCGCCAAGCCGCAGATGGGCGACTGCGGGGCGATCTACGGGGTGAAGGTGCCGTCGGTCAACGCCTGCAAGGCGCCGACGGTCTGGCAGAGCTACGACATCGACTTCACCGCCCCGAGGTACGAGGCGGGCAAGCCGGTCGCCCCGGGGCGGATGACGGTGGCCCACAACGGGGTCAGGATCCACGACGACGTGCCGCTGGTTCGGCAGGAGAAGGGCAAGGAGGTGTTCGTGACCAACACCACCTCGGGGATGGGCGGCGACCCGGCGACGCCCGGCCCGATCATGCTCCAGGACCACGGCGACCCGGTCCAGTACCGCAACGTCTGGCTGTTGCCGGTCAGGGAGTGAGGTGGAGGGAAGGGCGGGTCCGGGCGGGGCCCGATTGCCCCGCCGAGACGAGAGGGGGAGAGGGGTGGCTTACTCGGGAGCGGCCTCGGTAGCCTTGCGCAGCGGGCCGCGGTAGGTGATGCGGCCCTTGCTGACGTCGTAGGGCGAGATCGACACGGTGACGACGTCGCCGGGCAGGATGCGGATGAAGTTCTTGCGGATCTTGCCGGCGATGTGCGCGATGACCTCCAGGCCGTTGTCCAGCCGGACGCGGAACTGCGTGTTGGCCAGGGCGGCGACGACCTTGCCCTGGACCTGGATGCCGTCTTCTTTCGCCATAACGCCTCCTCGAGCGGGCTTGCAGGTACATAGGGGTCAGGCGACACGTTCGCCCGGCGCCCCGGCCTCGACAGCGATCCTGCGAGAGTCGCCGGCCCGCACCACGCACCGCCTGCCCCCCGTGGTTGGCAGCGTCCGCGGACGGATCTCGAAGCCTCGTCTGCTTATAGTATCGGTTGCGGCACGATCGTGCCAGGGCGCTTTGGTCTCAGGCCCGACCGTGAGGGCGCCGCAGCGTCAAGGCCGAAGCGGCGACCTCCCTCACGGTCGGGCCTGGGAGGCC
>JAXMAW010000119.1:0-5566 GCA_046350195.1 Gemmataceae bacterium
CAGGAAGCCCCTCGGCAACCCGTAGCTTTGGGACGGGTTTGACGTCATGCTCTCCTTCGAGTGGTAGAAGCCGAGGAGCACCGTGCTGTCGGTGACGCCGCGGCGCAGGCACACCTTGCCGGAGGCGCGCAGCGGCTTGTCCAGCGTCAGCTCGCTCAGCCGGTCGCCGTAGGCCGCCATGCGCTGGGGGAAGCGGCAATCGCCGCGGAAGACCAGCCCGCCCAGCTCGCCCTTGTCGCCGCCGGCGAACGAGGTCGGGCTGAAGCCGAAGTCGAAGCGCGGGCGGACGTCGGTCGTGGTGTACGTGCGGCGGTTGTTGTGGCCCTCCCAATCGGCGGGGCGGCCGAGGTTGTCGCGCTGGCCGTTGATCGTCAGGTGATCGACCCACAACTCGCCGCCTCCGTCGGCGTGCTTCATGACGTTGAGCAGGCCGAAGCGGTTGAACGTCGCGCCGTCGGCCTTGTGGCCGTCGCCGAGGTGGCAGACCGCCGTCTGGTCGCCGATCGTCGCCGTGACGACGCCGCGGCCGTCATTGCCCCTGGGGTCGTAGCGCAGCGACCACTTCCAGGGCTTTTTCGTGGCGAACCCTTCGAGGCTCATCCGGCCGGTCTTCGGGTCGCGCTTCATGGGGAACGAGCGCGGGCTGTCGCCGCCGGCGCGCCAGTCTTTCGTGCAGTACTCCAGCCAGGCGTAGAAGAAGCTGCCGCGCGGCGAGATGCGCAGCGCGACGGTGTTCGGGGTGCGCCACTCGTTAAGGGTTCCGGCGTGGAAGAAGCCCAGGAGGAAGTGCGTCTGCGGGCCGTCGCATAGCAACGTGCCGGACGCCGACAGCTCGTCGTCGAACGTCCGCGGGTCGAGCTTCCGGGCGAAGTAGGCCGGCTCGGCCGCGGTGCTGAGGAAGCCGCCGAGCTTGCCCTTGGATAGGCCGAAGTCCTGGCGGACGGTGCGCGGGGAGGCAAGGCGGTTGTTGTGGCCGTCCCAGCCGGGGTCGCGGTCGAAGCGCTGGGTCCGCTCCTCGGCGGCGAGCGGGGCGGCGACGGCGGTGAGGACGACGAGCAGGCGGGTGGGGTGGCGCATGGAGTCGGTCCTTCCTGCTGGGTGGGCTAGCGAAGGTAGGTGAGGAAGGGCCAGGGGTGGATTCGTTTCATTCACGATCTCCCCAAAGCCCCTGAACAGGTGCTTATGGCTGACGGTGGTCGCCACGCGCCGGGGCGGCCCAGGTCCCCTGCAACGAACCCCGGGGCACCGCGGCCGACTGCCAAAGATGATTTACGAGGTGAGGCGGCGGGTCAAGGCGGGTCAGTGACGCTTCGGAAAGGGTCCTTCGCGGAACTCTTCTGGTGGCCTCAGGGCACTTCGACGGCCTCACCCCCGGCCCGCGTCGCCAAAGCGGGCAACAGGGGGTCAGCTGAGTACGCCAGGTATCGAACCGAGCCGTCGGCGAACAAGAAGTGCGCCCCGCCAATGTGCAGGCTCCAGAAGTGGAGCGTGTCGCACTGCTGCCAGGTCCGGCCGGCCTGGAAGCGGTTCGCGCCGGGAGGGCAAGACAACAAGGTCGGGTGGACGCGCAGCTCACGAACCCCGAGGACCATCTCGGCGGAGCCGTCCTTGTTCTGACCCCAACCGGCGTACCACCAGCCGAAGCGCAAGTCGGCGCTGGGCGGCCGCTCGCCGGTCAGCAGCGTGTTGCTCGTGCCGTCCGCCACGTCGCCGAGGCGGACCTGGGAGTCCAAATACAGCAGCCCGTCGCCGAGGGAAGCGTTCGTCCCCCCCACGCCCAGGTACGAGGTGAACGCCACCTCGGCGCCGCCAAGGGCGATCGGCAGGCTCCGGCAGATTCTGCCGTCGGCGGGGTAGAGCAACACCGGCAGGGAAACGCTTCTCGTGTTGGCGTGGGGTGGGTTGAGGAAGAACTTGTCCTGGGCGTAGGCGCGCAGGGTGTCCCGCCACAACGATTCGGCTTCGAGGTGGGGTAACAGACGGGCACACCAGCTCATGTGCGGGTGGGGGTCTTTCCCGCCGCGGTACGACGCCCCGGGGGGAAGGGCGTGGTGAACGTCGTGGTAGCCGTGCCCGGCGAGGCCGAGCTGACGCAAGTTGTTGGCGCAGGTGACCCGCGCCGCGGCGTCGCGGACCCGCTGCACGGCGGGCAGCAACAGCCCCAGCAGGGTGGCGAGGATGCCGATCACGACGAGGAGCTCGATCAGCGAGAAGCCGCCGCGCGACGGTGACGGGCGCATGGGCTAGCCCTCCGGGAAGGGGCCTCCAAACGCCCCTCTACCCTCGGCCGCGGAGAGGGGCGCCACGGGAATCGACGCGCTCTACGAACCCGGGGCGCTCCTTCGCCTCCAGCCGAGGTAGCAGACCAGAGAAAGGGCCGCCACGAGCCCCGACAAGATGGAGGCGGTGTAAAACGGCCCAGACCTTGACATGGGCGGTTTGGGCGGAGCCGGCTTTTTCCCGGCATAGGGCACGAGTTGCTGGCCGTTCCAGCAGAGCGTCTCGCCGTCCTTGGACAGCGGCCCCATGACGATGACGCCCTTCGGCAGGTCCATCCCCTCCAGCTTGAACACCTTCGACGGCAACGGCTCGTTGATCGAGGCCACCTCGACGTCGCACACCTCCCCCTCGCCCGGCTTACCCCATTCCTCGCGCTGATATACACAGCGACTGGGATACCAGACCCCGTTCTTCGTCTGCTTGTAGTCCGTCTCGACGGCGCTCTTCAGCCAGACCTTCCCCTGCTTGGGCACCTCATGCACGATTTGAACAACGGCGTGCCCCCACTCCGGGACGACCCAGATGCGGATGGGTTGGTCGTACCGGTTCAGGTAGGAAATCCGCCAGCAGGCCTTACCTTTCCAGGTGTCGCGTTCGAGTACAGGGTTCTTCCTGTTGGCCTGGCGGATGTAGGATTCGAGATGGGAACGCACCAGGCACGGCACGGTTTCGGGTACCATCCCCAGCAGTCGGGGGTCGATTGGTGGCGTCAACCCCGGGCGGGCTTTACTCAGGCTAACGGGCGTCATCCCACCGCCACTCCCGTTATAATAGAGTTGCTGTCCTTCATGTTCACACCCGATGCAATTAATCTCGCGGTGAGGGGCGGCGTTCGGCTCACTGGCAACAGTAAGCCAAGTGTCAGAACGGTTTCTCTTTGGGCTGTCGAACCAAATCGTTATCTTTCTCTGTCCACTTGGTTTACCATCCCTATCGGTCAGCGTCAGCACGAAATGCCCACGTTGAATCGCGCGCCGATAGTCCAATACTCGCTGTTCCACGTCTGCGACGCTCGGCGGGCTGTCACTCGGCGATTCCTTGGCAGGCAAGAACTGTTCAACGGAGAGAGCGAGCATGACACTTATTATGACTGTTAACTTCATTATCTCAAGTCTCCGGCATGAGTCCTTTCCCCTAGGACTGGTGAATAAGCCATTGGCATGTGTTGGGGGTTATCACTCCGAGCGGCATCATCCGGACACGCGGGATTAGGATTTCACAGGAAAAACTAATACTCTCCCCCGGCGCGAGGACGTTCTTGCTGGTCACCACCTCCAAGCAGTCACAAGTCGTCCTCACTCCAGACAACCTGACAGCGCCAGCCCCACGGTTCTGTAGCTGAATCGTCACCGCCTTACGCCCGCCGCGAGGCAAGACGCCCAGGTCAATCTTCCGCTGGGAAGCAGACAGTAGTTGGCCCGGTGCCCCTTCCATGGCTTCTTGTGACAGGCCCGGCGGCGAACCGCCGCAGGCGGGGCACGCCAGTGCGGCACCACCGACCACGACTGTCCAGAGGGCAGGCAACGTCGTTGTTGGCTGTCGCGATTGGTGCTGGCCGAAAAAATGAAAGCGCCAGACCCGGCGAAGTCGTGCGGCCATGACACCCGCTCCGTTTCACCGCGCTGAAGTAAGAGGTGGTGGAATATTAGGGACAAAAATGTCGTAATGTCAAGAATAAACTTACCGCGATTTCCCCTCCCCTCAGTCATCTCGCCACAAACTGTTGAGAGGCAGGGCCTTGATTCAATAGCATTTTCCTCACCGGCAAAACGCCCCTCTTCGTTCGCCGATCCGCTTTGTACAATGCTCTCGCCAAAAGCAGTCCTCCATCCCTTCGGTTTCCTCTCCAGGCGGGAGGGTGGTATGGCCGGCGCGACGCGGAGCTTGCCCGTGGTGCGGAGGTTCGGCGAGACCACGCGCCGCGACCGGTGGTGGGCGGCACCCCTCGTCGTCGTCGGGGTCCTGTCGGCGTTCGTCGTCTACGCCACCTGGGCGGCGTTCCAGGGCGAGCACTACACGTTCGGACCGTACCTCTCGCCGTTCTACTCGCCGGAGCTGTTCGGCCCCTCCCCCCACAGCTGGTTCGGGCCGCAGCCGTCGTGGTGGCCGGGCTGGCTGGTCTTCTCGCCGGCGCTGTTGATCCTCTGGGCGCCGGCGGGGTTCCGCGTCACCTGCTACTACTACCGCGGCGCCTACTACAAGGGATTCTGGGCCGACCCGCCCGCCTGCGCCGTCGGCGAGCCGCGCAAGAGTTACCTCGGCGAACGCTCCCTGCCCCTGGTCCTCCAGAACGTCCACCGCTACTTCCTCTACCTCTCGCTGTTGTTCCTCCTGTTCCTCACCGGCGACGTCTACCACGCCCTCTGGTTCCAGGACCCGGCGACGGGCCAGGTCTCCTTCGGCGTCGGCGTCGGCACACTGGTGCTGGCGGTCAACGTGGTGCTGCTGGGCGGCTACGCCCTGGGTTGCCACTCGCTTCGCCACCTCGTCGGCGGCCGGTTCGACCAGCTCAGTCAATCACCCGTCCGACACAAGGCCTACGACTGCGCCAGCTGCCTCAACCGCGGGCACAGGAACTGGGCGTGGTGCAGCCTGGTCTGGGTGGCGTTCAGCGACCTGTACGTCCGCCTCTGCTCGATGGGCGTCTGGAGCGACTGGAGGATCCTCTGATGGCCGACTACCAGACGCACGACCACGACGTCCTGGTCATCGGGGCCGGCGGCGCCGGGCTGCGCGCCGCCATCGAGGCGTCGGCCGGCGGCGTGTCGGTCGGGCTGGTGTGCAAGTCGCTTCTGGGCAAGGCCCACACCGTCATGGCCGAGGGCGGCATCGCCGCGGCGCTGGCCAACGTCGATGACCGCGACAGCTGGAAGGTCCACTTCGCCGACACCATGCGCGGCGGGCAGTACGTCAACAACTGGCGCATGGCCCAGATCCACGCCCAGGAGGCGCCGGCGCGCGTCCGGGAACTGGAGGCGTGGGGGGCCGTCTTCGACCGCACGCCCGACGGCCGCATCCTCCAGCGCAACTTCGGCGGGCACAAGTACCCGCGGCTGGCCCACGTCGGCGACCGCACCGGGCTGGAGCTGATCCGCACCCTGCAAGACAAGGGCGTCCACCAGGGCATCGACGTGTACATGGAGTGCGCCGTCGTCGCCCTGCTCAAGGACGGCGACCGCGTCGCCGGCGCGTTCGCCTACTACCGCGAGCGCGGCCGGTTCGTCGCCTTCCGGGCCAGGGCGGTCATCCTGGCGACGGGCGGCATCGGCAAGGCGTACAAGATCAA
>JAXMAW010000120.1:0-5292 GCA_046350195.1 Gemmataceae bacterium
TCCCTCACGGTCGGGCCTTCGTCCGGACAGCCCGAAGGAGTGGTGTCAACGTGTCGTTCCGATCGGTCCTCCCCCTCTCCGCCGTCCTCGGCCTCGCGCTCGCCTCGCCGGCCGGCGCCCAACCGGCCATCCGCACCCTCATCATCGACGGCCAGAACAACCACCAGTGGCGCCTGACGACGCCGGTGCTGAAGCGGCACCTGGAGGCGGGCAAGCGCTTCACGGTGGACGTGACCAGCCACCTCAAGAGTGGCGACAAGCCCGGGGCGGTCAAGACGGTGCCGTTCCCGCCCGACCTGTCGAAGTACGACGTGGTCGTCAGCAACTACAACGGCGCCCCCTGGCCCGAGGGGTTCAACAAGGACCTGGAGCGGCGACTGAGTGAGGGCACGCTCGGGCTGGTAATCGTCCACGCGGCGAACAACTCCTTCCCCGGCTGGAAGGAGTACAACGACATGATCGGCATGGGCTGGCGCGACAACAAGTTCGGCGACCGGCTCATCCTCGACGCCTCCGGCAAGGAGGTGCGGGTGGAGAAGGGCAAAGGCCAGGGGGCCGGGCACGGCAAGAAGCACGCCTTCGCCGTGACCGTCCGCGACGCCGAGCACCCCGTCACGAAGGGCATGCCGCGCGAGTGGATGCACACCGCGGACGAGCTTTACCACGGCATGCGCGGTCCGGTCCAGAACGTCAAGGTGCTGGCGACCGCGTTCGACGACAGGAAGCAGGGCGGCACCGGCGAGCACGAGCCGATGATCTGGACCGTGACGTACGGCAAGGGGCGCGTCTTCCACACGCCGATGGGCCACGACCTCGACGGCCTGAGGTGCGTCGGCTTCGCCGCGACGCTCCAGCGCGGCACCGAGTGGGCGGCCACCGGGAAGGTGACGATCCCGCTGCCGGAAAACTTCCCCACCACCGAGAAGACGAGTTCGGTGAGATGATCCGCGAGCCGCGCACGAAGAAAGCGGTCGGGTGAGGATCAGCGGCCTCGCTTGGCGCCATCGCAGAGGTCGCGCCTCCGCTACCCGCTTACTTCGTGCGCGGCTCGTTCACTCGCGGCGGCAGGGCCGCTTGCCCGCCGGGCCGGGGCCGTCGCCGTCGAGCCAGGGGCGGACCTTCGTCGCCGCCTCGCCACCGGGGCAGGCCGTCCAGCGGGCCGGCGGGTCCCACTCGCACAGCGTCAGGTGCCTGTCAATCCACGGGTTGACCGACCGGCCGAAGAACAGGTCGCGCGGGTAGGTCGCCGACGGCCGCGTCGTCACCGGGTCCAGCGCGCCGGCCGCCACCAGCGCCTCGGTCACCAGCTCGGAGCAGTAGTACGTCTTCTTCAGCCCCGCCTTCGTCCCGTCGGCCTCGAAGTGGGCGGCGCGCGGCTTGCCGATGAACTCGGTGCGGACCGGCCCGCGGTGGCGGAGCGGCGTGACCTGCGCCAGCAGCTTGCCGACCGCGAAGCACTTGCCGTCCACCGCCTCGGCGAAGGCCGTCAGCCGGCGGTCCTGCTCGCAGGTCAGCGGCACCGCGCGGGCGCGGATCCAGACGCGCTCGTGCTCGGCGTACTTGGCCAGGTGCGGGATCAGGTCATCGACGATGCGGCAGTGCAGCGTGTTGAACGGGCCGCCTTCGAGCAGGCCGAGTCGCCCGTCGCAGCGGCGGACGACGAGGCCGGAGTGCTGCGGCGCCCCGGTGCCGCCGATCTTGTGGCCCATCTTGGCGAAGAAGCCCTTGTCGGTGGCCAGGAAGATGTCGCCCGGCTGCGGGAGGTAGGGGCGGGCGGGGCCGCGCAGCTCGTGGTCCATGCAGAACGACGGCTGGTACAGGTAAGACGGCGCTAGGCAGGGGTCGGCGCCGGCGAGCAGCGCGGCGAGCAGAACGGGCATGCGGGGTCCTCCCGGTCGCGTCAGGCGGGGTCGTCCAGCTAAAGTGTACCCGCCGCCGGGCCGGGGAGCGGCCGGCGGCCCCGCCGGGAGGGGAAAAGGGCGGGGCGCCCGCGGGATCTGGCGCGGACGTGCCGAGAATGCCGGCCGGGGTCAGTCGTCGCCCTTCTTCTTCGACTGCTCGCTGATCTTGCGGAGCGACTCGCGGGCGGCCTTCTGCAACGCGCGGTTGCGCTGCTTGCCCTCGCTGACCGACTTCAGCGCCGCCACCGCCGCCTTGTCCTCCGGCTTGGCCACCGCGCCGAGGGCGGCCGCCGCGTCGAGGCGGACGTCGTCGTCCTCGAGGTTCTTGCCCTTCCTGGGGGCCTTGGGGGAGGCGATCCTGCCGGTCAGGACGTCGGTGAGCGCCGGGACGGCCTTGCGGGCTTCGGGGCCGATCGCCGCCAGCCCCTGGGCTGCCTTCTTGCGGACCGCCGCGGCGCGGTTGGGGTCCTTCACCGCCGCGGTGAGGGCCGCGACGCTGGCGGGGCCGAGCTTCGGCAGAGCCTCGACGGCGGCCAGCTGGACCTCCGGCTTCTCGTCCCCCAGCAGCCGGGCCAGTGGGGCGACGGCGGCCTTGGCGTCGGGGCCGACGTTGCCCAACGCCTCGGCGGCGAAGCGGCGGACGAACAAATCCCTGTCGGCGGTGGCCTTGACCAGGTCGGGGACGGCCGGCTTGGCCTCCGCGCCCAGCTCGGCCAGCCCCTTGGCGGCGGCGCGGCGGACGTCGGAGTCGGCGTCCCTCAGCTTGGCGACCAGTTCCTTGACCTCCGCCCCGGCGCACTGCGACACCGCGCAGATCGTCAGCGTCAGCAGGCCCGTCATCGCGGCGCGCATGGTGTGCCCCTCGTTAACTAGTTCCGCGTGCGGCAGGCCTCCCGGTCCGCCTCACCCCATGAAACACACCGACCGGCGATCGGGTTCCGCCGTCAGGCCGGCAAGAGCCAGCGGACGGCGGCCAGCACCGCGGCAGCGACGGCGGCCCCCGCCGCCAGCAGGAGGGCGAACGTCGGCCACGACGTCGCCGGCCCCCGGGCCGCCGGCGGGTCGGGCTCCGGGGCCACCTCCGCCGGCCGCAGGAACGGCCGGAACTCGACGTAGTCCGCCAGCGGCTTCAGCTTCTCGTCCGCGGACGGCCGGCGGGCCTCGGCGGACACCGGCAGCGTGCCCTCCTGGAGCCGCTCGATGATGTGCTCGGTGGTCATCCGACTGGCGAACGGCCGGCCGGCCCGGTTCCTGTAGTGGACGACCCACTCCTCCTCGGCCGGGTCGGGGGTCGGCGTCGATTCCGGGTCGAGCTTGGTCGGGTCGCCCGGCTTCATGCACGCCTGCACCCAGGGGTCGGACCGGGCCAGGTCGGCGTCGGCGAAGCTCGGCACCGGGGCCGACAGCCGCGACCGCTCCAGGTCGATGATCAACTCGCTGGCCGTCTGGTAGCGGTCGCGCGGCTGGCGGGCGAGCATCCGGCCGAGGATCACGTCCAGCGACGAGGGGACGTCGGGCTGCAAGGAGCTGGGCGGGCGGAAGTAGCCCTGGTTCTTCATCTCGACCACTTCCAGGTGGTTCTCGCCGGGGAACGGCACCTTGCCCGTCAGCAGGTGGTAGAGCGTGGCCCCGAGGGCGTAGATGTCGCTGCGGCCATCGACGTACTTGGCGTTGATGGCCTGCTCGTAGGGCATGTACGCCGTCGTGCCGAAGCCCTGGCGGGCCTTGGTCAGGTGGCTGGCCTCGTCGGTGCGCTTGGCCAGTCCGAGGTCGCCGAGCTTGGCCACCCCGGAGCGAGTCATGAGGATGTTGTCGGGCTTGATGTCGCGGTGGACGATGTTGCGCGAGTGGGCGTGCTCCAGCGCCCGGGCCACGTCGAGGGCGACGTGGACGGCGTCGCCGACGGCGAGCCGGCCCAGCCGGCTCAACAGCGCCTGAGCGCTGGGGCCGTCCACGTACTCCAGCACCAGGTAGTGCTTGCGCGTCTGCCGGTCCTGGCCGGCGGCGAAGGTGCGGACGATGTTGGGGTGGTTGAGCATCGCCCCGCTCTTCGCCTCGCGGTAGAAGCGGTCGATGTAGTTCTGGTTGCTGACCAGGTCGTCGAAGAGGACCTTCAGGGCGACCTGGCGGTCGGTCCTGGAGTCGTAGGCGAGGTAGACCGCCCCCATGCCGCCCTCGCCAAGTCGGCGGAGCACCCGGTAGTCGCCCAGGGCGCGCAATTCCGGCCCTTCCAGGGCGGGTGGGCCGTTGGGGGGTGTGGAGGACGGTCGGTGAGCGGACCCGTTCCGGGATGGCTCCCCCGGAACACGGTCCCCGGCCGTTCGGGCCGGCCGGGTCGGGTCCAGGTGGGTCTTTTCCATGGGAGGTTCAGGTTTGCCCAGACTCGCTTCCCCTTCGAGGCCGGACCTGTTGTTCGGGCGCGGGCAAGCGACCGTGGCCCTGGAGGAAGCTCCCCCTGGACGATGGACGACCTACCCGGTTCCCGTAAAAGTGGACGTGTACTAATCTACCGCTTCCGGAGCGCGTGGGCAACGAGAAAGCGCGCGGAAATGCGCCCCCTCCTTGGAATGCCGTTCACTCCAGCTGCCCCGCCCGCAGCGCCGCCGCCCGCAGGACGACCTCCGGCACCGCCGGGTGGCTCGACAGCACCCCGCCGAGTCGGCGGACGACGATCAGCTCCTGCTTGCCCCCGCCGACGGTCTCGACGCCGACCGGCTCGCCGGCCTTGTCCTCGGCCCGGACCGTGACCCCGGTGCCGTGCCGCAGGCACAGGTGCAGGCGGCGGTAGCTGTAATCGGCGTCGTCGAGGAACTGGTGCGCCCCGTCGCGGATCGCCTGCACCACGGTGACTGGCCGGCCGTCGGACTGCCGGGGCAACTGCAGCCGCAACAGCGCCGGGCGGGCCGGCAGCCAGGACAGGTACTGCCGCTGCCAGACGCCCGGCCACACCAGCGTGATGAAGTGCGGCCAATCCAGGGCGTCGAACTCCTCGACCGAGAGGCTGAAAAAGCCCAGGCCGGGCACCAGCGGCTTGCCCGACTCGTGGCCGGGCCGGCGGCGGTCGAAGAACGAATCGACCAGGCCGACCCGACCGTCCTGCCAGGCCCCGACGCAGACCCAGTGGGCGGCGTCGCGGACGCAAGGGACGAGGAAGGCGCCCCGGGCGAACTCCGGGGCGAGCGAGTCGAGGAACTCGGCCGTGCCCTGGCGGCGCGGCTTGCGGACCTGGCGGGCGTCCAGGCCGAGCCGGCGCAGGCACGTCCGCAGCGCCGCCGGGGTCGTCCCCTCGTGGTCGCGGATCTCCAGCACCCGTTCCAGCGTCGCCGTCGGCAGGGTCAGCCCGCCCAGTAACAGCCCGTGGCGGATGGCCGCCGCCCCACAGGTCTGGCAG
>JAXMAW010000121.1:0-4786 GCA_046350195.1 Gemmataceae bacterium
GGGCCTTTTTCACGATGAGAGGCGTCCCGAGCCACCGCTGGGGCGGGCAACCGCCCTGGAGGAAAGTCAGGACACCACTGCTGAACAAGGCAGAGAAAGGCCGGCGACGGCCGAGTATCGCACGACCTTGGAGGGTGCAAGCCAAATAGGCCGGAGCGGGTGAGCAGCGCGGCGATGGCCTGGTAGGTGCCTAGAGAAATGGTGGCATAGAACAGAATCCTGCTTACGGGGATGGCCTCTCATCGATCCGGGCCGTGGCCGAGCGGCGAGGCAACCGCCTGATACGCGGTTCGAGGTAGGTTCGAGTCCTACCGGCCCGACTGCTGATTCGATCTCGTGGTGAAGCGGCTATCACGCCACGTTGACATCGTGGAGGACGCTGGTTCGACTCCAGCCGGGATCACTGCGTCTCCAGTTTTTCTACTAGAAAGGAGAGGGAAAATGGCTCGAACCCCCAAAGTTGTCGTCGCCCCAAAGGCGAGGGAGGGGATGGTGCGGCTCGTCATCGAGGTCGATCCCCTGGCCGCGCCACGCGGGCACCGCGTGTTGCCTCGTGGGGCCGTCCACGCCACGGACAAGCGCCCCGGCCGGGCGCAATCCAGGCAGCAGTTTCGGCGGCAGCTCGACGGCGAGGGGCGGCCGGCACCGCGGCAAGTTGGGCCGCTCGTCTAACGGGAAGACGCTGGCCTCGCAAACCAGTCATCGGGGTTCGAGTCCCCGGCGTGTCCACTGAACAACGGGCCTATCGTCCAAATGGGAAGACGCCGGCGCGGCAGGCCGGGGATCCGGGTTCGACTCCCGGTGGGTCCACTCTCGACGGCACGGATTCCAGGTGACTATCGGCTCGTCACACCAGCGTGCTAAGCTGGCCGGGCATGCCCGGGGTGGGTTCGACTCCCACGGATTCCGCTATCGGTAGTGATTGAGAGCGGCTACTCTGACTCGTTTCGAAAGCGGGCGGCCCGAGAGGGCCTGTGGGTTCGACTCCCACCGCTACCGCTGCGCCCCGATGGTGAAACGGACGATCACGACTGTCTTCTAAACAGGGGTTCCGGGTTCGAGTCCTGGTCGGGGTACTTGTTGCCGTTCTGGTGTAGGCGGTTGTCACGCCTCGCTGAAAACGAGGAAGACGCGGTTCAACTCCGCGGGGCGGCACTTGGCATTAACAGGCGTCACGGGGCGACACGAGACCAGGTTGGCGCGGGGAACAAACGGGCCGACCAAGGGCCGTCATACGAGCATGAGGCGGCGCTGCCTGGACGAGAGGAACTCGCACCCCGTGGCGGTGACCAGTACATCTTCCTCCAGCCCGACAACCCCGGCGCCGGTCTCCAAGCTCAACTCCAGGGTGAAGACGTTGCCCGCCTCAACCTCGGCTTTACCGTGCCCGTAACACGGCCAACGAGGCCCCAGCAGGGTGCCGCCGTCGTGGACCGCCCGCCCCAGGCCGTGCCCCGCGCCGCGTGCTTCAACCCGGGTACCCGGCCTCCACCACGACCTTTCGGGCGGCGGCGTCCACCTCGAACCCTTGAACGCCCGGCCGCAGGGCCAAGCGGCCCCCGCCTCGACGCGCACCACCGGGTGTCGAAGGCCCTTGCACCTCGGCGGGCGGGACCGACTCGCCCGGCCGCCGCACGTACCACATCCGCTGAGGTCTTGAGCAGTACCCGTCGGCGCACGCCGAGGTCGATGTGGACCAGGTGCCCCGGCTCGACGTGCACCGTCGCCGACGGGTAGGTGTGACCGAGGTCGGACGACGGCCCGCAATTCGTCGGGCACTCCTCGGCCGGCCACGCCGGCGACACGCCCAGCTCGGCGAACTGCTCGTGGACGAACGCCGCCAGGTCCTGCTCACTCCGCCCCGGCCGGACCTGCTCGGTGAGCAAGGCGACGACCTGCTCGGTCAGGGCAACGGCCTGGCGGATGCGCTCGACCTCGGCCGGCGACTTGCGGCCGCGCAGCCTGGCCAAGAGCGGTGCGGCGCTGGTGAGCCGGTTCAGGTACGGCGTACCACTCAGTAGCTGCTGGAGGAGCAGCCAGTGGCCGTGGGCTCGCCGTCGGCCGTCACGTCGTCGAGGCTGTAGTTTAGACCGATTTGCCCAGGGTCGAGTCTTCGCAGGGCGTCCAGCAGCGGGCCGCGGATGTCCTCGTCGTAGCCGACCACCACGGTAGACCCCTCCGGCCCGGACGGCGGAGGTGTCGAAGTTGGCGACGATGGCGACGCTCGCCGCCTCGGCCGAAGAGGAAGGCGGAGTTCCGCACCACGCCGCCGACGACCTGCTCGACGCCCGGGTCCGGGTGCGCTCGGTCTCCCGTGCGAAGGTCAGCCAGCAGTCGGCTCGGTCTCGATCAACAAGCGCCTGGGCCTGGTCAGCCTTCTCGTGCAACAACACTGCCACACCTCGTTAGACCTGGGGATACGCGGCATCCCCCTGCTCGTACGAATACTGGCTAGGGGACGCACAAGCCGGCTGATTATGATAGTCCGCACGTCGCCGGTACGTGCTGCTGGGAAAGAATGCTCCCCATGTCCCTGAAGCTCTCCGCCTTCCCGAAGTGCTACATCGACCAGATCGCCGGCGAGCGCTCGATGTCAGTGTTCGACTGGGTCGAGATGGCCCGCTCGCTCGACGCCGACGGGCTGGAAATGTACGACGGGTTCTTCACTGGCCTCGACAACGCCTACCTGGACCGGGTCGGCGAGGCCATTCACGGCGCCGGCTTCGCCATGCCCATGCTGTGCTGCTCGCCGGACTTCACGAACCCCGACCCCGACGGCCGCAAGCGGGCGGTCGAGCGCGAGGCGGAAATGATCCGCGTCACGCGGCGGCTGGGCGGCCCGGGGGCCGTCTGCCGCGTTCTAAGTGGGCAGCGGTACCCGGGCCTTGACCGCCGGCAGGGGCTGGAGTGGGTGGTCGGCTGCATCGAGCAAGTGCTGCCGGTCGCCCGGGAGCACGACGTCGTCCTGGGGCTGGAAAACCACTACAAGGACGGCTTCTGGAAGTTCCCAGAGTTCGCCCAGAAGCAGGACGTTTTCCTGGATCTGTTGAACGCCATCCCCGAGCGGAAGCACTTCGGCGTCCAGTACGACCCGTCCAACGCCCTGGTCGCCGGCGACGACCCCGTCGCGCTGCTGCGGGCCGTGGCGGACCGCGTCGTGAGCATGCACGCCAGCGACCGCTACCTGGCGGAAGGCGCCTCCCTGGAAGACCTGCGCCAGGCCGACGGCACGCTGGGGTACTCCCCGAACCTGCGGCACGGCGTGACCGGCAGGGGCCTGAACGACTACGACGCCATCTTCGCCATCCTCGCCACCCACGGCTATCGAGGCTGGGTCAGCATCGAGGACGGCATGAACGGCCTGGAGGAGATGGCCGAGTCGCTGGCCTTCCTGCGGCGCATGGGCGAGAAGCACTTCCCGGGGGATTGACGTGACGCCGGTGCGTGTGGGATTGATCGGCTGCGGCAAGGTGGGCCAGATCCACGCGGTTGCCCTTCGGGGCCTCGCGGAGGCTGAGCTGGCGGCGGTGTGTGACGTCAGCCCGGAGCGGGCGCGGGCCTTCGCGGAGCGGTACGGCGCGCGCGGCTACACCGACGTGGCCGCGATGCTACGCGAGGGCAGGGTGGAGGCGGTTGTCATCGGTACGCCTCACCCGCTGCACGCCGCACCGGCGGTTCGCTGCGCGGAGGCCGGCGTTCACGTCCTGGTTGAGAAGCCGATGGCCGCGACTCTGGTCGATTGCGATGCCATGCTGGCGGCGGCGAACAAGGCCGGGGTACGGCTGGGCGTGATCAGCCAGAGACGATTCTTTGAGCCGGTGCGACGGATGAAGGAGGCCATCGACGGCGGCAAGATCGGCCGGCCGGCGCTGGGCGTGTTCACGATGTACAGCTGGCGCGAGCCATCCTACTACCAGTCCGACCCGTGGCGGGGGAAGTGGGACACGGAAGGCGGTGGCGTGCTCGTCAACCAGTCCCCGCACCAGCTCGACTTGCTGCTTTGGTTCCTGGGGCCTGTCGCCGAGGTGTGCGGGTACTGGGCCAACGTCAACCACCCGGGCGTCGAGGTGGACGACACGGCCGTCGCCGCCTTGCGCTTCCGCAACGGCGGGCTCGGGTCGATCGTGACGAGCGTGTCCCAGAAGCCGGGCCTCCACACGAAGGTCCACGTCCACGGGACGAGCGGCGCCTCCGTCGGCGTGGAGACCGACCGCGGGGCTACCTTCATCGCCGGCGTCACGGCCATCGTCGAGCCGCCCCTGACCGACCTCTGGACCGTCCCGGGTGAGGAGCACCTGCTCGCGGCCTTTGAGGCGGAGGACCGCGCGCGGTTCGCGCAGATCGACGCCACCACGTATTACCACGGGCTACAGATCCGGGACTTCCTCCGCGCGATCCGGGAGGGCCGGCCGCCGCTGGTGGCCGGCGAGGACGGCCGGGCCGTGGTGGAGCTGTTCACGGCGATCTACCGCTCCAACCGGGAAGGCCGGCCGGTGACGCTGGGCACGGCGGCGATGTAGTCACTCCCTGTCGCAACGACGGCACCTCGATCACTTCTTCAACGCCTTGCCGACGAACTCGAACAACGCCTTCGTGGCGGGATCGTCGGACAGGCCGAGGTCCGCGTTGATCTTGTTGTGAGTGGTCTCCCTGGCGCCGAACACCGTGGTGGGAATGCCCGCGGCTTTCAGCACGTTACCCAGTCGCTGAGCTTGCGCGCTCGTGTCCGGATGGTCGGAGACGTGGAGGATCAGGAACGGGGGAATGCCCTTGTCCTTGGCCACGT
>JAXMAW010000122.1:0-4618 GCA_046350195.1 Gemmataceae bacterium
CTAGCTTGCCGTCCTCGACGTAGCTCGCCGACGAGCCTCCCTTGAAGCACTTCAGCACCTCGAAGACCGTCTTCAGCTGCTTCAGGGCGTCCTCCTTCTTGACCGGCAGCTCCGCGGGGGAGACCATCAGGCCGAACTCCGCCCACGGGGCGACGGTGTCGATCAGGGCCGGCCAGTCGAACACGCTCAGCCCGACCAGGTCGCCCTTGCGGGCTAGCGGGCCGCCCTTGAGCGTCAACGGCGTGCGGGTCATCAGCCGCTCGGCGTGCTTCTTCGACAGCGCCAGGACACTGACGTCCTTGCCGATGCCGGCCACCGGCTGGACCTGCTTGTCCAGGCCGGCCTCCTCCGGCAGCGGGTAGAACACCAGGGTGCCGGAGGCGACCTTCTCCGTCGTCGGGTCGGGCAGGGCGAACGGGGGGATCGTCTCCTTGTTCGGGGCGGCGTCGCGGCCCTTGGCGTACAGGTCGTTGAACGCCTTGCGGTAGTCGGTCAGGGCCTTCTCGAACCCCTTGGCGTCGCTGAGGCCGACCAGCAGGCCCAGCTCCAGCATCGGCATCTCCTTCTCCAGGGGTGGCACCTGGTTGTGCCACTGCTTGCTCGCCCACTTCGAGTCCAGGACGATCCCCATCCCGGTGTCCTGAACTGCCGGCAACAGCTGCTTGGTGGTGATCTCGTCGATCCGCTTCCAGACCGGCAGGACGGCGGCGGAGACTTTCTTGTAGATCTCCTTGGCCTCGTCCGGGGCGGTCGAGTCGAGGAAGACCGCCTCGCCGTGCCCGTAGGCGACCTTGGCCCACTTGACGAGGCTCCGATAGCCCTCGCCGGTCGCCTTGCAGCCGAAGGCGGCGGCGAAGATCGGCCGGCCACCGAAGTGGTCGCCCAGCCGCAGCGAAACCCCCTTCAGGGCGTCCTGGTTGCCGTAGTTGTACGTGTACCCCTCGTAGCCGGTCGGCGTCAGGTAGGAATAGGCCAGCTGGGCGCCGTAGCGGGGGTCGGCCTTCCGCGACTCGGCCACGAGCGCGTCGATGTCCTTCTCGATGGCCTTCTTGCGCTCCTCCTTCACCGCCTCGTTCTTGGCCAGGGCGTTCTTGACCGCCTCGGCGATCGACCCGAAGTCGGCGTAGGCGGCGCCGACCGCGGACAGGTACTCCTTCGAGGTGTAGCTGATGCCGGTCAGCGGCTTCGAGGCAACCTTCTCCAACGGCTTCAGTTCCTCCCGGCTGGCCAGCGACGGGCCGCCCTTGGAGCCGATCCGCTCGACGTCCTTGAAGCTGCTGGTGACGCCGAACAGCAGGTAGCCGTCCTTGACGCCGACGCTCACGCAGGCGGTCAGCTTCTTCGCCGCCTTGACCAGGTCCTCGAACTCGTCCTTCTTGTCCTCGTAGTCCTTGAGGTTGACGTCGTCCCAGGGGATGACGCTGCCGTCCACCTCGACGGTGAGGAAGTTGGAGTCGCCGAGCTTCTGCCGCCTGGTCTTGCCCTTCAGCGGCGGGAAGTTCTCGGCCGCCATCGCCGCTAGCTTCTCCAGCCGGTTGATCTGGGCCTCGGCCTTGTCGGCGCTCTTGATCTTCAGGCCGAGGATCAGCTCCGGGACCTTCAAAAGCTGGTGGTTCTTCTGGGCGGCCAGCAGCATGGATCGCATCTGCGTCCGCTGCTGGTCCTGGCCGCCGATCGCCGCGGTCAGCGGCGCCCACGACTGGGCGTTGTTGACCGCCAGCGCCAGCCGCATGGCGTCGCCCCAGTTCCGGCCGCCGTAGAGGAACACCTCGTCGGCGAGGCCCTCGACCAGCAGGTCCACCAGCTCCTTGTTGTCCTTGTCCTGGACGAACTTCCGGTACATGCCGATCGGGCCGTCGTCCTTGGCCAGGTCCTGCTCGGCCTTCTGCCAGGCCATCTTGACCAGCGGCAGCGCGCGCAGGGCCTTGTAGGCGTTGCTGTTGTAGAAGAGGTCGAACTGCTCCTTGCCGCGGAGCAGGGCGGAGTAGACGGCGGCGTCGGCGGGCACCAGCGACAGGGACGAGGAGGGCCGCCGGGCGTCGTCGGCGCGGCCGCCCCCGCCGGCGGCGAGGAGGACCGTTCCCGCCAGCAAGGCCCCCAACAGGAGGCGGACCCCCCGGGGAGTGGTGTTCGTCGTTTGAGGCAACATCTGCGTCCCTTCTCGCACTGGGTTGGTGGGGCGCGGGGGGACCGCCCCCGGCAGCGTGTCGGCCATTCTAGGTCGGCCGCGCAGGGCCGACAACCCGCACGGGGATGTAGGCCTTACCCCCGCCCGGGCCCCTGAGTTTGCTCTGCCGGGGTATTCGCCGCGGCCGCCCCGGGCTTTGCCCCGTGTTACCTCTCTCCATCACTTGACATCCAATTATTTGATGTGTAAATTAAATGCGACCTGAACCCATGAGGAGTCAAGCCATGATGCAGGTGAGGAGGGCGGGGGAGCGGGGCCACTTTGACCACGGGTGGCTGGACACGTACCACACGTTCTCGTTCGCGGACTACTACAACCCGGAGCACATGAGCTTCCGGGCGCTGCGGGTGATGAACGAGGACCGGGTGGCCGGCGGGGCGGGGTTCGGCATGCACCCGCACCGCGACATGGAAATCCTGACCTACGTGCTGTCGGGCCGACTGGAGCACAAGGACAGCCTGGGCCACGGCGAGGTGCTGCGCCCCGGCGAGATGCAGCACATGACGGCCGGCACGGGGGTCTACCACAGCGAGTTCAACCCGGACGCGAAGGAGCCGGTCCACCTGTACCAGGTGTGGCTGCTGCCCGACCGGCGCGGGCTGGAGCCGGGCTACGGCCAGAAGGCGTTCGACCGCGCCGAGAGGCGCGACCGGCTGCGGGTGGTGGCGTCGCCGGACGGCCGGGAGGGGTCGCTGAAGATCCACCAGGACGCCAGCGTCTATCTCGCGGAGCTTGGGCCGAACAGGGAGGTGGAGCATGTTCTGACCCCGGGCCGGCACGCCTGGCTCCAGGTGCTGCGCGGCCAGGTGCGCGTCGGCGGCCACGAGTTGAACGCCGGCGACGGGCTGGCGGTGAGCGAGGAGCCGCGGCTGCGGGTGGCCGCGGGGACGGAGGCGGAGGTGATGCTGTTCGATCTCGCCTGAACCAGGAGAGGAACGATGAACGCGACGTTGCAAGGCGTGCTGAGCGTGCTGGGTCGGCTGTTCCTGGTCACGATCTTCGTGATGAGCGCCGTCGGGAACAAGATCCCGAACTTCGGCAAGGTCGTGACCGTCATGGAGGGCGCGGGGGTGCCCCAACCGGAGATCGCCCTGCGGCTGGCCATTGCCTTCTTACTCGTCGGCGGGCTGACGGTGCTGGTCGGCTGGCAGGCCCGCTTCGGGTCGCTGCTGCTGGCGGTGTTCCTGGTGCTGGCGACGTACTACTTCCACGCCTTCTGGAAGCTCGAGGGCACCGAGGCCGAGATGCAGATGATCCAGTTCATGAAGAACCTCGGCCTGTTCGGCGCGATGCTGTTCGTCATGGGCAACGGCGCCGGCGCCTGGAGCGTCGAAGAGTGGCTGAAGTCGCGCGGCCAACGACAAGCGCAGCGGCAGTCGGCGTGACCGGCAACAACGACAAGAGGGGCCCAGTGGCTCCGTGAGCGCGGAGCCACCGGGCCCCTCGCTTTTGGTAGCCCTTAGTGTATACGCGGTTGAAGGGTGAGCGAGCGCGAACCCGCAAGCGGCGTGGCAGCGAACGGGACAGGGCCGGCCGGGGCTAACGCCGCTCCTGTGCGGATCGCTACCGCTTGCGGGTTCGCGCTCGCTCACCCTTCAACCGCGTGACTCCTAGCCCTTTCACTCCGGGGCGTAGATCGACCGCCCGCCGTCCACCGGCAGGCTGGCGCCGGTGACGAAGTCGTTGTCGAGGAACGCCACCACCGCCTGGGCGATGTTCGCCGGGCTGCCCTCGCGCTTGACCAGGGTGGCGTGGATGGCCTGGCGTTTCTCCCCCTCGGGCAGGTCCGGCGGCAGCATCACCGGGCCGGGCAGGATGCTGTTGACCCGCACGCGCGGGTTGCGCGTTCCCAGCTCGACCGCCAGGCAGCGCGTGATCGACCCGACGGCGCCCTTGGACGGGAAGTACGCGGCGTAGTTCAGGTACGGCCGGGCGTCGGCCCAGTCGCCGATGTTGACGATCAACCCCCCGGTCGGTTGCTTCACCATCGCCAGGCCGACGTGCTGGCCGCACAGGAACGTGCCCAGCGCGTTGGTGTCGAAGTGGAACCGGACGTCGGCCGCGGTGACGTCCTCCAGCCGCTTGCTCTGCCAGACGGCGGCGCAGTTGGCCAGGACGTCGATCCGGCCGAACCGCGCCAGTGCCTGACCGACCAGCCGCTTCACCGCTTCCTCGTCGGCGAGGTCGGCCTGGAACATGGCGACGGCGACGCCGTTCTTCTCAAACTCCGCGGCGGTCTCGGCCGCCTCGGCGGCGCTGGAGCGGTAGTGCAGGGCCAGGGCGAAGCCGCGGCCGGCCAGCGCCTCGGCGACGTGCCAGCCGACGCGGCGCTTGCCGCTGCCGGTGACCAGGGCCACGGGGGTGGTCATGGGGTCCTCCTGGAGGGGTGCCTCGGCGGATTTCTGCTGTCGTAGGACAAGCAGCCTTGCT
>JAXMAW010000123.1:0-4612 GCA_046350195.1 Gemmataceae bacterium
TCGCTGGTGGAGGCGTTGTAGTCGGCGCCGATCCGGTCGAAGTCGCGGTTGACGTCGAAGGCGGTGCGGCGGTCGCTGCCCTTGAACGCCATGTGCTCCAAAAAGTGCGACACGCCGGCGACCTCCGGCGTCTCGTCGCGCGATCCGGTCTTGACGAAGAAGCCCACGGCGACCGAGCGCGCCGACGGGCTGCTCTCGCCGATGACCGTCAGGCCGTTTTGGAGCTTGTGGATGTGGAAAGGCATGGGGTCCCTCTAGGAAAGCTAGGCATTAGGCATTGGGCATTGGGCATTGGGCATTAGGCGGACAGCAGAGGGTTTTTCCCAATGCCTAATGCCCAATGCCCAATGCCTAAGCCCGCATCGGGCTGATCTTCTCGGGGTTGATCCCCAGCTTCGCCATCGCCTGCTGCACCACCTGCGGCTTGACGGCGCCCCGGCGGCTCAGCTGGTACAGCGCCGCCAGGGCGATGCACTCGGCGTCGATCTCGAAGTGCCGCCGCAGGTTCGCCCGCGTCTCGCTGCGGCCGAAGCCGTCGGTGCCCAGCGGGAACAGGCCGCCCGGCACCCAGCGGGCGATCATCTCCGGCACCTGGCGGATGTTGTCGCTGGCGGCGACGAAGACGTCCTTCTCGCCCTCCTTGCCGAGCACCTCTTCGAGGTAAGAGCGCTTTGGCTTCTCGGCGGCGTGGAGGAAGTTCCAGCGCTCGACCTCCAGGGCGTCGCGCCGCAGCTCGCGGTAGCTGGTCGCGCTCCAGACGTCGGCGGCGACGTTGAACTGCGTCGCCAGGATCTCCTGCGCCCGCAGGGCGTGGTTCAGGATCGGGCCGCTGCCGAACAGGTGGGCCTTCGCCGACCCGGAGACCGGCGACGGCTTGAGCTTGTACAGGCCCTTCAGGATGCCGGGCTTGGCCCCCTCCGGCATCGCCGGCATGGCGTAGTTCTCGTTGTACAGCGTGATGTAGTAGAAGACGTCTTCCTTCACGTCGGGACCGTACATCCGCCGGATGCCGTCCTGGAGGATCACCGCCAGCTCGTAGGCGTAGGCCGGGTCGTAGGTGACCAGGTTGGGGATGGTGGAGGCGATCAGGTGGCTGTGGCCGTCCTCGTGCTGGAGGCCCTCGCCGTTGAGCGTCGTCCGGCCGTGGGTGGCGCCGAGCATGAAGCCGCGGCAGCGCAGGTCGGCGGCGGCCCAGCACAGGTCGCCGATCCGCTGGAAGCCGAACATCGAGTAGTAGATGAAGAACGGGATCGTCGGGATGCCGTGCGTGGCATAAGCGGTGCCGGCGGCGATGAACGACGACATCGAGCCGGCCTCGGTGATGCCCTCTTCGAGGATCTGCCCGTTCGTCGCCTCGCGGTAGGGGAAGGCGGTGTTGTCGTCCACCGGGCTGTAGTTCTGGCCCAGCGACGAGTAGATCCGGTACGTCGTGAACAGCGGGTCCATGCCGAAGGTGCGGGCCTCGTCCGGGATGATGGGCACGATGTACTTGCCCAGGCCCTTCTGGTCCTTCAACAGCCGGGTGATGACGTCCACGAACACCATCGTCGTGGACGGCTCCTGCTTGCCGGCGCCCTTGGTGTACAGCCCGACGAAGTCGTCGCCGGGGGGTGTCAGCGCCGGGCAGTTGACCCGGCGCTGCGGCAGGTAGCCGCCCAGCGCCTTGCGGCGGTCGTGCAGGTAACGCATCTCGGGGCTGTGGTCGGCGGGCTTGTAGAACTTGGCGTGCTCGACGTCGTCATCGGAGAGGGGCAGGCTGAAGCGGTCGCGGACGGAGGTGAGGACCTTCTTCTTCTCCTTGAACACCTTGATCTGGTGGACGCTGTTGAGGCCCTCGCCGGCCTCGCCGAGTCCGTAGCCCTTGACGGTGGCGACCAGGATGACCGTCGGCGAGCCGCGGTGCTCGACGGCGGCCTTGTAGGCGGCGTAGACCTTGTTCGGGTCGTGCCCGCCGCGCTTCAGCTTGGCGAGCTTGGCGTCGGGGATGTCCTTGACCAGGTCGAGCAGCTCGGGGTACTTGCCGAAGAAGTGGTTGCGGAAGTAGGCGCCGTCGGAGACGAGGTACCTCTGGTATTCCCCATCGACGACCTCGCCCATGCGCTGCACGAGCAGGCCGTGCTTGTCGGCGGCCAAGAGCGGGTCCCAGTCGCTGCCCCAGAGGCACTTGATGCAGTTCCAGCCGGCGCCGCGGAAGGCGGCCTCCAATTCCTGGACGATCTTGCCGTTGCCGCGGACTGGGCCGTCGAGCCGCTGGAGGTTGCAGTTGATGACCCAGATGAGGTTGTCGAGGTTCTCCCGAGAAGCCAGGGTGGTGGCGCCGAGCGACTCCGGCTCGTCCATCTCGCCGTCGCCGAGGAAGGCCCAGACCTTCTGGCCCGACGCCGGCTTCAGGCCGCGGTGCTCCAGGTAGCGGTTGAAGCGGGCCTGGTAGATCGACATGATCGGGCCGAGGCCCATCGACACCGTGGGGAACTGCCAGAAGTTCGGCATCAGCCACGGGTGCGGGTAGCTGGACAGCCCGCCGCCGGGGGCCAGCTCGCGGCGGAAGTTCTTCAGGTCCTGCTCGGACAGCCGGCCTTCGAGGAAGGCGCGGGAGTACATGCCGGGCGAGGCGTGGCCCTGGAAGTAGACGAGGTCGCCGCCGCCGGGGGCGTCGGGGCCGCGGAAGAAGTGGTTGAAGCCGATCTCGTAGAGCGTGGCGGAGCTGGCGAAGGTGCCGATGTGGCCGCCGATGGTCTTGTCGTGGTCGTTGGCCTGGACGACCATGGCCATGGCGTTCCAGCGGACGAGGCTCTTGACCTTGCGCTCGACCTCGCGGTTGCCGGGGAACTCCGGCTCGTCCTCGGGGCGGATGGAGTTGACGTAGGGGGTGTTGGCCGGCCAGGGCACCTGGACGCCGGACTGGTTGGCCTTCTGGCCGATCTTGCTGAGGAGGAACTCGGCGCGGTCGTGGCCGTCGCGGTAGAGGACGCCTTCGAGGGAGTCGAGCCACTCTTGCGTTTCTTGCGCGTCGGGGTCGTGGCCGTTGGCCAGCGCGGCGTGGTGGCCGTTGGTGCCGGCGGGCGCCTTCTCGACGTCCCGCTCCTGAAGACTACCCTCGACGGTCATGGTCCGCTTCCCCTCAACCGGCTCGATGGCCGCCCGGCGGCGGCGCTCTCTACCCTCCATTGTATCTTTAGGGTAATCTGGCGGTGCGAACAAGCCGTCTTGGCGGCGCGCAGCCCAGCGAGCCGCGCACGAAGTAAGCGGGGTGCGGGATGCCTTCCCCGGCCGTAACCCCCAATGGGGGCACTGATTCCTGTCCGGCCGCTTACTTCGTGCGCGGCTCGCCGAAGCGGCGGCAGCGGGGCGCTGCTCGGGAACCCAACGTTACTCTTTGTCCTTCGCCTTCTCGCCGAGCAACGCTTCCGCCTCGCGGCGGAGGAGCTGGCGTTCGAGCTTGTCGGCCCAGTGCCACGGCGGGTCTCGCTCCGTGAGCTTCACCGCCTGCTCCAGCGCCTTCCTGGCCTCGTCGGGCTTGCCGAGCTGGTGCTGAGTCATCGCCAGGAAGACCAGGGTGAGTGGGCTACCGCCCTGGTCGTGCAGCCGGATGGCGGCTTCGAGTTCGGCTTCCGCCTCCGCGTGCTGGCCGGCGCGGTACAGAACAGCTCCCAGGCTGCCATGGTAAACCCAGGTCTGGGGGGCCGCCTTGATATTCTGTCGGGCGAGGTCGATGACCGGTTTCAGGTCGGCCAGGGCGTCCGGCCCCATCGCGCACGTCCAGGCGATGCGATTCATGACGCCGCTAGCTTTCACCTCACCGAAGCGTTGGAGCTGGGCTTTGCACGCCTCACGATACCCGGCGAGGTCACCGATCCCAAGCCGCAGCCGAGCCGTTTGTTCCAGCGCCTCCGCCGGTGCAGCGGGCGTTCCCGAGACTTCCTGGAGCAGCTTGGCAGCCTCGGTGAACTGGCCCAGCATGGCGTGGCAGTCGGCGACCGTCCCGGCCGGGAGCGTGTGGCCCCGTTCGAGCGCCGCCTGGAATTCCGGCTCCGCCTTTTTGATCTGGCCAAGGCGAGCCATGGCCCGGCCGCGGCGGTAGCGCGGATCTCCCTGGGAGGGGTCGAGCCGCGCGTGTTGTTTCCAGTGGAAGGCGGCCGCGAACCACTGACCGCCGGCCTCACAGCGCGCCGCCGTGGCCGAATGCCACCAGGCTCGGGTGTCCTGGATGGCTCGCCGTCGGGAGAGAAGGAGGCCAGGGGCGTCGGATGGGCCGCTAAACACATAGACGCCACGGTCGGAAAATTCTTGCCACAGGGCCGACCCTCCGCGAGGGCTGTACGACAGATAAGATGCGGACGGGCCAGAAAAGAACCCGTCGGCCTTCCAGAGTTGGCGTCCGCTGTCCGCCTCCCACACCTGCGCCCCGCCCTCATCGGTGGTGGCCAGGCGCCGACCGTCCGGACTGTACGACATGCCACGAAAGAACCCGTCGGCCTTCCAGAGCTCGCGGCCGCCTTCCGCTTCCAACACCCGCAGCCCGTCATCCCGAACGGCGGCCAGCCGCCGCCCGTCCGGGCTGTACGAAAGGCCGTTGAAGCTACCGTCCGCCTTCCACCGCACTCGGCCGCCG
>JAXMAW010000124.1:0-4337 GCA_046350195.1 Gemmataceae bacterium
TCGCCGACGTCCAGGCGGCGAACCACAGCTGGCCGCCGCTGACCACCAGCGCCTCCGGCGTGCTCGACGCGGCGCCGGGCTGGACGTCGGCCACCAGGCGGGTGCCGGCGGCGGTGCCGTCGGTCCGCCACAGCTCGACGCCGTTGACGCTGTGCGAGGCGGCGAAGTAGATCGCCCCGTTGTAGACCGTCAGGTACGACGGCGCGCTGGACTCGGCGCCGGGGATGATGTCGGCCAGCAGCCGGGTGCCGGCCGCGGTGCCGTCGCTGACCCACGGCTCGCCGCCGGTGTGCTGGTCGTTGGCGGTGAAGAACACCCTCGCCCCCAGGGCGGTCAGCCCCGACGGCGAGCTGCTCTCGCTGCCGGCGGCGATGTCCTTGACCAGGAAGGTGCCCCCGTTGGTGGCGTCGCTCCGCCACAGCTCCTGGCCGCTCTGGGGCGTGTAGGCGCTGAAGAACAGGGTGCCGCTGGCGTTGAGCAGGCCGGCGATGAACGAGCTGTTCCGGCCGGGGTTGACGTCCCGGATGATCACCGTGCCGGCGGCGGTGCCGTTGGTCCGCCACAGCTCGCCGCCGACGTCCGGCCGGTTGCCGACGAACGCCAGCGAGCTGCCGGCCTGCGTCAGCTGGTCGGGGCTGCCGCTGCCGGTGCCGGGCGTCAGGTCGATCACCATCCAGGTGCCGGCCTCGGTGCCGTCACTCCGCCACAGCTCGACGCCGCTGGCCGGCGTGTACGCCGTGAAGTACAGCACCCCGTTCAGGCCCATCAGCTTGGCCGGCCAGGCCGAGGCGACCCCGGGGTTGATGTCCATGACCATCCAGGTGCCGGCGGCGGTGCCGTCGCTCCGCCACAGCTCGACGCCGTGGTCGGCGTCCTGGGCGGTGAAGAACAGCACGCCGTTGACGTTGGTCAGGTTGCGCGGCAGCGACCCGCCGGGGCCGGGGGTGATGTCCGCCACCAGGCGGGTGCCGGCGGCCGTGCCGTCGCTGCGGAACAGCTCCTCGCCGGTCGAGGGGGTGGTGGCGACGAAGTACAGCGTCCGGCCGACGGCGGTCAGCTGCGTCGGGGAGCTGCTGCCCGAGCCAGGTACGAGATCGACCACCCGCCCCGGCCCTCCGGGCGCGGTCGGCACCCGGATGGTCACCGTCACCCGGTAGTCGCGCGCCCCTCCGTCCCTGTCCTTGACCCGGCCGTGGACGGTGTAGGTGCCGGCGGCGGCGAACGCGTGCGCGACGCTGGCCTGGGTGCCGTCGTTGACCTCGCCGGGGTCGGCGAAGTCGCCGTCGTTGTTCCAGTCGAAGCTGTACTTGAACCCGGCGGCGCGGTCGGCCACCGACAGGTCGGTCACGTCGAGGAACGAGAACGTCACCGGCTTGCCCGGCTCGAGCTGGCCCGAGCTGACGAGCCGCGCCGTCGGCGGCTCGTTGCTCACGACCAGCTGCACGGTCTGCGTCGCGCTGAGCCCGCCGGCGTCCGTCACGCGGACCAGGACCGTGGCGGTGTAAGGCCCGTTGGGCGCGGCCCAGGTGAACGCCCCGGTGGTCGGATCGATCTTCGCCCCGGCCGGCGCGCCGGCGCCGAGCGAGTAGGTCAACTTCTGGCCGACGTCCGCGTCCTTGCCCTTGGCCTGGAACGTCAACAGGCCGCTCTCGACGATGTATTGTGTCGGGATCGGGTCGAGCGTCGGCGCGCGGTTGGGCAGCACGACGTTGACCGTGACCACCCCCGAGCGAACCTCGGTCTGCCTCTGCGCCTCGTAGCCGCGCACCTGGATCGTGTGCTGGCCCGCGGACAGCCTCGTCGTGTCGAGGCGGAAGGTGAACGGGCCGAGCGTGTCGCTGGACTGGTAGACGCCATCGACGAACAGATCGACCCGGCCCCACACGCCATCGACGAACCCGTCGGTGCCGACCTGCAGGGCGCCGGTGACGTTGCCGTTCGGCGTCACGCCGGTGACCCAGACCTTGCCCGAGCCGTCGCTGCCGTGCAGGTCGGGGTTGGTCTTGAACGAGTTGGGGTCGGCGACGTAGCGCCACCAGTTGTTGAGCCGGCCGTCGGCGGCGAGGCCCTGGGCGTCGGGCAGCAACTCGAGCCACCACCTGAGGTAGTCGCGCTTCGGGTCGGCGTGGGTCGGCGACCAGGCGGTGGAGGAGAGCGACGCCTTGGTCCCGGTCAGCGACGGGTACTTCTCCCAGTCGGTGGCGGTGCTCAGCACCGTGCCGCGGTTGTCGTAGTCGCCGCCCCACCGGCCGTTGACCGGGACGTCCGGGGTGCCAACGGCGCCCTGGCCGACCGCGTCCTTGTTGGTCCGGGTGAACCGCTTCCAGGCGTTGTTGGCGTCGCCGGAAAGGGGCTGGTAGACGAAGTTCATCGTCGCCTCGACGCGGTGGGCGAACGCCAGCAGGGCGTCGCCGACGCCCTTGGCGGAGTTGAGGCCCATCACCGGGACGACGCGCTGGCCGGCCGGGGTCGCCGGGCCGCGCAGGTAGTAGGCGCCCTGGCCGGCGAGGATCGCCTCGGACAGGCCGGAGCCGGGGCCGGCCCAGACCCAGACCTCGTCGATCTCGCCGCGGTCGATGCGCGTCGCCAGGCCGGTCTCGCGCAGGAACCGCGCGTAGTCGAACGTCCCGGCGTGGTACTTGTTCGTGTCCTGGGCGGTGGCGTAGGTCTGGTCGGTGTAGCGGAACCCGTCGGTGAAGTAGGGGTGCGCATCGACGACGCGCGTCTCGACCACCTGCGGGCGGTACATCCCGTCGCTGGCGTCGGCCAGGTCCTGGATGGCGTACCGCGTCGTCTGCTGCGGGTCGGCCCAGCCGTAGGCCTGGTGCAGCCGCTGGGTGCCCTTGTTCTCCATCAGCGGGTCGAACACGTACAGCAAGACGCGCGGCGACGCGGAGCCGGCCGGGACGCCCGGCGCCGACGGCCCGGACGGGGCCTGGGCGGCGGTGTCGGTCTTCGTGAAGCGGATCCCGTCGTAGTAGACGGTGAACGCCGCCCCGGTCGTGTCCTGGTGGATCTCCAGCCCGGTGACGTTGGCCAGGTTGGGAGCCCCGGTGGTCGCCCGCGACCAGAAGGCGTCGCCGGCCAGTGAGATGTGGTGCTTGTCCCAGCCGTCCTTCTGGAAGGCGGCCTGGTTGCGCGGGGTAAAGCGGTAGGTCCCGGTCGTCGTGGTCAGCACGACGACCGGCTGCGGCCCCTGGAAGCCGGCCGTGTTGGGGTTGACCGAGTAGGTCCACAGCTCGAGCTGGCTGTACGCGGTCAGGTCCCAGGCCTGCGCGCCGGACTTGAGCCGGATGCCGGTGTCGCCCCCGGAGAGGGTGTCGAAGCGGAGCGACCGCCCGCCGACCACCGCCCTCGACCCGTCGTCCTTGACCGTGGCGGACTTCCCGTCGGCGGTGAACGTCGTCCAGGCGGCGGCGTTCCCCTCGGACAGCTCCGCCGGGGGCGCGACCGACAGGGCCACGCGCTCCTCGAGCGTCTCCAGGCGCGGCATGAACGAGCGGGTCCGGGGGGTTGGCTTCATGCCGTGCATCTCCGGAACGGCGGCGCGGGCGAAAGGGTCGGAGGGAGATACCCAGGAGGCCGCGCCCCGTCAACCCCGAAATTCACCGCGTCAGGCACGGCGTGCGCAGGCGGAAGTTGTCGCGGTCGTGCTCCAGCCGGCCGACCAGCTCCAACGCCGTGCCGCCGACCAGCGACAGGAAGCCGAACCGCTCGCGGATCTCGTCCTTGCACGCCAGCAGCCGCCCCTGCCTCTCGCGCCGGGCGTCGGGGAACAGCTCGCCCTGCCGGTCCGGGGCGGCCAGCGGCGCCAGCTCGACGCCGACCAGCCGCAGCGGCAGCCGCCGGGTGTAGGCCCGCCGCAGCCGGTCGCGGGCCGCCTCCTTGAGGGTGGCGTCGTCGTCACGCGGCGAGGGCAGGGCCGCCCGGCTGCCCTCCCACTGGTGGTCGGCGTAGCGCAGCCGCACCGCGACGCCCTTCGCGGCCAGGCCGTTCCGCCGCAGCCAGGAGGCGGCGCGCTCGGTCAGGTGGTCGAGCATGGCGGTCAGGACCGGCCACTCGGAGACGGCCGGGTCGAAGCTGGTGCAGCGGCTGACGGAGCGCGACGGCCTGGCCGGCTCGACCGGGCGCGGGTCGAGGCCGCGCGCCAGGTCACGCAGGGTCAGGCCGCGCGGGCCGAACAGCCCCACCAGCACGCCGGCCGGCACCTCGGCCAGCTCGGCGACGCGGCGGACGTTGAGCCGGGCCAGCTGGTCGAACGCCTTCGGCCCGACGCCGGGCAGCACCTCCACCGGCCACGGCGCCAGGTACTCGCGCTCGCGGCCCGGGGGCACGGC
>JAXMAW010000125.1:0-4312 GCA_046350195.1 Gemmataceae bacterium
GCTTCGACTACGCCCTGTCGCGCGGCTGGAAGGGCGGGCTGTTCCTCCTGGGCATCCTGCCCTTGCTGATCGGCTTCCCGATGTACCGGCTGTCGCAGCTGATCGGCCCGGCGCGGGGCCGGGACGCCTGACCACCGAGCAGACCACGCCCGGGGCGCACCGGCGGCGCGGACCGCCGGCGGCCGGGCGACACAACGGATGAGGCTTGCACCCATGCGTCAGTTGCAATTCCTGGGCAAGACAGCCCTCGCGCTGGCCGTCGTCGCCGTCGCCGCCTTGGCGGTGGTCGCCGACGACAAGAAGAAGGACGACGACCTCGACCGCGAGCCGGACGTCATCTTCGTGCCCACCCCGCAGGCGGTGGTCGAGAAGATGCTCGAGCTGGCCAAGGTGACCAAGAAGGACGTCGTCTACGACCTCGGCTGCGGCGACGGCCGCATCCCGCTCACGGCCGCCCGCAAGTACGGCTGCAAGGCCAAGGGGTTCGACATCAACCCCGAGCGGATCAAGGACTCGATGGCGAACTACAAGAAGGAGAAGAAGGAGGTCCAGGACCTCGTCAAGATCGAGCGGAAGGACATCTTCAAGCTCGACCTCAGCGACGCCAACGTCATCACCCTCTACCTGCTGCCGACCTTGAACGTGAAGCTGGTGCCCCAGCTGAAGAAGCTGAAGCCCGGCTCGCGGATCGTCTCGCACGCCTTCGACATGCGCGGCTACAAGCCGGACAAGCGGGAGACGGTCACGGTGAAGGACGACGACGGCAACGAGCGGCCGTTCGACATCTACCTGTGGACGATCCCGCTGAAGGAAGACAAGGACGCCCGGGACGACTGACCGGGCCAGCCGCCGGCGCGGCCGCCCCCGCGCCGGCCTGCCACGAGGGACCTCCATGTCGCGCATTACCCGACGCCAACTCGGCCCGGCCGTGGCGGCCGCCCTCGCCGCCCCGGCGGTGCCCGCCCCGGACGAGAAGCCGAAGGAGCCGCGCGAGGCGGCCGCTGACGCGCTGCTGGAGGTCGTCAAGCTCCGCTACGGCAAGCAGCTCGACGCCGCGAAGCTCAAGGCGGTGCGAGGAAGTTTGGTGACCAACTGGCCGGCCGAGCGGCTGCGCAGGGCGGCAACCGGCGGTGAGCCGGCGTTCGCGTTCGGCGGAGTTGCCGTGAGGAGGCCGAGCGTCTTGATTCCGCCGGCCACATTGTACCTGACCATCCCCGAGCTGGGCGAGCGGCTCCGCAAGCGCGACTTCAGCTCCGAGGAGCTGACGCGGGCCTACCTGGACCGGCTGGAGGACGTCGGCCCGAAACTGGGCGCGGTCGTGACGGTGATGCGCGAGCAGGCCTTGAAGGAGGCGAAGCAGGCCGACGCCGAGCTGAAGGCCCGGAAGGACCGCGGCCCACTGCACGGCATCCCCTACGGGGCGAAGGACCTCCTGGCGACCAATGGCGTCCCCACCACCTGGGGCGCCGAGCCGTTCCGCAAGCAGGTCTTCGACCACGACGCCACCGTCGTCACCAAGCTGCGCAACGCCGGCGCGGTGCTGATCGCCAAGCTGGCGATGGTCGAGCTGGCCGGCGGGTTCGGCTACAACCGGGCCGACGCCTCCTTCACCGGGCCGTGCAAGACGCCCTGGAACCTCGACTACTGGTCGGGCGGCTCGTCGTCCGGCTCCGGGGCGGCGGTGGCGGCGGGGCTGGTGGCGTTCGCCATCGGTTCGGAAACGTCCGGCTCGATCATCACCCCGGCATCGTTTTGCGGGATCAGCGGGTTGCGGCCGACCTACGGCCGGGTCAGCCGCCACGGGGCGATGGCCCTGTCGTGGACACTCGACAAGGTCGGCCCGATGGGCCGCGCTGCCGAGGACTGCGGCCTGGTGTTGGCGGCGATCGCCGGCCGTGACCCGCTCGACCCCTCCACGGCCGCCCGCGTCTTCCGCTACCCTCAGGCAAAGGAAAAGACGAGGTTCCGGATCGGAATCGTCGCCGGCGCTGCCGACCGCGTCCAGCCGGAGGTGAAAAAGAACTTCGAGGCCACCCTCAAGGTGCTGGCGGGCTTTGCCGAGCTGGTCGATGGCGTCAAGCTGCCGGAGATGCCGTTCGGCGACGTGCTCGGCACGGTGCTGCGGGCCGAGGAGGCCAGCGCCTTCCGCGACCTGCTGGACAGCGGCGACATCTGGAGGCTCCGCACCGCAAGGGACAAGGCGGCGGCGCACGCCACAGCCTTGGTCCTGGCGACGGACTACTTGCAGGCGATGAGGGCGCGCGGGCCGATGAAGAAGGCCATGCACGAGCTGTACATCAAGTACGATGCGGTCCTCGCGCCGGGCCGGCCGACGGTGGCTTACCCGATCGACCGCGACTTCGGCAAGGCCTACCCGGAGAAGGTGAGTGGGCCGGCGTCGGGGTCGCTGATCGTGTCGTGCAACGTGGTCGGCCTGCCGGCGCTGTGCCTGCCCAACGGCCTCGGCGAGAACGGGCTGCCGACCAGTGTCCAGCTCACTGGCCGGGCGTGGAGCGAGGCCCGGCTGGTGGCGATCGGCCAGGCCTACCAGAAGGCGACCGACTGGCACCGCAAGCGGCCGCCGGGGATGTGACCCCATGACCCCAGGCCCGATCGTGCTGTTCGACGGCGTCTGCAACTTCTGCAACGCCGGGGTGAACTTCATCCTTAGCCATGACCACGCCGCCCGCGTCCGCTTCGCCTCGCTGCAGTCCCCGGCAGGACAATCCCTGCTTCAGCAGTTAAACCTTCCTCCGGATCGGTTCGACTCAATGGTCCTCGTCGAAAGAGGCCGCCCCGCCCTGCGGTCCACCGCGGCCCTGCGGGTCGCGCGATACCTCGACCCGCCTTGGCCCATCCTCACCGCGCTGTTGCTGGTGCCGACCTTCCTTCGAGACGCGGCCTACGACCTCCTCGCCGCCAACCGCTACCGTTGGTTCGGCCGCCTCGACGCCTGCCAGGTGCCCACGCCTGAGGTGAGGCAACGCTTCCTCGACGGCCCGGCGTAATAACCCTACGGGCCCAGGTTCTTCCAGACGGTGATCGGGTGGTCGGTGGCTTGCGAGGCGAGGTTCCCCAGGATCAGATCGGGCCGGCCCGTGCCGTACACGTCGCCGACGGCGCACGTCACGTGGTCGCAGTCGATCGTCGCCAGCGAGTGCCGCTCATACCGCCCCGGGGCCACCTGCCGGAGCACGACGACGGCGTCCGCGTTTCGCTTGCGGCGGTCGGGGAACTTGTCGCCGGGCAGGAAGCTGACGGCGACGATGTCCTTCCGGCCAGTGCCGAACAGGTCGGCCGCCACGGCGCAGTGGGCCCCGTACATGGGGGTCACCAGGTGGTGCTCGAACCTCAGGCCGCCCTTGTTCTCCAGCCACTGGACGTGGTGGTAGGGTTTGAGCAAGTACGGCTCGTCCAAGATGTCACCATTGGTGTAAAGGACGTCGAGGTCACCGTCGCCGTCGAGGTCTACCAGCTGGATGCCGCTCGAGCCGTACCCCGGGTGCGGCGCCTCGTACAGGGCCTTCTTCTCGAACTTGCCCTCGCCCCGGTTGAGGAAGGCGACGACCGCCTCGTGCTCCTGGCTGATTAGGGCCACGAAGTCCGGCCGCCCATCGCCGTCGAGGTCCGCCACCGGCACGTGGATCGCCCCGTGCCTGCCGTCCAGCACCCGGGGCTCGAACCGCGGCCTCGACCAGTCCGTCGTTGCGTTTTCGAGCAGGAGGACCTCCCCCACCTCCTGGTGCCCGAACACCGCGACGACGAGGTCCAGCCTGTCCTTCGACCGGAAGGGGGCCGCCTGCACGTCGGCAACGCGGCCGACCTTGTCGAGCAGCGTGACGGGGGTGAACGAGCCGTCCTTGCGGCCGCGCAGCCACACGACGCTGCCGCAGCGGCGGTCGGTCGGCGGGTAGCTACCCAGGTCGGCGACCAGGACGTCCTTCACCCCGTCGCCGTCGAGATCGACCACCTCGGCGTGGGCGGGGTTGCCCCGCCTCGCCAGCACGCGCCAGGTCGGCGCCGGCTCGTAAGGCCGCAGGAGCATGACGAAGCCGTTGGCCATGTCGCAGGCGAGGACGTCGAGCCTTCGAGCGTCGGTGAGGTGGACGAGGTTGACGTGCGAGACGGAAAAGCGGGCCGAGCCTGGTGGGCCGGGGTAGACGACCGGGTCAAAGGCGACGCGCGGCGGGCGGGGACAGCACCTCAGCTCCGGCGGGCGGTAATCCCCCGGGGCGCGCCGCTCATAGTACCCGACGACGTCGGCGAGCTGCGGCGGCTTGAGGGCGAGGCCGGACCTCTCGAAGAAGCGGTA
>JAXMAW010000126.1:0-4157 GCA_046350195.1 Gemmataceae bacterium
ACCGGGTGTGCAGCTCCGCCTCGGTCGGCTTCTCCTGGACCTTGTCGAGGAACGCCGAGACCGGCACCGTCAGCAGCTTGACGCGCAGGGTGGTCCGCGCCTCGCGGAAGTAGTTGAGGAACTCGTCCGGCGTCGCCAGGGCCGGGCTGGACGTCGCCCCCAGCGCCAGGCGGTAGGCCCGCGCGCCGGGCTCCTCGCCCAGCAGCGACGCCTGGGTCATGACCACCCGGAACTCCTCGCGCAGGCCCTCCAGGAGGTCGCGCGACGTCGCCTGGGCCACGCCTGGCTGGTTGGCCATGAACGACGTCACCGATCGGTTGGACTCGAAGGCGACTCCGGGTTCGAGCACCTCGAAGCCGGCGGCCTCGGCGTTGACCTCCCGGGCCACGTCGCGGTCGCTCAGCAGGACGCCGAGCCGGTCGGCCTGGTGCCGCCACAGGGCGAAGTCGAGCATCTCCTCGACCTGGTCGCCGCCGCCGAAGTACAGTGTGGCGGGGAAGGCGCGGTTTCGGGCGCCCATCATCATCGACTGGGCGAAGTTGAACGCCTCGCGGATCTGGTTGGGGCCGGTCAGCCAGAACTGGAAGCCGAGGATGGTCGCCACCCGCCGGACCAACTCCAGGCGCTCCGGGTCGTCCTTCACCTTGTCGCGGGAGGCGATCTCCTCCAGGCGGTTCAGCTCCTGCTCGATCTGGATGCGCAGGAAGTTGGCGGGCACCCGGCTGGTGAACAGGCCGATGCCGGTCCGCTGCTGCGCCGACTGAACGATCTCGCGCAACCCGGAGAGGGGGTTGTCCGGCGCCGTACTCTGTAGTTGGCCCTTCAGCAGGTCGGCGCAGACCCTGGCGTGGGCGTCCCAGGCGGTGGCGAAGAGGAAGTTGCTGGCCAGCCGCCGGTTGGTCGCCATCTTGAGCAGGTCGCCTTCCCGGACCTTCTTGCCGTACAGCGTGGTGACGACCGGCCCACTCGCCCGCCCGCCGCCGAAGTAGCGCGTCGCCTGGTCCACCAGATCGCCCCGGCCGAACGAGCCGATGAACAGGAACATGATGATGATCGTCAAGACCGCAAAAATTACCCGCTGGTTCTTGCGGAACCAATTGAACGGATTGAAGGCCATTACCAGTCCTCGGTTAGCTCGGCCGCGACCCGCCGGGAATCCCCCGCCGGGCTTGACACCTGGCGCACCCGTATAGTATGGGTGAGATGCGGACTTCGCTCAAGGTGGTGATTGTAGCGAGTCCAGGCCCCAACACAACGGCAACCCCGAGGAGAGGGAACACCGATCCGGGCGGGGGCGTGCCAGCGCCCTCGCCCGCCTGCGTTCCCGCGCAACCAGGACGCACCAGGAGACGCCAGTGCCACCCCGCAAGAAGCCCACGACCGACGCCGGGGCCGCCCCCGCGACCGGCCGCAAACGCACCGCCAAGCCCGCCGGCAACGGCGACGGCGCCACCGGGCTGACGCGCAAGCCCCGCGCCGCCGGGGCTGCCGTCGCCAAGGCTGGCCACAACCTCGTCATCGTCGAGTCGCCGTCGAAGGCCAAGACGATCAACAAGTACCTCGGCAGCAACTTCACGGTGCTGGCCAGCTACGGCCACGTCCGCGACCTGCCGCGCCGCCGCAAGAAGGGCGAGAAGGTCGCCGGCGTGGACATCGAGGCCGGCTGGGTGCCGACCTACGAGGTCGTCGAGCGCGAGGAGGGCAAGTCCCGCGGCCGGCGCTCGGCCAAGGACATCCTCGCCGAGTTGAAGCGCGAGGCGAAGAAGTCGGCCAACGTCTACCTGGCGACCGACCCCGACCGCGAGGGCGAGGCGATCGCCTGGCACATCGAGCAGGCGCTGGGGCTGGACGAGGACTCGACGTTCCGCGTCGCCTTCAACGAGATCACCCGCTCCGCCGTCCAGCAGGCGATGGCCAGCCCCGGCCACATCAACATGTCTCGCGTCCAGGCCCAGGAGGCGCGGCGGCTGCTCGACCGCGTCGTCGGCTACCCGCTGTCGAACCTGCTGGGCAAGAAGGTGGCCCGCGGCTCCAGCGCCGGCCGGGTCCAGTCGGTGGCGCTGCGCCTGGTCGTGGACCGCGAGCGCGAGATCGAGGCGTTCAAGCCCGAGGAGTACTGGAAGGTCACCGCGCTGCTGGCCCCCAGCGGCACGGTGGGGCTGCCGGCCAGGCCGCTGTCGGTCGTGAAAGCCGAGAAGCCGACGTCCAACGAGCCCGAGCCGGAGGCCGACGGCGACGCGGCGAAGAAGAAGCCCAAGGAGAAGGCGAAGGCGCTGCCGGAGGGCACCTACCAGGCGGAATTGGCCGAGTGGGCCGGGGCCAAGTTCGACCCCAAGGCCGAGGCCGACGCGATGGCCGCGGCGCAGCGGCTGGAGACGGCCCGCTACGTCGTGACGAAGCTGGAGCAGAAGGACCGCTCGCGCAGGGCCGACCCGCCGTTCACGACCAGCGCGCTACAGCAGCAGGCGGCCAACCGCTTGCACTTCACGGCCCAGCGGACGATGCAGACGGCGCAGCGCCTCTACGAGGGCGTGCCGCTGGGCAGCGAGGGCCAGGTGGCGCTGATCACCTACATGCGTACCGACAGCACGCGCGTCAGCAACGAGGCGCTGACGGCGGTGCGCTCCTTCATCGGCGGCGAGATCGGCGCGGCGTACCTTCCCGACAAGCCGAACTACTACGCCTCCGGCAAGAGCGCCCAGGAGGCGCACGAGGCGATCCGGCCGACCGACGTGACCTACACGCCCGACCGCGTCGCCCAGCTTGGCCTGCACGGCGAACAGCTGCGTCTGTACACGCTGATCTGGCAGCGGTTCGTCGCCAGCCAGATGACGCCGGCCGTCTACGCCGTCACCAACGTCGAGGTGCTGGCCACCCCGACGGAGGGTGAGCAGAAGGGCCTGTTCAAGGCGACCGGCAGCTTGCTGAAGTTCGACGGCTACCTGAAGGTGATGCCGCGTGGCAAGAGCGAGGAGGCCGAGCTGCCGCCCTTGAAGGTGGACCAGGTGCAGGACCGGCTCGACCTCGTCGCCAGCCAGCACTTCACCAAGCCGCCGCCGCGCTACAACGAGGGCTCGCTGATCAAGAAGCTGGAGGCCGAGGGCATCGGCCGGCCGAGCACCTACGCCACGATCATCGGCAAGATCACGTCGGCGGAGCGCGGCTACATCGAGGTGCGCGAGCGCCGGTTCCACGCCACCGACATCGGCAAGCGCGTGACCGACCTGCTGGTGGAGCACTTCCCCGACGTGATGAACCTGAAGTTCACGTCGCACTTCGAGGAGGAATTGGACGACATCGAGACGGGAAAGATGTCGTACCGGGCCGTCCTCGACGAGTTCTGGGGGCCGTTCTCAACGGCGCTGGCCAAGGCCGAGGAGGCGATGCCGTCGCAGCGCGGCCGCGAGACGGGCGAGATGTGCCCGAAGTGCGGCCGGCCGCTGGTCGAGAACTTCAGCAAGAAAACGGGGCGGAACTTCGTCGGCTGCTCCGGCTGGAAGGAGGGCTGCAAGTACATCAAGCCCGCCGAGGGCGAGGAGGCCAAGCCCGAGCCGGTGCTGACCGAGTTCACCTGCCCCAACTGCAACAAGCAGCTGGAGCGCGTGGCGGGGCGGTGGGGCGACTACCTGCGCTGCACCGGGTACCCGGAGTGCAAGACGAACCTGAAGATCGACGCCGAGGGCAAGCCGGTGCAGACGGCCAAGCCCACGGAGTACACCTGCGAGAAGTGCGGCAAGCCGATGGTGCTGCGCGAGGGCCGCCGCGGGCCGTTCCTGGCCTGCACCGGCTACCCCAAGTGCAAGAACGCCAAGGACGTGGACGCCAGCGGCAAGCCGATCGAGCCGGCCGACCTGGGCATCGCCTGCGAGAAGTGCAACAGCCCGATGGCGGTGCGCAAGGGGCCGCGCGGGCCGTTCCTGGGCTGCACGGCGTACCCGAAGTGCCGCAACTACAAGGCCCTGACGAAGGAGCTGCGCGAGCAGCTGAACCTGCCGGCGCCGCCGGCGAAGAAGGAGACGCCGCAGGTCGAGATCCGCGAGACGTGTCCGGAGTGCGGCGGGCCGATGAAGGCGCGGCAGGGCCGGCGCGGCTGGTTCCTCGGCTGCGCCAAGTACCCCAAGTGCAAGGGCGTCCGCGAGGCGCCGCCGGAGGTGCTC
>JAXMAW010000127.1:0-4064 GCA_046350195.1 Gemmataceae bacterium
CAGCTTCGACGGCAGCTTGCCGTCGTGGGCCGCCGCGTACAGCCTCAGCGCCTCCACGCAGCGCAGCAGCCCCACCCGCTGCTCTAGCCTCCCCTGCGCCCGGCGGACCTTGTTCAGGGCCGGCACCAGGAACTCGAACAGCCGGTCCTTGCCCATCGGCGGGACCTTGGCGGCCAACGGCTCGATTTGCCACGGCGGCAGCTTCATCAGCTTCATGGCCTCGTCGCGGGCCGCTTCGTAGGCCAGCTTCTCGTCCAGCAGGAGCACCTGGTCGGCCGGGAACCGGGTGAGGCGCTCCTCGGGATAGCCGGCCTCGACGAGGCGCTGCCGCGCGGCCCGGAGCACCTTTTCGTCCTTGTTCCGCGCGTCGAGCCAGGCCCGCGTGCCTTTGTCCTTCTGGTCCAACTCCCGCAGCTTGTTGATGTGCGCGACCAGCTTGTTGATCCGCTCAGTGCTCATCGGGGCGTGGTCGTCCAGGTCGCGCAGCTCCGCCCCGATCAGCAGCCGCTCGCCGTCCATCCCCCGGTCCAGGCTGACCAGCGGGTTGGGCAGGTCGGTCAGGGCCCAGTACAGGTTCGGGCAGCCGGGCTGCTCGAGCATCTCCTCCAGCGGCGCGAGGGCCACGTTGGCGATGGCGAGTCCGACCAGGCCGCCGATCAGCGTCGGGTGCTCGCCCATGTGCCGCGACATGGCGAACATCGTCTTGGCGGTGCGGGCGGAGTCGTCCAGCCGGCCCGAGGCGTTCTCCTCGCGGAAGCGCTCCTGGAGCGCGGCGGCCAGCCCCCGGACCTTCTGGACGTCGGGGAGCAGCAGGCTGATCCCGTCGGTCTTGGCCTTGAGCAGGATCTGCCAGTCCGGCCGGTCCAGCCGGGCCGCCCGGTCCGCCTGGAGCAGGGCGGCTCGGCCGAGCGCCTCGCGGTCGGAGGAGAAGTCCTGGTCGAGCATGCACTTCAGGTAGTTGGGGATCGGGTTGCCGGGGCTCATCTCCCTCAGCTCGGGGAGCAGCCGGTAGCGGAGGGCCGGCTTCGGGGCGGCCATCGGCCGGACGGTCAGCCGGATGAACATCTCCGTGGACGTGATCGTCGGCTCCGCCCGGGCGGGCACGGCGAAGGCGGTCAGCGCGGCGCAGCAGAGGAGGGTTCGGCGCACGGAAGGCCTCCTGGCGAGCGGGGGGACGAAGGGGCGCGGCAATGTAATGATGATGTCAGGACGACGGCGGTTTCTCGGCATTCCGCGGATTTTCCCCACCACGGGGAATCGTCCCCGGTGGAGGGACGCTCGCGGCGAGGGGCTGCTGATCCGGGTCGTAGGGGTTCCCTACTCCTTCATCTTCGCGATCCACTCCCGGATGAGTGCCAGCCCCTCGTCATCGACGAGCCGGCGCGGCAGCTCGGGCATCATCACGCCGGGGTCGGTCGATTGCATGCGGAACAGGAGGATCGACCCGTCCGGCTTGCCGGGCGCGATGTCGAGCGCGCGGCCGCCGGTGCCGCGGCCGGCGGCGACGGGGGCCTTGCCGACGCCCAACCGGGTCGGGTCGGCCTGGGAGTACAGCAGGTCGAGCCCCGAGTTGCGGGCGGGCCCGTCGGGGTTGTGGCAGTGGGCGCAGTTGGCCTCCAGGTACGCCCTCGCCCGCCGGTCCAGCGTGCCGGTCTTCGGGTCGTCCCAGACCGGCAGGCGCGGTGCCTTCTCGGGGGGCGGCGCGCCCTCCAGCAGGCCGGCCTTCCGCCAGCGGACGAGCTGGTTCTCCTGCCCGTCGGCGTAGGCGTGGTCCCGGTTGAGCTGGCGGGCCTTCGGGCCGATCGGCAACATGACCCGCTGGTTCTCGTGGCAGCTCATGCACTGGTTCTTGCTGGGGATGATGTAGCGCACCGTGCGCTCGCGCCCGTCGGTGTGGACCCAGCGCAGGTCGCGGGTGCCGCCGATCCCCTCCAGCGTGGCCTCCGTCGCGTCGTCGTTCCAGACGTAGGGAAGGCCGACCCAGCCCTCCGGCTTGCGGACGAGCAGCCGGGTCTCGATCAGCCGCCGGCCCTTCCCCGGGTCGCGCAGGTCCCGGGGCATGGCGAACGTCTTGACGAGGATCGCCCCGACGGGGAACTCGAACACGTCCGTCGGGTGGTACTTCGCGCGGGTGCCCGGCGGCAGGGCGACGAAGCGGTACTTGGCCGTGTAGTCGGAGAACAGCGGCGTGTTGACGTCGTAGGGCAGGACCCCATCGGCCGGCACCTGCCGGGCCGCGTCGCGGAACAGGCGGTAGGCGGACAGCTTCTCGGGCGGCTCCCAGTCGTCGTCGATGGCCCTGGCCGGCCCAGGCCCGACCGTGAGGGAGGGCGTGACACCGCGCCCGGGGTGGCCGGCGCCCTCCCTCACGGTCGGGCCTGGGACAAGAGCGCCCTCCCTCACGGTCGGGCCTGGGACAAGGCTGCCCCTCCCTCACGGTCGGGACTCTGAAAGACACGCCTAGCAGGCAGGGCGTAGGCCACCGCTGTCAGGCCAGCCAGGGCCTTCACTTGCCACCCGGTAAGCTTGACCTCCGGCAACGGCTTCAGCCCGCCGGTGTGGGGTTTGAGGTCGCGGGCCACCTTGTCGCGGTGCGCGGCGATGGCCTTCTGGAAATCTTCCTTCGTCTTCGCGGCGGCCAGCTGCGGGCCGAGCGAGGCCCAGTTGAGGTTGGCGAACGTCGCGCCGCCGTTGTTCTGAAACACCACGCGCCGCTCGGGCCCGGGCTTACCGTCCTTGGAGACGATGCCGTCCCAGACCATGTCCGGCAGCGGGGTGCCGAGCAGGCCCGCGAACAGCTCGCCCCGCTCGCCCGCCGGCTTCAGGCCCCCGTCGGCGAAGGTGTTGTCGTGGACCCAGACCCCCTCGGGGACCGGGTCGTACCCCGCGTCCCGGTACGGCCGCCCGGTGACGTGGTAGCTGGCGACGGACAGGTTGAAGGTGTTGTTGCCCCGGATCTCGTTCTTGAACACCTCGACCTGGTCGGTCGCCATCACCACCAGCCCGGTGCCCGGCGAGACGGTGGAGACCATCGTGCCCGGCGTGGCGAAGTTGGGGTGGTTGTTGCCGAGGACCTTGTTGTGGAACGCCCGCACGCGCTTGCCGTTCTTGACCGGCAGGTCGGGCAGGTCGAAGATGAGCAGGCCGCCGGTGTTGTTCGTGACCACGTTGTCGTACACGTCGGCGTCGCTGGAGTTCTCGATCTCGATGCCGGCCACGTTCTGCTCGGCCCGGCAGCGGCGGACGATGATCTTCTCCGACTGCCCGACGTAGATGCCGGCGTCGGAGGCGCCGTACGCCTCGCACTCCTCCACCAGCACGCCGGTACACAGGACGGGATATATGCCGTAGGCGCCGTTGCTCGCCTTCGGCTTGCCCGACCAGCGGGCGCGGACGCGGCGGAAGGTGACGTCCTTGCCCCCCTCGACCTTGACGCCGTCGCCCTTGGTGTCTTCGACGGTCAGGTCGGCGAGGACGAAGCCGTCGCGGTTGACCAGGATGCCCTGCTTGCCCTGGTCCTGGCCCTTGAACGTCAGGGTCGTCTTGGCCATTCCCTGGCCGCGGATGGTGACCCGGTTGGTCCGCAGGGTCAGCTCCCTCGTGAACGCGAACGTCCCCTCGGCGAACTCGATCGTGTCGCCCGGCCGGACCCGGTCGTTGAGCACGCGGAGGACCTCGGCCTCGGCCTTGGGGCCGGGCTTGATCGTGTGCGTGGTCGGCTTGCGCTCGGCCCTCTGCGCCGGGGCCACGGTCGGCCACCCCAGGAACAGAGCCATCGCCGCCAGTCGCCAGGTGAGGCCCATCGGCTGCCCTCCCGAACTGCGTCCCGCCAGGGGAATCGTGGAAGCTCCGCCAGGCACTCTATGCGGCGGGGAAGAAGGAGCAAGGCTTCCCCGCCGCGGAGGCCGCCCACCGGCAGGTGAGAGGGGGAGGGCTCACCCCTCCGCCAGCCACGCCTTGGCCGCGTCGATCTCGGCGGCGTCGAAGTACCGAACCTTCGCCATCGTGAACGGCTTGCAGACGCCGGCCATCCACCTCTCCCAGGTCTTCTCCCCGACCAGGGC
>JAXMAW010000128.1:0-4032 GCA_046350195.1 Gemmataceae bacterium
CCAGCTGGGGGGCGACGTCCGGGAAGACCTCGGCGATCGTGGAGCCCCAGCGGAGCTTGCCCTGCTCGATGAGCAGAGCGCACAGCGTCGCGGTCATCGCCTTGGTACACGAGCCGAGGTGGAAGCAGTCCCCGGCGAGGACGGGTTCTGGATGGCCGGCCCGGCGGACGCCGGCGGCCCCCAGGGCGACCACCCGGCCGCCCCGCACCGCGGCCGCGGCCAGGGCGGGGAGCTTGTAGCGGCGGCGGAGAGACGCCAGCAGGTCGCCCAGGTCGCGCAGCTCACTCCCGACAACGGCCGCGGGAGTTCGGCAGGCCTCGGGTGCCGGATCGCTCACCAGCGCCACCTGCACCCGCAGGACGAGCGACCAGATCACCGGCCACAGGTGGAAGAGGGCGTACAGGACGAAGCCGACGAGGACGAGCTTGTTACACAGGTCGATCGCGCCGAGGGCGACCATCGGTGCGGGTCCGTGGCGGAGTGGGCTGCGGACGATCATACGAGGCGACCGACGGCCCGGCGAGCCGCGCACGAAGTTACTTTCGTGCGCGGCTCGCCTCGTGTCAGGCCGCCTTGATTTGCCCCTGGGCCGGCTTCCGCAGCGTCACCGTGAAGTACAGCCGGCCCCAGCCCGGGCGCAGCTGCTCCAGCGCCCAGTCGGTCATCGTCGCCAGGTGCCGCGCCGCCCGGGAGAAGCGGAAGTAGCACGGGCAGGCGTACCGGCGCAGCGCCTCCAGTGACAGCCCGGCCCGGCCGCAGGCCCGGCGGAGCGCCCGCTCGCTGTTCATCCGGTACAGCGCCGGGAAGGTGTCCTCGCAAGGCCGCCCGTACAGCCGCCGCACCAGCGACTGGATCAGGACGTGCGGCAGCACGCCGAACGCGCGGCGGACCCAGGTGACGTAGTGCGCCGCGCTGACGGTGTGGCCGACGAACACGCCGCCCGGCCGCAGCACCCGACGGACCTCGCCCAGGAAGCGGCCGGGGTCGGCGACGTGCTCCAGGACCATCACGGCGCCGATGATGTCGAAGTGGTTGTCCGGGAAGGGTATCTCCCCGCTAGGCCCCAGCAGGCGGAACCAATCGGCGTGGCGCAACTGGGAGTGGGCGTGGAAGTCGGCCCCCCACACCTCGCGCTCGCCGCCGCGGTAGCGGGCCATCTCCTCGTTGGTCCCGCAGCCCAGGTCGAGCAGCCGGCCGCGGTACGGCAGGTGCGCCTCGACGGCGCGGTGAAACCCCTCCTCGTGATGCACGTCGCCCGGAAAGAACCGCCCCAACGCCTCCCGCGTCATGCCTCCCTCCCTGGCAGCGCCCCCGCTCAGCGGCCGGCCGTCCGGCGCGGGAACAGCCTCTGGTAGATGGCCGCCTCCAGTTCGTAGGCGGCGCGGTCGTCCATGCCCTCGGTCCGGTGGACGATCTTCCCCGTCTCGTCGAGCAGCACCAGCGTCGGGTAGCCTTGCAGCTCCAGCTGCTCGGCGACGGGGCACTGCGCCTTGCCGCTGCCGCCGCCGAACAGGACGCGGTAGTTGAACGTCAGGTTCAGCCGCTGCGTCGCCTTCGCCAGGGCCTGCTGCTTCTCCTCCTGCGTCCCCTTCTCGTAGGCGACGCCGATCACCTCCAGGCCGTGCCGGCTGTACTTGTTGTGGAGCTTGTTCAGGTGGGGGATGGCGGCGATGCAGGGGCTACAGCGGGTGTGCCAGAGGTCGAGCAGGACGAGCTTGCCCTTGCGGTCCCTGGCCAGCTCGTAGACCTCGCCCCGGGCGTCGTAGAGGGCGAAGTTCTCGACCCGGCCGCCGGTGCGGACGCAGGAGGGAACGCGAGTTTTCGTCTCGGGAATGTCCGCCTTCGCCGCGTCCGAGGGCGGCGCCTCGGCCGGGGTGGCCGGCGGCGGGGGCGGCATCGAGTTGGCCGGCTTCTCCGGCGTGTGGTCACGGCCCGGGACGCTGGACGCGTTCGGGACGGTCGCCGTGAGGGACGCGTCGGCCGAGCTTATGGGCGGGTCTTTCGTGGTGACCGGTGGCGGCACGGGGTTCCGGGACGACTCGCCGTCGGGCAGCGGGGTGGTGACCCCGGCGGGCGTCTTGATCGGCGCGCCCAGGGAGGCGGCCGGACCGGAGGAGGGTTTCGCCTCGGGGGCGGGCTCGTCAGGAGCCTCGTCCTTCAGCCAGATCGCGACGCGGACGTTGGGCGGCACCACGCGGGCGCTGCCGGTGATGGTGCGGTCGCCGTCCTTGACCCGGGCCACCAGCCGGTAGGAGCGGCCGGCTTCCAGGCCGCTGATGTCGAAGTAGCCGTCGCGGTTGGCCAGGACCGACAGAGGTGCGCCGTCGTCCTTGGGCGCCTCCAGGTCGATCACCTGGATGACCGCGCCGGGGCGGAGCTTGCTCTCCTGGTCGAGGATGCGGCCGGCCAGGACGCCCTCGCGGCGGGTCGGGCCGGCCGAGGCGAGCGATCCGGGGTCGTTGGAAGTAGGGTTGCTGGCGGTGGCGGAGCTGCCGCCCCCGCCGGTCGGGGAGCCGAGGAAGAGCTGGCCGGAACCGGCGGAGCTGGCGGGGCGCGAGAGCAAGCCGTCGCGGCCCGACGAGGAGGCCGTGCAGCCGGCCAGGGCCAGGCAGAGGGCGACGACGCTGACGCGAAGTAAGGTGCGCACGGCCTGGACCTCGATCACGGGACGGGAGCGGTCAGACTCAGGCATCACGACGTCAGCCCCGTCCGTGGGGTCAGGCCGGTAAGAGTGGATGCGGGAGCCTGGCTCTCGTCCCTGATAGATCACATCGCAAGCCGACCAACTATTCCCGCAGCCGCTCTTCGCGTCAAGACGATCTGGCGGCGCGGCAAGCCAGCCCCGGCTGACGCGACCGGCAAACCCGGGCGGGGTCGGCAAGACGCGCGGGCGCGGAACAGCTTGCCGGGTCGATCTCGGCTTGCCCCGGCAGGGCGGCGGGGGTATAGCGGGCCGGCCTCGGCGTTCCTTGACGCGGCCAGGGGCGGCGGGTATCGTGAATGCCGCCCTTGACGGTCCGACCGAGCTTGACGCGCAACCCGAGTGGGGTCATGACCAAGGCCGACGTGGAACGCTACCAAGAGGTGCTGCTGTCGTTGCGGGAGCGGCTGACCGGCGACGTGTCCCACCTTGCCGACGAGGCGCACCGCGACAAGGAGAACGCCAAGCTGGCCCCGGCCTCCGACCTGGCCGACCTGGGGGCCGACTCGTACGAGTACGAGTTCACCCTCGGCCTGCTCCAGAACCAGGAGCAGACGCTGGAGGAGATCGACCAGGCCCTGGAGCGCGTCCGCCAGGGTCGGTTCGGCCGCTGCGAGGAGTGCGGCGGGGCGATCAGCAAGCAGCGGCTCCAGGCGTTGCCCTACACGCGCCACTGCGTGGCGTGCGCCCGCAAGCTTCAATAATCAGGAAGACAGTCCATGCCGGATCGTTCCTACCGCGTGGTGTTGTGGTGCCTCGCCTTGCTCGGCCTGGCCGCCGACCAGGCGAGCAAGTACGGCGTGTTCGCCTGGCTGCACACAGTCGAGACGCACACGTTCGCGCTGTTCCAGACCGAGCCGGAGGCCCGCTACTTCCAGGCCGTGCCCTACGACCCCGACCCGCTGACGCGGGCGCAGCAGCGCGGCTTCTTCCTGGAGGTGGCGTTCGACCCGGCCCCGGACGCCAACGGCCGGCCGGTGCCGCACGTCAACCACGGGGCACTGTTCGGCTTCCTGCGCAACTACAAGGCGGCGGCCAACGGCGGGTTCGCGCTGATCAGCCTGCTGGCGGCGGCGGCGATCGTCATCTGGTCGAGCCAGAAGGCGACGGCGGCCGACCGCTGGCTGTGTGTCGCCCTGGGGCTGATCCTCGGCGGCACGCTGGGGAACTTCTACGACCGGCTGCTGTTCAACGGGGTGCGCGACTTCCTGCACTGGAACTACCTGTTCGACTGGCCGGTGTTCAACGTCGCCGATTGTTGCCTGGTCGCCGGCGCCGGCCTCTTGCTGCTCCAGGCGTTCCTCGTGCCGCAGCCGGCGCTATCCGAGGCG
>JAXMAW010000129.1:0-3362 GCA_046350195.1 Gemmataceae bacterium
CGCACCCCAAATGAGCCGGCGGGCTTGTCCCGGCGGTCCGGGCACCGGCGGGATAAGCCCGGCGGCTCAGGGGCAATCGACACCACCGCCCGCTCCACCTGCGCCGAGACCGCGCCGTCCGGGACGCGCTCCGCCGTCGTGTACTTCCACAGGTCGCACATCACACAGCGGAACGGGCACTCGCGGTTGACGAGGAACACCGTCGCCACGTCCTCGACCGTGCCCTGCCGTGTCCGCTCCTTCTCGACCAGGACGCCGTGGGGCTTCCACGGGTCATGCATCGGCCGCGGGTTACGGCGCGACAGGACCCACGCATCGTCCCACAGCGGCACCTCACTCGTATTGGGCATGGAACGCCCGCCGGTAGTCGGCCTCGCGCGTGGGGAACAGCCTGGCGAACGCCTCGCGCCCCGCCGCCCCGTGCTGGAACCGCCGCTTCTCGAACACCGGCATGTCCAGGCCGGTCAGCGCCTTGACCCCCGCCGCGACCAGCTCGCCCTTGAGGGCGTACAGCCGGCCGTGGTCGTAGCCGGTCAGCTCGATGAACGGGACGCCCTCGGCCACGGCGATGACCGCCGGCTGGGTGTACGGGCTGAACACGTCGAACCCCGCCGTCGTCGCCGGGGCGTAGGTCCGGGCGTAGCCGCGGCTCAGGCCGCCGGAGTAGGTCTGCGAGTGCTTGATCGCCCCGACGCCCCAGCCCTCCTGGTAGAGCATGCTGTTGTGCAGCACGCTGCGGATGGTCAGCTCGGGATTCTCCTCGATGGGGTAGTCTTTTAGATTCTCGTCGCCGCCGTCGCCGTCGAGGAGAGATCTCCACTCCGGGTAGCGCTGCCGGATGCCCTCGCCCAGGGCCAGGCCCATGGCGGCGGCCTGGATGTCGAGCGGCTTGTAGTCCTCGACGACCCGCACCGCCTGCCGCCAGTCGATGGCGCTGGCCGACACCTCGATCGGCTCCAGGAAGATGCCCATGCCGACAGCTTCGAGGAATCGCCGGGCCTGCGCCACGTCGTCGCCGCGCCCATCGACGGCGAGCGTGAACGCCTTCAACCGGGACGGGCTTTGCCCCAGCTCGCGCAGCACGTGGTGGGCGACGAGGAAGACCGAGCCGGAGTCGATGCCGCCGGAGAAGCAGACGCCGACGGGGCCGGAGTTGGCCCGGGTCGAGAGCCACTTGCGGACCTCGTGGGCGAGGGCGCGGACGTAGGCGGCGCCCAGCGACTTGACGTCGGCGGGCAGGTGGCCGCGCTCGGGGGAGAAGAAGCGGTCGTGCCGCGGGCTGGGGTCGGGGCAGCCGACCAGCGCCACCTCGGTCAGGTGGTGGGCCGGCACCATGCGCGTGTAGCTGGGGTGGAACTGGTCGTCGAGGCCGTGCCGCTTCAGCCAGCCGTGGATGGCGTCGATGCGGTCGGCGGCGACCAGGCACGGGCCCTCGGCGCGCTTGGCGATGAAGAAGCGCAGCGGCCGGCTGATCGACCGGGCCATCCGCACCAGGACGCCCTCGGCGGCAACGAGCGCGAACTGACCGTCGATCGCGCCGACGGCGCGGGCGTCGCCGGAGGCGACCCGGCGGCGCGCCTCGTCGAGCGGCACGTTGTAGAGGGCGTTGCGCGCCGGGTCGGTCAGGTCGATGACGCGGGAGGAGGCGGGGTGCATGCCGGGGTGCTCCGTGGGACTGGCCGATGCTTGGACTATAGTGGCCGGCGGTACGGTGCTCAAGCCTCGCCTTTCCGGGCGGCGCTCGCCCCCCTGGCGATCGCCGAGAAGTTTTTCGTGAATCCGGCGCGGCATTCGGTAAAGTGAAAGGCGTTCCGAAGCGTCCCGCCCTAAAAACGAGGAGGTGGCCGTGTCCGGCGTCGTTCGCTTCTCGGTGTCGTTAGAGCCGGACTTGCTCAAGGAGTTCGACCGCTACTGCGCCGAGCAGAAGTACGCCACCCGCAGCGAGGCGGTCAAGCAACTGCTGCGCGAGACGCTGACCGGGCACCAGTGGTCCGCCGACGCCGAGGACGCCGCGGCCACGCTCACCATCGTCTACGACCACCACAAGACGAGCCTGATGGAGAAGCTGCTGGAGTTGCAGCACCGCCACGGCGACCTGGTCGTCTCGACGATGCACGTGCACCTCGACCACGACCACTGCCTGGAGGTGATCGTGCTGCGCGGCCGGGCTGGCCGGCTCCAGCAGATGGCGGCGGAGTTGAAGGGCCTGAAGGGCATCCACCAGGGGCAGCTCGTGCTGGCCCGCACGTCGCCGCACGCCCACCACCACCCGCACCCTCACCACCCATGAGCCCGCTCCCCCTGCTGCCGGCCACGGTCATCGGCAGCGCCTCGTTCCCCGGCTGGTACGCCCACTATTGCGACCAGGTGCGCCTGGACCCCGACCGCTTCGGGCCCGACGACCGGGCCGAGGCGGTGCGCGACGCCGTCCGCCTCGCCGTGGACGACCAGTTGCGCGCCGGCATCGACCTGGTCAGCGACGGCGAGATGCGCCGGGTCGATTTCAACCTCGGCTTCTACGACCACCTGACTGGCCTCCAGCCCCTGCCGCCGGCGAGGCGGTGGGGCCCGCCCGCCCACGACCAGCGCGACCGCTACCTCGCCGTCGCCCCGGTCACGGCCCCCAAGGGCCTGGGCACCGTCGAGGAATACCGGCTGTTGCGCGAGATCACCGGCGCGCCGGTCAAGGTGCCCGTGCCGGGGCCTTTCACCCTGGCCGGCTGCGTCGCCGGGGGGGAGGTCTATCGCGACCGCCGCGCCGTGACCGAGGCCCTGCTGCCGATCGTCAACCGGGAGATGAAGGAGTTGGTGAAGGCCGGCGTGACGTTCCTCCAGCTGGACGAGCCGAGCTTCGCCTGCCGGCCGGACGCGCCGGAGGAGTTCCTCGACCTCATCGCCCGCACCACCGACGGGGTGGAGGCGTTCGTCAGCCTGCACATGTGCTTCGGCAACTACCGCGGCCGCGCCGTCGGGAGGCGGAGCTACCGGCCGCTGTTCCCGCACCTGGCGCGGGCGAGGGTGAACCAGCTCGCCCTGGAGTTCGCCAGCCGCGAGATGGCGGAGGTGGACCTCCTTCGCCAGGTGCCGGCCCCGATGGGCGTGGCGGTCGGGCTGGTGGACGTGAAGAACACCTGGATCGAGCCGGCCGGGCTGGTCGCGGACCGGCTGCGCCTGGTGCTGAAGCACATCGAGCCGGAGCGCCTCCACGTCACGCCGGACTGCGGCTTCTCGCAGACGGCGCGCCACGTCGCCGTGGCCAAGATGGGGACCATGGCCGAGGGCGTCCGCGTCGTGCGGCGGGACCTGGGAGCGAGTTAGAGCGCGGTTCCGGATCGCGTAGCGAGGGGGATCGGAGCCGCGAC
>JAXMAW010000130.1:0-3354 GCA_046350195.1 Gemmataceae bacterium
TGGACCGGAGTAGCAAGAGCCCCAGCGCGGCCACCGCGGCCGCCTTCACGGCGACCAGGCCGGCCCCGCCACCGGCCAGGTACACCCCGTAGCTGACCAGGTCGTACAGCCAGGTCGGGCCGAGCCGGTCGATCCCCCCGCCGGCCAGGGCCCGCCCGGCCGCGAGGTGCCCCCACAGGTCTGGGTTGCGGGCGGGGAACGACCCGAGCAACAACCCGAACACCGCCACGAACAGACCGGAGGCGATCCCGGCCTCGGGGCGAGAAGGGCGACCAGGGAGAGGGTCGGATGACATGCTGTGGCCCCGGGGCCGGCCCAAGGAGGGCCCCCGCACGAACGACGTCGGACCCGGTCCTCGAACCCCTTTCTTAAGAATAGTAATAAAATCCATGGATTAGGGTTGACGAAACCCCGGAAAGGGGGAAATATGAGGATGAATCCGAGCGACCACTCCGCTTGCGCACTTACTCGTCTGAGGGCTGACGCCTAGTCATCCATCTTCCTTTTAGGGGGAACTCATGTTCCGGCACCTCTCCCTGAACCGCTCCAAGGCGTTCACGCTGATCGAGTTGTTGGTGGTGATCGCCATCATCGCCATCCTCATCGGCCTGCTCCTCCCGGCGGTGCAGAAGGTCCGCGAGGCCGCCGCCCGCATGCAGAGCGGCAACAACCTCAAGCAGATCGGCCTGGCCATCCACAACTGCCACGACACGCACGGCAAGCTCCCCCCGACGATCGGCACCTTCCCGACGGGGGACCCGGACTCGGCGAAGTGGCCCTACGACCGCCGGCCGGCCGCCTACGGGTCGATCCAGCACCACCTCCTGCCGTTCATCGAGCAGAGCAACGTGCACAACGCCTCGTTCGGCGAGTCGTGGAAGGGCTCGTGGGCCGGCGGCATGGCCGACCCGGTGATCAAGACTTACATCTCCCCCCTCGACCCGAGCCTGTTCGGCAGCGAGAAGGCCGACGACTGGCACCCGAATGACCCCCAGAAGCGGGGTCAGGTGAGCTACCACGCCAACTGGCACGCGTTCGGCGGCGGCTGGGGCGAGGACTGGCAGTACGGCGGCAAGGCCCGCATCCCGCGCAACTTCCCCGACGGCACCTCGAACACCATCGGCTTCTTCGAGCGCTACACCCGGTGCGGCAACGGCACCGCCACGGGCAACTGGAACTCCAACATCTACGCCTCGCGGATGTGGGCCGAGAGCGGCCCCAACCCCGGGCCGATCGCCCAGCGCTACGACGTGAACGACAACAACGTCCTCATCCGCCGCTGGCTAGGCGGGGTCTGGTGGATTCCCCTGAACGGGGGCTACGACCCGGCGGCCGGCGTGGGCCCGCCGGCCGACTACCCGGTCGATCGGACCACCGGCAAGTCCCCGTACATGACGGAGATCCAGCCCAAGCCGACCGTCGAGCAGTGCGAGCCGTCGCGGCTGCAGGCGATGTCCCCCGGCGGCATGCTCGTGGTGCTGATGGACGGCAGCGTCCGCAGCGTCTCCTCCTCGGTCAGCGTGCACACCCTGGCCAGGGCCATTGAGCCGGCCGACGGGCTGGTGATGGGCAGCGATTGGTAACCCCGGCCCGGGGGGGGGGGGGGGGGGGCGGGGCGCCCGCGCCGGCGCTTCGGGCTGGTACGAGACGTACTACTTCGAGCCGCCCTGCGCCTCCTTGAGGAGCTTGTCGATGGCGGCGTCGATGGCCTTCTCGCCCGGGCTGCCCAGCCACTTGTGGCGGATCACGCCCTTGTGGTCCAGCACGTACAGCGTCGGGGTGCCGACCAGGTTGAACTGCTTGGAGATCGACCCCTGGTCCCCGTCCTTGCCGGCGGGATCGGCGAAGGAGCGCCAGTTCAGCTTCTCCTTGTCCATCACCTCTTTCAGCTTCTTGACGTCGTAGCGGTTGGTGTTCACGCCGACGAGGGCGAACGGCTTGTCTTCCAGGTTCTTCACGAGCGACCGCTCGTGGGGCCATAAGGCCCTTCAGCCCCCTCAGAATTGACTCCAGAAGTCCAGCAAGACGACCTTCCCCTTGTAGTCGGCCAGCTTGAACTTCTTGCCGTCCTGGTCCTCGCCCTCGACCTCCGGGGCCGGCTTGCCGACCGCCAGGTGGCGGATCTCGTACAGCTCGCCCTTGGCCTTGTCGCCGACGGTGCCGCGGAACGGCATCTTGACGTCGCCGTACTTCTCCGCGGCCTGGGCGAACAGCCCCTCGGCCTGCTTGCGGAGCTTGTCCGCCTCCTTGGCGTCCTTCTCCGACGTCTCGTCGGCCCGCGTCTTCAGCACCTGGGCCAGGGTCAGGCACGCGACCCCCTTGACCTGCCTGTCGTCGCGCCTCTCCATCAGCGTCCGCAGCAGCGACTCGCTGCCCTTGTCGGAGCTGAAGCCCAGGCGCTGGCACAGCGTCACCAGCCGGTCGGCCTTGAACGCCGCGAGGTGCTTCTCGCCCAACTGCTGGAACATCGCCTCGCCGTCGGCCTTGAGCTTGGCGACGTCGGCCTTCCTCATCCCCTCGACCGTCTCCTTGCCGTAGAGGCCCTCGACCCGCTTGGCCAGGTCGGCGTCGTCCGCCACGCGCTTGGCGATCTCGGCCTGCTGTTGCAGGTGCTGGGCCAGCGCCAGGCACGCCTCGGCCTGGACGCCCTTGTCGGGGTTCCTCTCCAGGATGGCGCGGAGCAGGTCGGCGTTCTTGACGCCGAAGTCGTTGCCCACCTGCTGGCAGAGCGGGCCGAGGCGGCCGCTGGCGACGTGGTCCCGGAGGATCAGTTCGATCGCCCGGGCCTTGGCCCCCTTCGGGCCGCCCCGGACGAAGCCGTTCGACACCACCTGCTGTAGCGCGTCCAGCGCGACGGCGTCCTTGGGGTGCTTCTCGGCCAGCTCGACGAACTTCGCCAGCACCTTCTCCAGGGCCGGGGAAGCCTCGGCCATCTTCTTCTGTTGCTCCTCGGGCGTGCTCGCCGCGCGGAGGGCGCTGAAGAACTCCTGCTGCGCCTTCTGGTGCTCCTTCACCAGGGCGTCGTACCGCGCCTTCGGCGTCGGCTCGCCCTTGGGTTTGTCGTCCGCCCGCGCCGCCGGCCAGGCCAGCAGCAGGAGCAGGACGCCCCCCGTCAGATGCTTCATATACAAGCCCTCCCAGACTGGGCCCGGCCCATCCCGCGGGCCGGGCCCTGGTGTGGATGATAACCGGGGCGGGGGCCGCCGTCAGCGCGGCCGCGCCCCGCGGGGACGAATCGTGAGCTAAGCTCCACGTGGGCGGACGGAAGAGAGGCCGGCGGGGCCGGGGGGACCTATGCACGACGGCGGGTGGGAAGCGCTGCTGCGGCACATCCCGGCGGAGCTGCACGCCAAG
>JAXMAW010000131.1:0-3268 GCA_046350195.1 Gemmataceae bacterium
GCCGCAATGGCCAACACCGAAGCCGCAAGGCCCGCCCTGAGTGACCGCGTCCGCTCGCTGCGGCTGGCCGGCCGAGGCGCCACGCCGGCCCCGCGCTCGCAGGCCCTGCCCTGGGCCTTCTCGTTCGTGCTGCTGCTGACGACGGCGGCGTTCGGCTACCGCGCCTACCGCGTCGGCCCGGCGCCGGCCGAGCCGGCCCCCGTTGAGACGGTAAAGCCGACGGCCAACGCGCCGGTCCCGACGTCGAGCGCCGCGACGGCGGGCGAGGTCGTGCTCCAGTCGAAGGGCTACGTCATCCCGATCAGCCTGGTCCAGGTCAGCCCGAAGGTCGGCGGGCAGATCGAGTGGCTCGCCGAGCGCTTCAAGGAGGGGGAGAAGTTCAAGAAGGGCGACCTCCTCGCTCGCCTCGAGCGCGTCGATTACGAGTCCGACTACAACCAGGCCCTGTTCGCGCTGGCGGCGGTCACCGAGCGGCTGGAGGACCTGAAAAAGACCATGCCGGAGGAGATCAAGCAGGCCGAGGCCGAGCTGGAGGAGGCGCGGGCCAGCGGCACACAGCAGAAGCTGGAGCTGGACCGCAACCGCCGGCTGGCGACCACCAGCGCCATCGCTCAGCGCGAGCTGGAGCAGGCCCGGTTCACCTACGACGCGACGGTGGCGCGGGTGAAAAAGCTGGAGGCGTCGGTGCGTATCCTCAAAGATTCGCGCTTCGAGCGGCGCGTCAAGACCGCCGAGGCGGAGGCGAAGCAGGCCCGGGCCTACCTCGACAAGGCGAAGTGGCGGCTGGACAACACCGAGATCAAGGCGCCGGTCTCCGGCAGCATCCTGTCCAAGAAGGCCGAGCTGGGCAACATCGTCAACCCGTCGGCGTTCTCGTCGGGCATCTCGGCCAGCCTCTGCGAGATGGCCGACCTGACCAGGCTGGAGATCGACCTGTCGGTGCAGGAGCGCGACATCGCCAACGTCCGCGACGGCCAGCGCTGCACCGTCATGCCGGAGGCGTACAAGGACGACAAGGAGTTCCTGTCGCGGCACCAGGGCTACAAGGGCGAGGTGGCCGATGCCGACGGCCGACCGCGCCAAGGGTGCGGTCCCGGTGCGTCTACATCCTCCAGGGCGAGATCAGCGAGCAGGCGGGCCAGGACCTGCGCCCCGACCTCAGCGCGACGGTGTCGTTCCTGCGCACGCCTTCTTCCCCCCCCACCCCCGCTTCGGGGGAGGGAAGCCCCGAGCCGGCGGGTTCATCCCGCCGGTCCGGACAGCGGGAACAAGCCCCGCCGCTCAAAACGCCCGCCCCGCGCCCGGAGAAAAAGCCATGACCCCCAGGCCGATTGTCCAGATCGAGGGCTTGCACAAGTTCTTCCGGCGCGGCAGCGAGCAGATCGACGTCCTCAACGACCTCACCCTGGAGGTGCCCGAGGGCGAGTTCCTCGCGCTGATGGGCCCGTCCGGATCCGGCAAGACGACGCTGCTCAACCTCATCGCCGGGCTTGACTCGCCCAGCGCTGGCACGCTCGTCGTCGGCGACCAGGTCATCAGCCGGATGAGCGAGGGCCAACTGGCGAAGTGGCGGACGCGGCACGTCGGCTTCGTCTTCCAGTTCTACCACCTGCTGCCGGTGCTCACCGCCTTCGAGAACGTCGAGCTGCCACTCCTTCTGCTGCCGCTCTCGGCGGCGGAGCGCAGGCGGCAGGTGCTGACGGCGCTCGACCTGGTCGGGCTGTCCGACCGGCTGTCGCACCGGCCGGGGCAGTTGTCCGGCGGCCAGCAGCAGCGCGTCGGCATCGCCCGGGCCATCGTCACCGACCCGACGCTGATCGTCGCCGACGAGCCGACCGGCGACCTCGACTCGAAGTCGGCCGAGGAGATCCTCGACCTGCTCGTCGAGCTGAAAAAGGGCCTGAACAAGACGATCCTCATGGTGACGCACGACCCCCGCGCCGCCGCCCGCGCCGAGCGCGTCCTGCACCTGGAGAAGGGCCGGCTCGTCCGCGAATCGACGCCGTACTCCGACACACACCACGCCGGCCGCAACGGCGACGCCGTCACCCGAGGCCCGCGCGCCGTGGAGGACGTCACCCGTGAGCCGTATTGACGCCTGGCTGATGTGGTTCCTCGACAGCCCCTGGCGCGTCGTCGGCAGTGCGGCCGGCCTGCTGGTCGTGTTGCTCCTCTTGGTCTACCGCGACGGCTGGGCGTTCTACCCACGGATGGTCGTCAAGAGCCTCAACCGCAACCGCCTCCGCACGGCGCTGACCGGCGTCGTCACCTTCCTGTTCGTCGTCGCCGTCACCATGGTCGGGACCATCCTCTACACCCTCGACCTGGTGACGACCGAGAAGTCGAAGGACTTCAAGGGCATCGTCACCGAGCGCTGGCAGATCCCGTCGCAGATGCCGTTCGCCTACGCCGCCTCGCTGTCCGACGGCGGGGCGCGCAACCCCGGCGACACCCGGCCCGAAGACGCGATGACCTGGACCTTCGTCGGCGGCACCATCGACCCGACCAAGCGGACGCGCGAGAACATCGTCTTCTTCTTCGGCATGGAGCCGGCCAAGCTGCTCCGCGTCGAGCGCGACGACCAGGGCGCCCTTAAGCGCGACCGCAACGGCCGGGTGATCTACTCCTCGATGATGGACGGCATGGACGAGCTGACCGACGAGCAGCTCGACCTGCTCGACAAGGGCTGCCGGGAGATGGAGAAGGACCGGCGGAAGGTCATCCTCGGCAAGGAGCGCCTGGCCGCGTTGAACAAGAAGGTCGGCGAGCGGTTCACGCTGACGTCGATCAACTACTTCGGCATCGACCTGGAGGTCGAGGTGATCGGCGAGTTCCCCGACGGGCGGTACAACCAGTCGGCGCTGATGAACCGCGAGTACATCCTGGAAGCCCTGGAGGCGTGGAAGCGAAAGACCGGCCGGCCGCACCCGATGGCCGAGAAGTCCCTCAACCTGGTCTGGATCCGCGTGCCGGACAACGAGGCGTTCCGCCAGGTCAGCGACCAGATCATGAACTCGCCGGAGTTCACCGTCCCGGCGGTCAAGGTCGAGACGGCGTCGTCGGGCATCGCCTCGTTCCTCGACGGCTACAAGAGCATCCTCTGGTCGATGAAGTGGCTGTTCGTGCCCACGGTGCTGGGCGTGGTGGCGCTGGTGATCGCCGGGGCCATCTCGATCAGCGTCCGCGAGCGGCGCACCGAGTTGGCGGTGCTCAAGGTGCTGGGGTTCGGCCCGGGGCAGATCCTCGTGCTGGTGCTGGGCGAGGCGCT
>JAXMAW010000132.1:0-3265 GCA_046350195.1 Gemmataceae bacterium
GAGCCTCCCCTGACCGTCCACGAGTTGCTGGCCGACCCCGGCCGGTTGACGACGCACGGCGTCCGGCAGGCGCTGACAACGGTCGCCCCGGGGCTGGACGTGCTGGTCGGGCCGTACCTCGACATCACCCCCGGGGCCGTGTCGCCACGCCACGTCTACCAGCTCGTGGAGCTGTGCCGGCGGCTGGCGTCCACGGTGGTGCTCGACGTGCCGTGCGCCTACGACGACTTGCAATTCGAGACGTTGGCCCTGGCCGACCAGGTGATCCTGGTCGGCGTGCAGACGGTGCCGTCGGTGCGAACGCTGAAGATGGTGCGCGAGACGCTGGAGCGCGAGGAGGGAGTCCGCGGCACGCGGGTGGTCATCAACCGCTACGAGTCGATGATGGTCGGCTTCTCCGCGACCCGCCTGGCCGACCTGCTCCAGGTGCCGAGCGTCCACACGGTGTCCAACGACTACCCGTCGGTGATGTCCGCGCTGAACCACGGCAAGCCGTTGCAGGCGGCGGCCCCGCACTCGCGGGTGCTGGCCGACATCCGGGCCCTGGCGCGGTCGCTGTACGGGCTGAGGCCGTCGGCGATGAGCGACCAGGGGGACCGGCTGGCGCGGGCGCTGGCGCGGGGGGCGGCGCCGCCGGCGGCGCCGCGGCCGATCCGCGTGCTGCACGTCGAGGACGACAAGGTGCAGCAGGAGGCGATGGCGCTGCACCTGGCGGCGATCCGGCCGTTCCGCTGCACCGTGAGGTCGGCGTCGAGCGAGGAGGGGGCGGTCGAGGAGTTCACCCGCGAGCCGACCGACGTGGTACTGTTGGACTACCACCTGGAGCAGGGCAACGGGCTGGCGTGCGTGCGGCGGCTGCGGGCGCTGGACGCGATCGTGCCGATCATCGTCGTGTCCGGCCTGGCCGAGTCGCGCGTCGCCGCCGAGTTGCTGGAGGCGGGGGCCGACGACTTTCTGAGCAAGGAGAACCTGTCGGCGGATCGGCTGGCGGGCAGCCTGTCCGACGCGGTCGCCCGCGCGGACGCCTGCAAGCACCGGCAGTTGAGCGAGCCGGGCGTGGGGGCGATCCTCGACCAGGTGCAACAGGCCCTGCCGGGCGGGGCCGACTCGGAGCTGCTGCGCAGCCTGCGCGAGCTGCACGAGGCGGGGGCCGGCCGGTTCGGCGTCGCCCAGGTGCAGCGACTGGTGGACCAGGTCTGCGCCGAGCTGGGCAAGTCGTCCAAGGGCAAGGAGTTGCCGCGGCGGGCGCTGCTGACGCTGTTCTTGCGGCTGTTCGGGGCGAGCGAGCCGCCTCAGGGCCGCGGCGCGTAGCGGGTCGGGTCGGGCACGCCGGCGGCGGCAAACCCGGCCCGGCGCAGCGCGCACGAGTCGCAGTCGCCGCAGGCCAGCCCCTCCGGCGACGGGTCGTAGCAGCTGTGCGTCAGTCCGTAATCGACCCCAAGCGCGACGCCCTGGCGGACGATGTCGGCCTTGCTCAGGTCGATCAGCGGGGCGTGGATGCGGAAGCGGCCGCCCTCGACGCCGGCCTTCGTCGCCAGGTTCGCCAGCGCCTCGAAGGCGCGCACGAACTCCGGCCGGCAGTCGGGGTAGCCGGAGTAATCGACCGCGTTGACCCCCAGGAAGATGTCAAATGCCCCAACCACCTCGGCGTGGGCCAGGGCCAGCGCCAAAAAGACGGTGTTGCGCGCCGGGACGTAGGTGACGGGGATCGACGAGGCCATCTCCGCCTCGGAGCGGCCGTGCGGGACGGCGAGGTCGCCCGTCAGCGCCGAGCCGCCGAAGGATCGCAGGTCGAGTTGCATCACCTTGTGCTCGGCCGCACCGAGCGCGGCGGCGACGCGGCGGGAGGCGTCCAGCTCGGCCTGGTGCCGCTGGCCGTAGGCGACCGTCAGGGCGAAGCAGGCGAAGCCGTCGCGGCGGGCGACCGCCAGGGCCGTGGCGGAGTCGAGGCCGCCGGACAGGAGCACGACGGCGCGCTTCGTCGGGGTGGACATCTTGGCTCCTCACAGTTGCCACTGCGGCGAGCGAAAACTAATCGGAGCCGCGCCCTAGTTTACTCGACCGGGCGGGCCGCGCCGAAGTCCGACTCGCGGCGGCCGACCGGCTTCTTCAGCGTCGGGGCGGCCGTCGGGCCGGGGAGGTCGATCGCCGCCGGAGCCTGCTTCGGCAGGAACGGCAGCTTCTCCGGCTTGACCGGGGCGTCCGGCGTCGGGGCCGGGAACAGCTCCTTCGGGCTCATCTCGACCGGGGCCGGCATCGCCCTCAGCGCATCAATCGTGGCCGGCAGCGGCGGGGCGTCCTTCAGCGGCGGCTGGGCAGCCATCACGCTCGGCAGGCTCGGCGCCCGGCCGTCGCGGCTGGCGATCGGCCCGGCGTTGGGGGCGATCGGGGTCGGCATGGCCCGCTCGTGCAGCACCATCGAGGCCGTCCGCTGCTTCTGGTGGTCCACCGCCCGCACCGCGGCGCACTGGGGCAGGGCGCCCTCGGCGATGTACACGTTGTCGTGGTGCTGAATCGTCCCCTTGGCGAACTCGAACCCGGCCAGGGCGTTGTTGTACTGCACGATCGCCTGGTACTCCTGCGACAACGCCTCCGACCAGAACCGCTGGGCCTCCAGGAGGATGTCGAGGGTGCCTCGGCCGGCGAGGAACTCCTGCTGCTTGGCCCGCAGCTGCTCGCCGAACGCCTCGCGCTGGGCCCGGTTGGCCCGGATCTGCTCGTAGTTGAGGCTCAGGCGGCGGTAGTAGTTGGCCATGTAGCTGACGACCTTCAGCTCCTGGTCCTTGAGGATCTCGATGTCACGGGCCAGCTCCAGCTGGGCCTGCCGCACCTGGGTGTAGCCCAGGCGGAAGCCAAGCGGGAACACCATCCGCAGGCCCATCGACCAGCTGTTGAAGTTGTTGTCGGCCAACCCGCGCAGGGCGTTGACGTCGCGCTGCCCGCTGACCTCGAGGTTGCCCGTCTGCGGGTTGAAGGTCCGGATGAGTTCCGGCGTGGAGGAGCCGTCGAGCCGGGTGCCGATGCTGTTGACGTCGTAGGTGCTGGTGAAGCGCAGGTCGGGCAACAGCGAGTTCTTGGCCAGGATCAGTCGCATCTGCGACGCCTTGATGTCCTGGCGGACCATGTACAGCTCCGGTCGCTTCTCCATCGCCTCGGCGACGGAGCTGCACCAGTCGGGCTGGAACGGGGCCAGTGTCGGCGAGTCGCTCGGCATCAGCCGGGTGCAGTCCTCGACGGGGATGCCCATCAGCGCCCGCAGCTGCCG
>JAXMAW010000133.1:0-3265 GCA_046350195.1 Gemmataceae bacterium
CCGGCGGGGCGACGACCACCGCTCGGGTCAGATCGACTTCCGCCGCGCGGGTTGGGGGGTGAAGCAGGGCGGCGAGAAGTGCGGCCCTCAGGAAGCAGCGGATGTTCAACGATGTGGCGGTCATGGAAGCGCTCCCGCGGCGATGCGGCGTGTCGTTCGGGCGATCTCGGCAGGGGACATGATAGGCCGGGCGGCCTCAGACGCGGAGGAAGATCCGCCGGCGGTAGAGGTAGAGCAGGAACAGCCACTCGGCGGCGAGCACGCCGGCGGCGAGGACCACCGGCCCGGCCTCGCCGGAGAGCCGGGCCACCCCGCCGAGGAAGAACTGCGAGACCTTCTCGAAGTCGATGAACCGCGGCACCACGTAGATGGTGATGGCGTTGGCCCCGATGACGGTAAAGAAGAACGCCCACCGCCGCCAGCCGAGCACGTCGATGACCCCGTGGAAGGAGGCCAGCAACAGCAGGCTCCAGCCGCCGGCCACCAGGACGAACGGGCTGGTCCACAGGTTCTTGATGACCGGGAACACCGTCCCCCAGGCGGTGCCGACCACCAGGCACCCGACGCCGGCCACCGTCAGCCCGAGCAGCCGCACCGCCGCCGGGCGCCCCGAGCGCAGCCAGTGCCCCGCCAGGACGCCCAGAAGCGCCGTCGCCACCGCGGGCAGGGTGGACAGGAGGCCCTCGTTGTCGCCGTGGCCGTAGTACGGCTTGAGGATCTTGCCCGGCAGGTAGTGGCGATCGACGTAGCCCGCCAGGTTCCCCTCCGCCGAGTAGTCGCCGGGCGTCGAGCCGGGGGCCGGCACCAGGGCCAGCAGCGCCCAGTAGCCGAGCAGGATCGCCGCCGTGACGATGGCCTGCCCCCGGACGTCGGTGTGCAGCGCGATCAGCGCGGCGCAGCCGTAGCAGACGGCGATCCGCTGGAGCACGCCGGCGACGCGGAGGTTCTGCCAGTCGAACTGCAGCACCCCGTTACACAGGAGCCCCAGCGCGAACAACAGCGCCGTCCGCCGCAGGATGCGCCAGTGCGTCTGGCCGGGGGAAGCGCCGCGCTCGCTTAGCCGGGCGGTCGAGAACGGGATGACCACGCCGACGAGGAACAGGAACAGCGGGAAGATCAGGTCGTAGAAGCGGAACCCCTCCCAGGGGACGTGCTCCAACTGGTCCGCGACGAACCCCAGTTCCTGCCGGCCCGACCAGTGCACCAGCGCCTTCACAAACTCTTCACCGCCGACGATCCAGAACATGTCGAAGCCGCGCAGCGCGTCGATCGACTCCAGCCGGCCGGCCGGCGGTCCGTTCTTGTCAGCCATGGCGAAACGGCCTCGCGGTCCCCTGAAGGTCGTCCGGCGTCGGATGAGGTCGGTACGGGTCTTTTGTACGGCCCGGCGATAATTTTCCGACCCCGCCCTGAACCTCCCGGCCCCGCCCCGAATTTCTTCCCGGATTTCGTGTCCACCTCGACGGCGAAAAAGCAATTAGTTGGCCTACCGCCCGCCCCCCTACCCCCGAGAAAGGAAGTCCCATGTGCCTGCACCCCCGCCCCCGCCGCCCCGGCGTCCTCATCGTCGATGGCAAGCCGCTCGTCCGCGGATTGCTGGCCGCCCTGCTGACGATGGAGGGGTTCACGCCGTACCGGGCCGGCAGCGCCGAGGACGCCGTCACCGTCCTGCGCGAGCGGGCCGGCGAGATCGACGCCGCCCTGATCGACCTGGAGACGCCCGGCGACGGCGGGCTGGAACTCCGCCGCCGGCTGGCCGGCCTCAAGCCGGGGTTGCGCTGCGGCCTGATGGGGCGGATGCGGGTGAGTGACGCGACGCTGCCGGAGGGGTTCCGGCACGCCCTGGACAAGCCGTTCACCCTGGCCCAGCTGCGGGCCTGCCTCGACTCGCTGCGGCCGGCCGGGGCCTGATCCACGCGGCGAAGCGCTCTCGCTCGGCGGGGCGGGGCCGGCTAAGATGGCGGGGTCGGTTCCCGATCCCGTTTCCGCGAGGGCGTCCTCATGGCCGCGCCGCCTCGACCGCACCTGACCGGCTGGCTCGGCGTCGGCGCCGTGGTCGCCGCCGGCCTGGTGGGCCTCGTCATGTTCCAGCCCTGGGCGTCCAACGCCGAGCCCGGCCAACCGCGCGACGAGTTCGCCGCCGACCGCAAGGGCCCCGCCACGACGATCGAGTTCGACGGCAAGCGCGCCCTGGGATACCTGGAAGCGGTCTGCAAGATCGGCCCGCGCATCAGCGGCTCCGAGGGCATGCGCAAGCAGCAGCAGCTGGTCGAGAGGCACTTCGAGAAGCTCGGGGCCAGGGTCACCTACCAGCGGTTCACCGCCAGGCAGAAGAGTCGCAAGTCGCCCGTCGAGATGGCCAACATGGTCATTTCTTACCACCCCGAGCGGGCGAAACGGGTCATCCTCTGCTCGCACTACGACACCCGGCCGATCGCCGACCAGGAGCCCAACCCGCGCCGCTGGGAGGAGCCGTTCGTCAGCGCCAACGACGGCGGGTCCGGGGTCGCACTGTTGATGGAGCTGGGCCACCACATGAAGGGCCTGGACACGGCCGTCGGCGTGGACTTCGTGCTGTTCGACGGCGAGGAGTACATCTTCGAGCCCCGCTCCGACGAGTACTTCTTCGGGTCGAAGCACTTCGGCAAGGAGTACGCCAAGGCCCGCAAGAAGGTCGAGTACAAGGGCGCCATCCTGCTGGACATGGTCGCCGGCAAGGGGGCGGCGTTCCCCATCGAGCCGAACTCGTGGTCCAGGGCCAGCAAGCTGGTCCGCGAGGTGTGGGACATCGCGGCGGAGCTGAGGTGCGAGGCGTTCAAGCGCGAGCACGGCGGCACCGCGGTCGAGGACGACCACATCGCCCTGAACCGGGCGGGCATCCCGGCGATCGACGTCATCGACTTCGACTACCCGCACTGGCACAAGCTGACCGACCTGCCGAAGAACTGCTCCGACAAGCCGATGGGGCAGGTGGCGAAGGTGTGCGCGGTCTGGCTGCAACGCGCGAGGTGAGCCCGTGCCGATCTCCGAGGCGCTGTTCGGCTCCGCCCTGGTCGCCGTCCTCTTGGGCCTGGCCGGCGCGTTCGGCTGGCGCCAGGTCCGCCGGCTGCGCGAGCTGCGCACGCAGACGCTGCCCGAGGACGAGATGCGCTGGGAGCGGCGCAAGGCGTGGCGGCGGCTGATCTCCGCGGGCCTGCTGGGGCTGATGGCGGTGTTGATGGTCGGCCAGCTGGTCTGGTGGGAGCCGGCCTCGCAGCGGCTGATC
>JAXMAW010000134.1:0-3222 GCA_046350195.1 Gemmataceae bacterium
ACCTGCACACCGTCAGCTGCCCGTTCTGCCTGGCCAACCTCGCCGACCTGGAATCGCAGAAAAAGGAGGCCGCGCCGCAGGCCAAGGAGCGCCGCCGCCGCATCTTCCAGTCGTCGGCCGGACTGCTCCACCCCGGCCGGCCGGGGTGAACCGCCTCGATCCCCTTGCCGTGTCAGGGTTAACGGCATATCATGGAGGGGATTGAGGAGCGTTCATGGAACACCGGCAGCCGGCCCAATCGACCGAGATCGCCGACCTCCGCCAGGCCCTGGAGAGGGCCGGCTGGCGCTACACGCGCCAGCGCGTCGAGGTCTTCGCCCACCTGCGTTCCATCGACTCCCACCCGACCGCCGAGCAGGTGTTCGCCTCGGTGCGGCGGCGGCTGCCGAACATCAGCCTCGCCACGGTGTACAAGGCGCTCGACGCCCTGGTGGACGCCGGCCTCGCCGCCCGCCTGGCGGACGAGCAGGGGCCGGTGCGCTACGACGGCAAGGCCCACCCGCACTACCACCTCCGCTGCGAGCGTACCGGCCAGTTGTGCGACCTCGAGCTGCCTTACGACCCGTCGCTGCTGGACCGCCTCGCCCCGGAACTGCTCGCCGAACTGCGGCAGAAGGGGTTCGAGGTGCTCGGCCACCGGCTCGAAGTCATCGGCCGATTCCGCGATCGCTCCTGACCCGCTCGACATCCCGACCGCCTCGCGCCTACGAATGCGAGAGACTCGCACCCGTGGACCGCGTGAGGACAACCAATGGTAACCCGCTCCCTCGCCGCCGGGCTCTGCCTGGCCGTGATCGCCCTACCCTGCCTCGCCGACCCCAAACCTGCCGTCTGGCCGCAGTGGCGCGGACCGACCCGTGACGGCCTCCTCCGCGGCCCCGCCTGGCCGGACCGGCTCGGTGACCACCTCGAGCTGCTGTGGCGCGTCGATCTCGCCGAGGGCTACCCCGGCCCGGTCGTCGCCGAGGACCGCGTCTTCGTCGCCGAGACGAAGGCGAAGAGCGATGAGGTCGTCCGCTGCCTCGACCGGAGGACCGGCAAGCAGCTCTGGGAATACTCCTGGAAAGGCTCGATGACGGTGCCGTTCTTCGCGGCCGCCAACGGGTCGTGGATCCGCTCGACGCCGGCCTACGACGGCGAGTCGCTCTTCGTCGCCGGCATGCGCGACGTCCTCGTCTGCCTCGACGCGAAGACCGGCCAACCGCGCTGGAAGGCCGACTTGCGGGAGCGTTACCAGGCGGAGCTACCGGCGTTCGGCTTCGTCTGCTCGCCGCTGGTCGATGGCGACGCGGTCTACGTCCAGGCCGCCGCCTCGCTGCTCAAGCTCGACAAGAGGACCGGCCGGACCGTCTGGCAAGCGCTCAAGGAGGCCGGCGGCATGTACGGCAGCGCGTTCTCCTCGCCGGTCGTCGCCACGCTCCGCGGCAAGCGGCAGCTGGTGGTACAGACGCGGACTTCGCTGGCCGGCATCGACCCCCAGTCGGGCGGGGTGCTGTGGAAGCAGGACATCCCGGCGACGCGCGGCATGAACATCCTCACGCCGACCGTGTACCAGGACGGCATCTTCATCAGTGCCTACGGGGCCAAGACGTACCTGTTCCGGCCCGGCGAGGACGGCGTCAAGACTGCCTGGACTTTGCCGATGGACGCGAACATGTCCAGCCCCGTCGTGGTCGGCCGGCACGCCTACCTGCACCTGAAGAACCAGCGGCTCACCTGCATCGACCTGGACTCCGGCAAGGCCCGCTGGACGACGGCGCAGTCGTTCGGCAAGTACTGGAGCATGGTCGCCCAGGGTGACAAGATCCTGGCGCTGGACCAGCGTGGCGTCCTGATGCTGCTGCGGGCGGACCCGGACCGGTTCACCCGGCTCGACGAGAAGCGCGTCAGCGAACAGGAGACTTGGGGGCACCTGGCGGTGGCCGGCGACGAGTTGTTCGTGCGCGAGTTGAAGGGGTTGGCGGCGTTCCGCTGGAGGGGGGCGAAGGCGGAGTGATTCGTCTACCTCCGGCGTTGCCCCCGGGGTATACTCTCGCCCCGCGTGCCCCCCGTAGCGCGCGTGTATCTCAGGGAACGAGGAGAAGACCCATGCCGCGTCTCCGCGCCGCCATCCTGGCCCTGGCGATGGCCGGGCTGACCGCGATGTCCCAGACCCCGCCGCCGGCCAACCCGCCCCAGCTTCCGCCAGCCACGCCCGCGCCCGCCGGCACCGTCCCTGCCCCGAAGGCGGCCTACCCGGCCATGCCCAAGGTGTCGCCGACGCAGGTCGCCGTCACGGTGAACACCGAGCCGATCTACGAGGTCGCCGTCCAGCGGGCGCTGGAGCGCGTCCCGCCGGCCCGCCGCACCGAGGCTCGGGCCAGCCTGATCGACTACCTCGTGGACAACCTGCTCATCGACCAGTCGCTCCGCGCCGCCGGCTACCAGGTCCCGGTCGCGGACATCGACAAGCGCGTCGTCGAGATGAAGGGGGAGCTGAAGAAGGTCGGCAAGGACTTCGACCGGATGCTCGCCGAGTTCCAGACGACCGAGGCCGAGCTGCGCAACCACATCGGCGCCGACCTGCGCTGGGTCAGGTACGCCAGCACCCAGGCGACCGACAAGGCCGTGCAGGACTTCTTCGTCTCCAACAAGGAGATGTTCGACGGCAGCTCCGTGCGGGCCCGGCACATCCTGATCACCCCGCCGACGAAGGACGAGAAGGCCGCCGCCGCCGCCGCCGACCAGCTGCGGCAGATCAAGAAGGCGGTCGAGGGCGAGGTCGCGGCGGCGATGGCGAAGCTGCCGCCGACGGCCGACAAGTTGGCCCAGGAGAAGGCGCGCGGCGAGGCGCTGGCCGACTCGTTCGGCAAGTATGCCAAGGCGAAGTCAGACTGCCCGACGAAGGAGCGGGGCGGCGACGTCAACTGGTTCCAGAAGGTCGGCTACATGGTGCAGCCGTTCTCCGACGCCGCCTTCCGGCTGCCGACCAACCAGATCAGCGACCCGGTGCAGACGCCGTTCGGCTACCACCTGATCCTGGTGACGGAGAGGCGCCCGGGCCGCGACGTGAAGTTCGAGGAGGCCAAGGAGGCGGTCAAGGAGGTGTACTTCGAGCGGCTCCGCGAGGGCCTCGCCGCCCAGCTCCGCAAGAAGGCCGCCATCAAGGTCGAGCCGACGCCGAGGTGACACGTTTTCTTACTGGGTCCAGCAGTATGAATGCTCCGGTCGCAGGCCCGACCG
>JAXMAW010000135.1:0-3042 GCA_046350195.1 Gemmataceae bacterium
GCACAGGATGACGTGCAGGCCCGCCTCGATCGCGGTGTGCAGCTTGTAGTTGACCAGCGCGTCGGACTCACCCATGCCGTGCCGCCGCTCGCTGTGGCCGACGATGACGTACTTGCAGCCGACGTCGAGCAGCATCGGCGCGGAGACCTCGCCGGTGTAGGCCCCGCCCGTCTCGCTGTGGCAGTTTTGCGCCCCCAGCGCGACGTTCGACCCGGCGAGGGCCTCCGCCACCGCCGGGAGGTAGGGGAACGGCGGGCAGACGATGGTGGTGACGCCGCGGACCGCCTTGGCCCCGTCGGCGACGGCGCGGGCCAGCTCGCGGGCGCTGGCGGCGGTGGCGTTCATCTTCCAGTTGCCGGCGACGATGCGGGGTCGCATGCTGCATCCCTCCAGTTAGAACGTCTTGCCCATCAGGTCGGCCAGCCGCCGCAGGTCCTTCAGCAGGGCCGCGTACTGCGACGGCAGCAGCGCCTGCGGCCCGTCCGACAGCGCCTTCTCCGGGCAGGAGTGGACCTCGATGTGAATGCCGTCCGCCCCGGCCGCCAGCGCCGCCCGGGCCATCGACGGGATCAGGTCCGGCCGGCCGGTGGCGTGGCTGGGATCGACGATGATCGGCAGGTGCGACAGCCCCTTGACGTTGGGCACGGCGCTGAGGTCGAGCAGGTTGCGCGTCGAGTCCTCGAACGACTTGATGCCCCGCTCGCACAGCACCACGTTGGGGTTGCCCTCGGACAGCACGTACTCGGCCGACATCAGCAGGTCCTTGACGGTGGCGCTCATGCCGCGCTTCAGCAGCACCGGCTTGCGCGTCATGCCGACCTCCTTGAGCAGGTCGAAGTTCTGCATGTTGCGGGCGCCGATCTGGAACATGTCGGCGTGGCGGTGGACGACGTCCACCTGGCGCGGGTCCATCACCTCGGTGACGACCGGCAGGCCGTGCTTGTGGCCGACGTCGCGGAGGATCTGCAACCCCGCCTCGCCGAGGCCCTGGAAGGCGTAGGGGCTGGTGCGCGGCTTGAACGCCCCGCCGCGGAGCAGGTTGGCGCCGGCCGACTTGACCTGGGCGGCGATCGTCTCCAGCACCTCGACGCTCTCGATGGCGCAGGGCCCGGCGATCATCAGCAGCGAGCCGCCGCCGATGCGGACCGGCTTGACGCCGGTCTTCGGGTCGCCGACCTCGACGGTGGTGTCCTCGCGGCGCATCTCGCGGCTGGCGAGCTTGTACGGCTTGAGGACCTGCAACACCTGCTCCACGCCGGGGATGGCCTGGAGCGGCTCGGCCCGCAGCTTGCTCTCGTCGCCGATGACGCCGATGATCGTCCGCAGCTCGCCGCGGCTGACGTGCGGCTTGAAGCCCAGCTCGGCGATCCGGTCGAGGATGTGCTGGATCTGGGCCTCGGTCGATTCGGGGCGAAGGACTATGATCATGGTTCGCTCGCAGGGTAGGAAACGGGGCGAGCCGGGGGTGTGAGCCCCCGGTGGGAGAAAGCCTCTGGGGGCTCACGCCCCCGGCTCGCCGGGGACGGTCAGCCGCCGACCATCTTCGCCATCGGGTACGACCCCAACACGGTCAGCTCGTGGCTGTGCTCCGACAGCGCCTTGAGCGCCTTGCTGACCTTGGCGTCCTCCTGGTGGCCCTCGAAGTCGATGAAGAACAGGTACTCCGGCTTCGGCGTCTGCGCGGGGTAGGACTCGATCCAGGTCAGGTTGATCTTGTTCTGCTTGAACACGTCCAGCGCCTCGACCAGCGAGCCGGGGTTGTGCGGCAGCCGGAACATGATCCCGGTCTTGTCGGTGCCGGTCTTGCCCGCCTTGTGGTGCCCGATCACGGCGAACCGCGTCTCGTTGTGCGGCATGTCCTCGATCTGCGAGAACAGGATGCGCAACCCGTACCGCACCGCCGCCTGCCGGCTCGCCACCGCCGCCGCACCGGGCTCGCGCTGGGCCAGCTCCGCCGCGATCGCCGTGCTGGAGACGTCCTTGAGAAGCGCGTGCGGCACGTTCTTGGCCAGCCAGTTGCGGCACTGCGACAGCGCCTGCGGCTTGCTGTAGATGCGGCGGATCTCCTGGTGCTCGCAGTTGGCCACCAGGTTGTGGTGGATGCGCAGGCGGATCTCGCCGCAGATGACGATGTGCCGCATCTTCAGGAACATGTCCAGCGTGTCGGAGACGCGGCCGTCGGTCGAGTTCTCGATCGGCACGACGCCGAAATCGACGTGGTCGCGATCGACCTCCTCGAAGACGGCGGCGATGCTGGCGACGGGGACCAGCTCGACGGACTGCCCGAAGTGCTCGACGGCGGCGAGGTGGCTGAAGCTGTACTCCGGGCCGAGGTAGGCGATCTTGTGGACCTTCTGCAAGGCCCGGGCGCCGGACATGATCTCGCGGAAGATGGCCCGGATGGAGACCTCGGGCAGCGGCCCCTTGGTCTTCTCGTTGACGGCGAGGATGTTCTGGTAGACCTCCTCCTCGCGGGCCGGCGAGAAGATGTCCTCGCCCTGTTCGAGCTTGGCCCGGCCGATCTCGGCGGCGTGGGCGGCGCGCTGGTTGATCAGCTTGACGATCTCGACGTCGAGCTTGTCGATCTGGGAGCGGAGCTGTTTCAGCTGGGTCGCCGTCCGGGTCACCCCCTGGCTGTTGGGTGTCGCACTGTTCCCGTCGGCTTTACGCACCATGTGATTACGTCCCGAGGTCGCTCCGGAAGGCTGGCCACTATTTCGATCCAATGTATGAAGACGAGAGAAGGGCGTCAACCATTCTACTCCTTCCGGTGGCGGGTATTCGCCGCCGGCGGAAGGACGGGGATACCGTCTGCCCTGTTTGGTGACGGCTCCTGGACACCGTTACACCCGTTTGGTAACGGTGGGTGGTCGTTGTTTGTACCGTTTTGGTGACAGATGCCAGGGTCGGGGCGACTTTAATAGACACAAGTCCTTATTTCATCAAGACAAATGCCGAGGTCAATCCGCGATTATTCCCTCAGATCGGGCCGGAAGGGAACAGCACGATCGCGCCTCTTGAATGCCTGTCGGGGTCAGTCAT
>JAXMAW010000136.1:0-2831 GCA_046350195.1 Gemmataceae bacterium
GGCCGCGCCGCCCTCCTCGCCGGCGCCGAGTACCTCGTCTCCCCGACGCTCGACCTCGACGTCGTCCGCCTGTGCCAGCGCTACAGCAAGCTGGTGATGCCGGGCTGCTTCACGCCGACGGAGATCCTGGCCGCCTGGCAGGCCGGGGCCGACGTCGTCAAGGTCTTCCCCGCCGACGTGCTGGGGCCGGCCTTCATCAAGGCCGTCCGCGCCCCGCTGCCGCAGGTGCGACTGATGCCGACCGGCGGCGTTGACCTGACCACGGCCGCCGAGTTTCTCAAGGCCGGCGCCTGCTGCCTGGGCGTCGGCGGCCAGCTCGTCGAGCCGAAGGCGGTGGCGGCGGGCCACTTCGACCGCATCCGCGACCTCGCCCGGCAGTACGTGCAGATCGTCCGCGACACCCGCGCTACCCTTCCACGGTGAACCCCATGCCTGAAATCGTGACCTTCGGCGAGGCGATGATCCGCCTGGCGCCGCCGAGCTTCCGCCGCCTCGAACAGGCCCGCAGCCTCGACGTCCAGGTCGGCGGGGCCGAGCTGAACACCGCCGTCGGCCTGGCCCGGCTGGGCCGCACGAGCGCCTGGGTGTCGCGGCTGACCGACAACCCGCTGGGCCGGCTCATCGCCAACCACGCGCGCGAGGCGGGCGTCTCGACGGACCACGTCGTCTGGACGAAGGACGACCGCGTGGGCCTGTACTTCCTGGAGTTCGGCGCCGCCCCGCGCGCCTCCAGCGTGCTCTACGACCGCAAGGGGGCGGCGATCGCGGCGATCCAGCCGGGCCTGGTGGACTGGGCCAAGGTGTTCACCGGGGCGAGGTGGTTCCACGTCACCGGCATCACGCCGGCGCTGAGCCCCGGCGCCGCCGCCGCGACTAAGGAGGCGCTCGAAGCCGCGAAGAAGGCGAACGTCGGCACCAGTGTGGATCTGAATTATCGCGTGAAGCTCTGGTCGCCGGCCGAGGCCGGCAAGTGCATGGGCGAGCTGATGCGCCTGACCGACTACCTGGTGACGACCGAGGAGGACATCGAGCGCGTCTTCGGCATCAAGGGCAAGGACTACGAGGAGGCCGCGGCGCTGACGGCGAAGCGGTTCCCGCTCAAGGGCGTGGCGATCACGCTGCGGGAGAACCCGCTGGTGTGGAAGAACACCTGGACGGCGATGGTGTGGCAGGACGGCCGGGTGCTGCGGACGCGCACCTACGAGGTCGAGATCGTCGATCGGCTCGGGGCGGGCGACTCGTTCGCGGCGGGGTTCCTCGACGGCCTGCTCGACGGCGACGCGCAGGCGGGGCTGGACCGCGGCGTGGCGATGAGCGCGATCAAGCACTCGATCCCCGGCGACTTCGCCTGGGTGACGCGCGACGAGGTCGAGTCGCTGGTCAAGGGCGGGGGGCTGCGGATCAGCCGGTGAGGGCGGCGCATTCCGGGTTGCCTTTTCTTCCTCGGCCCGCTATCGTCCCGCCCCACGTTGCCAGGTCGTCTTGCGGTTCACCTGGCGATTCGGAGGAGGAGACCCATGAGGGCGTGGCTAGTTCCCGCGGCCGTGCTGCTCGGCCTGTCCCCGGCGGCGCCGGCTCAGACCTGCAACCTGGTCGATGTCGTCCAGCCGGGCGACTGCTTCCGCTACGGCGTCGAGATGAAGCTGACCGGCGAGATGCGCTTCCAGAGGGACGCCGGGCCCGTCCCGGTGAAGCTCACCGCCACCGCCAACCACGCCTACCCTGAGCGCGTCCTCGACGCCTCCGGGGGCCTCGTCCGGAAGGCCGCCCGCGTCTACGAGGCGGCCCGGCTGACCGTCGAGCGCGGGGCCGACAGGACGACCACGACGCTTCGGCCTGCCCGCAAGCTGATCGTGGCCCAGCGGCCGAAGGACCAGCAGATGGCGTACAGCCCGACCGGGGCGCTGTACCGCCACGAGTTGGAGCTGGTCAGCGGCCACTTCGACACGCTGGCGCTAGCGGGCCTGCTGCCGGGCAAGCCGGTCAAGGTGGGCGACACCTGGAAGGTGCCGAACCTCGTCGCCCAGGCGCTGTGCGGGCTGGAGGGCCTGACGGAGAACAAGCTCGAAGGCCGCCTCGTCAAGGCCGACGGCGACGTGGCGACGGTCGCCGTCGCCGGCACCGCGGCCGGCGTGGAGGCCGGCGCGATCATGAAGCTGACCATCGACGCGGCCGGCACCTACGACGCCGGCGCGAAGCGGCTGACTCGGCTGGCCTGGAAGCAGAAGTCGGACCGCGACCAGGGGCCGGTCAGCCCGGCGAGCACGCTGGAGGTCAGCGTGACGGTGGACCGCAAGCCGGTGGCCCGGCCGGCGGAGCTGGCCGACGCCGAGCTGGTGTCGATCCCGGACGGCTACGAGCCGCCGGGGCCGATGACCAACCTGGAGTACCGTGACCCCAAGGACCGGTTCGCCCTGGTCCACCCGCGCGACTGGCACCTGACCGCCGTCACCGCCGACCACACGGTGCTCCGCCTGATGGACCGCGGCGACTACGTGGCCCAGGTGACGGTGTCGCCGTGGACGAAGGCGAAGCCGGGCGAGCACCTGTCGGCGGAGGAGTTCAAGAACGCGATGCGCGGCACGTCGGGCTGGCGGCCGGAGCGGGAGTTGCAGTCCGGCGAGGTGCCCGCGGAGGGCAAGTACGTCTACCGCCTCAGCGAGCAGGGGGTGCTCGACGGCGTGCAGGTGTTGCAGAACTTCTTCCTGGTCGCCGCCCCGACTGGCGAGCAGGTGGTGCTGACGTTCACGCTGTCGCCGAAGCTGGCCGACAAGCTCGGCGCCCGCGACCTGTCGATGGCCGCCAGCATCGAGGTGCCGGCGGTGCCCGAG
>JAXMAW010000137.1:0-2774 GCA_046350195.1 Gemmataceae bacterium
CGACGCGGCCGCCCGGCCCGGCGACGCCGGCCACGAGCACCTTCGGCCGGCCGGTCCGCTCGACCCGGCGGCGCAGCGCCGCCGGCAGGCCGGGGCCGACGACGATCCTCGGGTGGGCGAAGACGCGCTTGAGGTAGCGGCACGGCGTCTCGCCCCACCGGCACGCCTCCGGGTCGATCAGGCCCGTCGTGACCAGGCGCGGGCCGTCACCCCCGATCGAGTCGGAAAGGAACGGCAGCAGGTCGTAGGCCATCCCGGCGGTCATGCTGGCGAAGACCTCGAACCGGTCGCCGGTCGCGGGGCTGTTCCCGTCACGGGGAGTCGGCGGGGCGAAAAGCTCCCACCAGTCCTCCGATCGCAGCGCCGGCGGGCCACCGTTGAGGACGACCGCCGCGACGCGGACGTTGGCCGCGTCGAACAGCCTCGCGCCGTCAGGCAGCCAGATCGCCGACGGCGGCCGCCGCGCGAGCAGCTCGGCGCGGAGCCGACGGGCCGACGGGGCACCGAGGAAGGGGCGGGGCAGCACCAGGCCGACGGAGCCGTCGCCGCGAACAAGCTCGTGGGCCAGCACGACGAAGTAGTACGCCAGGTCGGCGGCCCCGGTCAGCAACGGGTAGCGCCGTCGCAGCCGACCCTTGACCGCGTCGGGCGTGTCGCCGTCGATGGCGTTGACGAAGGGCGGGTTGGTCAGGGCGGCGTCGAACCCTCCACGGCGGGTCACCTCCGGGAACTCCGCGGCCCAGTCGAACCCGAGGAGCGCGTCGCCCTGCCGCACGGCGTGGTCGAATTGTGCCTCCGAGCCGCTCAGCCGGCGCAGGGAGCGCCGGGCCAGCTCGACGGCGCAGGCGTCCTTGTCCACCCCGAAGAGGCAGCTCTCGGCCACCAGGCGCAGCGCCTCACGGAGGGAGGTGCCGGTCTGCTCGGCCAGCCGGCCGGCGAGGTAGCGGCAGGCCGCGAGCAGGAACGCCCCGCAGCCGCAGGCCGGGTCGCAGACGCGCAGGCCGAGCACGTCGCCGCGGTCGGCCAGCGGGGCCAGGGCGAGGCGGGTGAGCTGCTCGGCGAGCCCCGGCGGGGTGTAGTGCGCCCCGGCGGAGCGGCGGGCGGCGCTCGACAACCGCCGCTGGTACGCCTCGCCGATCCTCTCCGCCGCGCCCGTCATCGCCCGGCTCCCCCGAAAACCCTGGCCGCCCCGGTCACTTCCCCTCGGCGGCAAGGCCTCCGTCGCCTTGATCTCGCCCCGCAGGAGCTTGCCGCCGGCCCCGACCAGCCAGAGGTAGTGGTCGCTGGGTAGCCCCTCCAGCGTCAGGAAGCGGCTCTTGCCCACCGGCGGGTCGTTGGTGCACTTGAAGATGGCCGTGCCATCGTCCATCTCGTCGAACATCGCCTGGTAGAGCATCGTCGCCCCGGCCGCCTTCGCCTCGACGAACTGCTTCCACAGGAACCGGCCCTTCAGCCGGGGGATCTCGTCCAGTGGCGACCGGGGCCGCAGGTTGTGCCAGCTGAACCCGGGGAAGACGACCGGCAGGTACTCCTTCCCCCGCTTCTGACACCACTGGATGTCTTCCTTCCACCGCTTCCGAGCGTGTTCACCCACCCCGTCCAACGTCCGGAAGCGCCCCACGGTCCACGGGCTGATGATGTCGGCCTGGCCGACGACGCGGTGAAGGGCCGCGTCCTTGACGCTGTCGGCGTCGAGGGTGCGCAAGCCGGTCGGCACCCCCAGCAGGACGGTGAAGCCGCCGTACTCCTTGTCGTTCTTGAGGAAGTCCACCAGCCGCTCACACTCGGCCAGGGTGTACCTGCGACCGTCGTTGAAGCCGACGCCCCACACGGCCACGACCGGCTTGCCGCCGTGCCGCAGGTGGGCGGCGTCCCGACCAATCTTCATCCGGGCCACGAGCAACTTCCAGTCCTCGATGACGTGTCCCACGCCGCCCTCGGGCAGCCCGGAGAGGTCGTACATGACGGCGTAGCCGCGGCCGTGGAGGTTGGCCCCCTCCCGGCAGTGGGCCAACACGGTGTTGCAGTGCCGCAGGCCGAGGGGCTGAACCGTCTCGACGGCGAAGCGCTGGACGAAGACGCCGTCCAGGCCGTACTCCTTCATCCAGTGGAAGTGGCGCAGCACGGTCTTGCGGTTGTGCGAGCTGAAGACGTGGGCGACCCGCCCGTCGGCGTGGCGGAACGGCGTGGGGTACTTCTCGTCGTCGTCTAGGTCGCCCACGTCGGGCCAGAGGTCGATGCAGCAGCGCCCCGGCTCGAACCGGCCCCGGTTGGGGTAGTGACGCCAGCCCAGGCCCGCGGCGTCGTCGGGGGCCGTGAACCATCCCTGGTAGCCGCACACCACCTTGCCGGTCAACGTCGAGCGGTCCACGCCGGGCAGGGTCGGCCCGCCGTAGGGGCGCATCGCCCGGACCACATCGGCCCGGCTGGGGTGGGCCCTCTCCGCCGGGCTGGGCCAGGCACAACTCAGAAGCAGGGCCCAAGAGGGGAAGGGGGGAAGGGGCATCGGCGCCTCCACAGAGTCACGGCGGGCGACGGTCGCCGGTTACCATCTAGAATACGGAGCGCGGTGGGTCGAGGGTGCCAGCCGACCACGGAAGCAAATAACTCCACGTTCCGGGCAGAAGTGGTGATTGGCTGGGGAGGAAGGGGCTGTGGATCTACTAAGTACACCAGACAGGACTCGAACCTGTAACCTTCGGTTCCGTAGACCCAAGGCGGATGAACGTAACTCCTTACTGGACAAACCTTCCGGCGATGAGAACATACGGTTT
>JAXMAW010000138.1:0-2739 GCA_046350195.1 Gemmataceae bacterium
GCGGGTCGTTCTTCACCTCCTCCTGGGTGGGATCCGTCCGGCGGGTCGCCAGAGCGTTCACGGTCTGGACGATTTGGATGACCTTCGCTCCTGGGACCATGCCACCGAAGTTCTCAGGCGCGAGGCTGCTCACCGGAACGGTCAACAGCCACGAACAGATGGCGACGGAAGGCTTGGTCAGCTTCGTCGAGGTGTTCCCTTGCGCGTGCCAGGGCAACTCGACCTGCTGATCGTTCGGGGCGGCGTCGAGCCGGCCGGCCCTGGGTGAGCGACGCCATCGCTCACTCCTCGTCGTACCAGGACTGCGGGGGCGGGTGGGACGCCGCGAGAGCTTTCAGCTTTTCCGCCGGCGGCGTTAGTTCCTCCGCGACGAAGTATTCCAGGCTCTCCGGGTCACCCGGGAGCCACCTCGCGGCAACGTTCTTCAGCCTGCGCTCAAGGGCTTCGGCCTCCGCCTCCAGCTGTCCCACCTCGGGTAGCCCCCCCTCCTGAAACCGCACGGCGGAGCGGACCAGCTCTCGGGCTTCCCGGAGCAGGCGAAGTCGGTCCTCGAACGCGGCGAGGAAGCGCTCGCGCAGGGCGTGAGCCGCCGCCGTTTGCCCCTTGAGAACCTCCTCACCGATCAGCCGAAGGCCCCGGTCGAACTCCGTAGCCGCCCCCAGGATGCCGCCCACCGCTTCTTGCACCTCTTTGGCGTAGGCCCGCCCGGCGCTGTCCAGCGACCGCCGCCACGCCTCCAGCGGGGCGAGGCGCGGCCGCGCGTCGGGGGGCAACTTCAGGTCCAGCGCGCCGAGCGTCGGGGACATGGCGTTCTCCTCGTCAAGCCGTCGCGGTCATCATGGCAACTCCGGCCAGGCGTCGCAAGGGACTCCGGCCGGTCACCGCCCCAGCTCCATCACCACGCGGAAGCCGAAGTCGGTCCGCTCCTCCTCCGGCGGCCGGTCGTAGCGCAGGGCCGCCCGGCAGTGCCGGCCGTAGTCGTTCCACGACCCGCCGCGCAGCACCCGCCGGTCGCCGGTCGCCGGCCCCGGGGGGTCGGCCTCGGGGGACTCCTCGTAGTAGTGCGCGGCGAACCAGTCGGCGCACCACTCGCTGACGTTGCCGTGCAGGTCGTACAGCCCGAAGGCGTTGGGCGGGTACGCGTCCACCGGGCAGGTCCGCTCCAGCCACGGGCCCTCCGCCGCGCCGCCGTACGGCTCTTCCCGCCCGTTGAAGTTCGCCTGCCGGCTCGACAGCGTGGCGCCCTGGTGGAACGGCCCGGCGAACGAGAGGCCCGCCCGGCAGGCGTACTCCCACTCCGCCTCCGTCGGCAGCCGGTACCGCCGCCCCGCCCGCCGCTCCTGGGGCAGCTCCGACAGGCGCAGGCAGAACAGGTGCCCCAGGTCCCAGTTGACCATCTCGACCGGGAAGCGGTCGGTGTCCAGCCCCTCGACCTGCTCGCGCCCCCCACCGCCGGGGCAGAAGTGGCTCGGCGCCGTCCCCGTCACGACGCGGTACTCGGCCTGGGTCACCGGGAACACGCCGAGGTAGAACGGCCAGGTCAGCTCCACGCGGTGCACCGGGCCTTCGTCGGCGAACCGGCCTTCCTCGTCCGGCGGCGAGCCCATCCAGAACTCCCCCGCCGGGATCAGGGCGAACCGCATCCCCACCGAGTTGACCCGCTCCGGCACCACCGGCCGCACCCCGGCGTCGAGCAGCTCGCACACCCGGGCGAACTCCGAACCCGGCGGCCCCTCCGCCCGGCGCAGCCGCAGCGCCTGGTGCAGCCGCACCAGCTCCGCCTGCCCGCCCCGCCCCTGCTCCTCCAGCCGGTCGGCCAGCGCCAGCCGGGCCGTCTCGTCTCCGGGGTCGGCGTGGAGCGCTTCCAGCAGCGTCCGTTCGGTGTCCACGGGGAGCCCCCGCGCCTCAAGCCCGCCGCGCCCGCATCACCCGCGGGTGGCCGGCGGCGTCGTGCGTCGCCCTCGCCGCCCAGCCGGCGCGCCCCAGCCGGGCGAGCGCCTCGGCTTCCTGGTCATGGCCGATCTCAAAAATCAGCCACCCATTCGGGGCCAGGTGCGAGCCCGTCCCCGCGACCAGCCGGTCGATCACCGCGAAGCCGTCGTCGCCGCCGTCCAGCGCCAGGCGCGGCTCGTGGTCGCGCACCTCGGCCGCCAGCGTGGACAGGACGTCACGGCGGATGTACGGCGGGTTGCTGACGATCACGTCGAACCGCTCGCCGGGCGGCACCGCGGCGAACAGGTCGCCTTCGAGGAAGCGGACCTCGACCTTGTGCCGGTCGGCGTTGCGGCGGGCGACGGCCAGCGCCTTGGGGCTGACGTCGGTCGCGGTGACCCTCGCCCGCTTGTCCTGCTTCGCCACGGCGACGGCGACGCAGCCGGACCCCGTGCCGACGTCGAGCACGCGCGGCTGGGGCAGCGGCTTGATCGCGTCGAGGCACTCGTTGACGAGGACGCCGGTGTCGCCGCGCGGGATCAGCACGTCCGGCGTCACCTCGAACGTCAGCGAGAAGAACTCGCGCTCGCCCAGCAGGTAGGCAACCGGGCAGCCCTTGGCCCGCCTCTGGACCAGCTCGCGCAGCCGGCCGCGCTGCTGTTCGGTCGGCTCCTCGCTGAAGCGCGTGTACAGGGCGATCTTGTCGCAGCCCAGCACGTGGGCCAGCAGCAGCTGCGCGTCCAGCCGCGCCTCCGCCGCCCCCTTGCTCTTGAGGAAGTCGGTCGTCCAGGTGAGGAGGCGGCCGAT
>JAXMAW010000139.1:0-2680 GCA_046350195.1 Gemmataceae bacterium
CGGCGAGACGGACGAACGAGGCGGCTGATGCGGCGGTCGTCAGCGCCCCGCCCACCAGGCGTCGAGCAGCGCCGTCAGCCGCTTCACGCGCTCGCCCTCCTTCGCGGCGAGGTTGGTCTTCTCGACCGGGTCGGATTTGAGGTCGTACAGCTCCGGCTGGCCCTTCACCGGGGCGATCAGCTTCCAGTCGCCCTGGCGCACCCAGCGGTGCGTGAGGTTGACCGCCGGCTTGTCGATGTCAATTGCGGTGTGCTCGAAGATCTCCCCGAAGACGGCATCCCGCTTCAGCGGCCCCTTGCCCGCCGCCGCGTCGAGCAGGCTCAGCCCATGCATCTCCTTCGGCGGTGTGACCCCGGCTGCGCTCAGGATCGTCGGGGCGATGTCCACGGTCGAGACGAGGTCGGTGTACTTCCCCGCCTTGGTGTGCCCCGGCCAGCGCAGCATCACCGGCGTGCGGATGCCGCCGTCGTAGGGCGACATTTTGCTCCTGGGGGCGAACCAGCCGCGCGTCGTCTTCTTGTCGCCGGTCTCCTGGATCCAGCCGTTATCGACGACGAAGGCGACGAGGGTGTTCTTCCGCAGGTCGTGCTTGTCCAGGTACGCCAGCAGCTCGCCGACCGTCTCGTCGAACCACTCGATCATGGCGTAATACTTCGCCACCTTCGGGTGCCGGTCCCTGCTGGCGTACTTCTTCAGCAGCCGCTCCGGTGGGTTGTGCGGCTCGTGCGGCATCATCGGGGCGTACCAGACGAAGAACGGCTGGCCCTTTCTCCCCTCGACGAAGTCGTAAATCGGCGTCATCGTCTTGCGGCCGATGACCAGGCCGTCGTCGCCGTGGCGGCCCTTGGTCGTCATGCCCTCGGTGAACCCGGCGTTCTTGTAGTGGCCCTCCCAGTACTTGCCCGTCTGCAAGCTGGCGTAGCCGGCCTCGCCGAGCAGCCGCGGCAGCGCCGGCGCCTTCTGGATGAACGGGTGCATCGCCGACCGATCGACCCCGTCGGGCGGGTCGTTGCAGCAGATCCGGTGCTGGTGGGCGAACTGCCCCGTCAACAGCGTCGCCAGGCTGGCCCGGCACAGCGACGTCGGCACGTAGCCGTTGACAAACGTCGCGCTCTCCTTCGAGAGCCGGTCGAGGTGCGGCGTGCGGACGACGTCGTGGCCCATGAAGCCGAAGTCGGTCCACGCCTGGTCGTCGGCGACGATCAGCACGACGTTGGGCTTCGCCTGGGCGACGGCGAAGGTGGGAAGCAGAAGCGCGATCAGGCAAGCGACCGAACGCATGGAGAGGCTCCTCACTCACGGACCGTCGGACTACTTCGCGCCGGCCACCCCGACCTGCCCCGCCAGCTTCTCCGCCTCGGCGACCATGTCACCGAGCAGCTGCAAGCCCAGCTCCCAGAAGCGCGGGTCGGTCACGTCCACGCCGAGCTTGCCGACCAGCACGTGCGGCGGCTCCGAGCCGCCCGACGCCAGCATGTCGAGGTACTTCGGCACGAACGCCGGGCCGTCCTGTTCGTACTTCTTCACCAGCGCCAGCACCAGCAGCTCGCCGAACGAGTAGGCGTAGCAGTAGAACGGCGTGTGGACGAAGTGGCCGATGTACGCCCACCACCAGGCGTAGCCGTCGGTCATCTTCACCACGTCGCCGTGCATCGGCTGGTTGGCCTGCATCCACAGCTCGTTCAGCCGGTCCGTCGAAAGCTCGCCCTCCCCGTGGCGGGCCTTGTGGACCGACTGCTCGAAGCGCGTCAGCACCACCTGGCGGAAGACCGTGGCGAAGCCGTCCTCGATCTTGCCGCACAGCATCGCCAGCCGCGTCTTCGGGTCGGGGTACAGCTGCTGGAGCCGGCGGAACGTCAGCATCTCGCCGAAGACGCTCGCCGTCTCGGCCGTCGTCAGCGGCGTGTCGCACTGCATGTAGCCGACGCCCCGCGACAGGTACTGGTGCAGCCCGTGGCCCAGCTCATGCGCCAGCGTCATGACGTCGCGCAGCTTGTCGGTGTAGCTCATCAGGATGTACGGATGCGCGCTCGGCACCGTGCTGGCCGAGAACGCCCCCCCGCGCTTCCCTTGCCGAAGCTCGGCGTCGATCCACCGCTTGTCGAAGAACTGTTGAATCACCTCGCCGGCCTTGGGGCTGAACGCGGTGTAGCTCTCCTGGACGATCTTCCGCGCCGTCGGCCAGTCGATCGCCGTCTGGTCGCGGAACAGCGGGGCGTAGCGGTCGTAGTCGTACAGCTGATCGATGCCCAACAGCTTGCCCTTGAGCCTGTAATAGCGCTGCACCGTGGCGTGGTGCCGCTCCGTGGCGGTGAGCAGGGCGTCCACCACCTTGCCGTCGATCTCATTGGCGAGGTGGCGCGGCGCCATCACGTCGGCGTGCTTGCGCAGGGTGCAGTCGGAGCGGTGGTCCTGCACCACCGTGTTGAGGATGTACGTCAGCAGCCGGGCGTTGCCCTTCAGCCCCGCGGTGATGCCGGCGGCCCCGGCGGCGCGGGCCGAGCGGTCGGCGTCGTACAGCTTCGCCAGGATCTGCTGGAGGCTCAGCGTCTCGGTCTTGCCGTTGAGGGTGAAGTCGAACCGCAGCGACGAGACCGTCTCGTCGAACAGCCGCACGAACGCGGCCCGGCCGGTGTTGCCCTTCTCCTCCAGGATCTTCTCCTCCGGCTCGGAGAGGTAG
>JAXMAW010000140.1:0-2664 GCA_046350195.1 Gemmataceae bacterium
GGCTCGCCCCGGCTGGTTACTTCAGCTCGACCGACCAGTAGGCGTTGTCGAGGAACGTCTTCCAGGTCTGGTACTTGCGGTTGGTCAGCTTCAGGTTGAGCATCGGGCTCCGCTTCGGCTTCTCCGGCTTGCGGAACAGGGCCATACTGGCCTCCTTCGGCGTGCGGCCGCCCTTCCTGACGTTGCACGCCACGCAGGCGCAGACGATGTTCTCCCAGGTGGACTGGCCGCCCTGGCTGCGCGGGACGACGTGGTCCAGCGACAGCTCACTGGTGGGGAACTTCTTGCCGCAGTACTGGCACTGGTTATTGTCGCGCGCGAAGATGTTCCGCCGGTTGAACTTCACCGTCTGCTTGGGCAGCCGGTCGTAGTCGGTCAGCCGGATCACGCGCGGCACCTGGATCTCGCTGTTCACGGTGCGGACCCAGTCGTCGTCTTCTTGCTTGAAGGCTCGCGACCGGAACTCGCTGACCTCGCGCCAGGTGGCGAAGTCGTAGGTCATGAACTGACCCTCTTCCAGGCTCACCACCTCGGCCAGGTCCTTGCACAGCAGGCAGAACGCCCGCCGGACCGAGATGATGTGGATGGCCATGAACAGCTTGTTCAGAACCAAGACACTGGCGTCCAGGGAGGTGTTGGCATTGGATTGCATGCACGGCCCTTTCCGGGGTTGACGCGCCAGGCCGATCCCCGCGACGGCGGCTCCCGCAGGCGAGTCTTCGCCTGATGGAGGCGCGCCCCGAGGGCCGGGTTCGTTTGAACTATCCTATCAAGGAGCGCCGCCGCTCCGCAAGCGCCCGCCGCCGCCGAGGCGTGAAGTCCCCGGGAAGATTCACCCCCAGGGCCGGGGGAGGTGCGGTTGTGCCGGTGGCGCGGGGCGACAGGCGTCTTGACACCCCGGTGCGATCCGGCCAGAATAGGGCCGATTGGATCGATTTCCGCGTGCCGACTTCCATTGACACTTTGCCATGGCGGCAGGGCGCGGCAGGGAGATAGCGCAGTGTCTACCACCACGATGCCGCAATCCTCCGAGCAGCAGGCCCCGCCCGCGCCGCGACCCGAGCTCGGCCACCTCGACCTCTCTCGCATCGCCCAGGACTTGCAGATCCGCAAGCTACAGGTCGAGGCCGTGGTGCAGCTGCTCGACGACGGCAACACCATCCCGTTCATCACCCGCTACCGCAAGGAGCGCACCGGCGGCCTCGACGAGGAAGTCCTCCGCACCATCCAGGAGCGGATCGGCCTCCTGCGCGCGCTGGCCGACCGCAAGCAGACCATCCTGCGCACCATCGACTCGCAAGGCAAGTTAACCGACGAGCTGAAGGCCGCCATCCTTGCCGCCGACAACCCCAAGCGGCTCGAGGACCTCTACCTGCCGTACAAGCCGAAGAAGCGCAGCCTGGCCCAGGCCGCCCGCGACAAGGGGCTCGAACGGCTCGCCCTGGCCATCTGGGAGGCCGACCCCGTCGCCGCCGACCTGCCCGGTCTGTTGCCGACGCTCATCAACCCCGAGCAGGGCCTGACCAACGAGGAGGAGATCCTCCTGGGGGCCGGCCACATCCTCGCCGAGCTGATCGCCGAGGCGGCCGACGTCCGGGCCATCGTCCGGGCGGTGATGTGGGACACCGGCAAGGTGCTGACGACCAAGAGTGAGAAGCTCGCCGAGGGCCAGGGCCAGGAGTTTCGCGACTACTTCGCCTTCAACGAGGCGCTGCGGCAGATCCCGCCCCACCGCGTGCTGGCGATCAACCGCGGCGAGAAGGACGGCGCCCTGACCGTGAAGATCGACTGGGACGCCGCCACCGGTCGCCGCGTGGCGGCGGAGCGGCTGCCCTTGCCGAAGAAGGAGGAGCCGAGGCCGGCCGAGGCCCCCGCGCCGGTGGCGGAGGCGCCGTCCGCCGATGGCGCCGCCCCGGGGCCGCACGGGCCGCATCACCACCCGCCGCGCGGCCACCGCGGCCCGCCGCCGTTTGTCAGCCGGCTGCCGGACCTGGAGAGGCACCCCCACCGCGAGTTCCTCGAGCGCTGCCTCGACGACGCGATGGGTCGGCTCCTGGTCCCCAGCCTCGAGCGCGAGATCCGCCGCGAGTTGACCCAGCGGGCCGAGAACCACGCCGTCGTCGTGTTCGCCCGCAACCTACGGAGCAAGCTGCTGGCCGCCCCGCTGCGCGGCAAGCGCGTACTGGCGGTCGATCCGGCGTTCCGCACCGGCTGCAAGGTGGCGGCCCTGAACGAGCAGGGCGACCTCGTCGCCGACGCCGTCATCTTCCCACACCCTCCCCAGAACAAGCGGGCCGAGGCGAAGGCCAAGCTCGAAGAGCTGATCCGCCGCAACCAGGTCAACGTCATCGCCATCGGCAACGGGACGGCTTGCCGGGAGACCGAAGAGCTGGTTTCCGACCTGCTGACCGAGTTCGAGGCGCGGCGCAACAACCCCACCCCGCCGCCGATTGAGGCGCCGGCCCCCGAGCCGGCCGCGGAAGCGGCCCCGCCTCCGGCCCTGGTCATTGAGACGCCACATGAGGCTCCGCCGGCCCCGGCCGGGGAGGTCGCGCAGCTGCCTCAGGAGCCGCCACCCCTGCCGCCCGAGGTCACCGGGGAGCAGCCGGTTGCCCAGGCGCCCCCCCCCCCCCCCCCCCCCCCCCCCCGGCCCCCGGCCCCCCC
>JAXMAW010000141.1:0-2617 GCA_046350195.1 Gemmataceae bacterium
GGGTGTGCCCCGGTAAAGTAGGTAAAGGTCATAACGCCAGGGCGAAGAAGGCATCCCAGGCGGCCGCGCCGGACTCATACAGGGCGCGGAGAGGGGCTACCTGTGCCGCCCCTACCTCCAGCCAGCGCATGCCGCTGCCCTTCAGCCGCGCCCCGACGATTTTGCAGCCGGCCTCCGTCGGCCCGCTGCCTATGTCATAGCCATGGCTTCGGTACGTCGGGTAATCCGTCCGGTGCTCGTTGTTCTTGAAGTACCCGATCAGCTTCCGCCACTCCTCGGCCACCAGCGGCTCCGCCGGGATCGGCTGGCTGTCCAGGTGAGCCAGCAGCGCCGTGCCGCCCTTGTCGTACAGCACCCCCTTCGCCTCGGCGGCCCAGCAAGCCTGGGCCTGGGCGTCGCGCGGGTGCAGCGCCTTGGCGTAGTCGAACAGGTGCTGCCCGGCGTGATACCAGTCCAGGATGCACAACAGGTCGTCGTCGAAGTGCCGGTGGATCGCCTCCTCCAGCCCGTTGCCACCATCACAGATCGCGACCAGCTGATTCGCCTTCCCCAGCCCCAGCGCCTTGGCCGCCTCGCGCATCTGGGCGGCCGCCTGGTCCAGGTCGAAATCGACCAGGTAGTGCGTCTGGGTCTTGTCGGGGGTGTACAGCGTGGCCGTGTAGAGCATGCGGTGGTCGGCCTTCTTGCCGCCGGCCCCCTGGATCGGCACCGCGAAGGCGTCCAGCCCGAGGAACGCCGCGGTGTGGCGGTGGCCTTCCAGGGTGAAGTCCCACTTCACCGGCTTGGCCGGGGCGACGATTTGGCCCCCCCTTTGCCGGTGGAGCAGCTCCTCGCCGGCCTGCTCGGTGGCCAGGCGGAGCACGCCGGCAGAGACGTGTAGGCCGCAGAACCGCCTCAGCAGGTCGTCGGAGCCGTCGCGGAACGACCCGAGGGTGCCGGCCAGGCAGACCAACGGCCGCAGCCCGCTGCTGAGGTGATCGCCGCGCAGGCCGAGTTCCTGGTCAAGCGGGCAGTGGCCCCGGTGGCAGTGCTTGCAGTGGTAGTAGGCGCGGGCGACCGTCACCTCCCCGGTGGTGGTCAGCCAGGTCTTCTCGCGGTAGCTGACGAACCGGGCGTCGGCCCGGCAGTGCGGGCAGACGACGCTGGAGCCGCGGTAGCCCTTTTTTTGCCGGCCTCGATGCCGGCTTGGTGGGCCTTGGCCGCCAGGTCGTGGCTGAGGTCGCGCAGGGTGTGCTCGATCGAGCCGAACACCTTGCCATCGGGCAGGTCCACCAGCTCGTCGGCGAGACGCTCCAGCAACGGGTCGTCCTTGAGGCCCTGGAGGATCCGTTGGCGGCGCCCCTCACGCCCTTCCGAGGTCGGAGAAGTCGGAGAAGTCGGAGAAGGAGTCGGCTGCAACATGGGAACCTTCCTGGCGTTAGGACAAGAGGGTGGTGGGCACGCGCGAGCATTTCCCTGGGCCACTCTCACCCTACTATTCCGGCCTCGTTTTCCCACCTACTTTTTCAGGGCACACCCCCCTCGAGCCCGTCTCACCGTTTCCCTTTGGCGCGCCACGCCGATCCCGGTACACTCGCGGAGGTAACCTTGCTCGCCTCGGACGACCCGCCGCCATGCGCTTCCTCCTCGCCGCCCTTGCCCTCGGCCTCGCCACCGTCGCCGCCCTGCCGCAGGGCCATTCGCCTGACGTCGCCGCTTTGAAGATGATGGCGCCGCCAGGGTTCACCGCCTCGCTGGTTGCCTCCGAGCCGGTCATCCGCCAGCCGGTCGCGATCGACTTCGACGACCGCGGTCGCCTGTGGGTCATGCAGTACCTGCAATACCCCAACCCGGCGGGGCTGAAGCGCGCCAGGGTGGACCGCTACTCGCGCACCGTCTACGACCGAGTCCCCGAGCCACCCCCGCGCGGCCCGAAGGGGGCCGACCGGCTCACGATCGTCCTCCCTGGCGGCAAGGGGAAGGACTTCACCAGCGGGCTGAACCTGGCGAGCGCCTTCGCGTTCGGCCACGGCGGGGTGTTCGTGCTCCAGGTGCCGTACCTGCTGTTCTACCCCGACCGCGACGGCGACGACGTGCCCGACGGCGACCCCGACGTGCTGCTATCCGGCTTCGGCATGGAGGACGCACACTCGGTGGCCAACTCGCTGACCTGGGGGCCGGACGGCTGGCTGTACGGCTGCCAGGGCAGCACGGTGACGGCCAACGTGCGCGGGGTCGAGTTCCAGCAGGGCGTGTGGCGCTACCACCCGATCACCCGCCGCTTCGAGCTGTTCTGCGAGGGTGGCGGCAACTCGTGGGGACTCGACTTCGACCGCCACGGGCAGCTGCTCTACAGCACCAACCACGGCGGCTACGTCTGCCTGCACGGCGTGCAGGGCGGCTACTACTGGAAGGCGTTCGGCAAGCACGGGCCGCTGCACAACCCGTACACCTACGGCTACTTCGACCACGTCGCGCACCACGGCTTCCGCGGCGGTCACGTCACCGTCGGCGGCTTCGTCTACCGCGGCGACAGCTTCCCGCCGCGCTTCCGCGACAAGTACGTCGGCGGCGACCTGCTGGGTCACAACGTCTACTGGCACGACGTCGAGCCGACCGGCTCGACATTCCGCACGAA
>JAXMAW010000142.1:0-2580 GCA_046350195.1 Gemmataceae bacterium
GCACCTCCGGCCAGGCGCGGCGGGGCGGGGCCGGCTCTTCCTCCTGGGCCTTCCGCAGAACCGCCGCCGTGTCCGGCCCGGTGAACGGCGGCCGGCCGGTGAGGATCTCGTACAGCACCGCCCCCAGGCCGTAGACGTCCGTCCGGTGGTCGATCCGGTCCAGGCACCCCGCCGCTTGCTCCGGGGCCATGTACGCCGGCGTGCCGAGCGCCTGCCCCTGCACGGTCAGGGCGCTGTCCTCGGCGGCGGCGTCGGCGGGCGGCGACCCCGCCGACGGCTCGGGCCGGCCGAGGCGCTTGGCCAGCCCCGAGTCCAGCACGACAACCTCGCCGAAGTCGCCGAGGATGACGTTCTGACCTTTGAGGTCGCGGTGGATGACGCCGCGCGAGTGGGCGTAGGCGACCGTGTGGCAGACCGTAACGAAGGCGTTCAGCAGGGCAGGCAGGTCGAGCGCGTCGGCCTGGCCGGCGGATCGCTTCTTGTGGAACGCGGCCGCCGCCTCGGTCAGCGTGCGCCCCTTGACGAAGCGCATGGTGTAGAACGGTCCGCGGTCGGCGGACCAGGCCAGCTCGTAGACCGGGACGATGCCGGGGTGCTCCAGCTGGCCGGTAATTCTGGCTTCCTGAAGGAAGCGGGCGGAGAACGCGGCGTGCTCGGCCCGCTCGGGCCGCAACTCCTTCAGGGCGACGTCGCGGCCGAGGCCGCTGTCGTGGGCCAGCCACACGCGGCCGATGCCGCCCGTCGCGTGCAATCGGAGCCGGGCGTAACGATCCGGGGGGCCGGCGACGTGGGCCACGGTGGCGTCGGCGGCATCGGCCCGGGCCAGGCCGGCCAGGGAGCGCTTGATGTCGTCCGGAATCGCCGCGAGGCTGGCCCGGGGGCCGCCGTGCTTGTCCAGCTTGCGCCGGAGCAAGTATTCGACGTGCTCCCGGTCGGCCTGGACGATCCAGCCGCGCTCGACGAGCAGGTCGGCCATGGCCACGTCCTTGCGGCTGGTCCAGAGCAGGCACGCCTCGATGAACTGCTGAGGGTCGATCAGGTCGGCCTGCAGCGCGAGCACACCGAACAGGAGGTTACGGTCGGCGTCCACGGAAACCCTCTTCAGTTCGGCACCTCCCGGCGGGTGAACTTTTGCAGCGAGTGACAGGTGGGCGGCACCAGCCCCTGGTTGCCGCCGCCGGACATCACGACCTCGCCGACGTAGACGTCGCCGCGCGAATCGACGCAGACGCCGTGCGGCGCGAAGAAGTCCCCCGCCGCGCAGGGGTTGCGCCCGCCGCCCCACCGCGCCAGCAGCTTTCCTTCCTGGTCGAAGACGCTCAGGCGCCCTCCCGGGGCGTCGGCAGGGGGTTCGGGGTTACCGGGCCACCTGCCTGCAAGGAAACCCAGCTCCGCCACGTACACGTGGTCATCCCAGACGAAGACCTGGCACGGCCGGGCCACGTCGGCCCATTCGGAGAGGTATTGCCCCTTGAGGTTGAAGAGCTGGACCCGGCTGTTCTCTCGGTCGGCGACGTACACCGTCCCCCGGCGATCAACCGCGATCCCGTGCGGTAGATGAAACTGGCCCGGCCCGGCCCCCGGCTCGCCCCAGGAGTGCAGGTGCCGGCCGTCGGGTGAGAACACATGCACGCAGGCGTTGCCGTAGCCGTCGCTGACGTAGAGGTTGCCGTCGGGCGCGACGGCGAGGTTGGTGGGGTAGTGGAACGGCGGCCCGGCCCGGCGGACGTTGCGGTAGTCCATGCTGGTCGCCCCGGTGTCGGAGGGGCGGCCGCTCGTGCCCAGCGTGATCTGGGGCCGGCCGTCGGGCGTGAACTTGCGGACGGTGTGGTCGTTGTCGTCGGCGCACCAGACGGCGTCGTCGGGGCCGATGGTGATGCCGTGCGGCCGGACGAACTGCCCCTCGCCCCAGGACGAGAGGAACGAGCCGTCACGGTCGAACACGACAACGGGGTGCTCGCCACGGTTGAAGACGTAGACGCGGTCCTGGCGGTCGGTGGCGATGCCGACGACCTCGGGCCAGGACAGGCCGGTAGGCAATTTCGCCCATTGAGCATCGGGTTCATAGCCGAACTCGCGGCAGTCGCCCTTCGTAGGGTGCAGGGGCATGGGGCCTCCAGGTGGTCGTCGGTCGGCGTGTAGGCATTATCGGCAAGCGGAAGGGCTTGCCAAGGAGGCCGCCGCCCTCCCGCCGATGATGGTAGGGAATGAGGGGCCTGCCGTTCCGGCCGCAGCGGCCGGCGTGTTCTTTGGACGCCTCAGCCTGCGGGCCATGGTGAGTTCGTCACCAGCGGTGGGCACCGGCTCCTCAACAAGAGTATTGCGGCTGGGGCTGGTTGCGGATTCGGGCCTCGTTCTCATTCGCGTTTTCAGGAAGCAGGGATCAGAGTTCGGGAGATATTCCCCATGGCCAACAGGGCGGCGGCACGGGAGGTGCTTTAGTGGCAGGTCGCGCTTGTTCGTTCCACCAGACGTTTCCTCGGCCCATGGACCACTTGCCATGAAGCTGGCGGCCATAGTCCTGACTTTGCTCGCGGGGGTGGGAGCCACCCTGGCCCTCACCATGGCCCCGGCACCGGT
>JAXMAW010000143.1:0-2565 GCA_046350195.1 Gemmataceae bacterium
GTCCGGGCGTTCGCCGCGGCTTTCGCCGAGCGGGCGTTACGCCGGCCGCTGTCGGCGGGCGAGAGGAAGGAGATCGTCGAGAAGGCGTTCGCCGCCTCGGCCGACCCGGAGACGGCGGTCAAGCGCATCGTCCTGCGGGTGCTCAAGTCGCCGCGCTTCCTCTACCGCGAGGTCGGCCAGAGCGCCGACGCCTACGACGTGGCGGCCCGGCTGTCGTTCGGGCTGTGGGATTCCGTCCCCGACAAGGAACTGCTCGCCGCCGCGGCGAAGGGCGAACTGGCCACGAAGGAGCAACTGACGAAGCAGGCCGAGCGGATGCTGGCCGACCCCCGGGCGCGGGCCAAGCTGCGCGACTTCCTGCTGAGCTGGCTCAAGCTCGACGACGGCCAAGACTTGGCGAAGGACGCCAAGAAGTTCCCCGGCTTCGACGCCGAGGTGATCGCCGACCTGCGGACGTCGGTCGAGCTGTTTTTGGACGAGGTGCTCTGGTCGGAGAATTCCGACTACCGTCAACTGTTGCTGGCGGACGAGGTCCACCTGAACGGCCGCCTGGCGAAGTTTTACGGGGCCTCGCTGCCGGGCGACGCCGATTTCCAGAAGGTGAAACTTGACCCGGGCAAGCGGGCCGGCGCGCTAACCCACCCGTACCTGATGACGACGTTCGCCCACGCCGGCGAGAGTTCGCCGATCCACCGCGGCGTCTTCCTGGCCCGCGGCGTGCTCGGCATGGCGTTGCGGCCGCCGCCGGAAGCGGTGGCGCCGCTGGCGCCGGACCTGCATCCGGATTTGACCACCCGGGAGCGGGTGGCGCTTCAGACCAGGCCTCCAACCTGCATGGGCTGCCATAGCGTCATCAACCCGCTGGGGTTCACCCTGGAGCAGTTCGACGCCGTCGGCCGGTTCCGCGACGCCGACCACGGCAAGCCGATCGACGCGACCGGCAGCTACCAGGCGCGGGACGGCAAGACGGTGCGGGTCAACGGCGCCCGCGAGCTGGCGACGTTCCTGGCCGGCAGCGATGAGGCCCACGCCGCCTTCGTCGAGCAGATGTTCCACAGCCTGGTCCAGCAGCCGATGCGGGCCTACGGCAACGACACGCTCGATCGGTTGCGGCAGACGTTCGCCGCCGGCCGCTACAATATGCGAAAGCTCGCCGTCGAGATCCTGACGATAAGTGCGCCAAAGCCTCGGTCGTAGGACAAGCTGCCAGCTTGTCCTCTGGCGAAGCAGGACAAGCTGGCAGCTTGTCCTACGACAAGAACCTCGGAGACGTAGATGCCTGCCTTCCTGACCCGCCGCGACTTCGTCCGTGACCTCGGCCTCGGCGCCGCCTCGCTGCCGTTCATCCTCAACCTGCCCGGCCTCGGCTTCGCCAACCAGGCGCGGCGGAAGCAGCGCATGGTGGTGGTCTTCAGCCCCAACGGGATCGTGCCGACCAACTTCTGGCCCGACGAGGAGGGCGAGAAGTTCGCCCTGAAGGAGATCCTCCAGCCGCTGGCGCCGTTCCAGGGCCAGACGCTGGTGCTCAACGGCGTCTGCGACAAGGTGCGCGGCGACGGCGACAACCACATGCGCGGCATCGGCTGCCTGCTGACCGGCATCGAGCTGTTCCCCGGCAACATCCAGGGCGGCTCGCACACCCCCGCCGGCTGGGCCAGCGGCGTGTCGATCGACCAGGAGGTCAAGAACTATCTCCAGAAGGACGCCGCCACGCGGACGCGGTTCGGGTCGCTGGAGTTCGGCGTCATGGTGCCGGAGCGGGCCGACACCTGGACGCGGATGTCCTACTCCGGGCCGAACAAGCCGATCTCGCCGATCGACGACCCGTACCAGATGTTCAACAAGCTGTACGGCAAGACCAAGGACCGCGCCCTCTTGGCCAGCGTGCTGGACGACGTCAAGGACGACCTGAAGAAGATCGGCGGCAGCGTCGGCGCCCAGGACCGCCGGCTGCTCGACGAGCACGCGGCGTTCGTGCGAGACATGGAGCGCGACCTGAAGGCGGCCGCGGCGATGACGCACGCGGTGCCGGCGCTGGACCCCGGCGTGCGGAAGGAGAACGACCGCATGCCGCAGATCAGCAAGATGCAGATCGACCTGATGGTGAACAGCTTCGTGGCCGACTTCGCCCGGGTGGCGACGTTCCAGATCACCAACTCGGTCGGCCAGCCGAAGATGCGCTGGCTGGGCATCAACGAGGGCCACCACGAGATCTCGCACGAGCCGGACACCAACGCCAAGGCGGTCGAGAAGCTGACGAAGATCAACCGGTGGTACTGCGAGCAGGTGGCCTACCTGGCGAAGCGGCTGGCGGAGACGCCGGAGCCGGGCGGCCGCGGTAGCCTGCTGGACAACACGCTGATCGTCTGGACCAACGAGCTGGGCAAGGGAAACTCGCACACGCTGGACAACATCCCGTTCGTGCTGGTCGGCGGCGGGCTGGATTTCAAGATGGGCCGATCGCTGAAGTTCAAGAAAACGCCGCACAACCGGCTGCTGTTGTCGCTGGCGCACGGCTTCGGGCACCGGATCGAGAAATTCGGCAACCCGGACTTCTGCGGCGCC
>JAXMAW010000144.1:0-2460 GCA_046350195.1 Gemmataceae bacterium
GGGTCCGGGGCGGGAGCGGGGGCCGAGGCCTGCTGGGCGGCGGCGCGGTGGACGAACCAGCCGCGGCCGAACCAGGCGCCGGTGGCGAGCGCCGTGACGCCGGCCGTCAGGACCGCCGCCCGGGCCAGCCGGCGGCCGCCGAACCAAGTGCGAGCATTGCCGATCATCCGTCACGCCTCCGCTGTGGGCAGGACAGGCCGGGTGGCCTGGGGTTCGCTGTCAATCGGGGCCGACCTATAGCCAAGGGCGTCGCGCGTGTCAACGCGGGGGTTCGGGCCGGGACGTGGCGGCCCGGGCGGCCCCGTGGGAGGGAGGGCCGCGTGACCGGACTGACGCGGATGGGCAAGCTGGCAGCTTGCCCTACGACCGGCCGTCGTTGGCGGCGCGCCGGGGGGATGGCGGGGGAGCCGCGTCGGGCTGGTTGACCAGGCGGATCGTCTCGGTCTGGGAGAGCGAAATGGACGGATCGGCGCTGACCGGCATCGCCGCCGGCCGTTTGGGCCGTTTGTTGACGGCGGGCCGGGCCTCCCGGTCCTCGATCTTGTGGAGGCCGTCGAGGAGGTCGCCGGCGAACTTCTGGCCGTTGGAGGGGCAGACGATGCGCGCCATCGGCAGGACGACTTCCAGGGGGGCGGCGGCCAGCGCGTAGCGGTCGCCCGGCTGGAGGCTGTTGGCCAGCCAGGCCTGCATCTCGTCGCGGTCGATCCGGTCGGGGTGCGGCTGGCTGACCGGCTTGCCCAGCGTGTACTGCAGGACGAGCTTGGCGGCGGGCACGTCGCCCTCCTTGGCCAACTCCACCATCTTCTTGAGGATGGCGGTCAGGTCCTCATCGGGCACCGCCTCCAGGGCCAGGGAGCGCATCTGCGCCACCCGGCGGGCGAACGGGTTGCCGGGGCCACCTGGGTTACCCCTGGCGAAGCGGCCGTTGCTCCCGCGCTGCTCGGGGTGAGTCTTCGGGGTCGAGTCGTGAGCGGACATGGGTCACCCTATACTTCTGGCGCGGAGGCTGGGCCGCGCCATCGCGCATTCTCCCATACGGCACGGCATCCGCGCATAGCACTATGGGGGAATCTGGGCGCCGCTCGGCGTCACCCGTGGGCGAAAACGGGGCGCGGGGTTTGACAGTCAGCCCGGGAGAGGTTAGCCTGACCAGCCATACGGCTGGGCGCGGCTATACCACGAGAACCGCGTCGTGTTTAGGGCGCGCGCGGCAGCTGGATAATTACTGGTTCGGTGACATGAAACTTGCGGAGGCGATCGATGCCCGAAGACACAACCAGTCCTGATACGGATCGCCGCGTGTGCGGCCCGAGTTCGAGCCGGCGTGGCTTCTTGACCGGCGCGGTCGCCCTCGGCGGTGCGGTGGCCGCTCTCGGCGTGCCGCCCTCGGCCGCAGGGGCGGGGCCTGCCAAAGGAGGTGCCCCGGTGAACCCCCGGCTGTTCAGCTTCATCGGCGGCAAAGCGGGCGGGTGGTCGGTGGTCTCGGCCAAGGCAGTCGTGGGCGACCCGCTGCCTGCCGTCGAGCGGGTGGACTTCGTGACCGGCGCCGTGGCGGCGCTGCCCGAGGGCGGGAAGTGGGTCCTCCGCGGCGTCACCAGTAACGACAGGTATGTCACCCGGGCCGAGAAGGACTCGCTCGTCAAGAAGCAGGTTGCGCTCGGCCGCCCGGAATCGACGCTGGCGGCCCTGATCCCCATCCGTAAGAGCGCGAAGTGGTGGGCCCTGACCCAGGACGAGCGGCGGGTCGTCTTCGAGGAGAAGTCCAAGCACATCGCCGTCGGGCTGAAGTACCTGCCAGGGGTGGCCCGCCGACTACACCACTGTCGGGACATGGGCGAGGCCGAGGCGTTCGACTTCCTGACCCTGTTCGACTACGCCAAGGCCGACGCGACCGCGTTCGACGAACTGTTGGCCGCACTCCGTGAGACGGAGGAGTGGAAGTTCGTTGAGCGGGAGGTCGATATTCGCCTGGCACGGGTGAGCTGACACCGAACCCCTTAAAGGATCTCTAAGTCGAGAGAAAAAAGCTCTCTGAACACGCTTTTTCTAGGTGGCGTGTGTCGTGGTAGCCAAGGGTAGACCGTTCCTCGTGGACTTCCTGACTGGTCGCATGCCGAGCAGGCTTCGGCCGCCCCGAGGCGACCTGCACCCAACACCTTATGGGTCTCACGCGGCACGCCTCCGGGGAGGCGGCGGCTGGCCCCGCCGTCGCGGGGCCGGACCCGATACTCGTTCGTCCCCGCCGCCGTGGCCCGTCCAGTGCGGCTGGCTCGCCCCGGCGGTGCCGGGGCGTCCCGTTCGGTATGGCTCACGCGCGGGGCAGGTCGTCCCAGGCGGTTTCCGTCGGCGTCTTGGTTCGGACGCGGTCCGGCCCGGCGCCTGACCCGCCAGGAAGGCTCGCGTCCGGACCAAGACGCTTTCGTTGCCTCACCCTTCTCCCCAAGGCTTCCTCGTCGAATC
>JAXMAW010000145.1:0-2367 GCA_046350195.1 Gemmataceae bacterium
CATGGTGTCTCGCGCTCGGCTAGCCGCGCACGAAGTAAGCGGTTCTTCACACCCCGCTTACTTCGTGCGCGGCGCGTATTACTTCTGCTTGCGGGCCTGCTCCTCGGCCTGCTCGATGGCGCCGACGTACATGAAGGCGCCCTCCGGCAGGTGGTCCCACTTGCCCTCGCACAGCTCCTTGAAGCTGCGGATCGTCTCCTTGATCGGCGTCACCTCGCCCTTCTTGCCGGTGAACGGCTCGGCGACGAGGAACGGCTGCGACAGGAACTTCTCGATCCGCCGCGCCCGGTTCACCACCTGCTTGTCCTCTTCCGACAACTCCTCGACGCCGAGGATGGCGATGATGTCCTGCAGCTCGCGGTAGCGCTGGAGGATCTGCTTGACCCGGTTGGCGACGGCGAAGTGCTCCTCGCCGACCACTCCCGGCTGGAGGATGTTGCTGTACGACGCCAGCGGATCGACCGCCGGGTAGATCCCCTTCTCGGAGATCTTCCGCTCCAGGTAGAGGAACGCGTCGAGGTGCTGGAAGGCGTTGGCCGGCGCCGGGTCGGTCGGGTCGTCGGCCGGCACGTACACCGCCTGCACCGAGGTGATGGCGCCGCGGGTCGTGCTGGTGATCCGCTCCTGACGCTCGCCCATCTCGGTGGCCAGCGTCGGCTGGTAACCGACGGCGCTGGGCATGCGGCCCAGAAGCGCCGACACCTCGGAGCCGGCCTGCGAGAAGCGGAAGATGTTATCGACGAACAAGAGCGTGTCGGTGCCGGTCGCGTCGCGGAACCACTCGCACATGGTCAGCGCCGACAGCGCCACGCGGAGGCGCGCCCCCGGTGGCTCGTTCATCTGGCCGAACACCATGGCGGTCTTGGTGAGGACCGGCCGCTGGTTGCCCTTCTCGTCCTTGTACGTCGTCTCCTGCATTTCCAGCCAGAGGTCGTTGCCCTCGCGGGTGCGCTCGCCGACGCCTGCGAACACCGACGAGCCGCCGCCGGAGCGCGTGGCGATGCGGGCGATCAGCTCCTGGAGGATGACCGTCTTGCCCAGGCCGGCCCCGCCGAACAGGCCGGCCTTGCCGCCTCGGACCAGCGGCGTCAAGAGGTCGATGACCTTGATGCCGGTCTCGAACAGCTCGGTCTTCGGCGACAGGTCGCTGAACTTCGGCGGCGGCTGGTGGATGGGCCGGAACTCCTTGGCGTTGACCGGGCCGCGGCCGTCGATCGGGTCGCCCAGCAGGTTGAACACCCGCCCGAGGGTCTCCGGGCCGACCGGAACCGAAACCGGTGCGCCGGTATCGACGATCTTCATGCCGCGCACCAGGCCGTCGGTCGAGCCCAGGGCGACGCAGCGGACCCGGCCGCCGCCGAGGTGCTGCTGCACCTCGCCAGTCAGGCGGATCGACACGCCCTTGTTGTCCGACTCGATGCGGAGGGCGTTGTAAATCTCCGGCAGGTGCCCCTCGGGGAACTCGGCGTCGAACGTCGAGCCGATCACCTGCACGATGCTGCCCACCTGCCGACCGTTCGCCGATGCCATGATGTGCTCCGTATCCCAGGCCCGACCGTAAGGGAGGGCGTTACTTCAAACCCGGCGCGACGCCACGCCCTCCCTTACGGTCGGGCCTTTGATCTCACTTCAGGGCTTCCGCCCCGCCGATAACTTCGAGAATCTCTTTCGTAATGCTGGCCTGTCGCGCCCTGTTATACGACTGGCTGATACTCTTGATCATCTCGTCGGCGTTCTCGGTCGCCTGCTTCATCGTCACCCGCCGGGCGATCTGCTCGCTGACCGCCGCGTCCAGGAAGCACTTGAACAGCCGCACCTTGAACGACACCGGCAACAGCTCTTGCAAGATGTCCGCGGCGTCGGGCAGGAACTCGTACTCCACCACCTTCGCCGCGGCCGGCTTCTCCGCCGCCGGCACCGCGTCGAGCGGCAACAGCGTCTCGACCACCGCCTTCTGCACGCCGGCGGAGAGGAACTTCATGTACGCCACCTCGACCCGGTCGATCTTGCCCGAGATGAACGCTTGCAGGTAGCGGTCGGCGATCTGCTCGACCTCGTCGAAGGCCGGCTTGTCCTCGAACTGGGTGTAGGTGTGTTCCGCCTTCAGCCCGGTGTACCTGGCGTAGTTGATCGCCCGCTTGCCCGACAGGTCGAGGTGCAGCGTCACCCCTTCCTGGCTGGTGCGGCGGACGGCCCCCATCGCCTCGCGGAGGATGGCGGCGTTATAGCCGCCGCACAGGCCGCGGTTGGAGCAGATCACCAGCAGCTGACTGTTCTTGATGACGTCCCGCTTGGTCAAGAGTGGGTGCGTGACGTTGCCAGCGGTGGCGCTGAGGTCGGCGGCCAGCTCGCCGATTTTCTTGGTGT
>JAXMAW010000146.1:0-2330 GCA_046350195.1 Gemmataceae bacterium
GGTCGGGATGGCGATGACCTCGAGCTTGTAGATCTTCCAGAACTCGTCGGCCTCGGTCATCGCCGTGCCGGTCATGCCCGCCAGCTTCTTGTACATCTTGAAGAAGTTCTGCAAGGTGACCGTCGCCAGCGTCTGCGTCTCCTCCTTGATCTTCACGCCGTCCTTGGAGTGCTTGGCCTCGACCGCCTGGTGCAGCCCGTCGGACCACTGCCGGCCGTGCATCAGCCGGCCGGTGAACTCGTCGATGATGATGATCGCCATCTCGCCGTCTTCGTTGCGCGTGACGGCGTAGCGCTTGTCGCGCTTGTAGAGGTGGTGAGCCTTCAGCGCGTTGTCGATGAGGTGCGGCCACTCCATGTTGCCGGCGGTGTAGAAGCTCTCGACGCCGGCCAGCTCCTCGGCCTTGCGGACGCCCTCGTCGGTCAGGTGGCAGGTGTGCTCCTTCTCCTTGATCTCGAAGTAGCGGCCGGGGGCGTTCTTTTGCAAGTCGCCGAGCTGCACGGCGATCCAGTTGGCCTTGTCGTAGCGGCGGACGTCGGTGAACGCCTGGCCGGAGATGATGAGCGGCGTTCGCGCCTCGTCGATGAGGATGTTGTCCACCTCGTCGATGATGGCGTAGTTGAGCGGCACCCGCTGCACCTGCTGGTAGAACGGGTCGTACATGTTGTCGCCGCGGCGGGCCGGCTTCATGTTGTCGCGCAGGTAGTCGAAGCCGAACTCGCTGTTGGTGCCGTAGGTGATCTCGACGTCGTAGGCGGCCCGGCGCTTCTCCGGGTCCATGTCCGACTGGATGTAGCCGGCCTCGATGCCGAGGGCGCGGTAGATGGGCAGCATCCACTCGCAGTCGCGGCGGGCCAGGTAGTCGTTGACCGTGACGATGTGGACGCCCTTGGACTGCAGCGCGTTGAGGTAGGCCGGCAACGTGGCGACTAGCGTTTTTCCTTCGCCGGTGACCATCTCGGCGATGTTGCCGCGGTGCAGCACGACGCCGCCGAGGATCTGCACGTCGAAGTGCCGCATGTTCTTGGTGCGCTTGGCCGCCTCGCGGCAGGCGGCGAACGCCTCGGGCAGGACGTCGTCGAGGCTGGCGCCGTTGGCCAGCTTCTGGCGGAGCTGCGGCGTGATGTCCTTGAGCTGCTCCGGCGACAGCGCCTGCATCTTCGGTTCCAGCTCGTTGACCTGGTGAAGCAGCGAGCCGGCGATGACGGTGTGCTGGGCGCCGGGTTTCGGCGGGCGGACGTAGCCGAGGTTGCGGACGTAGCGCTCGTTGCTGGAGCCGAGCAGGCGCAGGAAGAACTTGCCGACGCCGTCGGAGAACGCGGAGAAGCCGTCCTGGAGCTTGTCCCAGAACGTGCTGTCCATCTTGGTATCAGTGCTCATCGACAAAACGCCTCCAACGGAATCGGGCGCCCCGGCACACGGCCGGCGGCGCCAGCGCGTCCAGCGCGGAACGGCAAAGAGTCAATCCTATCGCGCTTGTCAGTCTAAGGACCGCGGTCCGGCGCGGTCAAGGCGGACAGGGCGCGGCCCCGCCGTAGGTGAACGGACAGGCAGGTGAAGCGATCTCGCCGCGGGGCGGGTTCAGGGCGTCTTTTTGCGGGCGGCGGCGTGTTTCTTGGGGAGAGGCAGGTCTTCAAACAGGTAGGAGACGGCGAGGGTGAAGCCGGGAAGCAGGTGGCCGCCCTGGAGCGAGTCGCCTTCGCCGAGGACGGACGAGACGTCGGGGGCGGTGTGGACCGTCACGGTGCGCTTCCTCGGGTCAACGATCCAGGCGAGGGTGGTGCCGGCGAGGAAGTATTCTTTCAGCTTGCGGCGGATCTCGCCGGCGGTGTTGCTCTCGCTGAGGACTTCGACGGCCAGGTCGGGGAACAGGTCCGGGATCGGCCCCTCCGGAAGGACGCCGCCGGGGAACCGCTCACGGCGGACGAAGGCGCCGTCGGGAATCCGCACCAGGCGCGGCATCAGGCGCATCGTGCCGTGTTCGCCGGTGACATAGCCGAGTTTGTGCTTCTTGGCGTGGAGCCGCAGGTGCATGTTGATCTCGGAAGCGATGTACGATTCGTTGTACCCCACGGGCTTCTCCACCAAAATGCCATCGACGAGCTCGCAGATGCGCCCGGTGCGGCGGTGGTGGGCGAGCAGGTCCTTTTCGGTGGCTTTGCCGGGCAGCGGCTTGAGCAGGACGCGGCGCGGCGGGACGCCGCCCAGCTCTTTGACCAGCTTCAGCACGTCCGCGACGGTCGGGTCTTCGGGGGGCAAGGCCGTGGACATCGGCGGCTCCTCGGTGTGGGGGCGGACGGATTATCACCTTCCCGTCGCGCGGCCGGCAA
>JAXMAW010000147.1:0-2320 GCA_046350195.1 Gemmataceae bacterium
CGGGGCGCGCGCGGTCGTCGCCAACTACCTGCTCGACGCGGTGCAGGTCATCGACGTCAAGGCCGGCAAGGTCGCCAAAACTATCGCGCTGGGCGCCCCAGAGAGGCCGTCGGAGGCGCGCCTCGGCGAGGCGATCTTCTACGACGCCAAGCGGTCGCACCACCAGTGGTTCAGCTGCCACACCTGCCACCCCGACGGCCACACCAGCGGTCGGTCATTCGACACGCTCAACGACGACTCGCAGAGCAACCCGAAGATGACGCCGACGCTCCGCGGCGTGGCCCGGACGGCGCCGTACACCTGGCACGGCTGGCAGGCGAACCTCGGCGACGCGGTGGAGAAGTCGATCACCGAGACGCTGTGGGGCAAGCCGCCGTCGAAGGCCGACGTCCGGGCCGTCGTCGCCTTCCTGGGCACGCTGGAACACCCACCCAGCCCGCACCTGGTGAAGGGCAAGCCCGGCGCGGCCGCCCGGCGCGGCAAGGCGCTGTTCGACGGCCCGGCGCGGTGCGCCCGCTGCCACCAGGGCGGCGACTATTGCTCGAAGTCGAACTACGACGTCAAACTGCCCCCGGACGGCAGCCCGTTCGACAAGTGGAACCCGCCGACGCTGCGCGGCGTCTACGACCGCGGGCCGTACCTGCACGACGGCAGCGCCGAGACGCTCGACGAGCTGTTGCGAGCGCCTCACGCGCCGGAGAAGCTCGGCGGCCGGGCGATGACCGCCGAGGAGCGGCGCGACCTGGTCGAGTTCCTCAAGTCGCTGTGAGCATAGCTCTCTCCGCCGGTCAGACGCCGGCGAGGAAGACGCCGTCCAGCGACCCGGGGAAGGCCGGGAAGGCCTTGAGGATGCCCAGCGTTCGGCCGTTGAACAGCCGGACGACGGAGGGGCCCCCCCGGCCGCGGGCGGCCAGGATGTCCGGCTTCCCGTCCAGGTCCAGATCGACGGTGCCCACCACGACCGGCCCCACCTGGCCGGGGCCGAACGGGAAGAACTGGTTGAAGGCCACGCCGGTCTGGCCGTTGAACAGCCGGACCTGCTGCACGCCCCCGCCGGGGCTGACGATGAGTTCGGCCGTGCCGTTGCCGTCGAGGTCGGCCACCGCGACGAAGGCGCCGAACCGCCAGGCCGGCCCGTAGGCGTCGATGGCCAGCTGGGCCACGCCGGCGGCGTTGTAGACCTTGACGCTGGCCACGCCGGCGCCGGGGGCGGTCACGATCTCCTCGGGGCCGGCCCCGTTGGTGTCGCCGACCGCCACGCGCACCCCGCTGACGAACGACGCCCCGTACGGGAGGAAGGGGGTGAACCCGGCCAGGGCGGCCCCCGCCCCCGTGAACGCCCGGACGGGAAGCGCCCCGACGTTGGGGCCGACGACGATCTCCTCCGGGCCGGTCCCGTTGATGTTGCCGACGGCGACGAACGCCCCGCCCCGGATCGCGGGGCCGTAGGGCAAAAACTGCGAGATCAGCCGGCCGGTGACGCCGTCGAAGACCCTCACCAGCGTGGGCCGGCCCGGCCCCGGGGTGGTGACGATGTCCGGCGCGCCGTCGCCGTTGACGTCGCCCATGGCGACCCGCACCCCGCCGCGGAAGCCCGGCTCGTAGGCCAGGAAGTTCAGGACCGTCTCCCCGGTGGCGGCGTTGATCAGCTTGACGCGCGGGGCCGAGCCGGCGGCGGCGGCGACCGCGGTCATCGGCTGGCTGATCGTGTAGGAGTCGATCAGGCCGCCGTGGCGGTTGTAGAACTGGAAGGTGATTCGGTTCTGGTCGGCGTAGACCTTCTGGGCGCCGAAGTCGCCGTTGTAACGAAGTTGGCTCCCCGGGTCGTTGGGGCCGAAGAACGGCGAGGGGGACGCCCCGCCGAAGCCGTTGAGGAGGTACGGGATCGCCTTCGTCCCCGCCGGGACGTTGAGCGCCGGGATGGCCGGGTCCGCCTTGGCCAGCCGCTCGTAGTTGTGGACGTGCCCGTACAGCACCGCGGAGGCCCCCATCTGCTGGAAGGGGAGCTGCATCCAGGAGCCGTTGAACCCCTCCTCGCCGTCCTCGCCCGAGGAGGTGTACGGCGTGTGGTGGAAGTACGGGATCTTCCACAACGCGGTCGAGGAGGCCATGGCCCGCTGGAGCCAAAGCCCCTCCTGCGAGGTGAGCGTGTTGACGTTGGTGAACTGGCTGAAGTCGGTCCCGGTGAAGGTGTTGGTCAGCAGCGGGTCGGCCAGCTCGCTGTCGAAGGCGAAGAACTCGACCAGCGGCCGGCCCGCGGAGGTCTGGCCGGCGGTGAACGAGTAGTAGTACGGCTGGGCGAGGGGCACCTCCTGGTTGG
>JAXMAW010000148.1:0-2286 GCA_046350195.1 Gemmataceae bacterium
GGGTGGGCGTCAGTGGAGTTGGACAAAGGCCGGCCGCCAACATCCTCGACAACGGCGCCGCCGACCGGACAACCGGGCGTCCGCGCCCCGGCTCCCCCTTCGGGCCGGGGGGACGCCGACGAGTGAGAAACGTATGAGACCGGCCAACCCGGACAAAATATATTTGCATCGTCCGAACTTGAACTCTGCCCGAACAACTCCCCATGGCCAAAACGCCCCTCAATATAACGGGGGGTAAGCCAGGGCGAGGTTCTCCGGAACGGGGAGACAAGTAAGATGGGGGCCCTTCCATTAGACCGCCGGCGGTTCCTCCACGCCAGCGCCGCCGCCTCGGCGGCCGGGGCCGCCGAGCGCGTCCGCGTCGGGCTGGTTGGCTTCGGGCTGATCGGCAAGCGGCATGTGCTGTCCTTTCAGTCCCACAAGGACGCCCGTGTCGTCGCGCTGGCCGAGGCGCACCAGGGCCGACTTGAGGAGGGCGCCTCGTTCATCGGCGGCGACGTCAAGAAGTACCGCGACTTCCGCCGCCTCCTCGACGACAGGGACATCGACGCCGTCGTGATTGCCACGCCTGACCACTGGCACGCGCTGATGACCATGCTGGCTTGCGCCGCCGGGAAAGACGTGTACGTCGAGAAGCCGGTCTCGCTGTTCCCCCGTGAGGGCCAGTGGATGCTCGACGTCGCCCGGCGGCACAGGCGCGTCGTGCAGGTCGGAACGCAGCAGCGCTCCGGCAAGCACTACCGGCGTGCCCGCGAACTGCTGCGCGGCGGGCGGTTGGGGAAGGTCCAGTCGGTGCGCATGCACGCCTACCGCAACGTCCTGCCGGGCTTCGGCCGGCCCGCCGACGCCGAGCCGCCGGCGGGGTTCGACTGGGAGATGTTCCTCGGCCCCGCCCCCAGGCGGCCGTACAACCCCAACCGCGGCCTGTACCACTTTCGCTGGTTCTGGGACACCGCCGGCGGGCAGATGACCAACCTCGGCCACCACTCGCTCGACGTCCTCGACTGGGTCATGGGTCCCCGCTGGCCGCGCTCCGTCACCAGCGTCGGGGGCCGCTTCGCCTTGAAGGACAACGGCGAGACGCCCGACACCCAGGACGCGCTATTCGACTTCGGCGACTTCACCGCCACCTGGTCGCACCGCGAGGCGTGCCAGGGCGAGCGCCTGGGCTGGTCGATGGCGTTCTTCGGGGAGAAGGGGTCGTTGATGCTCTCGCGCAAGGGCTTCACCCTATTGCCCGACGAGGAGGTGCCGCCCGAGAGCGTCATCCCCACCTTCGCCGGCGCCCACCCCGTCGGCGGGCCGCGCGCCGAAAAGGACCCCGGGCCGAAGCGGCTGCGCACCACCCCGGTCAGCGACGGCGACGGGGCCTCCGAGGACATGTTCGCCCGGCACTCCCGGGACTTCCTCGACGGGGTGAAGTCCCGAAAGGAGCCGGCCTCCGATCTGGACAGCGGCGTCCGCGTCTCGACCCTCTGCCACCTGGCGAACGTCTCGCTGCGCCTCGGCCGCCAGCTGCGGCTGGACGCCAAGGGAAACATCACCGGCGACGCCGAGGCCGAGCGCTGGCTGGAGCGCCCCTACCACCCGCCGTGGGACGCGGCGTTGAGACGCCTCCTGGAAGGGGCCAAGCCCTGACGTTGACGGCGCATTTTGGCCCTGGACAGCGGACTGGGGCTGGGGTATAAATAGGATAACGACATCCTATTTGGCCGGCGAAGGAGAACGGCGATGGCGAGGTGGTGCGTGGCGGTCCTGGCGCTGGCGGGCTCGACCGCGGCGGGGGCGGACTTCGACAAGGAGCCGATCGCCTACGGCACCTCGACGCCGGACAACGTCGCCTCCCGGCTCCAGAAGAGGCTGGTCGCCGGGCAGGCGAAGCTGAGTTACGACGAGACGGGGGGCTACCTGGCGTCGCTGCTGCGCGAGCTGGGCGTGCCGGTGTCATCGCAGACGCTGGTCTTCTCCAAGACGAGCCTCCAGCGGCACCGGATCGCGCCGCGGACGCCGCGGGCGCTGTACTTCAATGACGACGTCTACGTCGGCTACTGCAAGGCCGGCGACGTGCTGGAAGTCTCCGCGGTCGATCCCAAGCTCGGCACGGTGTTCTACACCGTCGATCAGGACGCCAGCCGCAAGCCGCGCTTCACCCGGCAGACCGACAACTGCCTGCTCTGCCACGGCTCGTCGCAGACGCAGGGGGTGCCCGGCCACGTCCTCCGCTCAGTCTTCTCCGACCCGCAGGGGATGCCGCTGCTGGCCGAGGGCACCTACCGGGTGGACCAG
>JAXMAW010000149.1:0-2274 GCA_046350195.1 Gemmataceae bacterium
CTGTTCGCGACGCCGATGGGGGAGTGGCTGGCCCGCTGGCCGGCGACGGGCGGCTCGGCGTTCGAGCGGCTCCAGCTGGCGCTGACCCGCCTGCCGGGCGCGATCGCCAGCCTCGACACCCGGGTGCGCAAGGCGGCCCAGTGAGCGCGGAGGAACCGACGATGAGCCCCCCGGCCCAGGCCGATTCCACCCCCGTCCTGCGGACGCTGTCCCCGGCCCTGCGCATGCTGGAGCGCAACCTGCGCGCCTGGCTGGACGGCCAGCACCGCTACCCGCTCACGACAATGAGCCGGGCCGCCCTGGAGGGCATCGCCTCTGACCTGAAGCGGCAGGCCGACGCCCTCGACGTCGAACGGCCGCTGCTGGTTGTCATGCTCATGGGCGGCACCGGGGTCGGCAAGTCCACCCTGCTGAACGCGCTGGCCGGCGGCAGCATCGCCCAGGCGTCGTTCCAGCGGCCGACGACTCGCGACCCGGTGGTGTACTACCACGAGTCGGTCCGGCCTGACCGGCTCGACCCGGCGCTGCGCCACTGCCGCCTGGTGGCCCACGACCGCCGCGAGCTGGAGCAGAAGGTCCTCGTCGATACGCCCGACGTGGACAGCAACGACCTGACCAACCGCGACAAGCTTCTCCGCGTGCTCCCCGTCGCCGACGTCGTGCTGTACGTCGGCTCCCAGGAGAAGTACCACGACCGGCTGGTCTGGGAACTGTTCCTGCAACAGCGGAAGCGCCGGGCGTTCGCCTTCGTTTTGAACAAGTGGGACCGCTGCCTGCAGGCCAGCGCGACGGGCACCCGTCCGGACGAGGACTGGCTGCGCGACCTGGAGGCGGAGGGGTTCGAGGCGCCGAAGCTGTTCCGCACCTGCGCCCAGCTGTGGGTGGACCGGGCCTCGGCGACGAACGGGGTGCCTGCGCCGCCGCCCGGCGAGCAGTTCGCCGACCTGGTCGGCTGGCTCGAGCACGGGCTGACGCGGCTGGAGGTCGAGGCGATCAAGGCACGGGGCGTCAGCCAGCTGCTGGCCCAGACCGAGCAGGCCTTGCGGGAGGCCCTGCCCCCGGAGCTGACCGAGGTCAGCCAGCGGGTCAAGGCGGCCTGGGCGAGGCCGCTGGGCGAGGAGGCCGCCGCCGTTGCCGAGGTGCTGGTCAACACGCTGGAGCCGTTCCAGCGCGAGATCGAGCACCACTTCGCGCTGGAAGGCCAGCGCCGCTTCCGCGGCATGATGGCCTGGTACCTCCAGCTGGTGACCCGGGCTCGCTACGTCGGCAGCAGCCTGCGCGACCGCCTGCCGTTCGTGCCGCGGGCCCGGCAGCACGTCGAGACGCCGGCCGCCTGGGACCTGGCCCGGTTCACCAGTGCCTGCACCGACGTCGCCGCCAGCCGGCAGCTCGACGCCCGCGGCCGGGCACTGGTCAACCGGCTACTCGTCGAGGCCGACGCCCAGGGCTACCCGCTGTCGGTGCTGACCGAGCCGGTCGAGTCGCGGGGGCAGATCGACTGGCGGCAGCGGTGGGCGCGCGGGCTGGCCGAGGTACTCGACGGCGTCGAGAAGCAGTGGACCAAGCCGACCGGCGCCCGCCGGGCGGCCCAGGAAACCCTCGTCTTCCTGGCCGACTGGGTGCCGCCGGCGGCGCTGCTGGCGGCGCTGTGCATGCTCCTGTGGAAGGTCTTTTACAAGGACGACTACACGACGCGCTGGGTCGATGTGTTGCTTCCCGGCATCGTCCTGCTGGTGGTGTTCCTGATCCTGCACCTGCTGATCCACCTGCTGCTGCCCCTGCGCTGGAACACGATCCGGGACGAGTTTCACCGCCAGCTCGAAGGCCGGGTCCGCGAGGAACTGGAGGCGGTGTTCCTCGACGCGCCCGGCGACCTGGCCGCGAAGCTGCTCGAGGACCGCAAGCGCGTCGAGAAGCTCGTCGGTGAGACCCGGGAGGTTTCGTCCTGGCTGACGCGGCGCGAGCAGGCGGCGAGCATCGCCGGGCTGTATGGGCACTGAAATGGCGACCATGGCCGACGGGAAATGGGTCCGCGGGCTGACGCCGGAGACGCCTCCGCTGGAGGCCGCGCGCCTGGTCCTGGCCAGGCGGCTCGCCGTGGTCACCGAGAGCCTGCCGAAGGCGATCCGGGAGGCGCACCGCGACCCGGAGTTCGTGCATCAGCTGCGCGTCGGCACGCGGCGGGCCGACTCGGCACTGCGGATCTTCCGCCGCTGCCTGCCCGGCCGGTCCTACCGAGAGGCGCGGGAGCGGCTGCGGGAGGTCCGCCGGGCC
>JAXMAW010000150.1:0-2259 GCA_046350195.1 Gemmataceae bacterium
TCGCCTACTACACCAACTTCGTCAAGGTGCGCGGCGTGCCCCGGGGGGTCGGCCCGCTGACGGAGGAGCAGGCGCGGCGGCGCGGCCTGTCGTTCCGCTTCCACACGCGCGGCGGGCAGGTCGAGAGGGTCGAGGCGGTGGACCGGCACGGCCGGCCGACCCCGCGCCACTCGGTCATGACCCACCTGTCGCGGGCCGAGGCCGGCCTGTTCGCCGTCACCACCCTCCTGACCGTCGTCGAGACGCCGCTGCGCGGCCGCCCGCCGGGCAGCGCGCCGCCGGACGGCCCCGGCCGGCCGTGCGCCTGGGAGTACCACCGCGACGAGAGGGGCAACCTGGCCAAGGAGGTCGCCTACGACGTGCTCGGGCGGGTCGTCTGGACGTTTCAACTCTCCTCCAACGACACCGGGCACTACACCGACGATCGCGGCCTGGTGCGGACGCAGGCCGGTTCCGGCGCGGAGTACGTGCAGCTGTCGTACACCGGCGAGGGGTGGGAGAAGGAGGTGCGCTTCCTCGGCCGCACCGGCAAGCCGCGGCCCGACACGGCCGGCATCTTCGGCCGCCGCTACGACCACGACGGCAACGGCCTGGTCACCGAGGTGTCGTTCCTCGGCCCGCGCGGCCAGCCGGTGCCGCACCCCCTGGGCTACGCGCGGATCACCCGCAAGTGGGACGCGGCGGGTCAGCTGGTGGAGGAGGCGTACCTCGACCTGCGCGGCAAGCCGGCCCGCGGAACGTTCGGCCGCGGGGCCCAGCTGCGGTGGAGTTACGACGAGCAGGGCCGGCCGACCTCGCAGCTGGCGCTCGGCCTGGACGGCAAGCCGTCGTCCGGCTCGGTGCGGTTCACCTACGACGGGCGCGGCAACCTGACCGTCCGGGAGGTCACCAACCCCGCCGCCGGGCCAGACGAGCGCGGCCCGGTCGCCCGCACCGAGTACGAGTACGACCGCGACGGGGCCTGCGTCCGCGTCCGCTACTTCGGCCCCGACGGCAAGCCGGCGCCCGGCGGTCTCGGCGCGGTCGCCCTGGGGCTCTCCTACGACGAGGACCGCCGGGTCAGCGCCCTGGCGTTCCTCGGCGCCGACGGCCAGCCCGCACCGCCGCGGCCCGGGGGCAAGGAGACGCGCATCGCCTTTGGTTACAACGAGCGCGGCCAGGTCGTCTCGGAGGCGTTCTTCGGGGCGGACGGCCAGCCGGCCGGCGACCGCCAGGGCGTCGCCCGCTACGCCTTTAGTTTCGACAAGAACGGCCACCTCACCGAGATGGCCCACTACGGCCCCGCCGGCGAGCTGGTGGCCGCCGGGACGCCGCCGTTCGCCCGCCGGACGTGGCAGTACGACGACCAGGGGCGGCTGGAGGAGACGACGACCTACGACGCGGCTGGCAAGGTCGTCACGTTCCCCGAGGCGACCGCCCCGCCGGGCCCCCGCGACCTGCTGACCAGCCTGTTCGCCTTCCCGCGCGGCCCCGGCGCGGCGATCTCGTTCGCCGCCGGCCGGCTGGCGATCGGCTACGACGACCGCGGCAACATCGAGGAGGTCCGGCTGGCCGGCCCGGACGGCAGGCCGGCGGCCGACCGGGCCGGCGTCTCGCGGGTCCAGGCCAAGTACGACGAGCTGGGCAACCTGGCCGAGCTGGCCACGCTCGACGCCGCCGGCAAGCCGAAGGCGACGCCCGACGGCACCGCGCGGACGACCTGGTCGTACGACTCGCTGGGCAACATGACCGAGATCGCCACGTTCGGCCCCGACGGCCAACTCGCCGCCAGCGAGTTCGGCGTGGCGAAGCAGACGCGGAAGTACGACGACCGGTACAACCTGCGGGAGGAGGCGTTTTACGGCCCCGACGACCAGCCGACGGCCGGCAAGGTCGGCTACGCCCGGGTGGGGTTCGACTACGACGCCGACGACCACCTGACCGGCTCGGCGTACCACGACGTCGAGGGCCACCCGGTCAAGACGCGCGTCGTCTGGCTGTTCGGCTCGACGCGGCTGGCCGGCACCGAGGGCGCGGCGGGACAGCTGGAGGCCGGCGACGTGGTCCTCGGCTACGACGGCGAGGAGGTCCGCTGCGCCCGGCTGTTCGACCAGCGGAAGCGCGAGGAGAGCCAGGAGGGGGCGCCGAGGGAGGTGCGCGTGCTGCGCAAGGGCAAGCTGTTGACGCTGCGCATCCCGGCGGGGGCGCTGCGCGGCGACGACTTCTTCACCCGGGAGCGCGGCGGCCCGCGGCCGCGCTTCGGCCGCCCGGCGGTGCCCG
>JAXMAW010000151.1:0-2251 GCA_046350195.1 Gemmataceae bacterium
TGAACGGCCGCTCGTCCTCGCCCTTCCAGAGGCACAGCCGGCCGGAGTAATACCCCACCTTGGTCACGCTCCGCAGGGGGAACACTTCGCCCCGGTATAGCAGCCCGTCCTTGTCCAGGCGCCAGTGTCGGCCGGCGAGGGAGGCGCCCTCGCCCAGCCCGGCGCGGACGCGCCGCACCAGGCCGGTGACGACCCTCGCCCACAGGTCGGCGAGCGGGTCGGCCTGGCCCTGCGGTACGGAGTAGGCGATCACGACCGGCCTTCCGCCGCGCACCTCCAGCCGGACCCGGTGCCGGATGTCGGGGACGCTCCGCTCGCGGAACGAGTGGGTGACACCGACGACGTCCTCGTCGTCGAAAGTCCGGCTCCTGCCCCGGTCGGTGAGGATGAACCCAGTCGGCGTCGGCTCGACCCACCGCCGCCGCCAGAGCTGCCCCAGCAAAGTCCCAGCGGCCAATGCCGTCCAGAACGCCCCCGCGCTCGCCATGTACTGGAAGGACGTCCGGTCCCAGGGCCGCAGCGCCCGGTCGTACACTCCCACCCCGACCAGGACCTGGCCGCAGCAGAGCAGGAAGACGAGCGGGCCGAGGCTGAACGCCCCCCGCACCAGGACCGGCCCCGTCCGCGGAACGGCCTTCGGAGAATCACGATCCGGTTGGGTGGACATTGCGGTCAGCCCCGGCCGGGGCGGTCAGAACGACGGGATGGCGACGCGGTCGCCGCCCTTCATCGCCGACTGGTGGGCGCAGATGCCGACCATCGTCCAGTTGGCGCTGGTCGGGGCGTCGGGGAACGCCGGCCGCTCGCCCAGGCAGGCCATGAGGAAGTTGTGGGCCAGGTGCGGGTGGCTGCCGCCGTGCCCGCCGCCCTGGAGGAACGACAGGTGCTCGGCGTCCTGGATGGCCTGCGGCCTGGTGAACTTGCGGATCGGCTCGGGGAGCAGGTGGGCGAAGTCCGGCACCTTCGTCCGCACCGGGATCTGGTCCTCGCGGAGCGGCTTCTCCGGGCTGTTCTTGGTGTGGATGACCGGCTCCTCGTTCTCGACCTGCTGCCACTCGAACGACTTCTTCGACCCGGTCACGTCGAAGCTCTCGCGGTACTGCCGGGCGACGTCGAACAGCGTGCGGGTCACCTCGGCGACGACGTCGCTGCCCCTGATCTTGAACGTCGCCGTCTCCAGCGCGAACGGGCTGTTGTAGCGCGAGATCAGCTCCTCGCGGATGCGGCCGGAGCCGTGGCAGACGACGCTCTCGGCGTGGGCGGGCTTGCCCGGCCTGGACAGGATCGCCAGGCAGGGGCTGACGCAGTGCGTGGCGTAGTGCATCGGCGGCAGGCCCGGCCAGTAGTCCGGCCAGCCGTCCATGTCCTGCTGGTGGCTGCCGCGCAGGAACTGGATGCGACCCAGCTCGCCCTTCTCGTACAGGTCCTTGGCGAAAAGGTACTCGCGCGCGTAGACGACTGTCTCCATCATCATGTAGACCTTCCCGACCTGCCGCTGCAGCTCGACGATCTGCTTGCACTCATCAATGGTGGTGGCCATCGGCACGGTGCAGGCGACGTGCTTGCCGGCCTTGAGCGCGGCGAGAGACTGGGCGGCGTGGTCGGGGATGGGCGAGTTGATGTGGACGGCGTCGATGTTGGGGTCCTTGAGCAACTGGTCGTAGTCGGTGTAACGGGCCTTGATGCCGTACTTGTCGCCGCACTTGTCCAGCTCGCCCTTGTTGCGGCGGCAGACGGCGTACATCTCGGCGTTGGGGTGCGCCTGGTAGATGGGGATGAACTCGGCGCCGAAACCCAGGCCGATGATCGCGACGCGAATTTTCTTGTCGGAGGCCATGGAGAGACTCCCTCACGGGTGACGGATGCGCGGATGTGAGGGGATAATAGGCGCGGCTCCGTCGTAGGACAAGCTGCCAGCTTGTCCTCTGAGAGAGGGACAGGCTGGCAGCCCGTCCTACGACGGAAAGACGGTCACGCCGGCTGGATGCTGGTGCCGCCGCGCTTGCCCTTCAGCTTTGGGGCCGGGGCGGGCGCCGCCTCGATCTCCAGCGGAGCGTAGCTCCGCCACGCCGTCAGCGGCAACGCAGAGAAGCCGAGCAGCACCAGCTGGCTGACCCAGAACCACCGGCACAGCAGCACCAGGGCGTTGTTGAAGCCGTAGGCGTGCAGGCCGATGCCGAGCTGGTTGGTACCGAACCACGACCACATGGTGATCATGTTGCCGACGATCGTCAGGGTCGCCATGCCTCGG
>JAXMAW010000152.1:0-2218 GCA_046350195.1 Gemmataceae bacterium
AGGTGGACACCCGCCCCTCCGACGCCATCGCCCTGGCGGTCACCGCAAGCGTGCCGATCTACGTCGCCGAGGACGTCCTCGACGAGGTGTGCAGCGACTGAGCCAGGCCCTCGCTGGCGCGTCGGGCTGGTCTGGTTAATTCCACCGCGCCACCTCGCCGCGCGCCTGATCGAGCAGCTCGCGCACCGACCGAGAGTCTTCCGGCGGCGGGTCGGCCCCGAGGTAGGTCTCCAGCTGGTCGATCGCCTGACCGGCCCGACCGGCCTGCAACAGCACCGCCCCCTGGTCGCGCCGCTGCGTCCGATCGCCGGGGCACAGCTGGATCAGTCGGGCGATCGTCCGCGACGCCCGGGCGAAGTCGCGCCTGCGCAGGTACGCCCCCTTGAGGTTGTTCAGCACCCGCTGGGCGATGCAGCCCGCCGGCACCGCCGCCATCGCCGCCGGCGTCGGCTCGAACGGCACCCCGGCGATGTGCTCGACCAGCGCCGCGCACTCCGCCGGCGACAGCACCCGACCGCCGTGGAACGGGTCGAAGTAGACCTCCTGCTCGCGCTCGACCGCCTTGGCGATGAAGTGGCCGGGCAGCCCGACGCCCACCACACGCAGCCCGGCGCGCTCGCCGATCGCCACGGCCACCAGCGACAGGCTGATCGGCAGGCCGGTCCGCCGGGCGAGCACGTCGTTGAGGAAGCTGTTGCGCGGGTCGTAGTACTCTTTCTCGTTGCCGGAGAAGCCGAGGTCGTGGAACAGGAACCGCGCCAGGGCCTCGACGCGCGCGGTCAGCCCGCCGCGCAGCCGCGGTTGCAGCTCGCGGGCCAGGGCGACCAGCTCGGCCAGCTCGCCCTCGACGTCCAGGCGGGGGTACTCGTCGCGCGCGATGGCGAACGCCAGCTCGGCCACGTCGAGCGGGGCGGAGGGGTCGTCGGCCAGCAGGGGCAACGCCTTGTCCAGGTCCATTCTGGTATTATAGAGTTTCATAGTGTCCGCGCCCCTTTTCCGCCGAGGCCCCATGGAGCTGACGGCGCAGAACCTCTACGGCGTGCTCCTCCGCAGCAACCTCCTCCCCGCCGAGGAGGCCAAGGCGATGTACGCCCGCTGGCGGGCCGAGGCCAAGGACCGCGCCGCCGACCCCGCCCGGTTCGCCGCCTGGATGGCCGCCAACAAGTACGTCACCGACTACCAGGCGACGATGCTGGCCCGCGGCCACGCCGAGGGGTTCTTTCTCGGCGAGTACCAGATCCTCGACCGGCTCGGCAAGGGCCGCATGGCCGGCGTCTACCGGGCCAAACACCGGCTCGGCCAGACCGTCGCCATCAAGGTGCTGCCGCCGTCGAAGGCCAAGGACCCGATGCTGCTGGGCCGCTTCCAGCGCGAGTCGAATCTGGTGACGAGGCTCAGGCACCCCCACGTCGTACGCGGCTTCCACACCGGCGTGCAAGGCGACCTGCACTACCTCGTCATGGAGTGCCTGGACGGCGTCACCCTGGAAGAGGTGCTGGGGTCGCGCGGCCGACTGTCGGCGCGCGAGGCGGTGCGCCTGGCCCACCAGGCGCTGGTGGGGCTCCAACACATCCACGAGCTGGGGCTGGTCCACCGCGACCTGAAGCCGGCCAACCTGATGCTCGTGCCGGCCCCGGCGCCGGACAGCACGCTCGGCAGCACGCTCAAGGTACTCGACATCGGCCTGGGCCGGACCATGACCGAGGTGAGTTCGGAGGAGCCGGACCCCGGCTTGACCACCGAGGGGGTGCTGCTCGGCACGCCCGACTACATGTCGCCGGAGCAGGCCCGCGACCCGCGCCAGGCCGACATTCGGGCCGACGTCTACAGCCTCGGCTGCGTGCTGTACCACATGCTGGCCGGCCAGCCGCCGTTCCCCGACACCAACCTCATCAGCCAGATGATCCGCCACGCCACCGAGCCGCCCCGGCCGCTTCGCGCGTTCGACCGCGACATCCCCGACGGGCTGGAGCAGATTCTCGGCTGGATGATGGCCAAGGAGCCGGCCGGCCGCTACCCCACGCCGGAACGCGCCGCCAAGGCCCTGGAGGTGTTCCTCGCCGCCGGCGGCGAGGCGACCTCCTCCCCCGACTCCGACCCGCGGATGCGGTCGTACCTCACCTGGCTGGAAAACGAAGAGAGGGGGAGTCCGGCCGGTGACGCGGCTCAGGTGGCCACCCTGTCCCAGGTCCATTTCCCCCCCGCGACGCCGGACAAG
>JAXMAW010000153.1:0-2128 GCA_046350195.1 Gemmataceae bacterium
GAAGTTGTAGTTCAGGATCGACGCCGGGTTGGCCGTGTTGTTCACCGTGACGCCGGCCGGCACCACCTGGCCGTTGAGGTACGTCCCGGCGGTGTTGGGGACGTTCGTCAGCGTCGTGGTCCCGTTGCCGAGGATCTGCGTCGCCGGGTAGATCCCCCGCTGGAACAGCACCGGGCTCTGCAGGCCGATCTCGACGCCGAACTCCTCGTTGCCCGACAGCTGCACCTCGGCGATCATCACCTGGATGACGACCTGGGGCAGCTCGGCGTCCAGCTCGTGGATCAGCCGCATGATGTCGGCGTAGTAGCGCGGGGTGGCGCTGATGAGCAGCTTGTTGGTGATCGGCTCGGGGACGACGACCACCTCGCGCTCGAGGTCCTGGAACACGTTCAGCTGCCCGTTGTTCCGGTAGACCGTCAGCGACTGGGTGATGAAGCTGTTCAGGGCGTTGGCCAGGTCCACGGCCGTGGTGTTCTGCAGGCAGTAGACCTCGTTGCGGCGCTGCTGGACGTCGGCCTCCTCGATGCGGGTGATGATCGCCTCGATCGTCAACAGGTCGTTGGGGCTGCCGGCGACGATCAGGCTGTTGGTCCGCACGTCGGCGGTCAGCCGCAGGTCGATCAGCGGCGCCCCCTCGTAGCCGAGGCCGCCCAGCACCAGCGTCAGCGGCCGCAGCGCGCCGAAGCCGCCGCCGAGCAGCCCGGTCGTGCCGGGGAACGCCCCCGCCCCGCCCCCCAGCCCCGGGACGCCGCCGCCGGCGCCCGGGATGGCGACGGCCCCGCCGGTCGTGCCGGTGGACCCGGGCAGGCTGCCGGTGCCGAGGAACAGGTTCTGGAGCATCTGCGCCATCTGCACGGCGTCGGCCCGCTTTAGCGGGAAGATGTTGATCTCGGCCCGCGCCGCCGGCGGGACGTCCAGCTCGCGGATCAGGGCCAGGATCAGGTCCACCGTCTGCGGCGTGGCCGAGACGAGGATGGTGTTGGTCCGCACGTCGGGCGTCAGGCGGATGTCCTCCAGGAAGCCGGACTCGACCGGCTTGGCCCCGCGCTGGTTGCCGATGAACCGCAGCGAGATGATCTTGGTGGCGCTGATCGTGCCGCCGCCGGCGGTCGTCGCCGCCAGGCCGGCCGTCTGCACCTGTCGGGCCGCCGCCCCGGCCGCGCCGAGCGCACCGCCCAGCGCCCCGCCGCCCAGCGCTCCTCCCAGGGCCCCGCCACCAGCGAAGCCGCCGCCGGCGAACCCGCCGCCGCCCAGGGCCCCGGCGCCGCCCACGGTCGGCACGATGCCGCCGCCGGTCGCGCCGGCCGCCGACGGGACGATCCCCTGCGAGATCGCCCGGATGATCAGGTTGGCCACCTCGTCGGCCAGGCCGTTGCGCAGCGGGACGATGCGCAGCTCGTTCAGCGCCGCGGACGGCGTCTTGTCGAAGTAGTCGATGAACTCCTTGATCTCGGTCAGGTCGGCCGGCGCCGCCTGCACGAAGACGGTGTTGGTGCTGTCGTCCGCGGTGATGCGGATCTGGTTCTGCGCCAGCGTCTCGTTGGGGTAGCGCGTGGTGTAGTAGGCCTGTAGCGTCGTGGCGACCCGCGACGCGGAGGCCCGCTGCAGCGGGAACGCCATCGGCCGCGCGTCCGGCGCCGTCGGCACGTCGAGCTTCTTGATCCGCTCGACGATCTCCTTCATCCGGGCTTCCGGGGCCGCGACGAGGATCGTGTTGAACCGCGGGAACGGCTGGAAGATCACGCTGGACAGCTGCTGCGTGGTCCCCTGGAACAGGGTGCCGGTCTGCTGCGTCAACGTGGTCCGGGTGCTCGAGGCGTTGACGATCACCCGCTGGTAGAACGCCGTCAGCGCGTTGCTGATCGAGGTGGCGTCGGCGTGTTGCAGGGTCACGAACTCCTGCTGGAGGTCGCCCGGCTTGGGCTGCTTGCGCAGGTACTCGATCAGCGCCTCGACCGCCTGGACGTCGGCCGGCGTGTTGCCGGTGATCACCACCGCCCCGAGCTGGTCTAGTGGGGTGACACTGACCCCCGAGCGCGGGCTGGCAATCGTGTCGGTCGCCGACGGCTTGGGCGGCGGCGGGGCCGCCCCCGCGGCCAGGATGCTGGCCGCGGGAGTGGTCGGAACT
>JAXMAW010000154.1:0-2090 GCA_046350195.1 Gemmataceae bacterium
CCGGCCGGCGGGCCGCACGTGCTGTCGTGCCTGCGCAACGTCTACGGCGACGCGACGGCGCTGTACCGCACCGAGGCGTTCCGCGCCGCGGGGGGCTACGAGACCGACCGCGGCACGTCGTTCGAGGACTGGGAGGCGTTCGTCAAGCTCGCCCACGCCGGCGGCCGCATCGACGTCGTGCCGGACCACCTGTTCTACTACCGCCACCTGCCGACCGGCTTCTCGCGCGTCACCAACCCCTACGCCAACCGGCGGCGCGTCGTCCGCCAGTTCCGCGACCTGGACCGGCTGCCGCCCGGCGAGCGGGCCGCCCTGTGGGAGCTGCTCACCGGCCTGGGCCAGCGGCTGGAGCGCCTCGAGGCCCGCCAGCGCGGCCTGCCGTACCGCCTCGCCGACCGGCTCCGGGCGGCCTGCGGGTGGCTGGTCTCCCAGCGGTAAAAGGGATAGGAAGAGGTTAATGATCCAGTATTTTGCCAAGGTGTGGGCCTGCCGCTACTTCTGGATGTCGCTGGTGCGGATCGACCTCCGCTCGCGCTACCGGCGGTCGATCCTCGGCGTCGGCTGGTCGCTGGTGCGGCCGCTGATGCTGACGGTCATCCTGTGCGTGGTGTTCCAGCGCATTTTCCAGCGCTCCGACACCTGGACGTACGCCCCGTACCTGCTCTCGGGGCTGGCGCTGTGGGACTACATCACCACCGCGACGAAGCAGGGCTGCCAGTGCTTCTTCCAGGGCGAGTCGTACATCCGCCAGCACCCGACGCCGATCGCGGTCTTCCCACTGCGGACGGCCCTGACGGAGTCGTTCCACTTCCTTATCGCCCTGATGGTCCTGTTCGGCATCGCGGGGTACGCGAAAGGGGCACTGAACCCGATCGCGTTGCTGAGCCTGATCCCGACGTTCGCGATGCTGTTCGTCCTCATCTGGTCCATGGCTACCCTGGCAGGGTTCGCCAACGTCTACTTCCAGGACACGCAGCACCTGATGGATGTCGTCTTCCAGATCCTCTTCTACGCCACGCCGATCATCTACTACCCAAAAGACCTCGGCGAGGGGAGCAAGCTTCACTTCCTGGTGATGAACTGCAACCCCCTGGTGCCGTTCTTCCGGCTGTTCCGCGACCCGATCCTGGACGGGCGGTGGCCGGGGTTCGAGGTGTACGGGACGGCCGTGCTCATCGTGGGGTTCCTCGCCGGGCTGGCGTCGATGGTGTGCGGGAAGCTCCAGCGGCAGCTGATCTTCCAGCTCTGAGCGGGTCTCGCAGGACGCCTTGCCCGCACCGGCCCTCGCCGCTACCATCGGGCGACCATGAACGACACGACCGCAACGCCCCCCCCGTGCCAGCCGCCGTCGGCCGGGCGCCACCCGCTCTGGCTGCTCGGCCTGGCGGTGCTGGTCGCCTTTCAGGGGTGGCTCACCCTCGGGCTGCTCGGCGCCCGGGAGGCCCCGGGCCGGCTGCTCGACGACGAGCCGATCCTCTCCGGGCGCCACCCGCTGCACCTCTACCACGGCTACCTCGGGGCGAGGGCCCTGGTGGAGCGCGGCCGGCTGTCGTGCTTTGACCCGGCGTTCCACGCCGGCTACCCCAAGACACCCGTGTTCGACCCCGGCAGTCGGCCGGCCGAGTTGGCGCTGGCCCTGGCCGGGGGCCGCTACTCGCCGGCGGCGTACAAGGTTGGGCTCGCCGGACTGTGCCTGGTGGTGCCCCTGGGGCTGTTCGTCGCCGCGCGGGCCACGGGGCAGTGCCGCGGCGTGTCGCTGCTCGTCACCCTGTTGGGCCTGTGCGTCTTTTGGAGCCGCCCCGGCCGGGAGGCGCTCGAGGCGGGCGACGTCGATCTGCTGCTGGGCTCGCTGATGTTGCTGGTCCAGGTCGGCATGCTGGTCCGCTACCACCGCGACGCCGGCGTGGTCAGCCTGGCCGGCGTGGTGCTGAGTGGCCTGGTCGCCTGGTTCGCGCACCCGTTGCTGTCGCTCCTCGTCCTGCCGCTGCTCCTCGTCTACTACCTGGCTGTCGGGCACCGGCACCGGCCGCTGTGGCACGTGCCGCTGTTCGCGGGGCTGCTTCTGGCGGTCGCGGGCAACGCCTTCTGGC
>JAXMAW010000155.1:0-2074 GCA_046350195.1 Gemmataceae bacterium
CTCGGGGCGGCCCAGTAGATCGACGCGCCGGCGCCGACCGTGACCGTCACCTTGCGGTTCTCGCCCGGCACCAGTTCCTTGATCTTTTCAGACAGCGCCTTCAGCTCCTCGGGCTTCATCGCCTCGCCGACGATCTCGATGCGAATGACGTTGCCCTTCCGCTTCACCACGTCGGCCAACTGCACCTCGACGTCCCGGCGGATCTTGTCGCGCAGCTCCTGCGACTTCTTCTTCGCCGACTCGGCCTGCTCGCGGGCCGCCTTCTCCAGCTTCCGCGCCAGCGCCTCGATCTCCTCCTTCTTGCGACGGATCTCCTCCTGGAGCTTTTTCTGGTCCTCGTTGTCCACGAAGCGGATGACGTCCTTCCGCTCCTGCTCGCGCCGCGGCTCCTGCCCCAGGCCGAGGCCCGGGACCAGCGGCAGAACGGCGAGCGCCAGGCCGAGCACGGCCAGGGCCAACGGCCGGCCCAACAGATGAGGGGTGGTTCCACGCATGATCAAGGTCAACCTCCTTTTGAGATCGGCGACCTCCCCCAGCGCGCTGGCCAGGGGCGGGGTCGCCGTCACGGGTTGGGAGAGAAAGTCCAAGGCTTCCACAAGGGCCGTGGCGTACAGCCTCCGCGCGCCGGGCATCGTCCGCACGACCCAGGCGTCGCAGCACTGCTCCTCGGCCTCGCGCAGCTCGCGGCGGGCGTACCAGGCCACCGGCAGCCACCAGTACAGGCCCAGGGCGAAGAACTCCAGCCAGCGGACGTGGTGGTCGCCGCGCTTCAGGTGTGACAGCTCGTGCAGCAACAGGGTGTCGAGTCCCTCGGTGCCGACCTGCTCCACAAGACCCTCTGGCAGTAGCAGCAATGGCCGGCCCAGGCCCCAGACCATCGGCGCCAGCCGCCCGGGCACCACGCGGACCTCCGGAGGTGCCAGCCCCAGGCGCCTCGACAGCCGCCGCACGCGCCTCAGGATCGCTTCGGGCGCGCCTTGGCCGTGCCGCAACAGGCGGCCGAACCGCCACACCCGCAGCCATGCCAGGCCGAACCACAGCACCGAGCCCGCCGCCCAGGCGCCGGCTAGCCACTCCGCCCACGGGAGCGGCATGGTAGCCGGGAGGGAGGCGACATTCACAGCGTCGGTGTCCTCGTCCCCCCCGTCGGCGCGAACGATGAGTTCCTCGCGCAGCGGGGGCAGGGCAATGACGTCGTTGTTTTCCTGGCCGGCCGGCTCCTCAGGGGCAGGAAGGGCCTTCTCCTCGGCCGGCGAAGCCGACGGCTCCGCGGCCGCCGCGGGGGTCGGCAGGGGCACCGGGATGCGCACCAGCGGGGGCGTCACCAGTTTGAGCAGCACGAGCAGCCACAGCGCGTGCACGACCGCCGGCCTGAGCCGGCACAGCCCCGCCAGCAGGGCCACGACCGCGAGCACCAGCGCCGCGACGGCGTTGCTCAGCCCGACCTCGACGAGCGCGCTCATCGTCCGCCCCTCTCAACGCTTGCCGCCGTTGTCCAGTTCATCGATCAGGTCGCGCAGCTCGCGCCGCTCCCGGGCGCTGAGCCGGCGCTGCCGTACCAGGTGCGTCAAGAGCGGCGTCAGCGAGCCGCCGCACAGCTTCTCCGCCATGTCCTGGAGCCGCCGGCCGATCAGCTCCTCGCGGCCGATCGCCGCCGAGTAGATGTTGGCCGGCGTCGCCCTCTGCCGGCGGACGCAGGCCTTCTCCTCCAGCCGCTCCAGGAGCTTCTGCACCGTGGCGTACTGGGCGGTGTCGCCGTCGGGGTAGACGACGTCGGTGATCTGGCGGATCGTCGCCGGCCCCTGCTCCCAGAGCACCTGCAAGATCTCCAGCTCCTTCTCCGTCACGTCCTGTGGCGTTCGCGCCATGCCTGCCCTCCGCGTCAGTCGTATTGACTGAGGGAATGGTAAGTCGGAATGTCTGAGGTGTCAAGTCCAGAAATACCATAGGATGCCATTAGGGGCAAGATTCCCGCGAGGGGCCGCATGACCGAGCCGCTTCTGGACGTCGTCGAGCTGCGCAAGACCTACGGCGATACCGAGGCCTTGCGCGGCGTCAGCTTCCAGGTGTTCGA
>JAXMAW010000156.1:0-2015 GCA_046350195.1 Gemmataceae bacterium
CGGCCGCCGCCCGCACCGCGTTGGCCTTGCCGAACACCTCCGCCCACGGGAAGAAGAACGCCACCTCGACGTCGAAGATGACGAACAACAGCGCCACCACGTAGAACCGCAGGTCGAACTGCACCCACGCCGAGCCGATGGTCGGCTCCCCACACTCGTACACCGTCCCCTTCTCCGGGTTGGCACGGCTGGGCCGCACCAGCTTGCCCGCCACCAGGTGCACGAGCACGAACCCCACCCCGACGGCGAGGAACAACAGCACGTAGGCGGCCAGTGGCGTCATGGAAGACTCGCAAGTGGGACCCAGGGTCATGCCTTCGCCGGCGCGGCGCGCTCCTTGTTGAGCTTCGCCCAGGCGTTCTGCTTCTCGACCTCTTTGACCGGGTCGGGGTCGCTCAGCTCGGGGGGCAGGTGCGTCCAGCCGGTCCGCGCCGGGATCGGCATGTCGAGCGGCTGGCCCTTGGTCAGGTCCTTCATCGCCCGCACCTTGTCCTGGATGCGCATCAGCCCTTCCAGCAGCGCCTCCGGCCGCGGCGGGCAGCCGGGGACGTACACGTCCACCGGCACCACCAGATCGACGCCCTTGACGACGTTGTAGCCGTACTTGTAGTACGGCCCGCCGCCGCAGGTGCAGGCGCCCATGGCGATGACGAACTTCGGGTCCGGCATCTGGTTGTACAGCCGCCGCACCCGCGCCGCCATCTTGTAGTTGACCGTCCCGGCCACGATCATCAAGTCGGCCTGGCGCGGCGTCGCCCGGAAGGCGCCGGCGCCGAAGCGGTCGATGTCGTACCGCGACGCCCCCGTCGCCATCATCTCGATGGCGCAGCAGGCCAGGCCGAACGTCATCGGCCACATGCTCGACTCGCGGGCCCAGTTGATCGCCTGCTCCAGCGTGGTGGCGATCACGCTCTCGTCGCTAAACGTGCCTTCCAGCCAGCCCATGATTTGCTATCTCCCCTTCTCTTATTAAGGATGAAGGAGGAAGGATGAAGGAGGAATTCAGACAGCTATTCTGAATTCCTCCTTCATCCTTCCTCCTTCATCCTTCTCTTCGGCGGCGGTGCTGCGGACCCAGGCGAGGTCGCCGCGGCGCCACAGGTAGGCGAAGCCGACCAGCAGCACGCCGAAGAACACCAACACCTCCAGCAGCGCCAGCCACGCCAGGCCGTCGGCCCGCTCCTTGACCTGCTTCGTCAGCTGGGCTTCCAGGGCGGCCAGCCCTTCCGGGGTCAACGCCCGGAACGCCTTCAGCCTGTCCGGCGTCAACTTGGCGAGTTCGCTTAGCACCTGCGGCGGGAAGGCATTCCACACGTCAGCCGGCACGGACCCGCCCGCGGCCAGCGCGGCCTGGGCCTCGACTGAGGCCGAGGCCAACCCTTTGAGCTGTCGGTCCGCCAGCTCGCGCAGCGCCTTGACGCGGTCCGGAAGCGCCTTTTCGAGGACGGCCCACTGGGGCGGGGTCAGGGTCATCAGGTCGATCTCGCCCCTTGGGAGGCGGCGCAGCTCGGCCAACGGCTTGATGCCCAGCCACTTGTCCACCTGCTCGGGCCGCGCACGCAGGGAGCCGGTCAGGTTGTCCAGGTTGGTCGTGGGGGTCCCCGTCGAGCGCAGCGTTTTGTCCAGGGCGGCGCGCTGGGCCTCGGGCAGCTTGTCGATCGCCGCCAGCGTCTCCCGGCCGGCGGCCTGTTGTTGGTCCTTGATGGTCTTGAGGGTGGCGTCGAGGCGGGAGGCCTGGGCCTTGAGGGCGGCGAGCTGGGGCTCGGAGAGGGAGCGGACGGCGTCGTGCCCCCGCTCGCCCAGCTGGCGCAGCGCCCGGGTCAGGTCGCCCTTGAGCTGGGCGTGGGCCTCGAACTCCTCCCGCCCCATCCCGGCCAGCTTCCGCCACACCTGCCGCTCCCGGGCGGCGCTGATCAGCTCCGCCGCCAGCGGCTTGCCCGAGACGCTGCCGGGCGGCGTCCCCAGGTCGTTGACGGCCGCCGCCAGCGCCGCGTGCTCCGCCAGCGTCACCGGGT
>JAXMAW010000157.1:0-1989 GCA_046350195.1 Gemmataceae bacterium
CCCGCCCCCGTAGGGACGGTCGTCGACGGTGCGGTGCACGTCGCGCGTGTGCGCCCGCGGGTCCTCGGTACCGACCTCGAGGAGCCCGCGCTGCACGGCGCGCCCGAGCACGCCCGCGGCCAGCGCGCCGCGGACCAGCTCCGGGAACAGCGTGACCACTTCGATCCGCACCGCCCTACAGCTCCGCCGGCCAGTCGACCTCGATCTCGCGATCGGCCATGCGCACGCGCACCAGGTGCGGCGGCGCCGCCGGCAACCAGCGCTCGCGCTCGCCCACCACCACCATCACCGGGTTCGCCGGCGCATCCACGAAGCCGCGGACGCTGCCGAAGCGTACCCCCTCGCGATTGACCACCTCGAAGCCGATGAGGTCGTCGCGGTAGTACTCGCGCTCACCCGGCGCCGGCAGCTCGGCACGCGCCACCTCGATCAGGCAGCCCGTGAGCCGCGCGGCGGCGGTGCGATCCGCGATGCCCTCCAGCGCCACGCGCCAGGAAGAGCCCGCGCCATTGCCGTCGACCACCCGGAAGCACTCCTCGTGGCCGTCGGCGAACTTCAGCCGCCAGGGCTGGTGCTCGAACAGGCCCTCGGGTGGATCGGCGAAGGATTGCACCCGCAGCCAGCCGCGCACTCCGTGCGGCGCGCCCACGCGACCCAGGACCCGGGTTCCCGCGACGTCGGGCGCGGCCATGCGCCGGCCGGCAGCGTCAGGCGGCGGCTTGCTTGCGGTACGCCGTCACCAGCGACCGCACGCGATCGGACTGCTGCGCGCCGAGCTTCACCCAGTGGTCGATGCGATCCAGGTCGAGCTTGATGCGCGTGTCCTTGCCGCGGGCGACGGGATTGAAGTACCCCACCTGCTCGAGGCTCAGGCCGCCCTGGCGGCGACGGCTGTCCGTCACGACCACGTGGTAGAAGGGCTGGTTCTTGGCACCGCGCCGGGTCAGTCGAATCGTCACCATAACTTTGTGTAGCCGTCACGCCCCGAAAAAAGAGCGCGGAGTTTACGGAAACGGCGCCTGAAATGAAAGGCTTATCGGCCCCGGCCCGAGGCCTCGCGGAAGCCCGGGCGGCGGCTCAGCGTCCACCCGGGGGCATGCCCGGGAAGCCGCCCTTCATGGCCGACATGAGGTGGCGGAGCTTGCCGCCCTTCATGGCCTTCATCATCTTCTGCATCTCCAGGAACTGCTTGAGCAGCCGGTTGACGTCCTGGACCTGCACCCCCGCCCCCGCCGCGATGCGGCGCCGCCGCGAGCCGTCGATCACCCCGGGCTGGCGCCGCTCCTTCGGGGTCATGGAGTCGATGATGGCCACCTGCCGCCGGATCTGGCGGTCGGCCTGGTCGGCCGGCAGGGCCTTCCCGGCGAGCTGGGCCGGGAGCTTGTCCATGAGGGCGCCCATGCCCCCGAGCTTGCGCACCTGCTCGAGCTGGCCCTTCAGGTCTGACAGGTCAAATCCCTTGCCCTGCACGACCTTACGGGCAACTCTTTCGGCCTCTTCGACATCGATCTTGCGGTGGACCTCCTCGACCAGGGCCACCACGTCGCCCATGCCGAGGATCCGGTTGGCCAGCCGTTCGGGGTCGAAGGCCTCCAGGGCCTCGGTCTTCTCGCCGACGCCCAGGAACACGATCGGGCAGCCGGTCACCTCCCGGACGGACAGGGCGGCGCCGCCACGGGCGTCGCCGTCGGCCTTGGTGAGGATGATGCCGGTGAGCGCCAGGGCGGCCCCGAAGGCCTTGGCGGCGTTCAGGGCGTCCTGGCCGGCCATGGCGTCGACCACGAACAGGCGCTGGCCGGGCTCGACCGCGGCATCGATCTCCCGCACCTCCTCCATGAGCTCGGCGTCCACGTGCAGCCGGCCGGCGGTATCGACGATCAGGACGTCGTAGACGCCGTTGCGGGCCTGTTCCAGGGCCGCCCGGGCGATGGCCGGCGGCCGGGCCCCTTCAGGCACGGGGAAGAAGCTGGCGCCCACCGGCCCGGCCAG
>JAXMAW010000158.1:0-1976 GCA_046350195.1 Gemmataceae bacterium
GCCGGTGCCGGTCGGCCCCAGCAGCGACTTGTGGCCGGGGAATGCCAGCAGGTCGATGTTCATCGCCTGCACGTCGATCGGCAGGACGCCCGCGGTCTGGGCGGCATCGACCAGGAACAGCAGGTCGTGCTCCCTGGCGATCCGCCCGACCTCCGCGACCGGCTGCACGGTGCCCAGCACGTTGCTGGCGTGGGTCAGGGCGATGAGCCGGGTTTTCGGCGTGACGGCGTCTTTGACCGCGTCGGGGTCGATCGTACCGCCGCCGTCGGCGCGGAGCCGGGTCAGCGAGATGCGGCCGGCCAGCTCCAGCGCCCGCAGCGGCCGGCTGACGCTGTTGTGCTCCAGGTCGGTGGTGATGACGTGGTCGCCGTCGGACAGCGTCCCCTTGAACGCCATGTTCAGCGCGTCGGTCCCGTTGAGCGTGAAGACCCAGCGCTCCGGCTCCTTGCCGCGGAAGAACTGGTTGAGGACGTGCCGGCAGTCGTCCAGCGCCCGCTCGGCGGCCAGCGCCATCTTGTGGCCGGCGCGGCCGGGGTTGGCGAGGTTCTGGCGTGCGAAGGCGTCGAGCGCCTGATAGACGCTCTCCGGCTTGGGGAAGCTGGTGGCGGCGTTGTCGAGGTAGATGGTCATGGTTGGCTCACGGGCGGCAGCAGGTTGGCGACGAGGATCGGCCCGACCACGGCCTTGCCGACGGCAACGGTGACAGAATCGGTTTCGGCCAGGGATTGGACGTCGCGGTAGCGGGGGTTCTTGCCGGCCACGGGTCGCGTGTGGACCTCCAGCCGACGCTCGGGGATGTTCACGATCCAGTAAACCCGGACGCGATCGGTGGCGTAGAGGGGCAACTTGATGGTGCGGTCTTCCTCAAGGGAGGAGTCGGCCACCTCGACGACGAGGGCTACGTCGGTCGGCCCCGGATGGTGGTCGGCATAATCGTCCCTGGACCCAACGGCGATAACGACGTCGGGCAGAGGCTGGCTGGACGACAAGGCGACGTCCATCTGGGTGCGGACACACCACCCTTGAGGCACCCTGGGACGCAGCTGATCCTCGGTCCTGCCGACGGAGACAGCGTGTCGCGGGCCCATCGGACCTTTCCTCACCACATACCCTTCGATCAGTTCCACCCGTGCGGAACCGAACAGACCCTCCGCCTCAGCCCGCTGATACTGCTCCACGGTGAACTGGTAGAGTGGCAGGTCCATTACCGCCGGCTTTGGCGGCGCTTGTGTCACCCTCTTCGTCGCAGTCGCCATGGTGACGCCTCCGCCTCAGTGCCCCACGTACTTCGCGTACAGCGTTCGGGCCTTGTCCACGTCGTTCGTCCCCTTGATGATCGCCCGCCCGTCGGGAAACACCGTGAACTCGTAGCTCTCGACGTCGAACTTCAAGAGGAACCGGTTGTAGCTGACCTTCCCCATCACCCCGAGGTGTTTCGCCATCTCCTCGAAGTTCAGCTTGTTCGGCGTGCGGTGAGACACCTGGACGGCGTTGCGGCCGCACAGGCTCGTCGTCTGCGAGCCGTGGGCGCCGTCGAGCCACTCGAAGTTGCGGTGCTTGCAGCACGGGCAGTCCACCTTGCCCAGCAGCGGCGCCACCTTGATCCGGCGGTGGACGTTGTCCCAGATGTCGAGGTACGTCAATTCGCGGTTGACCGCCTCCAGGTTGCCCGTCAGGACCTTGATCGCCTCGGTGGCCTGCAAGCTGGCGACGATGTTGACGATCGGCCCGAGCACGCCGGCCGTCTCGCACGTCCCCGCCTCGCCGGGCGCCGGCGCCGCCTCGAAGACGCAGCGCAGGCACGGCGTCTGGCCGGGCAGGATCGTCATCACCTGGCCGTGGCTGCCGATGCAGCCGCCGTAGACCCACGGCTTGGAAAGCTTCACCGCCACGTCGTTGATCAGGTAGCGGATCTCGAAGTTGTCCGTGCCGTCGAGGATCAGGTCGGCGTCGGCGCACAGCTCGACGATGTTGGT
>JAXMAW010000159.1:0-1968 GCA_046350195.1 Gemmataceae bacterium
GACAAGGTGACCGCGTTCGTCGGCAACGTGTGGTACGGCAGCAACGGCTTCGTGGTCTGTCCCAGCTACCACGGCGGGGTCGCCTTCAACAACGACGGCGAGGTGGTCAAGAAGTTCGAGGGCGGCGGCGACCACTTCGGCAACTTCATCAAGGCGGTCCGCAGCCGCAAGAAGGAAGACCTGAACGCCGACATCCTCGAAGGCCACCTCTCCAGCGCCCTGTGCCACCTCGGCAACGTCAGCCACCGGCTGGGCAAGCCCGAGCCGTTCGCCACGGGCCGGCCCCCGTTCGAGTCGAAGGCGGCCAACGACGCCGGGACTGACTGTGTGGCCCACCTGCGGGAGAACAAGATCGATGTCGATTCGATCAGCTACACGCTCGGCCGCAAGCTGACGATCGACCCGAAGTCGGAGGGCTTCGTCGGCGACAAGGAGGCGTCGGTGATGCTGACCCGCGAGTACCGCACCGGCTTCGTCGTCCCGGACAAGGTTTAATTCCTCCCGACCATGCCGAAGTGCCAACGAGGCCTGCTGAGAAGGCCTCGTTGGCGCTTCGGGCTGAAGAATCCGCCGCCAGGGGCCACGACCCAAGGGGACCCATGACAACCCGTTTGCTGGTACTCGGACTGCTACTCCTCCCGGCCCTTGGCCGGCCACCCGCCGCCGCAGCGCAGGCCGACCGCAAGACGTGGGCGGAGCGGCTGGGCTGGCCGCCGGACAAGCGGGTCCTCATCCTCCACGCCGACGACGTCGGCATGTGCTACGAGGCCAACGCCTCCGCCCAGCGGGCGCTGAGCCAGGGCGAGTACCGCTCGGCCGCCGCCATGGTCCCTTGCCCCTGGTTCGATGAGATGGCCGCCTGGTGCGTCGAGCACCCCGACCACGACGTCGGGCTTCACCTGGCCCTGACCAGCGAGTGGCGGCACTACCGCTGGGGCCCGGTCGCCCCGCGAGGCCGCGTCAAGGGGCTTCTGGACCCACTCGGCTACCTCCACCGCGACGTGGCCGGCGTGGCGAAGGCCGCGAAGGCCGACGAGGTCGCGGCCGAGATCCGCGCCCAGCTCGCCCGCGCCCGCCGGTTGGGGATGAAGCCGTCGCACATCGACACGCACATGGGGACACTGTACGCCCGGCCGGACTACACCCGAGCGTACCTGGAGATGGCGGTCGCCGAGGAGGTCCCGGCCATGGTCATCGAGATGACCCCGCGCACGGTCGAGAAGTTCCGGAGCCAGGGCTACCCGATCAACGACGAGATGCGCAAGCTCATCGCGGACTACCCCCTGCCGAAGTTGGACGACTTCCACAGCGTCGCGCCGGCCAAGACCTACGCGGAGAAGCGGCAGAAGCTGTTCGAGCAAGTCCGCGGGCTGCCCCCCGGGCTGCACGAGATCATCTTTCACCCCTCGGTAGAGACCGAGGGGCTGAAGCGAATCACCAACTCCTGGCAGCAGCGAGCCTGGGAAGACCGGCTGATGGCCGACCCAGTAGTTCGCCAGTTCTGGAAGGAGCAGGGGATCGTCATCACCGACTGGAAGGAAGTCCACACCCGGTTCAAGCGTCGGGGCCGGTAAGCCCTCCCCCGCCGGTTGGCCCACAGAGTTCGCGCATCGACCAGCCTCTCCGGAGTCAGCGAGTCCTCCCACCGGGTGCGAGGCTGCTGGGGCTACCCCTATATGAAAACAAGCCAGTGAACTCCGCCCTCCCGGTGCGCCGCGCCTCAACCGGGACGGGCGATTTGGTCGTCCTAAACGTCAAGGCCCGCTGCGTCCCCGTCCGAAGGTAAGGGAGGAGACGCACACACAATGGGCGACGGTATGCCGGGTTGGAGGAAGTGGGCAAGATGGCGCGGATCGACCTCGCGCCACACCCGTAGGCGCGCTCACCCGCCGATTAGGTGTCGTGCCTGCCCAGGCGTGCCGGACCGCGCTCCGCGAGTCTCTCTGAGACGACGGGGGAGGGGCTGAC
>JAXMAW010000160.1:0-1888 GCA_046350195.1 Gemmataceae bacterium
GAGCCGGTTACCGCCTGTCACTTCACCTCCAGCCGGAACGGCAGGATCACCCACACCGGCTCGTTGCGCAGCCCGAGCAGCGTGTCCACGCCCTTCAGCTTGGCGGCCAGCTCTGGCACCATCTGGAACGCCCTGGCGTCGAGGCTCATCTGCCCGCCGAACGCCGAGCCGAGCAGCGACTCCAGCGAGTTCTTCGACTTCGGCAGCTGGAGCAGTTCCGGCTCCTTGTCGGCGGGCAGCCCGCCCAACTTGGCCGCCTCGGCGATGGCGTCCTCCAGCGTGCCGACCTCGTCGATCAGGCCGTTCGCCTTCGCCTGCCGGCCGGTGTAGATCCGGCCGCCGGCCAGCTTGACCAGCTCGTCGCGACTCATCTTCTTGCCCACGGCGGCGCGGCCGGCCAGCGCCTTGTCGAGGAACTGGTCGTAGGTCTCCTGCATCAGCGCCCGGAAGCGGGCCTTCTCCGAGTCGCTGAACGGCTGGTCGCCGAACAGGCCGCTGTTCTTGCCGCGGGCGATCACCTCGGTCTTGATGCCCACCTTGTCGTACAGGCCCGTCAGCACCATCTTGCCGCCGACCACGCCGATCGAGCCGGTGATCGTGCCGGGCTCGGCGTAGATCTTCTTGGCGCTCATGGCGATGTAGTAGCCGCCGGAGCCGGCCACGTCGGACATGCTGGCGACGACCGGCTTTTGGACCTTCTTCAGCGCCTGCCAGATCAGGTCGCTGGCCAGGGCCGAGCCGCCGCCGCTGTCGATCCGCAGGACGATCGCCTTGACGGACTTGTCGGCGTCGGCCTCCTGGATCGCCTTGACCATCGTGTCCGAGCCCATCGACTCGCCGCCCATGATGCCGCCGCCGGACTTGCCGGTCGTGATCATGCCGGTGGCGTAAATCACCGCCACCTTGGGGCCCTTGGAGGACGACGACCGGGTCGGGCCGAAGATCAGCTTGCGGTAGAGGTCGAAGATGCTGAGGTCCTCGGTGTCCTTCTTCTTGCCGTAGTCCTTGACGAGTTTGATCTCGTCGCCGCCCAGCTGCTTCTTGATGAACTCCTGGTAGCCGGCCAGGTAGTCGAGCCGGTCGAGCAACCCGGCCTTGAGGGCCTCACGCGGGGAGAACGGCCCCTGGTCGATCAGCTCCTTGACGCGGTCCGGCGACAGCTTGCGGGCGGTGGCGATGCGGCCGACGATGTCGTGCTGGAAGGTGTCGTCGATGATCGCGGTGAGCTGCTGGCGGTTGGCGTCGCTGAGGCTGTCGCGGGTGAACGGCTCGGCGGCGCTCTTGAAGTCGCCCATGGTGAGGAAGTCGGCCTTCACGCCGACCTTCTCGAGCAGGCCCTTGTAGAACGTCGCCTCGGCCCGGATGCCGGTCAGCATCAGCCAAGCCGCCTCGGGCATGCAGACGTCGTCGGCAGCCAGCGACAGGATGTAGTCGCCACGGTTGCCACTCTCGGTGTGGGCGTAGACCTTCTTGCCGGAGGCGCGGACGAAGGCGACGGCGCGGCTGAGTTCGTTGAGCTTGCCCCAGCCGACGGAGACGCCGTCCACCTCGAGCAGCAGCGCGTCGATGTTCTTGTCGGAGGCGACCTTGCGGAGGCGGTCGATCTTCTGCTTGAACGTCTCGCCGAGCTGGCCCAGCAGCGGATCGACGTTGGGGGCCTTCTCGTCCATGCCGCCGGACAGGCGGATGTGGGCGACGGTGACCGTCTTCTTCTGGGGCTCCTTGGCCTTGGGCTCGTCGGCCTTCTTGGGCTCGTCGGCGGTGGCGAGCGGGGCCAGGGCGAGGGTCAGCGCCCCGGCGAGGAGCGCGAAGCGGTGCGACATGCGATTACTCCGGGATCGGGAGGGCGAGCCAACGAACGCGACGGGCCGCCCGCCGCCCGGTGGAT
>JAXMAW010000161.1:0-1856 GCA_046350195.1 Gemmataceae bacterium
CGATCGACCAATCGCTCGTAGGCGTCCGGCTGCGGGTCGTGGACGAACGCCTCCACCTCGTCGGGAGAGGGCGGCAACCCAGTGAGGTCGAACGTCAGCCGGCGGACCAGCGTGCGGCGGTCGGCCTCAGGGGAGAAGGTCAGGCCTTTCGCGTGCAGTTTTGCCAGCAGGAAGGCATCGATCGGCGTTCGGGCCGCGGTGGAGCCGCCGGGCTTGTCCCGGCGGGTTCATCCCGCCGGCTCGAGCGGCACCGTCCGTTGGGCGACCGGCCGCAGCGACCACCAGTCGTAGCCGGCCCGGTGCTCGGTGCTGACGCGGAACGGGTCGATCGGGTCGGCCCCCCACTTCGCCCCGGACTCGACCCAGCGCCTCAAAATCGCCTTCTCGGCATCCGGGAGGGGCTTCTTCGGCGGCATCTCGTCGTCGCGGACGCGCTGCCACAGGGCGACGTCGTCGAGCTTGCCAGTGAGAACGCCGCGGGCCGCCTTTTGGCGAGACAGGTCGAGGCGGCCCTTCGGGGCCGGGCCGGAGTGACAGTCGAGGCAGCGGCGGGCCAGCAGCGGGGCGACATCGCGGTCGAAGTCAGCCCCGGCCACGGGAGCCAGGCCGGCCAGGTAAGCGGCGACGAGGGGCAGGAGAAGGCGGGTCATGCGGGCCGTGCTGTCTGGCGAGACGGGCGAGCGCGGAAGGAGGGCCACCGTTGGTATTGTCCCTCCCACCGCCGGCCTGTCCAGACTATAATCAAAACAAGGTCTCTCCTCGAGAGCCCTCCCACCCGCCGCCCTCCCACCTTGAAAGCAACCGCCGATGCTTGTACCCTCCTCGACCGCCTTGCTCGCCTTGCTCGTCTTGCCCGCCGCCGACGCGAAGGCCTCCGCCGCGGCCGTCGAGCACTTCGAGAAGCAGGTGCGGCCGCTGTTGGTCGAGAAGTGCGTCGCCTGCCACGGGCCGAAGGTGCAGCGCGGCGGCCTGCGGATGGACGGCCGGGCCGCCCTGCTCAAGGGCGGCGACAGCGGCCCCTCCCTGGTGCCCGGCGACCCCGACAACAGCCTGATCCTCAAGGCCGTCCGCCACCAGGGCGACCTGAAGATGCCGCCGAAGGCGAAGGATCGGCTCGACGACCAGTCCGTGGCGGTGCTGGCTGCCTGGGTGAAGGCCGGCGCGCCGTGGCCCGGCGACGAGGCGGCGAGGCCGGCGCTGTCCAACGTCGAGCTGGCCCGCAAGACGCACTGGTCGTTCCGGCCGGTGGCGCGACCGGAGCCGCCCGCGGTGAAGGGCGCCGCCTGGCCGGCCACGCCGATCGACCGCTTCGTCCTGGCCCGGCTGGAGGCGAAGGGCCTGACGCCGTCGAGGCCGGCCGACCGCCGCACGCTGATCCGCCGACTGGCGTTCGACCTCACCGGCCTGCCGCCCTCTCCCGACGAGGTGGACGCCTTCCTCGCCGACCCGCGGGCGGACGCCTACGAGCGATTGGTCGATCGCCTTCTCGCCTCCCCCGCCTACGGCGAACGCTGGGGCCGGCACTGGCTCGACGTGGCCCGCTACGCCGACACCAAGGGCTACGTCTTCCAGGAGGAGCGGCGCTACCCCTACTCGTACACCTACCGCGACTACGTCGTCGGGGCGCTCAACGCCGACCTGCCGTATGACCGCTTCATCGTCGAGCAGCTGGCGGCCGACCGGCTGGGGCTAAGCGGCGACCAGTCGGCGCTGGCGGCGATGGGGTTCGTGACGCTCGGCCGGCGCTTCCTCAACAACCCCCACGACATCATCGACGACCGCATCGACGCGGTCTCGCGCGGCCTGATGGGCCTGACGGTCGGCTGCGCCCGCTGCCACGACCACAAGTACGACCC
>JAXMAW010000162.1:0-1849 GCA_046350195.1 Gemmataceae bacterium
AGACCGACGGCACGCCGGCGGGAACCGCCCTCGTCAAGGACATCCTCCCCGGCGCGCTGGGGTCGTACCCTCACGGCCTGGTCGGCTACGGCGGCCGGCTGTACTTCGCCGCCTACGACGGACGCGCCGACCGCCTGTTCCGGACCGACGGCACCGCCGCCGGCACCGCCGTGGTCAGCGACCTGGGGTTCGCCCCAGGCGGCTCGCCCACCACTTCCTACTCGTGGATGGACAACCTGACGGTCTTCAACGGCGGACTGTACTTCACCTTCTACCACGACCGCGTCGTCGATCTCTACCGGACCAACGGGACGGCGGTGGGCACCCTACGCCTGGCCCGCCTGTCCCTGGTGGACTCGGGCCCGGGCATCGCCAACCTGACCGTGGTGAAAGGCTTGCTCTTCTTCACCGCCACACGCACCGGGGACACCCACGAGCTGTGGCGAACGGATGGCACGGTGGCGGGCACCCGCCTGGTGAGGGGGTTCCGCACGGGCGGGTTGGGCAGCTCGGGGCCCGGCCACCTGACCGCGCTCGGGAACACGCTGCTCTTCACGGCCGACGACGGCGTTCGCGGCAACGAGCTTTGGAAGAGCGACGGGACGACGGCGGGCACCGTCCTGGTCAAGGACGTCAACCCGGGGCCCGCGTCCGCCTTCCTGCCGGCTTACTATTTCTCGGGCACCGACAAGGCCTTCCCGGTCGTGGGCGGCGTCGCCTACTTCAGTGCCGACGACGGCGCCCACGGCGGCGAACTTTGGAAGTCGGATGGGACGGCCAAGGGTACGGTCTTGGTGAAAGACATATTTTCCGGCTCCGGGTCCCTCTGGCCAGGCGGGCCCGTGACGCCGAACACTTCCGGAATCTCCTGGCTGACCGCGTTCAACGGCCAGGTGTACTTCAGCGCGACCGACGGGACACGCGGCTATGAGTTGTGGAAGACCGACGGCACGTCGAAGGGGACCGTTCTCGTCAAGGACATCTACCCAGGCAGCTCTGCCTCGTCACCCGTTCCCGGGATACCGACCAACAGCGGGTACCCCGTGAACCTGACCGTGTTTAATGGCGCGTTGTATTTCGCCGCCATCGACCCCCAGCGCGGCCGCGAGTTGTGGGTGACCGACGGCACCGCAGCTGGCACCCGGCTGGCCGCGGAGGTCGTGCCGGGCCCCCGAGACGGCGTCGGCATCTCCAGCGTCCCATCCGGGCGGGGGATCTGGGGCGCCGGCGGCAAGCTTTACCTGATCGGCTGGGATGCCGCCCACGGCCCCGAGCTGTGGTGGTTCGCGCCGCCCCCCGGCTGATACCCTGGGGCCGTGTAACCTTCCGCGCCGCCTGCGTATACTGGGGTGGCCCTCGGGAGCCTTGCCATGACCGACCTCGACCGGCACCAGCTACGACCGCTGCTCGACCGCGCCGCGGCCGGCGACCGCGACGCGCTGAACGACCTGTTGGGGCGGCTGCGGCCGTACCTGCACGCGGTCGTCCGCCAGACCCTGGGCGGCGAGTGGAAGGACGCCTCGGACGTCGTCCAGTCAAGCCTTCGGCGGATCAACGAGAACATCGACGACCTGCTCGGCGACGACCCGACCGTGCCGCACCTGCTGGCCTGGATCAAGAAGATCGTCCGCAACCGGGCCATCGACGAGGCCCGCCGCCGCGGCCGCGCCGCCCGGTTCTCCCATGACTCGGCCCTGAGCAACCTTCCCGAAGGGGAGACCCCGGCGGCGAGGGCGGCCCGAGAGGCGCGCGCCCTCGCCGTGTTGAACGCGCTGAGCCGCCTTCCGGAGCGGCAGCGTCAGGTGGTGGAGCTGCACTACTTCGACCGGCTGCGCGACGAGGAGATCCG
>JAXMAW010000163.1:0-1836 GCA_046350195.1 Gemmataceae bacterium
GACGAGTCGCACACCTACGGCCACGAGAAGATCGAGTACTTCTCCAGCGGCCTCGAAGGCGGGCTGATCCTCGTCGCCGCCGGCGGCATCGCCTGGGCGGCGGTCGAGCGCCTGATCCACCCCAGGGACGTGCAGGAACTGGGCGTCGGCCTGGCCATCTCGCTCGTCGCGGCCCTCATCAACGGCGCCGTCGCGGTCGTGCTGCTGCGGGTGGGCAAGCAGTACGGCTCGATCGTGCTGGAGGCCGACGGCAAGCACCTGCTGACCGACGTCTGGACGAGCGTGGCGGTGCTGGGCGGCCTGGGGTTGGTGTGGCTGACCGGCTGGCAGCCTCTCGACCCGCTGATCGCGCTGCTGATCGCGGCCAACATCCTGTGGACGGCGGTCGACCTGATGGGGCGGTCGTTCGACGGGCTGATGGACCGCGCCCTACCGGCGATCGAGCTGGAGCGCATCCGCGAGGCGATCCGCGGCCGGCTCGGCCCGGACATGGACTACCACGCCCTGCGCACCCGCCAGGCCGGCACCCGGCGGTTCGCCGACTTCCACCTGCTGGTCCCCGGGCGGTTCACCGTCCGGCAGGCGCACGAACTGAGCCACCAGATCACCGACGACCTCGTCGCGGTGTTGCCCGGACTGGAAGTCACGGTTCACATCGAGCCGATCGAGTCGCGCAGCGCCTGGCAGGACAGCGCCCTGTTGCCGCTAGAGCAGCAGGCTCGCCTGGAGCGCGGCGAGGAACCGATGCGGGCGCCGTGACGGTCAAAGCTCGGCCGGGTCATCCCCTCGGCGGTATGCCTTCTTCCCGTTCAGCAGCCGGTACGCCTCGTCCATGCCGAACAGCGCCCCGACGCCGGCCGCGTCCTGCACGCGCTGCTCGAACTCCTCGGTCGATTCGAGGCGGTCGCGGCGGATGTGCCGCGGCGGCAGGCCCAGCGCCTTCAGGGCCGGCGTGACCATCAGGCCGCGGTGACAATCGATCGGGTCCTCCTCGCCGCACATCAGCGCGACGGTGTACCGTTGCAGTCCGCCGAGCACCCGTTCGACCCCGCGGGCAAACCCCGCGGTTGAGCGGACGCGCTCGTAGTCGGCCCAGCCGTCGGGGTGGTAGAGCGCCTCGTCGGTCGGCCGGCCCCCCAGTTCCTGGCCGAGGAAGACGTAGGCGATGCCGTGGTGCCCCAGCGTCGCCTCCAGCGAGCCGCGGCTGAAGTGCGGCATCCGGCGGCTGTACGGGCTGGAGCGCACGTCGGCCACCGCCGTCACCCCGTGGCGGCGCAGCAGGGCGAGGAACGCCTCCGGCTCGTGGTTGGAGTGGCCGACGGTGAAGAGTCGGCCGGCGAGGTCGGCGGCATGGGCGATCGGAAAAGAGGTATTTTCTGGTTGCATTTCGGCCTCGCCGCGGCGATTCTTCAGGGACACCTTTCGACAACCGGAGCCACGCCCGTGGACGTCATCCTCCTCGACTGGACGCGGATGGGCCACCAGTTCTGTCTCGCCGGGGCAGTCGTTCAGCAGGGCGAGGTCCGCGTCGTCCGCCCGCTGCCGGCCCGCGGCCGCAACCCCGTCGCGCCGAACGTCGGCTGGTCGCCGTACCTGCTGCACGGCCACGGCCGCTGGCAGGTGTTCGAGATGGTCAAGCCGGCGCCCGGTGGTGCCGGCCCGCCGCACCTCGAAGACGTGTGGGTCACCGGACTGCGGCCCACGTCGCGCCTGGCGTCGCCGGGGCAGCGCCAGGCGATCCTCCGGGCGACGCTGGCCGCCGAGGGACTGCCCCTGTTCGGGGCCGAGCTGCACTGCTCGCACGTCGGCAGCTTCCTCGACCCGGGGGGCGGGCTG
>JAXMAW010000164.1:0-1794 GCA_046350195.1 Gemmataceae bacterium
AGCCTGTTGAGCTGCTTGTGGAACTCCTCCGCCTTGCGGCCCTCCGTCTTCTTGCCGGCGGCCGTCTCCAGTCCCTTGCCGTCCTTGGTCACCGCGAGGTGCGGCACGTAGCGGATGCCGTCGGCGGGGATGCCCTTCTTGTCGCCCTTGATGATCTCGCTCATCAGCTTGACCGAGACGTAGCCGAACTCGTAAGGCTGCTGCACGATGGTGCCGAAGATGTCGCCGGACTTGATGCCCTCCAGCGTCGCGGTGTCCTCGTCAAAGCCGACGACCTTCATCTTGCCCAGCTTGCCCTGGTCCTTGACGGCGGAGAGGATCGCCGGCGGGTTGTACGCCCACAGCCCGACGAGGCAGACGTTCGGCTGGTTCTGCAGGTCGGTGATCGCCTGGACGGCGTTGGCCTTGGCCTTCTCGACGCCCTCGGGCTGGTCGGTGTAGGTCTTGTGCAGCTTGTACTTGCCCAGCGTCGCGCCGTCGTCGGTGGGGGCGTCCTTCTGGCCGGCCAGCTCATCGACGACCCCCTGCCGCCGCTGCCGCGCGTTCAGCGCGTCGAGCTGGCCGACGAAGATGGCGACGGTCCCGCCGTCGGGCAGGGCCTGCTTGACCAGCGCGCCGGCGGCGCGGCCGGCCTCGTAGTTGTCGGTGCCGATGTAGCAAAGCCGGCCGCTGTCCGGGGCGTCGTTGTCTTGCGTCAGAAGCGCGACCTTCTTGGAGATCGCCTTGAGGTAGTCGTTCTGCTTGTCCGGGGCGATGACGCTGATGGCGACCGCCTTGACCCCCTGGTTGAGGACCTGGTCGATCTTCTCCTTCTGCTCGGCGGGGTCGCCGCGCGGCGGCATCTGGAAGAACAGCTCGACGCCGACCTCGTCGGCGGCCTTCTCGGCGCCCTTGCGGGCGATGCTCCAGAACGTCTCGGGGTTGTTGCTGACGAAGGCGACGCGCGGCTTGCCGGATTCGCCCTTGCAGCCGATCAGCGAGAGCGCAAAGGCGGCACAGGCGAGGCAGTGGAGAGGCTTCATGGTGCGGCTCAACGGGGTTAGGGCTGTCCTGCTCAGAGCTTATGCCGGGCCGTCGCGGCGGCAAGCGCCCCGCTCAGTGGGGCGGGCCGGAGTCCAGGTGCTTCTCGATCACGAAGTTGTCCTCCGCCTGGCGCAGGATCGGCGCGACGTCGTCCACCACGCCGGGCTGGTAGCCCGCCTGCTCCAGGTACTGCCGGGCCAGCTTGTCCGGCGGTGGGGGCGGGCCGGCCTTCTTCCGTTTTTGCTCGTACCGCGCCATCTCCATGGCGTGCGTACCGTCGGGGCTGCCGAACGTACCGGCGACGTCGTTGCCGATCGACTCGCTGATCGACGGCGGCTTCTCGACGGCCTTGACGGCCGACATGGCCTCGCGCTCGTGGACGATCTTGCCCAGTTCGACGGCCAGGACCGCGGCCAGCTCGGCGTCGTCCTTGCAACGATCGACCAGGCCGTCGGAGACGTAGACCTGATACCCCTCGACTCCCCCGCCGCGGTGGAAGACCTCCGGCTTGGGCGACCCGACGGTGATAAAGATCGGCCGCATCCCCAGTTTCGGGTTGGCGGTGACGAGCTGGCGACCGACTTCGAGGACGCGCTTGGCGGCAGCCTCGGTGCCGGGGGCGTTCATGACCCGGTGCTGGGCCTGGGCCACCGCGGCGGCGGGGTTGGGTCCGCCCCCGACCAGGCGGGAGCGCGTCTCGTCGAGGCAGCCCGCCGCCAGCAGCGCCAGCGGCAGACACGCCGTCAGCGTGCGGCGGGTCATGGCATCTCC
>JAXMAW010000165.1:0-1760 GCA_046350195.1 Gemmataceae bacterium
CGCGCAGGCGGAGGCCTTGAAGAAGGTGGACATGGTCATCCTGCAAGACCTGCACCCGTCGGCGGCGAGCGCCGTTGCCAACATCATCCTCCCCGGCGGGGCGTTCGCCGAGAAGGACGGCACGTTCGTCAACCACGCCGGGCTGGCCCAGGCGATCAAGTGGGCCGTGACGCCGACCGGCGAGTGCCGCACCGACGGGCAGGTGTTCCTGGACCTGACGGGGCGATCGGGGCTGTTGCACGCGGCGACGTTGCGGAAGGAGCTGGCGGCGGAGGTGAAGGCGTTTTCCGCTCTGGCCGGGGGCGAACTTGGCGAGTATGGCATCCTTCTGAACTCCGCGAAGTGAGGATCGCCGGGCGATGTATTTCGAGTTCACCGAGTTCCACTTCTGGGTCACGTTGGTCCTCATCGCCGCGCTGATGGGCGCGGTGCAGGGGACGTGCGCCTACCTGATCCTCGCCGAGCGCAAGATCTCCGCCTGGGCCCAGGACCGCGTCGGCCCCAACCGGGTCGGCCGCGAGTTCGGCCTGCCGTTCGGCCTGCTCCAGCCGATCGCCGACGGGCTGAAGTTCCTGCTCAAAGAGCAGGTCATCCCCAACCACGTCGATAAGGCCTTCTACTTCCTCGGCCCGATGATCGCCGTCTCGACGGCGCTGCTGGCCATCGCCGTCGTGCCGTTCGGCGCCACGACGCCTGCCCCAGAGCTGCTCGACCGCCGCACGCCGGACATGGTCGAGCTTTCCTCCAAGCCGCTCGGCCCCAGGGAGCGCGCCGCCCTCATCGAGAGCATCCGGGCGTTCGAGGCACGGCCGCGCGGCCCCGTCTGGCCGGCCACGGAGACGGAGAAGGCCTACGTCCTCGCCGCCGACGCCGCCTGGGCCAAGGCCAACCACGAGAAGACGTTCGCGGAGCGGCTGAACGAGTACAACCAGACGGTCCAGTTCGTCATCGCCCCGCACGTGGACATCGGCGTCGTGTTCGTGCTGGCCGTCGGCAGCCTGGCCGCCTACGGCATCGTGCTGGGCGGCTGGTCGAGCAACAACAAGTACAGCTTCCTCGGTGCCTTGCGGTCGTCGGCCCAGCTGATCAGCTACGAGATCCCGATGGGCATGTCGATCCTCGGCGTGTTCCTCGTGACCGGCTCGCTCAACGCCGAGCGGATCATCGACCACCAGGCCCACCAGGGCTGGAACCTGCTCTTCCAGCCGGTCGCCTGCCTGCTGTTCATCACCAGCGTCTTCGCCGAGACCAACCGCGTGCCGTTCGACCTGCCCGAGGCGGAGCAGGAGCTGGTGGGCGGCTACCACACCGAGTACAGCGGCATGAAGTTCGCGCTGTTCTTCCTCGGCGAGTACACCCACATGATCACGACCAGCTTCCTGGTGATCGCCCTGTTCTTCGGCGGCTGGCACCTGCCGTTCGGGATCAGCGGCCTGGAGGGGGTGCCGGGAATGGTCGTGAAGCTGATCATCTTCGCGGGCAAGATGGGGCTGTTCATCATCTTCTACATGTTCATCCGCTGGACGATCCCGCGGTTCCGCTTCGACCAGTTGATGGGCCTGGCGTGGAAGGTGATGATGCCGCTGGCCCTGGTCAGCCTGCTGATCGTGCTGTTCGTGCGGCACTACCAGCCGCTGGGTGATGAGTGGAGCAAGTGGCTGATGCTGCCGCTGTCGCTGGTGGCGCTGATCGTCGCGGCGCTGGTCTCGCTGCGGATGCCCAAGCCGCGGGCGAAGGCGCCGATCAGCTACGTCGGGCAC
>JAXMAW010000166.1:0-1750 GCA_046350195.1 Gemmataceae bacterium
AGCTGCCGCCGGGCGGGACGTGGGACTGCCGCTGGAGCCTCGAAGTGGCCGACACGCCGGCGGCGGTGGTGGCGTTGCAGAAGGAGGTCGCCACGCTCCAGGCGCAGGCCCGGGCGACGATCCACCGCACGCCGACGCCGCGGTTCTCCGCGCAAGGGTAGAAGGGGTTGCCCGACGGGGCCGCACCCCCGTCGGGTCACCCGAGGATGCCCTTGACGACGTCGCCGTACACGTCCGTCAGCCGGAAGTCGCGGCCGCCGTAGTTGAACGTCAAGCGCTTGTGGTCAAGCCCGAGCAGGTGAAGGACGGTGCCGTGCCAGTCGTGGATGTGCACCGGGCTCTCGACGGCCTGGTAGCCGAACTCGTCGGTCTTCCCGTAGGCCAGCCCGCCCTTGACCCCGCCGCCGGCCATCCAGATGGTGTAGCCCTTGTTGTTGTGGTCGCGGCCGTGGATGCTCTGTGCGTACGGGGTGCGGCCGAACTCGCCCGCCCAGACGACGAGCGTGTCCTTCAGCAGCCCGCGCTGCTTCAGGTCGGTCAGCAGCCCCGCCACGGGCTGGTCGGTCGCGGTCGCGCTCTTTCTCAGCTCGTCCTTGAGGAAGAAGTGGTGGTCCCACCCGGTCGGTGCGGTCACCTCGACGAACCGCACCCCGGCCTCGATCAGCCGGCGGGCCATGACGCACTGCCGGCCAAACCGGTCGGTCGGAAGGCCCGCGCCGACGCCGTACAGCTTGAGGACCGACTCCGGCTCGGACTTCATGTCGAGCACCCTGGGGACCTCGCCCTGCATGCGGAAGCCCAGCTCGAACGACGCGATCGCGCCCTCGATCTCGGGGTGGTGGCCGTCCCGGCTGAGCTTGTGCCGGTTGAGGTCGCGCACCAGGTCGAGCTGGGCCCGCTGGAGGTCGCGAGGGACGTCGTGGTTCTCGACGTTCTTCAGCGGCGGCCCCGGCTCCTCGTCCTTGCCCAAGAGCTTGGCGTAGAACCCGGGGATCTGGTTGCCGCCGATCCGGGTGCCCTGGCAGATGGCCGGGAGGAAGGCGCTGCCGTAGTTCCGCGCCCCGCCGTTGTCCGACGGGGGGTTCAGCGTGACGAAGCCGGGCAGGTTGGCGTTCTCGCTGCCCAGGCCGTAGAGCGTCCAGGCGCCGACGGACGGGCGCACGAACTGGAAGCTGCCCGTGTGCATCTGCAAGAACGCCTGCGAGTGGTTCGGCAGGTCGGTGCGCATGCTGTGGACGACGCACAGGTCGTCCGCGTGCTTGGCCAACTCGGGGAAGACCTCCGAGACCCAGAGGCCCGCCTTGCCGTGCTGGGCGAACTTGAAGGGGGAGCCGAGCAGCTTGCCCCCGCCGACGGGCGACGACTCGCCCGACCGCCTGTTCAACTCGGGCTTGTAGTCGAACAGATCGACGTGCGACGGCCCGCCGTTCATGCACAGGAAGACGACCCGCTTCGCCCGCGCCGGGAAGTGCGTCGGCTTCGGCGCCAGCGCCCCTCCCGCCCCGCGCGCGGCTGCCTCGTGGGCCAGGCCCGCGAAGGCCAGGTAGCCGAACCCCGACGCGACCGACTTCAGCGCCTGCCGCCGCGAGACGAAGGTGCCCCGAGTGCTCATGAGTAGGCCCCCACTAATCGAGGTTGCGGAATTCGGCGGCCGACAGCAGCGCCTGGCAGCAGTTGGCCAGGAGCTGTCGGCGGAGCTTGTCGTCGTCCCCGGCGAGCTTCTTGCCGCGCTCCAGGAACGCGGCGACCA
>JAXMAW010000167.1:0-1735 GCA_046350195.1 Gemmataceae bacterium
ACGACCTACGCCGCGCCCTCGCGGCCTGCCGGCGCGGCATGGTGTCCTACCACGCGCCGCAGGACTCCGTGGTCCTCGGCTGGGGCACCCGACGGTTCGGGACCATCGACCGGCAGTTCGTCAGCGCGGCGGGCCGCGACGGCTTTGTCCTGCCGGAGGGGCTGTCGGCCGCCTCGCCGGGGCTTTACTCGCGCCTCACCCAGGTGGCCTGGGAGCCGCGGATGATCCTCGACGGCAACTGGGGCCAGCACAACTCCCCCCTGTGGCCGCGCTTCCTGGCCCGGGAGGTCGCCCGCTGGCTGCGCTGACGCCCGCGGCTCCCGTCGATACGCTGTCTCCACGCCACGTCGCGCGCCGGAGACGCAGCCGATGACGACCTACTCGCAGGCCAATCAACCGGTCGCGATCCGCACGGCGCTGGGCGACGACGTCGCCCTACTCGCCCGCCTGCACGGCACCGAGGCGATCTCCGAGCTGTTCCACTTCACCCTCGACCTGCTCGCCGAGCAGCCACTGCCGTTCGCCGGCCTGCTCGGCCAGCCGGCGGCGGTGCGGCTCGACGTGCCAGGCTGTCCGCGCCGCTGGGTCAACGGCGTCCTCGTTAGCCTGGAGGAAGGGCACTCTGCCCAGGGCACGAAGGGCGGCACCACGTTCCTCCGCTACCAGGCCGAGTTGGCCCCCGCCATGTGGCTGCTCGGCCATCGCAAGCAGAGCCGCGTCTTCCAGGACCTCTAGGTGCCCGACATCGTCCTGCCGATCCTCAAGGACGAGTGGCGGCTCGACGTCGAGCCGCGCCTGGCCGGGGCGTACCCGGCGCGCGACTACTGCGTGCAGTACCGGGAGACCGACCTGGACTTCGTCCGCCGGCTGTTGGAGGAGGAAGGCATCTGCTTCTACTTCCGCCACGAGGAGTCCCGGCACACGCTCGTGCTGGCCGACAGCGGCGACGCCCACCCCGACCTGGGTAACCCCCTGATCTTCGACGCCGCCGTCGGCGGGCGGCGGCCCGAGGGCCGGGTGACGGCCTGGCGCAAGAGGCAGTCGCTTCGGCCGACGAAGTACTTGCTGCGCGACCACTGCTTCCAGGTGCCCGACAGCACCCTCGACGCTCGGGCCCGCGTCCCGGACCAGGTCCGCGTCGGCCAGGTGACCCACACCCTGGACATCGACCCCAGGCATCGCTCGGAGGTCTACGAGCACCCCGGCGGCTACGGCTGGCGGTTCGACGGCGTCGGCACGTCCGGCCAGGACCAGCCGGAGTACGTGCAGAACCTGTTCAAGGAGAACGAGCGACTGGCCCGCCTCCGCATGCAGGAGGAGTCCGCGACGGCGGTCGCGGTCCGCGGCGAGAGCCTCTGCGGCCACCTGTTCGCCGGCGGCCGGTTCACCCTCGCCCGGCACCGTGACGGCGACGGCGACTACCTGCTGACGCGCGTCGAGCACCGGGCCGACCTCGAAGAGGCCTACCTCTCCGGAACCACCACCGGGCGGCTCTACGACAACCGCTTCGAGGCGGTCCCCGCGGCGGCCCCGTTCCGCCCACCGCGGGCCACGCCCCGGCCGGCGATCCCGGGGGCCCAGACGGCGGTCATCGTCGGCCCGCCGGGCAGCGACCTGTTCGTGGACAAGTACGGGCGGGTGAAGGTCAAGTTCTTCTGGGACCGCGACCCGAAGACCGGCCCGGAGAACTCGTGCTGGCTTCGGGTCGGTCAGCTGTGGGCGGGCAACCGCTGGG
>JAXMAW010000168.1:0-1692 GCA_046350195.1 Gemmataceae bacterium
GGCCCCCGCGACGAAGGCCGGCCTGTTCGCCGAGGTCGTCTTCGACCGGCCGCTCGACCACGCCTACACCTACGCCGTCGGCGAAGCCCTCGCGTCCCAGGTCGCCGTCGGCAAGCGCGTCCGCGTCCCCTTCGGAAGGGGCGACCGCTCGACGGTCGGCTACTGCGTCGGCCTGACCGACGTGCCGCCGACGCGTGGCGTAAAAGAGGTCGTCGCCGTCCTCGACGAGGATTCGCTGCTGACCGACGCGGTGCTGCGGCTGACGCGGTGGATGGCGGACTATTATCTCTGCGGCTGGGGCCAGGTGCTCAAGGCCGTCGTCCCCGCCGGGGCGCGCGACCAGGCCGGCACGGCGCAGCGGACCTTCGTCGAGGCGACGCCGGAGGAGGAGCTGTCGTCGCCGGTCGTGTCGCTGCCGGCCAAGCAGCTGGCGCTGTTGAAGTACCTCCGCGAGGCCGGCCGGGCCGTCGAGGTTCGGCAGCTGAAGCGGCAGCTGAAGGTGACCGACGCCCCGGTCAAGGCGCTGCTGGACCGCGGCCTGCTCCGCCGGGTGGTCCGCCGCGTCGAGAAGGCCGCCAGCGCCGAGGAGCACGCCGCCTACCCGCCGGTGACGCTCAACGCCGAACAGCTCGCGGCCTGGTCGGCGATGGGGCCGAGCCTGTGCTCGGGCGGCTTCCGGCCGTTCCTGCTGCACGGCGTCACCGGCAGCGGCAAGACCGAGGTGTACCTGCGCGCCATCGAGGAGGTGGTCAAGCAGGGCAAGGAGGCGATCGTCCTGGTGCCGGAGATCAGCCTGACGCCGCAGACGGTGCAGCGGTTCAGCGGCCGGTTCGGCGACGTGGCGGTGCTGCACAGCCACCTCGGCGACGCCGACCGCGGCGCGCACTGGCGGCGGGTCTTCCACGGCAAGGTCAAGGTCGTCGTCGGGGCCCGCAGCGCCGTCTTCGCCCCGACGCGGAACCTCGGCCTGATCGTCATCGACGAGGAGCACGAGACCAGCTTCAAGCAGGACTCGACGCCGCGCTACCACGGCCGCGACGTGGCCGTGATGCGGGCCAGGCTGGAAGACGTGCCGATCCTGCTCGGCTCGGCGACGCCGTCGCTGGAGAGCTGGCACAACGCCGCCCGCGGAGCCTACACCCTGCTGTCGCTGCCGAAGCGCGTCCTCGACCTCCCGCTGCCGCCGGTCCACCTGGTCGATCTGCGCCACCAGCCGCAGCGGCGCGGCCGGCCGTCGGCGCTGTCCGACGAACTGGTCCACTCGATGCAGCAAGCCCTGGAGAAGGGTGGGCAGGTGATCCTGCTCTTGAACCGGCGGGGCTTCGCCACGCACGTCCACTGCCCGACGTGCGGCCACGTCGAGGCGTGCCGCTTCTGCGACCTGGCGCTGACCTACCACAAGGGCAAGGACGTGATGCTGTGCCACCACTGCGGCTACGAGCAGGAGCCGCAGCGCAACTGCCCGCAGTGCGGCCAGGCGGCGGTGCGCTACATGGGGCTGGGCACCGAGAAGCTGGAGGTCGAGATCCAGGAGCGCTTCCCCGGCCGGGTGGTGGCCCGCATGGACAGCGACACGATGCGCAAGCCCGGCAGCCACGGTCGGACGCTAGCGTCATTTCGGAGGGGAGAAATCCACATCCTGCTCGGCACGCAGATGATCGCCAAGGGGCTGGACTTCCCCAACGTGACGCT
>JAXMAW010000169.1:0-1621 GCA_046350195.1 Gemmataceae bacterium
CTGGCCTGGGTCGATGAGCACGACCCGGGTCACCCGCTCTCGTCGGCGACCGCCGCTCGCCGCGGCATCGAGAGCCACTTCGTGTTCGCGGCCAGGCAGGTCCGCGCCATGCGCCTGGGGCTACGCCTGGCGGCGGCGTCCCGCAAGGGTGGCCGCCAGGGACCGCCACGCTGAGGGCCGTTGCTCACCGACCGCCGGCCCTGTCCGCCAGAGTCCGCCGGTGGCGATGAAGGGGAGTGGTGGCCGTCCCTTGTCGCGGGGCGCACTTTCCCCCGTCACTCCCGGAAGCCTCGATGTTTAACGTCCACATGCCGACCGAGTCCCTCACCGAGTTGAACGGAGCTTGGCTCGAAGGTTGCGCCTCGACCCGGGTCGCCCTGGAGGCGGCGCTGGCCGTCCTGTGGAGCCGGCTTAGGACGGACCCGGGCGGACTGGGGGAGTCGCGCGGTTCGGACCACCAGCGAATCGCCTTCGGCCACGGGGTGGCGGCCCTCTACGAAGTGAACGCCGAGGGCCGGCTCGTCAGCGTCCTCCGCGCCTGGCCCTTTCGACGGTCGGGTTGACCCCGACTCGCCGAACTCCACCCCGCCTGAAATGGGCCAGTCGCCAGTCTGCCTATTTTCCCCACTTTGTCCGCTTTCCACTTCTGCGAGCGATAAAAGGTGTGTCTCTGTGGCAGCCCCCAGTCACTGGCGACCCTTCCCCCGGAGTCAACCGTGACCAAGCCATCACCCCCCCGGCGTCTGTCCGGCGTGCTGGTCGTCGAGGACGCTTCCTTCATCCTCGACTCACTTACACTGTGGCTCCGCCGCCTCGGCTTCACCGCGTTTCCCGCGCGCGGGTGCGCGGAGGCTGAGGGCCTCCTCCGCGAGCACGCCGGCGAGATCGACGCGGCCCTCATCGACCTGCGCATGCCCGGCGCGGACGGCCTGGAAACGCGCCGGCGGCTCGACGCCGTCAAGCCCGGCCTCCGCTGCGTGCTCATGACCGGGGCTGGGCTCGAGGCTGACGCCCCGCCAGAGGGCTTCCTCCTCGCCTTGGCCAAGCCGTTCGGGCAGGACGAGCTGGAGACCTGCCTCGGAGAGCTGGGCCGGGAAACCGAGCCCGTCTAGCCGGGCCTCACTGGGCGTCCGATGGACGCGGCGGCGCGGACACCTCTGGCCAGGTGGGCGCTTGCACCTTGACCTCCCGCCAAGTTTTGGGAGGATGACCGGGGCGGGCCGCCTGGCGACCCGCGTCCGCCCCGCGCCCCAGGAAGCAGGCCCCATGCCGGCCGACCAGTTGCCACACCTGGAGACGTTCGCCCGGGCCGCCGAGTTGTCCAGCTTCACGGCCGCCGCCCGGTCTCTGGGGCTCACCCAGGCCGCCGTCAGTCAGCGCATCGCCGCCCTGGAGCGGGAGCTTGACACCCCGCTGTTCCGCCGCCGCGGTGGCCGCGTCACCCTGACCGAGGCCGGCCGGCGCCTGCACGAGTTCACCCAGCGCATCCTCGACCTGCACCGCCAGGCGCGCGAGGAGATCAGCGGTGTCCCCACCCCCGTGGCCGGCGAGTTGATCCTGGCCACCAGCTCCGTTCCCGGCGAGTGCCTGCTCCCCGGGCTGTTGTCCTCCTTCCGGGCTC
>JAXMAW010000170.1:0-1617 GCA_046350195.1 Gemmataceae bacterium
CTTCAACACCCCCTGGCCGGCGTCCGCGAGTCCGCGGCGCTGGCGCTGGAGTTCCTCGGCCCGCCCGCCGTCACGGAGGAGATCTTGCTCCAACTCGGCCAGCTCAGACGCGACCCGAACCACGACGTTCGCTTCCGCGCCGAGGACGCGTTGTACCGGCTGACGGGGAAGCGGTAACCCTGCGCGTTCCGGGCTGCTCCGCCGGGGCAGGTGTAACCGACGCGGGCACAACCAGACTTGTCCGCGGGGCGGCCGGCCCGAACAATAGACTGTTCGGACTAAAGTCGCCGCGCCCCCGGAGCCCCAGCATGAGCATGACGCTGCCCCGCCCGATCACCACCCCCATCAAGGACTGGCACGAGCAGCTCGACTTCGTCGTGGCGATGATGCGCGAGATGTCCACCCAGACCGACCCGCAGGAGATGCGCCAGGCCTACTCCCGCCGGATGCGCGAGGTGCTGCCCGTGGACGGGTCCGTCTCGCTCAGCCGCCGCGACCTGCACGCCCCGGCGTTCCGCGTCACCCGCTACAGCGGCTGGCGGGAGGAGATCAACCCCTGGAAGGAGAGGGAGCGTTTACCACTCCTGGAAGGAGGCGTCTTCGCCGAGCTGCTCTACGGCAACGAGCCGCGGCTGTACGGCGACTTCGCCGTCGCGACCAACGACCCGGCGTTCGAGTACCTCGACGGCATGCGGTCGGTGGCCGCCGTCCCGCTGTACGACCACGGCGAGGGGTTGAACATGGTGGTCCTGCTGCGCCAGGACCCCGGGGCGTTCTCGGCCAAGGAGTTCCCGCAGCTGGTCTGGCTGAGCAACCTCTACGGCCGGGCGGCGCACAACCTGGTGCTGGCCGAGCAGGTCAAGGAGGCCTACTCCGAGGTCGAGCAGGAGCTGCGCGTCGTCGCCGGCATCCAGCGGTCGCTGCTGCCGACCCACACCCCGTGCATCCCGACCTTGAGCGTGGCGGCCCACTACCAGACGTCGCGGCAGGCCGGCGGCGACTACTACGACTTCTTCCCGCTGCCCGACGGCCGCTGGGGGATGCTGATCGCCGACGTGTCCGGGCACGGCACGCCGGCGGCGGTCGTCATGGCCGTCACCCACGCCCTGGCCCACACCTACACCGGCGGGTTCGACCGCCCCGGGCGGCTGCTCGACCACCTCAACCGCGAGCTGCACCGCCTGCACACGTCGAAGACCGACAGCTTCGTCACCGCCTTCCACGCCATCTACGACCCCAGGACGCGGGAGCTGACCTACTCCTCGGCCGGGCACAACCCGCCTCGACTCAAGCGGTGCCAGGACGGTACGCTAGCGCTGCTGGACGAGGCCGGCGGCATGCCCCTGGGCATCGCGCCCGGGGAGGCCTACGGCTCGGCGACGCACCAGCTAAAGCCGGGCGACCAGCTGGTGCTCTACACCGACGGCATCACCGAGGCGCACGACGCGCGGGGCAAGATGTTCGGGCTGGCCCGGCTGGACAAGGTGCTGGAGAACTGCTCCGTCGGCGCGTCCGACATCCTGCGGGCCGTGCTCGACGCCCTGGACGACTTCACGGCCGGCCAGCCGGCCCACGACGACCGCACCCTGCTGGTGCTGAAGGTGCGGTGAGAGGAAG
>JAXMAW010000171.1:0-1606 GCA_046350195.1 Gemmataceae bacterium
TGCAAGAGTACGACCTGCTGTTCGACGAGCAGCCGATCGCGCCGGGCGACCCGGCCGCCCTGGCGTGGCTGCGGCGGGAGACGGCGATCCCCGTCATGGCCGACGAGAGCGTCTTCACGCTGACCGACGCCTGGCAGTTGGCGTCGCACGGGGCGGCCGACGTCCTCAGCGTCTACCCCGGCAAGCACGGCGGGATCGCCGCGACGATGGAGATCGGCCACGTCGCCAGGGCCTCGGGGATGGCGTGCGCGCTGGGCAGCAACCTGGAGTTGGGCGTCGGCACCGCCGCGATGCTGCACGTCGCCGTGGCGATGCCGAACCTGCTCAGCGAGGTCTACCCCGCCGACGCCATCGGGCCGCTGTACCACGAGGCCGACCTGTTGAAGGAGCCGTTGACGCTCGGCCCGGAGTTCGCCCTGTGCCCCGACGGCCCGGGGCTGGGAGTTGAGCTGGACGAGGAGCAGCTGCGCCGCTGGCGGCAGAACTGAGGGTGCATCATGCGTTGGGCCTGGCTGGTGTTGATCCCTGCCCTCACGGCGAGCGGCCAGGAGAAGCCGTCATCGAAGCGGGCATACCGCTGGGTCGAGGTGACAAAGAAGGCGGCGTTCGCCCCACGCGACGGGGCGGGGGCGCTGACGTTCCAGGGCCAGATGTTTCTGATCGGCGGGTGGAACCCCGGCGACAAGAAGCGCTTCCCCCGCATCTGCAACAACGAGGTGTGGCGCTCCCGGGACGGGGCGGGATGGACGCTCGTCAAGCCGAACACCTTCCTCGACCGCACCTTCGACCCGACCCGCGACTGGGAGGGCCGGCACACGGCGGGCTACGCCGTCCTCGGCGGCCGGATGTGGATCGTCGGCGGCGACGTCAACCAGGGGCACTACCACAACGACGTCTGGAGCAGTGACGACGGCAAGGCGTGGAAGCTCGTCACCGCCAAGGTGCCGTGGGGCCCGCGCGCCCTGCACTACACGGTCGCCTTCCGAGGCAAGCTCTGGGTGATGGGCGGGCAGACGGTTCCGCAGTTCGCGGCCGAAAAGGAGGTGTTCCACCGCGACGTGTGGTCCTCCCCCGACGGCGTGAACTGGGAGCGGGTCAAACCGAAAGAGCCGTTCTGGTCGGCGCGGGGCATGATCGGCGGGGCGGCGGTGTTCAAGGACCGGATCTGGGTGCTGGGCGGCGGCACCTACGACACACCAAAGCGGCCGTGGCGGGACGCCTACAACGACGTTTGGTCCAGCGCCGACGGCGTCAGCTGGACGAGGCACGTCGAGAAGGCGCCGTGGCACCCGCGCATGTACCACGAGGTCGCCGTGTGGGACGGCCGGCTCTGGGTGCTGGAAGGCTACCACCCCACCGGCGGCAACCGCAACGACGTCTGGCACTCCGACAACGGCGTCCGCTGGCACGAGCTGCCGAAGACGCCCTGGAAGCCGCGGCACGCGGCCAGCGTCTTCGTCCACGAAGACGCGCTGTGGGTGGTCGCCGGCAACAACATGGAAAGCGACGTCTGGAAGCTGGTGCGCGAGCGGTGAGCCGAATCACAGCCGCGCGAAGACTTCGTCCCACCCCGACGCCGAGCTCGTCAGCAAGCCCCGCCCCAGCC
>JAXMAW010000172.1:0-1499 GCA_046350195.1 Gemmataceae bacterium
CGCCCTCCTCGCGGACACCCAGGCCCAGCGAGTCGCTCCCCAGGTCGGCGGCGAACGTCCGGCGCACCTCGTCCGCCCCTCCTGGGACCGGGAACGAAGCCGCCAGCAGCAGCTCCAGCCCCATCGGCAACCGGGCGAACTGCTCGCTGATCTCCGTCAGCCCGCAGGCTATCAGCAGGGCGCGCAGCTCGCCCACCAGGAGGGCCCGGACGTGCGAGGGGTCGCGGAGCCGCTCCAGGCGGTCGTACTCGGCCGCCTGGGCCGGGCTCGTCGTGTAGACGTCGCACACCACGACACGGCCCCCGGGGCGGCAGGCCCGGACCATCTCGGCCAACGCCTCGGCGGGACAGAGCAGGTGGTGGAAGGAGAAGCGGGTGACGACGGCGTCGAACGCCGCGTCGGGGTACGGCAGGGCGTCCGCTCGCCCCAGCTCCCACGACAGGTTCGCCAGGCCGCGGCCGCGCTGCAACTCTTTGGCCTTGTCCAGCATGGCCGGGGTCAGGTCCAGCCCGGTGACGTGCCCGGCGGCCTCGGCCAGCCGGAGGGCGACCAGCCCCGGGCCGCAGGCGACGTCCAGCACCCGGGAGGCGGGGCCGACGCGGGTCGCCTCCACGATGAGCCGGGCGATGTCGGCGTCGGAGTGGGCCGGCATGGCCGCGAACGGCTCCGCCTGCTTGGTGAACTGGTCCAGCACCAGTTGCCGTTGCTCTTCCGCTCTGTCGCTCATGGTCCTTTCCTTCATTTGCTGCCGACCGGGTTGTCAAGAGCCGGGTCATCCCGCGTGGTACAGCAGGAACGACCGCGGCGCCAGCGGCAGGTCGATCTCCCGCGGGCCGGGCACCTCCGACGGGGGCCCGCCCGCGGCGCTGGAGTCGAGCAGCTTGCGCCACGCCCCGTCGCCGAACGGCACACGTCGCGTCGCGGCCTCCCGGCCGAAGTGCAGCACGATCTGCACCGCCTCGCGTCCGGCCCACCGCCGCACCAGCAACAGCTGCTCCCCTTCGCGGCAGGTCACCTCCGTCCGCTGCCGGTCCAGGCTCGCCAGCGCCGCCAGCTCGCGCCGCAGCCGGAGCAGTTCGCGGTGCCAGTCGGCCAGTTCCTTGCCGCGCCCGTGGTTGGCCTGCTCGACGTTCAACCTGGCCCGGCGGAAGGTGTCCTCGGCGGCGGGGTCGAGCGGCTCGGCGGTCATGCCGAACGCGGCGAACTCGCCCCTGCGGCCGCGGCGGATGCGGTCGATCAGGCCGCCGTCGGAGTGGTGGACGAAGAACGGGAACGGGGCCGTCTCGCCGTACTCCTCCCCCATGAACAGCATCGGGACGTAAGGCGCCGTCAGCAGCAGCCCGGCGACGAGCTTCAGCGTGTCGAGGTCCACCGTCGCGCGGAGCCGGTCGCCTCGCGGGCGGTTGCCGACCTGGTCGTGGTTCTGGGCGAAGATGACGAACTGCTCGCCGGGCCGGTCGCCCGCCGGCGCCCCGTAGCGGCGCTGGCGGAAGCGCGAA
>JAXMAW010000173.1:0-1449 GCA_046350195.1 Gemmataceae bacterium
CTGGAACTGCGCCGGCGTCTCCTGCAAGTCCGGGAACTTGTCCACGAACTCGAGCACCTTGGCGTACTCCTCCGGGTACTCGCCGAGGATGCGCCGCGCCATCCGCTTCTTGTCGGCCGGCTCCATGTAGGTCAGCTCGACCGCCTTGTCGATCCGGCCGGGGCGGGTGGAGATGAACTCCATCGTCCCGTCCGGCAGCTTGCGCGGCTGGCCCAGCGCCGGGTCGATCTTCGCCAGGTCGTTCGTCGTGATGACCGTGAAGATCCCGTCGCTGCGCTCCACCCCGTCGAGGCAGTTCAGCAGGCAGTCGAACGTCAACGGCGTCGGCATCGGGTCGCCACCCTTGCCGTTGTCGTCGTCGTTGCGGCGAGGGAACAGGAACGGCATCGGGCTGTTCTTCCTCGCCACGTTCTCGCGGCCGTGGAAGACGTTGTCGATGTCCTCGATCAGGGCGATGCACGGCACGTTGACCTGCATGTCGGTCCACGCCTTCATCAGCTCGTGGTTGCTCATCTGCGCCAGGTTGAAGACGTAGATGGGCATGTTCAGGTCCTCGGCGAAGGCGCGGGCCAGCGCCGTCTTGCCGGTGCCCGGCGGGCCGTACAGCAGCCAGCCGCGCTTCCACGGGATGGCCCGGTCGCGGTACCAGTCGCGGTGGCTCCGCCACAGCTCGATCTCGCGGATCAGCTTCTTGACCCGCTCGGGGAAGATCAGGTTGTCCAGCGCCCGGCCGTTGTGCAGCGGCGCCTTGCCCAGCTCGTCCGGGGAGTGGCTGAGCAGCCGGTAGTAGTGCTGCCGGTACCACGGCAGCCCGTTGGCGCCGGTGTCCCAGTCGTCCTCCTGCTCCTTCCGCGGCGGGACGTGGTGGATGACGAACCGGTTCTTCGCCTGCTCCTCCGCCGAGTTCACCTCCCACGTCAGCCGGTTCGACTCGTGGCACGCCTTGCGCATCAGGTCCTCGAAGTCGAGCGTGCCGCGCAGGAACGTCACGGTCGAGTAGATCTTGGTCGCCCCGCCGGAGCTGTCGCCGGACGGCTGGGTGCCCTTCGTCTTGCGCTCCAGCGAGTTGGCGAAGAAGAACGGCCACCAGCCGTTCCAGAACACCAGGCTGCGGTTGCCGAACTGCTCGTACGGCACCAGGCCGTAGCGGCCGTCGCGGTGGTGCTCGAAGTCGGCGCCGTACATGCTGTCGTAGTTGCGGTACCGCTTGTAGCTCTTGACCAGGTAGGCGATCAGCGCCTGGTGGGCGGCCTCGCTGGGGATCTCGACGCGGCGGATCAACATGCCGGCGATCCGCCAGCCGAAGCCCTTGACGTGCTCCCAGCAGGCGGCGAGGATGCCGAGGGCGGCCCCGCCGAAGAAGACGTTGCGAAAGTCCATGGCCCTTCCTTTCCCCCGACGGTATCGAGGAGAAACGAGGTCCCACTCATCTCAAAGTGAAGAGACGAG
>JAXMAW010000174.1:0-1447 GCA_046350195.1 Gemmataceae bacterium
TTGGAGCCGCCGTCACGGCTGACGGTCTTGATCTGACCGCGGAGGTACTCCAGGGCCGCGTCGAGCTGGCGGTCCTTGAACTCCTTTGCCGTCGCGGCGGCCTTCTTCGCCGGCGGCTGGATCGTCTCACTGTCGCGCTGGGCCTCGGCCAGGTCGCGCCGCTCCTTGGCGGTGAGCTTGATGACCTTGTCGGGCATCACGCCCCACTCCTCCTCGTCCTTGCCGCCGGTCGAGGCCTTGTTCAGGTTCTTGCCGTTGGGCCGCCAGAACGTCGCGGTCGTCAGCTTGATCTCGCCGCGCTTCGACTCGCCGGACTTGTAATCGACGACGTCGAAGTCCTTGATGTTCTGGACGCTGCCCTTGCCGTAGCTCCGCTCGCCGATGACGATCGCCCGGTTATGGTCCTGCAAGGCCGCCGAGACGATCTCGCTGCCGGAGGCGCTGTAGCCGTTGACCAGGCAGACCATCGGGAAGTCGAGCAGGCTGTTGTTGTGCCGGCCGTTGAACCGCGTCTCCCGGGTCGCCCCGCCGCGCGGGCGGATGCTGACGATCAGGCCGTCGTCGATGAACAGGTCGCTGACCTTGATGGCCACGTCGAGCAGGCCGCCCGGGTTGAAGCGCAGGTCGAGCACCACGCCCTTGACCCCCTGCGCCTTCAGGTCGGCCATCACGTTCTCCATGTCGCGGTAGCTGTTCCGCGCGAAGCTCGACAGCCGCAGGTACGCGATCTTCAGCTTCGGGTCGATCAGGTAGTCCCAGTCGTCGTTGGCCTTCCGCTTGAACCCGTGCACCGACTCCAGCTCGACCCGGCCGCGGGTGATCTCGATCTGGAACGGCTTGTCCTTGCCGCGGACGACCTCGATCTTCACCTTGGTGTTGGGCAGGCCGAGGATCTTCTTCACCGCCGCGTTGAGCGTGATCTTGGTGGTGTCGATGACCTCCGGCGGGTTCACCGGGTTGCCGTCGCTGTCGAACTCGCGGATGACTCGCGTCACCAGGTCGCCGGCTTGCAGGCCGGCGTGGTACGCCGGGCTGCCCTTGATCGGCGTGACGACCAGCAGGGCGTTGCTGACGGCGTCCTTGCGGATCTGGATGCCGATGCCGGTGAAGTTGCCGTTGATGTCGTCGTCGAACTTCTTCTTCGTCTCCGGGTCGATGTAGGTCGTGTGCGGGTCGAGCTTGTGCAGCATCCGCTGCAGCGTGATCGTCAGGTCCTTGAGGTTGTCCAGGTCCTCGCGCTTGCCCAGGTGCATGCGGGCGTCGGCCAGCAGCTCGCGCAGGTCGAACAGCCGCATCGTCTTGGCCTTCTTCACCCGGGCGTCGATCTGGGCGGGGACCTTCTCCTCCAGGAAGTCGTACAGCCCGCGGACGGCCGAGGCGACCATCTGGCCCTGGCTGACGTCCTTGACGTACTCCTCCTTGATGACGTCGGTCGCCTCCAGCACCT
>JAXMAW010000175.1:0-1404 GCA_046350195.1 Gemmataceae bacterium
GGGCAACAAGGACTGGAAGATCAAGGTCACCGTGGACAAGGACGCCGGCTCGCTCACCGTCTCCGACAACGGCGTCGGCCTGTCGCGCGAGAGTGCCGTCGAGAACCTCGGCACCATCGCCCGGTCCGGCACCCGCGCCTACCTCGAAGCGCTCAAGAGCAAGGAGGTGCAAGCGAGGCCGGAGCTGATCGGCCAGTTCGGCGTCGGCTTCTACTCGGCGTTCATGGTCGCCGACCGCGTCACGGTCCTGTCGCGGCCGGCCGGCGACCCGAAGGACGGCGTCCGCTGGGAGTCCGACGGCCAGGGCGAGTTCTCCGTCGAGCCCTACGAGAAGCCGACGCGCGGCACCGACGTGATTCTGCACCTGAAGGCGGAGGAAAAGGAGTTCCTGGAGCCGTACCGGCTGCGGGGGATCATCAAGAAGTTTTCCGACTTCATCGAGCACCCCGTCGTCATGGACGTGGAGAGGGAGGCGGACGGGAAGAAGGTCTCGGAAGAGGAGGTGGTCAACGCCCGCAAGGCGATCTGGCTGCGGGCCAAGTCGGAGAACACCGACGAGGAGTACAAGGCGTTCTACAAGCAGATCGCCCACGACTTCCGCGACCCGGCGAGGTGGGTCCACTACACCGCCGAGGGCGCCCAGGAGTTCCGCGTCCTGGCGTACCTGCCCGCCGAGAAGCCGTTCGAGATGCAGACGGGCGGCGACTACGACTGGGGGATGAAGCTGTACATCCAGCGCGTCCTCATCATGGACCACTGCCAGGCGCTGATCCCGCCCTACCTCCGCTTCGTCAAGGGTGTCGTCGATTCGTCCGACCTGCCGCTGAACATCTCGCGCGAGCTGCTCCAATCGAACCCACTTTTGGAGCAGATCAAGAACAGCGTCACGCGCAGCGTGCTCAAGGCGCTGGAGGATATGAAGGGCGACGAGTACGACAGGTACGTCCAGTTCTTCAAGGAGTTCGGCTCGATCCTGAAGGAGGGGCCTCGGGTCGATTGGGCCAACCGCGAGCGCGTCGCCGACCTGTTCCTGTACGAGTCGATGAACACGCCGGCGGGGCAGTACACGACGCTGGCCAAGGTCGTCGAGGCGATGCCGGCGGAGCAGAAGGAGATCCACTACCTCGCCGGCGAGACGCGCGAGCAGTTGGAGAACTCGCCGTACCTGGAGGCGTACCGCGACAGGGGCGCCGACGTGCTACTGCTGACCGACCCGGTGGACGAGTTCGTGCTGCCGAGCCTCAGCTACAAGGGCAAGAGCTTCAAGGCGGTGGACCGCGCCGAGGCCGCCGACGGCGTCGAGGTGGGCGTGAAGGAGAAGTTCGCCAGGCTGCTCGAGTACCTCAAGGGCAAGCTGCCGGAGGTGTCGGACGTGCGGCTGACGTCGCGGCTGAAGGGCAGCGC
>JAXMAW010000176.1:0-1390 GCA_046350195.1 Gemmataceae bacterium
TGAGGAGAACCGGCCCGTGACCGCGAGCGTGGCCCCGTCGGCCGAGCAGCTGGAGACGTTCCCCAACCCGAACCCGGGCCGGGACTACACCATCGAGATCGTCTGCCCCGAGTTCACCAGCCTCTGCCCCGTCACCGGGCAGCCGGACTTCGGCACGATCACGTTCACCTACACCCCCGCGGCGCTGTGCGTCGAGCTGAAGGCGCTGAAGCTGTACCTGCAGCGGTTCCGCAACGAGGGCATCTTCTACGAGGCGGTGACCAACCGGCTGCTGGACGACTTCGTCACGGCGTGCCGGCCGACGCGCTGCCAGGTCACCGGGGCGTTCACGCCGCGCGGCGGCATCACGACGACGGTGACCTGCACCCACGAGGCGGCGAAGGCCTGAGCGTCACGCCGCCTGGGAGGCGGCGCCACTCTCCTCTTCGACCTTCTCCGCCGCGTCGCCGGGCCGCGACCCGCCGACGACGAAGCCGACCACCGCGCCGATGGCGGCCCCGAGCAGCACGTGCTCCGGGCCGGCGCCGTTCTGCCAGTCCACCAGCACCCCCAGGGCGGCGCCGACGGCCGCACCGCAACCCACCTCGACGGCGACGTGCATCGCGGCCCGCAGCAGCGAGCGCATCCGGCCCGGAGCGCGGGGGGCGGGCCGCTCCTCCACGGGAGGGGAAAAGGCGACGGGCGCCGGCTCGGGAGCGGCGGGGGGTGGCTCGTCGATGACCAAGCGCACCCGGCGGCCGGTCCGCAGCCGCCGCACGAGGACACGGCTGCCCCGATAGCCGCCCCAGACGAGGCCGCCGATGAGGGCGAACGGCAACAGGGTGCCGGCGACGGCAACGGCGGGGCCGATCAGGACGGTCACCGCGAAGCCGAGCAGCGACAGGCAGACCAGCGAGCGCAGCAGTCCGAGCGGCCCGGAGCAGCAGATCATGGGGAAGGGCCCTGCCAGGGGTGAAGGCGATCGGTTCTCAGCCTAATTCGTCGGCCGGGCCCGGATCTTGTCCACAAATTCGCCGAGCGGGCCAAGGCCCCGGCCCGCCCCATAGAACTACCTCGCCCCTTCACACCGCCGAAAGGAATGCCGTCCATGCCGAGGCTCGCGCCGCTCGCCGCGATTCTGCTCCCCGTCTCGCTGTTCTCGTTCGCCGACGACAAGCCCACAGGCCCGACCCTGGCGGGGAAGAACACGCCACTGAAGCCGATGGTCACGGGGCTGAAGCACCCGACGGCTGTGGCCGTCGGCCTCGACGGGAAGGTCTACGTCACCTTGGTCGGTGAACTCGACAAGGCCGGCGCCGGCAGCGTGGTCCTCATCCAGGACGGGAAGGCAAAGCCGGTGGCGACCGGCCTCGATGCCCCCAATGGGATCGTAGCCTTTCAACAGTTCCTG
>JAXMAW010000177.1:0-1379 GCA_046350195.1 Gemmataceae bacterium
CGCCTCGACGTACAGCACGTCGCCGCCGGCCTCGGTCCACGCCAGGCCGGTGGACACCCCCGCCGGCAGCGCCTTGCGCGACTGCTCCGGCCGAACCCGCTCGCGGCCCAGCAGCTCGCCCAGCGAGGCGACGCCTACGGTCACCGGCTCGGTGTGCCCCTCGGCGAAACGCCGCGCCACCTTCCGCGCCACCCCGCCGATGGTGCGCTCCAGCTCGCGCACCCCGGCCTCCCGGGTGTACCGGCCGATCATGTGCCGGATCGCCTCCGGGGTGAACGACAGCTGATCCGGCGTCAGCCCGGCGTGCTTCAGCTGCCGCGGCACCAGATAGCGGGTGGCAATCTGGACCTTCTCCTCCTCGCTGTAGCCGGACAGGCGGATGACCTCCATCCGGTCCAGCAGCGGCCGCGGGATCGGGTCGAGGCTGTTGGCCGTCATGATGAAGAACACCTTCGACAGGTCGAACGGCAGGTCGAGGTAGTTGTCGCGGAACGTGCCGTTCTGCGCCGGGTCGAGCACCTCCAGAAGCGCGCTGGACGGGTCGCCGCGGAAGTCGCGGCCGAGCTTGTCGATCTCGTCGAGCATCAGCACCGGGTTGTTGACGCCGGCCCGCCGCAGCGCCTGCAACAGCCGGCCCGGCATGGCGCCGATGTACGTCCGCCGGTGGCCGCGCAGCTCCGCCTCGTCGTGCAGCCCGCCGAGGCTGAACCGCTCGAACTTGCGGCCCATCGCCCTTGCGATCGACTGGCCCAACGACGTCTTGCCGACGCCCGGCGGGCCGACCAGGCACAGGATCGGCGCCTTCGCCCCCGGGTTCAGCTTCAGCACCGCCAGGTCTTCGAGGATGCGCTCCTTGATCTCCTCCAGCCCGTAATGATCCTCGTCGAGGATCTCTTTCGTCTTCTTCAGGTCGATGACGTCGGTCGTCGCCTTCTTCCACGGCAGCTCCAGCACTAGCTCCAGGTAGGAGCGGATGACCTGGTGGTCCGGCGCCGCCGGCGGCAGCCGCTCCAGCCGCGTCAGCTCGCGCTCGGCCTCCTTGCGGACCTCGTCGGGCAGGTCGGCCTCGGCCAGCCGCCGCCGCAGCTCGTCCACCTCGGCCTTCTCGGGCGTCTTCTCGCCCAGCTCCTGCTGGATGGCGCTCATCTGCTGCCGCAGCATGTAGTCACGCTGCTGCTTGGTCATCTCCGTCTCGACCTTGCTGGAGATCTGCCGCCGCACCTCCAGCACCTGCACCTCGTGGGCCAAATATTCCTGGAGCAGCCGCAGCGCCTCGTGGCGCGACGTCGCCTCCAGCAGGGCCTGCTCCTTGGCGATCTCCAGGCTCAGCATCGAGCCGAGCTTGAAGGCGAGCCGCAGCGGGTCCTGCGGCTGCGCCA
>JAXMAW010000178.1:0-1366 GCA_046350195.1 Gemmataceae bacterium
AGCGGCACCAGAACGCCACCTGTTTCTCCGCCTCGCGCAGCCCCTGCCGGTTACGGACCACGCCCATGTTGCGCATCATGAGCGAGCGCAATGAGCTGGTCAGGTCGCCGACGTCGAGGCGCGGCCCCTCCGTCTCCGGCTCGAAGGCCCCCTCGATCTTCGGCACGACGAAGCTGTCCGGCGTCGCGGCGGCGGCCTCGGCAGCAAGCCGCCCGCACAGAGAGCCGAAGGCCAGGCCCTCCAGCAGGCTGTTCGACGCCAGTCGGTTCGCCCCGTGCAGGCCCGACGAGGTGACCTCGCCGGCGGCCCAGAGGTTGGCCAGCGTCGTGCGGCCGTGGTCATCGACGCGGACGCCGCCGATCATGTAGTGCGCCCCCGGCCGCACCGGGATCGCGTCGCGGGTGATGTCGAGGCCGAACTCACGGCAGACGCGGTCGATGCCGGGGAAGTGGCCGCGCACCGCGGCCGGGTCGAGGTGCGACAGGTCGAGGTAGACGCACGGGTGCTGGGTGCGCTCCATCGTGCGGACGATCGCCTGGGCGACGACGTCACGGGTTGCCAGTTCGGCCCGGCCATCGACGTCGGGCATGAACCGGTGGCCGTCCTTGTCACGCAGGTACGCCCCGGCGCCGCGGACCGCCTCGCTGATGAGGTAGCGGCTGGAGCCGGCGACGTAGAGAACGGTGGGGTGGAACTGCATGAACTCCATGTCGCGCAACTCGGCCCCGGCGCGGTACGCCGCCGCCATGCCGTCGCCGGTCGCCACGGGAGGGTTGGTCGTCTCGCGGAAGGTCATGCCGGTGCCGCCGGCGGCGAGGACTGTCTGCTTGGCCCAAACGAGCAGATTCTCCTTGCTCGGGCGGGCGACGTGCGCCCCGACGCAGGCGCCCTGCTCATTGAGCAGGTCGAGGGTGAACGTGCGGTCCCAGATGGTGATATTGGGGGCGTTCCTCGCCTTGGCGATGATGGCCCGCATCACCTCGAAGCCGGTCGAATCCCCCAGCGCGTGAACGATGCGGGCGGCGCTGTGGCCGCCCTCCATTCCCAGGTCGGCGTCAAACTTCGCCCCGTAGCGGATGAGGTCGTCGATCTGGTCCGGCGCCTCGCGGACGACGACATCCACGACGGCCCGGTCGCACAGCCCGGCGCCGGCAATTAGCGTGTCCTCGATGTGGTTCTCAAACCGGTCTTCCGGCGAGCGAACCGCGGCGATGCCGCCCTGGGCGTAGGTGCTGTTGCTCTCCTTGACCTTGTCCTTGGTGACAACGAGGACGCGGGTGTCGGCCGGGGCGGCCAGCGCGGCGCGGAGACCGGCGATGCCGCCGCCGATGACCAGCAGGTCGGTGAACAGGTGCTGCGTCCGCTT
>JAXMAW010000179.1:0-1313 GCA_046350195.1 Gemmataceae bacterium
CCGAGGGGCGGCTGTAGAACAACACACGGGAGCGGGCGGTTCCTGGTCGGGGGCTTCGGGCTAAGAAAGAAGATGAAGGAGGCCTCCCCCATGGCGGAGTACGCCGACCGCGAGCACTACATCCCGCTGCGCAAGAGCGACCTCGTCGAGCTGCTCTGCCGCGACCAGCGGCTCGGGGCGAACGAGCGCGACGGCTTCCGCCAGTTCTGCCGGCTGGTCAGCGCCGTCTGGCACTTCGAGTACCTGGAAACGTTGGAGAGGATCAAGGACCTCTACGCCCCGTTCGACCCCGACGCGGTCACCAGGCCGCTCACCCCGCTGCCCCCCGAGCAGCGCCCCGCGCGGATGGAGGCGCTGTTCGACGAGTTCACCAGGCTCATGGAGAAGGCGAACTTCAAGCGCCTCACCCGCCAGGACGTCGAGGCCGCCGTCGAGGGCGGCGCCAGCGACTGGGGCGTCAACATGTACGTCGATTGGAAGGTGTTCGAGCGGATCGAGGTGTTCACCCGCTCCGAGGGGAAGACCACCCGGACGAAGCGGCACTGGCTGTTCTTCTGGCGGGAGATCAGCAAGGAGGTGGACACCTACCGCCGGCTCGTCCTCCTGGTCAAGCTCCGCAAGAGCAAGCGCATCCCGCCGACGATCGACACCGACGACGTGTTCGCCAAGATGTTCAAGGACATCCCCAAGCTCGACCTGGAGATGACCCTGCCGGGCACCCTCATGCAGATGCCGCTGTGGCAAAAGTTCAAGCTCGGCGGGTCGGCGGTCGGCACGATCGGCTACGGCCTGTACAGCCTGGGCGCCAAGCTGGTGATCGCGGTCTACAGCCTGTTCGCGGCGGCGGCGACGTTCGCCGTCTCCGCCGTCGAGTACGCCCTGTTCGCCCCGTTCTTCGTGCTGTTCGGCTACGGCTACAAGCAGTTCTACAGCTACCAGGTGACCAAGCAGCAGTATGCCAAGAGGCTCGCCGAGAGCCTGTACTACCAGAGCCTCGACAACGACCTCGGCGTCATCACGCAGGTCCTCGACGAGGCCGAGGAGCAGGAGTGCCGCGAGACCATTCTCGCCTACTACTACCTGTGGAAGTACGCCCCGCCGGAGGGCTGGGAGAAGGGGCAGCTCGACGACTACGTCGAGCTGGAATTGGAAGGCAAGCTCGGCATGAAGGTGGACTTCGAGATCGAGGACGCCCTGGCCAAGCTGGAGCGCCTCCAGGTCGTGTCGAAGTCGGGCACCCGCTACCGGGCCGTCGGCCTGGAGAAGGCGCTGGAGCGGCTGGATTACCGCTGGGACAACTACTTCCAGTACAA
>JAXMAW010000180.1:0-1263 GCA_046350195.1 Gemmataceae bacterium
TAGGTCAGGCAGACGCGGCCGTCGGCCAGGCGGAGCATGCTCGCGGGATTTCCCGTCCCGAGGTTCGGGCAAGGCACGGTGTCGAGCGTCCACGATTGGCCGTCGTCGGTCGAGCGGTACGTCTCGATCCAGCCGCGGTCGTCGCGGCAGCGGATCGCCGTCAGCAGCTCCTTCGGCCCCAGCCGCACCGTCGAGGGCATGATGGCGTAGCCCTTCGGCTCGTCGCCGATCCACGAGACGAACTTCCACGTCTTCCCGCCGTCGGTGGTGCGGACGCACAGCGGCCGGCCCTCGCGGCCGCTCGGCTTCGAGGCGGTCAAGAACAGGGTGCAGTCGTGCTTGCCGTTGACGACGTAGTCGGTGCGGGCGGCGATGCCCTTCTGGCCGAACGACGGCAGCCGGAACGGCCCCTCCCAGTCGCGGCCGCGGTTGGTCGAGTAGTAGAACCGGGCCGGCCCGGCGTGGGCGTCGGTCATGCGGACGGTCATCGCGAAGTCGGGGTGGGTGAAGTCGATGCCGCCCTCGCAGTCGCGCCAGGGCCTTTCCTTCTGCCCCTCCGGGGTGACGCCGTGCAACATTTTCCCCGTGGGGATGAGCACGCCCTTCTTCGACGGGTCCTCGACCGACCAGGTCTTGCCGCCGTCGAGGCTGCGGGCCAACAGGTGCCGCTCCGGCCGGCCGCGGTCGATGGCGTGGCGGTCGGGGCCGAGGTCCTTGTAGTACCCGGCACTGAAGCCGACGAGGATCTCGTCACCCCACGACCAGATCCCGTGGTTGGCCGGCCAGCCGCCGAACCGGCCGGGCTGGTGGTAGACCATCGCGTGGCCGAGCACGGCAGGCTTGGCCGGCCCGCCCGCGGCGGGGGCCAGGGTCACGAGCAGCGGGAGGAGAAGGCACATGGCGGGGCTCCTGGTCCGGTGGGGGGCGAAGCCTGTTGTAGCGGGAGCGGCCCGCCGCTGTCCGCCTGGCACCGGATTTGGCGATGGTATGAATGAGCCTCGCCTCTAGGAATGCGGAGTCTACATGCGGGAGCACCTGTGCCTTAGCCACGACGAGTACCGCGCGGTCGTCGAGGCGCTGCGCGACGTCGCCGCGGCGGCCGACCTCGACGCCTTTCGGTGCCGGCTGACCGCCGCCCTGGGCAAGGCCCACCCGGCGCTGGCCGGGCGGATCGCCAAGCTCAACGACCCCCAGACGCGCGCCCTCCGGGAAACCGTCGAGTGGCGCAAGGGGGAGGGCCGCGACGAACTGGTCCTGACCTTC
>JAXMAW010000181.1:0-1235 GCA_046350195.1 Gemmataceae bacterium
AGAACCCGGCTGGTGACGACGACCGAGTACTCGCCGGAGTGGAAGCCGTCGAGGACCCTCTTCCGCTCCTTCGTCTTCGTCTGGTGGGTGATCGCCGGGACCAGGTGCCGCCGGGCGATCTGGTAGACGGTGGCGTTGTCGTAGGTGAAGATCAGCACGCGGTCCTGGCGGTGCTTGTGCAGCAGCCGCTCCAGCAGCTGGAGCTTGGCCGGGGCGGCCAGGGCCAGCCGCCGCTGCTCCTGGTAGGCCTGGAAGGCGGCGCGGCCCTCGCGGGAGCGGCTGGTCTCCTGGATGAATCGCGACCAGCCGGCCGGGCTGGCCATGCTGATGCCCTTTTGCGAGCAGAATTGCCGGTAGTGCTCGCGGGCCTGCTGGTAGGCGGCCGCCTGCTCCTCGGTCAGCTCGACGTAGAGCCGCTCGGTGCGGTAGTCGGCCAGGAAGTCGCCGCGCAGCTCCTTGATCTCGCGGCGGTAGACGATGGGGCCGATCAGCGCGTCCAGCAGCGACTCCTGGCCGTCGGTTCGCTCCGGGGTGGCGGTCAGCCCGAGCCGGTACGGCGCGATCGCGCCCAGCGCGCTGGTCATGTAGGTGGCGCCGGGCAGGTGGTGGCACTCGTCGAAGATCAGCAGCCCGAACCGGCCGCCCCAGCGCTCCAGGTGGATGTGGGCCGAGTCGTAGGTCGTCACGGTCAAGGGCTGGACGTCGTGGTAGCCGCCGCCGAGAAGGCCGACCGGCACGTCGAAGGCGACGTGCAGCTCGCTGTACCACTGCGACATCAGGTCGATCGTCGGGGCGACGACGAGGGTGGGGCGCTCGGCCCGGTGGATCGCCAGGACGGCGACGAACGTCTTGCCTGTACCGGTGGGCAAAACGACGACGCCCTGGCTGCGGTTTCGCAGCCACGCCTCGACCGCCTCCCGCTGGTGCGGGAACGGGTCGCGGCTGGTGCGCAGCGGCCAGATGGTTCTTTGGTAGGAGCGGGCCTCATCCTTGTAGGCAATCTGGGCGTTGAGTAGGTGCTCGACGATGGCCCGGTAGGCGCGGCCCTCGGCACGGTGCGACCCGGTACGCGGGTCGAACTTCACGCCGGGGAGCCCGGAAAGCGTCCCATCGGCTCCACCGGAAAGGACAAGCGTCCCCGCGTCGAACGTGAGGATGATTGGTGCGTCGCTCATCCCGGTATTGTGTACGTTCCTCTGGAAGTACACCACACCGAACGGCAACAAACCTCAGGC
>JAXMAW010000182.1:0-1186 GCA_046350195.1 Gemmataceae bacterium
GATGAACCTAGACCACGACCTCGCAATCGCCCAGTCCCGCCGCGCCTTCCTCGGCCGCTCCGCGCTCGGCATGGGGGCGGCGGCGCTGGGGTCGTTGCTCGCCCGCGGGGCGGCCCCGCCGCGGCGCGGGGCGGCCGGCGGGCTGCCGGGGCTGCCGCACCACCCGCCGCGGGCCAAGCGGGTGATCTTCCTGTACATGTCCGGCGGGCCGTCGCACCTGGAGACGTTCGACTTTAAGCCGAAGCTCGCCGAGATGGACGGCAAGCCGATGCCGGAGTCGTTCACCAAGGGCCAGCCGATCGCCCAGCTACAGAACCACGAGCTGAAGTGCCTGGGGCCGCGCTACAAGTTCGCGAAACACGGCCAGTCGGGGCAGGAAATCTCCGAGATGCTGCCCTGGACGGCGAAGCTGGCGGACGACCTGTGCATCCTCCGCTCGATGCGAACCGACCAGATCAACCACGACCCGGCGCACACGGTGATGAATACCGGGACGTCGATCTCCGGCCGGCCGTCGATGGGCTCGTGGGTGACTTACGGGCTGGGCAGCGAGAGCGACAGCCTGCCGGCGTTCTGCGTGCTGACCAGCTTCGCCGGTCGCAACCCGCAGCCGATCTCGCAACGCATGTGGGGCCCGGGCTTCCTCCCCGGCCACGTCCAGGGCGTGCCGTTGGAGTCGAAGGGCGACCCGGTCCACTACGTCCGCAACCCGCCCGGCGTCGGCCCGAGGCAGCAGCGCGAGGTGATCGACGCCATCCGCGATCTGAACTCGATCCGCGACGAGACCGCCGCCAGCGCCGAGCTGCGGACGCGGCTGGCGCAGTACGAGCTGGCCTTTCGCATGCAGACCAGCGTGCCGGAGCTGATGGACGTCCGCGACGAGCCGAGGCACGTCCTCGACCTGTACGGCACCAAGGGGGCGGACGGGACGTTCGCGTCGAACTGCTTGTTAGCCCGGAGGCTGGCCCAGCGCGGGGTGCGGTTCATCCAGCTGTACCACCGCGACTGGGACCACCACGGCGCGATCAAGGACCACATCAAGGGGACGGCGGCGGAGGTCGATCGGGCGTCGGCGGCGCTGATCCGCGACCTGAAGCAGCGCGACATGCTCAAGGACACGCTGGTGATCTTCGGCAGCGAGTTCGGCCGGACGCCGATGGCCCAGGGCAACGGCCGCGACCACCAC
>JAXMAW010000183.1:0-1141 GCA_046350195.1 Gemmataceae bacterium
GCGCCGTCCGCAACTGGAGGCGCTTCGCCCCCACCTGGCCGCGCTTCGCCTTCTCCTCCTCGTCCTGCACGAAGGCGAGCAGCCCCGGGGTGTGCGCCTCCGCCGGCAGGTCGATCGCGGTGACGGCCAGCCGGTCGCCGCCGAACGCCGCGGGGGCGCCGGGCTTGACCGGCGGCTTGCCCGGCACGCGGTCGCGCTCGTCGCCCTTGCTGTACATCCACGTCTGGGCGTCGAGCTTCTCGTCGAAGACGCGCACCATCCCGCTGGTGATCGGCTTGTACGCCGCGCCGTAGCTGTACTTCGGGTAGACGCCCGGGTCGGGCTCTCCCGGGACCCGGTCGTGGCGGATCTCTAATGGTTCAAAAAAGGCACGGAAGCGGAAGTAGTCTACCTGCGTGATCGGGTCGTACTTGTGGTCGTGGCAGTGGGCGCACTGCATCGTCAGGCCGAGGAACGCCTTGGCGGTGTGCTCGACGTTGTCGCGCATCCAGTTGTTGTAGTTCCAGCGGAAGAAGTTCCGCACCAGGAACCCCGTCGCGACGACGTTCTCGCGCTCCGTCGGGCACAGCTCGTCGGCGGCCAGCATCTCCTGCACCATGCGGTCGTACGGCCGGCCCTCGTTCAAAGACCGCACGATCCAGTCGCGCCAGCGCCAGATCATGCCGTAGCTGTTGAGCACGTCCGGCACCGAGCGCCGGCCGTACCAGTCGGAGTAGCGCCAGACGTCCATCCAGTGCCGGCCCCACCGCTCGCCGTACCCCGGCGACGCCAGCAGCCGATCGACGAGCCGTTCATAAGGCATCGCCAGCGCGTCGTGAAGCTCTTGCCGCGTCGGCGGCAGGCCGGTCAGGTCGAGGTAGACGCGGCGGACCAGCGTGGCGCGGTCGGCCGGCGGTGCGGGCCGCAGCTGCTTGGCCTTCCAGCCGGCGCTCAGGAAGCGGTCGATCGGGTTACAGCCGGCGCCGTCCGGCACGCGCGGCCGGGCCGGCTTGCGGAACGCCCAGTGCGCCAGCGGGTCGGGCTCCGGCCGCTCGCTCGCGGGGGCCTTCATCCCCTGGTGGATCCAGGCGCGGATTGTGTCGATCTGCTTGTCGGTCAGCGGCTCTCCGTCGCGCGGCATGCGTCGCGAGGCCACCTTGGT
>JAXMAW010000184.1:0-1140 GCA_046350195.1 Gemmataceae bacterium
AGCCCTCGGCGGCCGGCGAGCTAATCGCCGAGTTCCTCGGCACCCTGGTCCTGGTCGCCCTCGGCGACGGGGTGGTGGCGATGGTGGTGCTGTTCGCCAAGGACGTGCCCGGCGGCGTGTTCATGGGCGGCTACACGAACATCACGATCGGCTGGGGCCTGGCCGTGCTGATGGGCATCTGTGTCGCCGGTCGGGTCAGCGGCGGGCACCTCAACCCGGCCGTGACGCTGGCCATGGCCGCCTTCCGCGACTTCCCGTGGGCCAAAGTTGCTCCGTACATGGCGGCCCAGACCGCCGGGGGGTTCGCCGGTGCCGCCCTGGTCTACGTCAACTACCTGCCGAAGTTCCACGAGTTCGACCCCGACCTGAGCAAGACCGCGTCAGTCTTCGCCACCGTACCAGGCTATGAGGGGACCTGGGCGTTCGGCCTGCTGGACCAGGTCGTCGGCACGGCGCTGCTGATCGGCCTGATCCTGGCCATCACCGAGCCGAGGAACCCGTTCATGCACCCCACCCTTCACCCGCTGCTGATCGGCCTCGTCGTCGTCGCCATCGGCGTCTCCTGGGGTGGCATGCACGGCTACGCCATCAACCCGGCCCGCGACCTCGGCCCGCGGCTGTTCACCCTCGTTGCCGGGTTCCAGAACACCGGGTTCGTCAACGGCGTCTTCCTCGTCCCGATCGCCGGCCCGTTGCTGGGCGGGCTGCTCGGCGCGGCCGTGTACGACCGCGCCATCCGGCCGTATGTCCCGACAGCGCCGGCGGTATGAGTTACTCGCCGCGGCGCTCGCTCTCGTAGTACCGCACCAGGTGCTGGTTGTCGAGCCGGTTGACCTTCACGTCCACCGGCCCGACGTCCGGCGGCAGCACGAACAGCGACGCCAGCGTTGGCCCGTCCAGGAACCGAAGCCCGGCGGGCAGCCGGCCGCGCGGCAGGTCGAACTCGCCCTTTTTCGCCAGGGCGAATCCCCAGATGCCGAACGACGGCATCGCCGCGTGGTACGGCCGCACCGCGAAGCCGGCCGCCTCCAGGGTGCGGACGATGCACCAGTACGACTTGCGGGTCGCCAGCGGCGACGTCGCCTGGATGGCGACCGCCCCGCCGTCGGACAGCCGTTGCCGGAGCAGCCGGTAGAACCG
>JAXMAW010000185.1:0-1116 GCA_046350195.1 Gemmataceae bacterium
ATGGGGGTGGTGATCGGGCGGGGCAGTGTGGACATGCTCATGAGTTCCTCCTCCCTGTATTGTTACGGCGTTTCCCGGCCGGACAAGTAGCCTCGCTTGCCGGCCAACCGAGGCGGATGGTGGTCACAACTCCGAGGGCGCTCCGTACCGGGGGTGACGGGACCAACGAGGCCCACGAATCCGAGGCGGCCAGCCATGACCCAGGTATCGCCAGCGAACCGGTTCCAGCCCACCCTCGAAGCCCTGGAAGACCGCTTCCTGCCGGCGGTCACGTCCGTGATCCAGGGCGGCGTGTTGCGGGTCACCGGCGACCAGCAAGCCAACACCGTCTTCATGATGCTGGCCGGCCGAACCCTGACCGTCATGACCGAGTCCGGGACGCGGACGTTCAACATCGGCGCGTTCGGCCGGATCTTTATCGACGTCAAGGGCGGCGACGACACCGTCAACCTCAACAGCCGCGGGGCCGAGGGCTTGCCGCTGATGAAGCCGGCCGAGATCCACGGCGGGCCGGGCAACGACATGCTCGTCGGCACCGAGGCCAACGACTCCCTGTTCGGCGAGGCCAACGACGACCGCCTGTTCGGCGGGCCGGGGCAGGACTTCCTCTCCGGCGGCGACGGCGCCGACCTGATGGACGGGGGCGAGAACTTCGACGGCTACCAGGACGTCTTCAACCCCAACGTCTGGGCGGTCAACCAGAGGCCCGGCGAGCAGCCCCACGCGGTGGACCCGACCGACGTCACCCAGGGCTACGAGGGCAACTGCCAGCTCCTCGCCTCGCTCGTCACCATCGCCCGCACCCAGCCGGCGTTCCTCAACAACAGCATCACCCACGGCGTGGGCAGCAACTACTCCCTCCGCATGTGGAACGCGACCCGGTTCACCTGGGTGACCGTCCGCCTGACCTTCAACGGCAAGTGGGACGACCACGACCCCCGGCCGGCGACCCCCCAGCCCGGCCAGGACCGCGAGTACTGGACCATCCTCTACTGGCAGGCCTACCGCCGCCTCATGGCCACCCAGCCGAGGCTGCTGTGGGCGAACTCGGCCAACGCTCTCACCGCGGTGAGCGGGTTCACGACCTGGTCCACCTGGAACACGCTGGAGAACGGC
>JAXMAW010000186.1:0-1116 GCA_046350195.1 Gemmataceae bacterium
GTCCCCGTCGGGGCAGGCCAGCCGGAGGCGGCCTGGGACCTGCTCGCCGAGTTGGCGGGCCCGGCACGTTCGGCGCAGTCGGCCCTGGAGCCCGGATTCGGCGGCGGGCCGACGCGCGCCGACCAGGCGCTTCGCGACCGCTGGGACTCGTTCGACCTCGACGTCGCCCCCTCCCAGGCGCTAAGAGAAGTCGTCACCCGGGCCGTCATGCAGCACGGGCTGAAGAACCCCGTCGCCTGCCTGCGCCTCCCCGAGGAGGCGAGCCACCGCGCGGTCATGGATGCGGCCCTGCGGCGTGTCTTGCTCCACAAGGGTGACCCGTCTGCCTCCCTCGGCGAGGTGGCGAAGGCGTGGGCGGAGCTGGACGCGAAGCGCGGCCAGGCGGCCCACCTCCAGGAGTACCGCCTCAGCCTCGGCCTGAGCCGGGACTGAGCCCAGGCTGACCTTGCGGCGCGACCCGGGGCGCGAGATGGTGAACTCTCACGCCCGGCTCCTTTCGGAACCAACAAGTGGGGAGGCCCCATGGACCCTGAACTGCTGACCCTGGACGAGTTACCCCGCGAGGCCCGCGAGGCGATCGACGCCTCGGATCGGGAGATCGCCGACCTGCGCCGCCAGGCCGAACTTCAGGCCGCCGAGATCCGCGCCCGCGCCGACCAGGCCGCCGCCGAGGTCGAGGACCGCGCCGAGGCGCAGGTGCGGCAGCGCCAGCTGGCGCTGTTTCACACGCTGCGGCCAATCCAGGACCGCCTGGCCCGCGACGGGCGGCTCGACGAGGCGCTGGCGGTCCGCGAGCGGGTCCGCTCGCTGCGTGCCAGCCTGCTCCAGGCCCAGCCCGACCCGGGAAACCTGTCCCACCTCCCCGAGCCACGGGTCGGGGCGAGCCTGCTGTTCGAGGTGGCCGGCTCGACCGACGGCGTTGTCTGGGGCAGCGACGTGTACACCAGCGACTCGGCGCTGGCGGCGGTGGCCGTCCACGCCGGGGTACTGGCCGACGGCGAGCGCGGGGTGGTCCGCGTCACCTTCGTGGACGCCCTGAACGTCGAGTTCGTCGGCAGCGAGCGGAACGGCGTCTGGAGCCAGGACTACGGCCCCTGGCCGATCGGCTTCCGCATC
>JAXMAW010000187.1:0-1116 GCA_046350195.1 Gemmataceae bacterium
GCCTTCGACCTCAACAAGCACCCCCGGTTCTCCGCCGAGACGCTGCACCGCATGGGCGAGGCGATGCGACGGGCCTACTGTGACCGCGCCCGCCACCTCGGCGACGGCGACTTCGTCAAGGTCCCCACCCACCTGACGAGCAAGGGGTACGCCCGCAAGCTGGCCCTGGGAATCGACCCCGGCCGGGCGACTCGCAGCGAGGACATCGCGAAGGACATCCCGCTGCGCGGCGAGGGCGACAGCACGACGCACTTCAGCGTCCTCGACGGCGACGGCATGGCGGTGAGCAACACCTACACACTGGAGCGCAGCTACGGCTCGCGGATCGTGGTCCGCGGCGCCGGCTTCCTGCTCAACAACGAGATGATCGACTTCAACTGGTTCCCCGGCGAGACGACGCGCGGCGGCACGATCGGGACCGAGGCGAACCTGATCGCCCCCGGCAAGCGGATGCTGTCGTCGCAGACGCCGACGGTGGTGGCGCGGGACGGCAAGGTGGTCCTGGTCACCGGCAGCCCGGGAAGCCGCACGATCATCAACACCGTCCTGAACGTCATCGTCAACGTGATCGACTACGGGATGGACGCCCGGGCGGCGGTGGACGCGCCGCGGCTGCACCACCAGTGGTTCCCCGACGAGCTGCTGTTCGAGGGCGTCAGCGACCACGAGGCGGCCGTCGAGAGACTGCGGGCGATGGGGCACCGGGTCGTCGGCACCAGCCAGGGCGACGCCCACACGATCCTCGTGGACCCGAAAACCGGCGCCTACCAGGGGGCGGAAGACCGGCGCATCAAAGGGAAGGCGTCCGGATTCTGACCGCGCACGCCCCGGCGCCCGGCGCTAGAAACCCGATTCTCAGGTTCCCGAGGGAACTGTGAGGGTCGGGTTCGCGTCTTATAGGAAAAGCATCCCCAGCAACGATTGCGCGGGCCGGGAAGACTCTGCCAGTGGGCGCCGCGCGAGACGGGGAAAAGTTTAACGGGGTGATATTGCGAGCCGCCGGGCTGAAAAGTACAACCGTCTCAGGATAGTTGACGAACGGGAACAGCCACGAGCGCCGCCGGAACCGGCGCCGTCTGGACCTGCCCTGAGCCATTCCCGCCGTCCCGAAGGGGC
>JAXMAW010000188.1:0-1105 GCA_046350195.1 Gemmataceae bacterium
CTGCCAGCTTGTCCCCCCGCACAACGGACAAGCTGGCAGCTTGTCCTACGACAGAGGAAGCCTCCCCATGGCCATCGCACCCTCGCCGCGCAACCTCGACGCCGACCGCTCGCGCATCCGCAGCCCCTTGGCCCGGCTGCGCAAGTACATTCACGGCTACGTCAGCCTCGAAGGCGCCGCCTTCGCCGCGCTGTTCGTCGCCCTGTGGTTCTGGATCGGCCTGCTGCTCGACTACGGCTTCTTCAAGCTGACGCTCATCGACTGGGTGCAGACGCTGCCCTGGGGCTTCCGCGCCGGCGTGCTCGGCGTTGTCCTCAGCGCCCTGGCCGCGCTGGTCGTGACCAAGATCGTCTTCCGGCTCTTCCGTGAGTTCTCCGACGCGGCGATGGCGCTGGTGCTCGAACGCAAGTTCCCGCAGCAGCTGGGCGATCGGCTCATCACCGCCGTCGAGATGTCCGACCCGCGCCAGGCTGAGCAGTTGGGGTACTCCGCGGCGCTGGTCAAGGAGACCATCCACGAGGCCGCCGACCGCGTCGATTCGGTGCCCGTCGGCCAGGTGTTCGACTGGAGGCGGCTCGTCCGGCAGGGCGGGCTGGTCGCGCTGTTGACGCTCGGGCTGGGGGCGTTCGTCGGCGCCGGGTTCTGCGCCGCGCGACAGCTGAAAAACGAGGACAACCCCGCCGAGGGCTTCGCCGACTTCGCCGAGGTCGCCGGCATCTGGGCCGAGCGGAACGTCCTGCTCCGCAACACCATCTGGCCGCGCCGGGCCTACCTCGAAATCCTGCCCTGGGAGCGCGCCCGCGTCGCCGACGACGGCTCCAGCGACCCGTATGAGTTGAGGATTCCGCAGGGCAGCGTGCCGCCGGCCTTGCGCGTGCGGGCCTGGAAGTACGTCGTCGCCGACGGCGACGCCGCCGAGGGGTGGCGGCTGTTGACGTGGGCTGACCTGCAAGCGCGGCCGGAGCTGTCCGGCTACGGCCCGGTGTCCGACCTGCCCGACGGCTGGACGCCGCGCGACCCGAAGGCCGGCCTGACCGTCGATGAGGTCGAGCTGCTGGTGGAGGCGTTCCCCGTCCGCAAGATCGACGGCCGCTGGGAACTCAAG
>JAXMAW010000189.1:0-1069 GCA_046350195.1 Gemmataceae bacterium
GCCCGTCGGCCTCGGCGTGCCGTTGAGCGGGCCGTCGCCCTCCATGCCGACGATGCCGTCCACGATGGCCAGGTCCGGTGTGCGGGTCACGGCGATGTCCACGATGCTGTTGTCGATGCCGCGCCAGTGCAGCTCGTTCTTGGGCCAGCCGTAGCAGATGCCCGGCAGGGTGCCGAACAGGTTCTTCAGTGCCAACGTCGCCACTGCCCAGTGGTGGGTCTTCAGCTTCGGCAGGGAGATGAGCACCTCGGCCTCGGCCACGGTGCGCGACAGGTAGAGGTGCTCCAGCTTGGTCAGCCGGCTGAGGTTGACGGTCTTGACCGGCTCGTCGTGGTTGAGATCGACGAAGCGCGTCTTGTAGTGCCGTAGCACGTCGCCCAGCCCGCTGGCCTTGACCAGGTGCTCGACGTTGCGCCAGTGGCCCGGCCCCTCGGCGACGATGACCTCGGCCGCCCCCTCGCGCAGGCACAGCTCGACCGCGGCCGCGACGACGTTCGGGTGGGTGTTGATGACCTTGTCGCGGTGGTACTCGACGAGGTTCGGCTTGAGCACCACGCGCTTGCCCTTCAGCGGCACCCGGTCGCGGAAGTGCTCGTACTGCGACGACAGCACCCCGACCAGGTCGGCGTTGTAGTCCGCGGCCGGGGCGATGTGGACCGCCGACGCCGGGTCGAGCGGCTTCAGATGCGTCGCCGCGTTCAGCGCCAGCCCCTGGAAGAACGACCGGACGCGCTCGCCGATCGGCTTTTTCGCGGCAGGAAGCCTGGAGGGCGACAGGGCGGGGGCGGGGGCAGTCGCGGCGAGGCGGAACGGGTTGCGGCACTCGGCGCCCAGCGCCACCGCCACCAGGGCTTGACGCAGCGGCGACTCGCTCAGGTACGGCGTGGCGGCGCGCTCGGCGACGGCGTCCGCGAGGCGACGCCGCAGGGGCTCGGTTGGCTCGCGGTACACGTCGAGCGCCAGAACCGCCCAGGCGAGGTGCTCGACGTCGTCCGAGCTGAGGGCGTGCTGGTGGAGGTACTCGACCGAGCGCGTCACGCGCTCGTCGTTGGTTGAGATGCCCTGCAAC
>JAXMAW010000190.1:0-1055 GCA_046350195.1 Gemmataceae bacterium
CTTACCAGGCGGTGCTGGGCGGCTCGAACCGGCGCAGGGCCGAAGTGGTCCGGGGACTCTACGCCGGGATCGTGCTGCACTTCCGCCAGATCAAGCGGGCGAAGCAGGTGCGGTCGGAGTTGCTGGCCGACCAGACCGAGTTCAAAGTTTCTCTCATGGACGTGACATCCCGACGAAGCTGCCGTCGTTCTCGCGGGCCAGCGCCCACAGGAACGAGCCGAGGTCGGGGCTCTCGTAGAAGAACCCGATGGTGTGGATCTTCACCCGTTGGCCGGCGACCGGCTTGTTCCAGGTGTACTTCAGCGTCGAGCGGACGTGCTTGCCCAGGGCGACGCCACGCTCGATGTCCTTGAGCGTCGCCTTCTGCGTCGGGGTCAGGCCCTCGCCCTGGTTGGGCAGGCCGTCGGACAGCAGGTAGATCGTGTCCAGCCCCTGGGGGCGGTAGCGGAACGCCTCGTCCAGCGCGACGTACATGTTCGTGCCGCCGCGCGGCTTGATCGCGGCCAGCGTCTTGAGGACCAGCTCGGGGCTGGACTTCGGGTCCATGTCGAGCCACTTGCCGGCGCTGCCCAGCGGGTAGTCGTGCTTGGGGCCGAAGGCGATGAGCTGGAACTTCTCCAGCTTCGGCAGGCTGCGCATCACCCTGGCGACGGTCTGGCGCACCTCCTCCCACTTCTGGGGGGAGGCGGTGTTCTCGTCGAGCTGCTCCATGCTGCCGGACGTGTCCACGAGGAACACCACCCGCTCGCCGGTCAGCTCGATGCCGGCGAAGCGGGACTCCGACGCCGTCATCAGGACGTGCTTCTCCTTCTCGGCGCGGGCCAGCTTCAGGTCGGCCGCGGCCAGCGCCGCCTGCCGGTCGCTGACCACCTTCGCCATCGCCGCCAGCCTCTCCCGGGCCGCCTCCAGCTCCTTGTCGCGCGCCGCCAGCGCGGCCTCGGCCTTCTCCTTGGCGGCGGCGAGGTCGGCTTGCAGGGCCTTCAGCGCCGCCTCGCGCTTGCCCAGGTCGGCGCGGGCGCCCTTGATCGTGTCGTCTCGCTCGCCGAGCTGCTTGG
>JAXMAW010000191.1:0-1043 GCA_046350195.1 Gemmataceae bacterium
GGGCGGCGACGCCGGCCCGTTCGCGGCCGACTGGGACGGCGACGGCAAGACCGACCTGGTGGTCGGCGCCGGCGACGGCAGTGTGTGGCTCTACCGCAACGTCGGCACGGCGAGGGAGCCCAAGCTGGCCGAGGGCGTTCAGCTGGTCCCGCCGGGCGAGGCCTCTTACGGGGCCGACGTGCCGAAGGAGCCGCGGCGAGGGGTTCGGGCCAAGGTTTGCGCCATCGATTACGACGGGGACGGCCGGCTCGACCTGTTGGTGGGCGACTTCGCCGCTCAGAAGCCGGACCGACCTGAGCCGTCGGCCGAGGAAAGGGAGAGGCAGGACAAGGCCAGGAAGGAGCTGAGCGAGGTGATGGGACAGTACCGCAAGCTCAGCGACAAATTGTTCGGCCCCAAGGCGGTCAAGGACAAGGCCCAGAAGGAGACGGTCCAGAAGGAACTCCAGGGGCTGGTGAAACGGATGGGAGAGCTACGCAAGGTGGTCCCGCCGGAGTACGAGAACCACGGCTGGGTCTGGCTCTTCAAGCGCAAGCCTGCGGGGTCCAAGGCGGCAGGGTAGGCCTGGCGCCACCGGGCCTCGCTTCGAGGAACCCATCCAAGACTCCCACTTCGCGGCCGGGCGGTTATCTGATAACCACCCGGCCGAATAAGCGCCTGGGCACGTCGCCACGCTCCCCCTCGGGCAACAGCCGGGGCTTGTGCTCAAGCTCCGCCTTCAGTTCCACCCGGGGTGGCCCGTTGCTCTTTATTAGTGAACTTTAGCTGGAACAGGTTGGGCCGACATCGCGAGATAAAGCGAAAGTGGCCCCTTCGGAAGGGGTTGCCTCAGAAGGAGGGTGACACAGTGGAGAGTGGAAAAGTACCCCCAAGGGGACTCGAACCCCTGTCTTAGCCGTGAGAGGGCTATGTCCTAGGCCGCTAGACGATGGGGGCGTCTGCGAACTTTGCTATGGTAGGGGTGTCCATCTACCGTGTCAAGCCGCACGCCCTGCTGATTGCGCCCGGCTCGCCGTGAGACCGCTGATGTACATACCGCCTTC
>JAXMAW010000192.1:0-1042 GCA_046350195.1 Gemmataceae bacterium
CCAGGCCCTGCCCGGACGTGAAGTTGGTCACCCGGCCGCCGGCGACGGCGAAGCCCTCGCAGACCGAGGCGGCGGAGTGCTCACTCTCAGGCTCGAAGAACAACAGCGGGTCGCCCCAGAGGTTCTTCCCGCCGTTCATGACGGCGGCGTTGAACCCCCCTCCCATGGTGGTCGAGCTGGTGATGGGGTAGGCGCCGGCGGCCTGGCAGATGTGGACCTCGACGTGGACGACTGCCTCCGCGCCGTCGCAAGTTGTCGGGATGCCGGGGTACTCGTACCGTTCGGGAGCCGCGTCTTCGCCAGGCTCGGGGGTGCGGACGGGCCTTTCGGCCGCTACGGTGCTCATAATGACAAGCCTCAGTACCGGTGAGAGGACGGTCGGTGCCCGGCCCCCCGCGTGGTCCGGGGGTGGGGGCAGGCAAACAGGCTCGAAACAGGGTCAGGCCGCGATCACCTCATGCCCGTGGGGTGTTCGCGGCGGAACACCAGGCAGAGGTGACGTGGGTCAAGCTCAATGAAGGCGGTGGGCCGCTCCGGCTGGCCCGGCGCGGCGATGCACCAGCGCAGGGTGTCCCCGTCGAACTCGTAGACCCCCAGCGTGGCCAGCCCCTTGTGCCGGGACGGGCCTTGCTCGATGTGCAGGTCGATGGCGCACGGCCAGCCGTCGCCGCCGAGCGCGAACGTGCCCATGTAGATGTCGCCGTCGGCGAAGCGGACCGTGAAGCGGTCGCCGGCGACGAGGAGGGCGGCCGGGCGCCGGCCGGCGACACAGCCCCAGGCGCCCTGGAGGGCCTGCGTGTCGGGGCAGTTCGGCCGCTCGTGCGGGGCCGGCTCATCCCAGTAGTCCTCGAGGCGGCTGTGGTCCTCGCCTCGCAAGGGGGCCGGACGGGGGCGCGGTCGGTGAGCCATGTCGTGCCTCCGGGAGAGGGAAGGCTACCCGCGGACGCGGGGGGAGGAACTCAGCGATGCCCGTTGTAGCGCGGTGCCGTGGCAACCAGATTCGGCCAGAAGGTGATTACAGACGCGGCACTTGGGGTCGATT
>JAXMAW010000193.1:0-1032 GCA_046350195.1 Gemmataceae bacterium
CCGATCATCGCCTTGACGTGGTCGCGGCTGGCCTCGGCGACGGCGCGCTTGGCCCTCATCACCTCGACGTCGGACCGGGCCTTGTCCCGCTTGGCGACGCACTCGTCGCACGACGCCTTGGCGGCGAGCACCTTCGCCTCGACCTCGTCCTGCGCCGCCTTGGCCGCCTCGACGGAGTAGCGCGACTCGTTGATCGTCTCCGGGTTGAGGACGGCGCTGCCGACCTTGCTCAGCCGCTCGTGCTGCGACTGGACCCGGGCCTGCTCCGCCCGGACTCGGGCGCGGCCCGACTCGGCCTGGGTGACCTGGGCCTGCCCGCTCTTCAGGGCCGCCTCGGCCGCCTTGAGGCTGCTCTGGGCCAGTTCGACCTCCGCAGTCGCCTGGAGCAGGGCCGCCTCCTTCTGCTTCAGCTCGACGTCCATCTCCGGCACGTCCAGTTCCACAAGCGGCTCGCCGGCCCGAACGCGGTGGCCGATGTCCACATGCACCCTTTTCACGTACCCAGGGATCTTGGCGTACAGCGGCGCGTGCTGGAACGCCTCGACGTTCTGCGCCGGCTGATCGACGGTCCGGCGGACGGTCTTCTTCTGGGGCCGGACCGTCGCCAGCTTCGGGGCCTCCTTTTCGGCGTCCCCGGGCGCCGCGGGCGGGGTGGCGGGGCGCGTGCAGCCCGCGAGCACCAGAGCCGCGACCGTCAGGGAGCGGCGAAGCGATACCCGCTCCCTTACGGTCGCGGCTCCGACGGCGAAACGATGGGACCTCATGACCGGGCCTCCAGGTTCACCCCCGCGGGGTCGTACAACTCGCTCTCGGGGTCGTCGGGGTCCAGCGACGCCGACGCGGTGCTCGCCCCCCCCTGCACGACCAGAAAGATCGACGGCAGCAGGAACAGGGTCGCGAAGGTGGCGACGCCGAGGCCGCCGATGACCGCCCGGCCCAGCGGCGCCACCTGCTCGCCGCCCTCGCCCAGCCCCAGCGCCATCGGCAGCATGCCGGCCATCATGGCGAAGCTGGTCATCAGGATTGGCCGCA
>JAXMAW010000194.1:0-1023 GCA_046350195.1 Gemmataceae bacterium
CAACGTCCGCGACATGGTCGTCGAGGTCCGCAAGAAGGTGCCGATGCTCGTCGTGGACGGCAACAAGCCGGAGAACCGCGGCGAGGGCGGCGACATGTTCCACCTCCAGTCGTTCTACTCCGCCACCCAGGTCTACGAGGTCGAGGAGCGGTCGCTGCCGGCGCTGGAGAAGACCGACCTCGACCTGTACCCGAGCATCATCCTGCTCAACGTCGCCGAGCTGCCCGAGGCGGTCGTCAAGAAGCTCAAGGCCTACGTCGAGAACGGCGGCAGCCTGTGCTACTTCCTCGGCGACGAGGTCAAGCCGGACCACTACAACAGCGTGCTGTTCAAGAACGGCCTGTTCCCGCTGTTGATCGGCGACCGCCCGTTCGACCCGCTCAACGCCGCCGGCATGCTCGACCCGGAGCTGCGCAAGAAGGAGCGAGTCCGGCTGCGGCAGATCGAGCCGACGCCGAAGATCCTCTTCCCCAACCCCGAGCACCGGCTGGTGCGCGGCGTGTCGCTGTGGGGCTCGGCGTTCCGCTACCTCGGCGTCAACGTCTACTGGCAGGCCCAGCCGCGCAGCCGCTGGGACCCTGATCTCAAGCAGACCGAGCCGCTGATCGTGCTGCCGAACACCTCGTCGGTAGACACGTACAAGGCCCGCGCCGTCGAGCTGTCGCAGCAGGCGGTGTCGCAGACGATCAAGCTGGCCGACAAGGAGGCCGAGTACAAGCGGTTCGTCAAGCCGGTCGAGGAGTACAGCCGGTCCATCCGCAACGCCCTGGTGGCGGCCGACCTGTACAAGCTCGGCCAGACGTTCGAGGAGTTGTTGAAGAACCCCGGCGTGAAGGACGACGCGGACAAGCCGAACATGGCCGAGCTGTGGGCGGCGCAGGACATGAAGCAGCTGGCGCTGGAGATCGCCGACTTCCGCGAGAAGGTGATGTTCGGCGACCCGTTGTGCGTCTCCCGGCAGCAGGGCAAGGGCCGCGTCGTCGCCTACCTGACGACGGCGGGCACGTCGCCCCGGCGCGGCGT
>JAXMAW010000195.1:0-1022 GCA_046350195.1 Gemmataceae bacterium
GCCGCACCGAGTGGGCGAGCCTGGTCAACGAGTTGGAGGGGTTCGGCGTCGGCGAGCGCGAGCGGGTCTTCCACCTGGCCTACGAGCGCCGCTTCCGCAACCAGACGCTCGACGCGCTGGTGCTGCACAACCGCGGCTGGAAGGGGCCGCAGGCACGGCCCCGGCCGCGGTTCCAGGCGTTCTTCTGCCTGGACGAGCGCGAGGAGTCGATGCGGCGGCACGTCGAGGAGCTGGCCCCCGACGCCGAGACGTTCGGCACCGCCGGGTTCTACGCCGTCGTCATGTACTACCGCGGGTCGGCCGACGCCCACTTCGTCCCGCTGTGCCCGGTGGTGGTGCGGCCGCAGCACTGGGTCGGCGAGGAGGTCTGCGCCGGGCACGAGGGGGCGCACGAGCGGCAGACGCAGGTGATGCGGGTGATCGGGGCGGCGTCGCACCAGATCCACGTCGGCAGCCGCACCGCCGCGTTCGGGGCGGTGCTGGCGGCGTGCTTCGGCCCGCTGGCGTCGGTCCCGCTGGTCGCCCGCATCCTGTTCCCGCGCTGGACCGCCCGGCTGACGAGGCTGTTCGGCCGGTTCGTCCGCACGCCGCCGGCGACCCGGCTGAAGCTGAACCGCTCGGCGCCGGAGCCGGGCCCGGAGAACGGGCGCCTCGGCTTCACCCTCGACGAGATGGCCGCCGGCGCCGAGCGGCTTCTCCGCGACGTCGGCTGCCTGGGGCGGCTGTCGCGCGTCGTGCTGCTGATGGGGCACGGCTCCAGCAGCCTGAACAACCCGCACAAGTCGGCCTACGACTGCGGGGCCTGCGGGGGCAACGTCGGCGGCCCCAACGCCCGGGCGATGGCGACCATCCTCAACGACCCGCAGGTCCGCGAGCGGCTGGCCCGCCGCGGGATCACCATCCCGGCCGACACCGTCATCGTCGGCGGCTGGCACAACACCTGTAACGACGTCGTCACCTTCCTCGACCTCGACCGCGTCCCCGAGTCGCACCGCGGGGAGGTCGAGGCGGCTCTGCGGACG
>JAXMAW010000196.1:0-1085 GCA_046350195.1 Gemmataceae bacterium
GCCTCGCGCGCGGCTCCGCCTGCTCGATCTGGCAACGCGCCAGATTAACACCGTCTCCGGCCTCGAAGAGCAGCACGTCTCCCTCGCCGCGCCCTCGCCCGCCGGCGACCAACTGGCGCTCGTCACCTGGCCGACCTCCGCACTCGACGACCACGCCAGCCTCGGCTCCCTCTGGCTGGTCGCGCCCGCCGGTGGCGACCTCCGGCGCGTCGGCGACGCCCCCGCAGGCACGCGGCAACTCGCCTGGACCGCCGATAACAAGAGCCTTTGCGCCCTCGCCAGCGCGAACCCCGGCGGCGTCTCCGGCACCGCCACCTTCGCCATCAACCTCTCCAACGGCACATCCCGCCGCCTCACCGACGACCTGCCGGGCTGCCCGAGCGGCCTCGTCGGCAGCAGCAATCTGCCCCTGGTGACCGTCGCGGTCGGCCTCGACACCACCCTCAATCGCCTCGACCCCGCCAGCGGCCAACTCTCCGAACTGCTGCGCGAACGGGGCGACCTCGCCGCCCTGACCGCCAGCGCCGACGGCACGGTCGTCGCGGCGCTGCACAACACGCCGCACGATGGCTTCAACATCTGGGCCGGGGCACCCAACGGCCCGCTCACCCGCCTGACCGATCTGCGCCCGGAACTGCGCGCGATCCCGTTCGGGGAGCAGGAACGCCTCGCCTGGGAAGCCAGCGACGGCCTGGCGCTCGACGGCCTGCTCATCCTCCCGCCCGGCAAGACGCGCGCCGACGGCCCCTTCCCGCTGGTCACTCTCGTCCACGGCGGCCCCTACGGCCGCTTCGCCGACGGCCTGCAACTCAACTGGCAGCCCTCCGGGCAGTGGCTGGCGACCGCAGGCTACGCCGTCCTGCTGCCGAACCCGCGCGGCGGCATGGGCCACGGTCAGGGCTTCGCCGCCTGCGTCGCCGGGCGCGTCGGCCTGGAGGACTGGGGCGACATCGTCGCCGGGATCGACCGCCTCGTCGCCGAGGGCGTCGCCGACCCCGACCGCCTCGGCATCGGCGGCTGGAGCCAGGGTGGCTTCATGACCGCCTGGGCCGTCGGCCAGACCGACCGCTTCAAGGCCGGGGTGA
>JAXMAW010000197.1:0-1938 GCA_046350195.1 Gemmataceae bacterium
TACGGGCACGCGGGCGTCGGCGGTTTCGGCGGCGGCGACGGCAACCTCGCCGGCGGCGGCGGCGCCGGGTTCGGCGGCGGCATCTTCAGCAACCAGGGCGACATCACCCTCATCAACAACACGTTCTCCGGCAACTCGGCCACCGCTGGCACCGCCGGCCTTGACATCACGCCCAACATCCTCGGCATTCCGCCCATGAAGGGGGGCGAGGACGGACAGGCCTACGGCGGCGCGGTCTTCCTCCGAAACGGCAGCCTCGTCGCGGTCTACAACACCTTCAACGGCAACGTCGCGAAGAACGGCGGAACCGGCGTCTACATCCTCGGCGACACGACCGACGGCGGCAACAACACCAGCCCCTCGGCCGGCTTCGCGGTGGCCTCGCTCATCAACAACATCCTCGTCGGCAAGAGCCAGGCGACCGACCTGCCCAGCCAGGCCCCGTCGACGGTGGCCGACTTCCTTTGGGGCACCAACGGCCCGGACGCCACGCGACCGCTCCTCGAGAACAGCCACAACAACCTGGTCGGCCTCAACCCGGACTATCTCTCGGGCGGCCTCGTTTCCACGGCCGTGGTCAGCAGCGCCAACCCGCTCCTCGGCCCGCTCAGCTTCAACGGCGGCGATACGAAGACGATGGCCGTCGCGCCCGGCAGCCCTGCCGACGGCGCGGGCGAGGGGAACGTCCAGCTCGGCGGCTTCGCGCTCGACATCAACAAGGACCAGCGCGGCAACGGCCGGCCGACCTATTCGACGCTCGGAGCGTATCAGGTCGCGCCCAGGGTCTCCTTCGAGCCGGGCGCGCTGAACCTCGGACCCGTCGTGTCGGGAACGGCCAGTCCGCCGGTCTACTTCTCCCTCACCGGCGCGAACCTGTTGAGCTCGGTCACCCTGACCGCGCCCCCCGCCGTGGAGATCTCGGCCGACGGCGGCTACACGTGGAACACGACGTACAACGTGAGCCCCTACAACGGCGTACTCAGCGGGACGATCCTCCAGGCCCGGCTGAGCACCGACGGGGTGCTGGGCACGCTCAACGACGTGATCCGCGCCAATTCGCCGGGCATGGCCGAGCAGGACCTGCCGGTGACGGCCACGGTGCGGGTGGGCGTGTACGTATCGAGCGCCCAGGCGTCGATCCCCGTGACAGGCAGCAACGTTTTCACATTCACACGTCAGGGAGGCAACCTCGCCTCCGCGCTGACGACCTCGCTGCTTCTCGACATCAGCACGACGGTTCCCGCAGGCTACACGCTCACGGGGGGCGGGGCGGTGGTCAAGGACAACACGATCTCCGTCACCTTCCCGGCGTTTGCGAGCTCGGTCGACGTTCGCTTCACGCCAGCGCCAAACCCCACGGGCATCGCGCAGAGCGAGCACTGGTTCTCGATCCTCAGTGACAGCGGCATGACGTACACCGCTGTGCAGGCGAACGGGCTGCTCGTGAACAATTCCCGCGACGACGGCACGGACGGCACCCTGCGGCGGGCCTGGTACAACGCACTAACGATGTCGGGGCCCATAACGATCCCGTTCGCCCCGGCGCTCGCGGGCCAGACCTTCGCCATGCTCGGGACCGACTACCACGGGGCCAATGCGTACGGCTCGGTGTCGCTGGCGGCCACGGGCAATGCGAACATCACGATCGACGGCTCGAGCGTTCCGGGCCTGGTGCTCGACGCACAGGGCCAGCAGCGGCTGTTCGCGGTCACGCAGGGGTCCTCGCTTACGCTGAAAAACCTCACGCTCCGCGGCGGTCTGGCGCAGGGGCTTGCCGGTTACAGCGGCCTCAGCGGCGGCGGCAGCGGCGGCGGCGGGGCCGGGCTCGGCGGTGCGGTGCTCAATGACGGCGGCAGCTTCACCGCGGTCGGCTGCACCTTCACCAACAACAGCGCCCTGGGCGGCCAGGGCGGCTCGCCCAACAGCTCGGGCACCTTC
>JAXMAW010000198.1:0-1274 GCA_046350195.1 Gemmataceae bacterium
ACCCGCGGGTCGCAGATCAGCACCCGGTAGCCAAGGGCCTGGGCCATGGGGGCCAGGAAACGGGAGATCTGGCCGGCGCCGATGAGGAGCAGGCGCCAGGCCGGGCCGTGCACGGTGAGGAGGCGCTGGCCGTCCCAGGCCATGGCGTCGCCGCGGCTGCCGGTACCGACGGTGGCGGTGCCGGTGGCGAGGTCGATGGTGCGCAGGGCCAGTTGGCCGGCGGCGATGCGGGCGGCCAGTTCCACCAGGCCCGCGACGTCGGGCGCTGGCTCGATGACCAGTTCCACGGTGCCGCCGCAGGGCAGGCCGAAGCGCCGGGCTTCTTCGGCGGTGACGCCGTAGCGCACCACCTGGGGGGCGGTACCGGCGAATTCACCGGCGGCCATGCGGGCGATGAGGTCGTCCTCGAGGCAGCCGCCGGAAACGGAGCCCTGGACCAGGCCGTCGTCGCGCAGGGCCATCCAGGCGCCGGGCGGACGGGGGGCCGAACCCCAGGTGCGGGCGACGGTGACCAGGGCGAAGCGGTGTCCCGCCCCGGCCCAGCGGCGGGCGGCGTCGAGGACTTGGGTGTCGAGGCTGTCCATGTCAGGCCTCCAGAAGGGCCGCCCCGAAGGGCGTAGCTGGGGTTTCGCGGAGCACTGCTCCGCGCCAGCGAAGCCGGCCAGCCATGCATAGCTGGCCGTGGAACGCCTGCGCCCCCTTGGGGGGATTGAGGCGGGAATTCGCAAAGTGCTGCTTTGCGCCGCCGAGCCGGGCTTGCCATGCAGGGCAAGCCCTCCGCGATACCGATGAGCGTGGGGGTCGTTTCATTTCAGGCAGTCAGTTCGACGGTACGCAGGGGCAGCCGGGTCAGGGCCTTGCCCGTGGCCGCCAGGATGGCGTTGGCGATGGCCGGCGCCACGGGGGGTACGCCGGGTTCGCCGATGCCCGAGGGCGGCGCAGCCGACGGCACGATATGCACTTCCACCCGAGGCATCTCGTTGATGCGCAGCAAGGGGTAGTTGCCGAAGTTGTCCTGCTCCACCTGCCCGTCCTTGAGGGTGATTTCGCCGTAGAGCACGGCGGAGAGGGCGAAGCCGACGCCGCCTTCCACCTGGGCGCGGACGTTGTCCGGATTGATGGCGACACCGCAATCCACGGCGGCGACGATGCGGTCCACCCGGACACTGCCGTCCTTGGCCACGGTCACCTCGGCCACCTGGGCAACGTAGGAGTGGAAGGATTCATGGACCGCCACGCCCCGGCCGCGACGCTCGCCGGCCTTGCCCGGCTTC
>JAXMAW010000199.1:0-1748 GCA_046350195.1 Gemmataceae bacterium
CCGTGATCAGCCGGACCCCGTCGCGGCTGTTGTAGCTGATCCGGTTGTCGAGGATCACGATCGTCTGGCTGAGCGTCGCCGAGGTGATCGCGTTGAAGCCGTAGATCCCGTTGATGCCGTTGCTGGTGATGATGCTGGGATCGATGGTGACCGCCTGGCTGATCAGCGCGCCACCGCTGGTCGCGTTGTTGAGGAGGTTGACGCCGTTGCTGCTATTGCCGGTGATCACGCTGTCGCTCAGCGCCACCGACTGCGAGATCGCCGACCCGCCGAAGCGGGCCTCGTTGCCGAGCCGCACGCCGTCCGTCCCGTTGGCGACGAAGCTGTTCGACGTGCCGGTCAGCGACTGGGCGATGGTGCCGCCCCCGATGCCGGGCGCCGCCGTCGTCCCCGCCCGGTTGTAGAGGTAGAGGCCGTTCCAGCGGTTGCCCGAGGCGAGGTTGCCCGAGATGTCGCCCGTCTGGTCGATCCGCGAGCTCCCCTCGACGGCCTGGAACATCACGATGCCGTTGTCGGTGTTGCCGGTCGCGCTGTTGGCGAGCACCGAGATCGACTGCGAGACCGCGCCCCCGGAGACACCGTAGTTGCTGATCAGGATGCCGTTCTGAAAGAAGCTGTTGCCCGGGCCCGTGCCGTTGCCGCTCGCCAGGTTGGCCAGCACCGTCAGCGTCTGCCCGATCGACGCGCCGCCGCCGCTGGCCCGGTTCGTCGCCCGGATGCCGTCATAGCCGTTGTTGGTCACCACGTTGCCGTGGGTGCTGCCGTAGATGTCGACCGCGCCCACCGCCGCCGTCTGGTCGATGGTGCCGCCGGAGCTCGCGAAGTTCACCACCGCGATGCCCTCGTCGCCGTTCCCGTCGACCGAGTTGGCCGCCACGATGACGAGCTGGCCGACATGCGCCCCGGCACCCGACGCCACATTCTCCACCCGGATGCCGTCGGCGCCGTTGTCCCAGACGTCGTTGCCCGCCAGCACGTTGAAGATTTGCGCGACGCTGCCGCCGTCGCTCGCCCGGTTCTCCACCCACAGGCCGTTGCCGGCATTGTCGAACACGCCGTTGCCGACGACGTAGAGCGCCGAGGAGAAGGTCGTGCCGGCGCCGGTCGCGGTGCTGTGGATGCCGATGCCGTCCGCGCCGTTGCCCGAGACGAGGTTGTTGAAGATCGCCGCGAACTGCGAATGGGGCAGCCCGTCCGACACCGCATTCTCGATCCGGAGGCCGTCGCCGCCGTTGCCGAGCAAGGTGTTCCGCCCGACGATGACGTAGGAGGAGGGCTGCGCCCCGGCCCCCGACTGCTGCAGGAAGACGCCGTTGCCGACGCCGCCGCTGATGAAGTTGTCGGTGACGATGGCCCGGTACATGTTCAGGCCGGCGACGCCGTTCGAGAACCCGCCCGCCAGGTTCAGCCCGGTCACCCGGTTCTGGCTGCCCGACGCCATCTGGATCAGGTCGATGCCGGCGTTGTTGCCGACCACCGTCGGCCGCGTGCCCGGCGGCGTGAAGTAGAGGTGATGGCCGTTGTTCGGCCCGCCGACCAGCGTCACCCCCACCGGCGTGCCGCCGCCGAGCAGCGCCTGCCCGTCCTGCAGCTGCACGGGATTGTTGACGTTGAGCGGCCCGTTATTGCCCTGCGCGACGATGATCTCGTTCTGCCCGGGGAACTTGCCCGGCGCCGAGTTGAGGTCCGTCGGGTTCGCCTGCGTGCCCGACGCCCCCGCGGTCCCGGTGCCGTCGGCGAACACGATC
>JAXMAW010000200.1:0-5832 GCA_046350195.1 Gemmataceae bacterium
GGCTGCGGCGTGACTGGGGGAAGCCTGGTCCAGCTTGCGGACTGCCGGGCCCCCGCCCATGCGGCTGGCGCCTGACGCATTGGAATGGCTGGAGCACCAGGGGAAACCCGGCTCGAACTCTCTCACGTCCATCATGTGCCGCCCCAGCTACGGCGGTCGAGCCGCCTCATGAAATGGCCGTTTCACTGCGGCCGTCGAGATGATGACGCAATGGGTAAAGGCCCAAGATCGTCAGGACGGAGAATACCGCACCGCTGAGGAAGGTCCCTTGCGGGCCAACGCTGTCCCAGAGCGCGCCGGCGATGATGCTCGCTGCGAGCAAGGCGATACCCGTGACGAGATTGAACATACCGTACGCGGTCCCGCGCATCTCGGAAGGCACCGCATAAGCGACCAGCGCGGCCAGCAACCCCTGAGTAAAGCCCATGTGCAATCCCCAGAGGACGACACCGCACGCGATGCCCGCCAGACCACGCGCAAAGGCGAGAAACAGGTCCGCTGCGATCAGTAGCACCAGTCCTACGACCAGGATCGTGACGCGGTTCATTCGGTCGGACAGGGCGCCGACAGGGAAGGCCGACACGGCATAGGCAACGTTCATGACGACGAGGACGGTCGGCACTAGCATCAGCGGAAGACCCGCACCCTGGGCCCGCAAGATCAGAAACGCCTCGCTGAATCTAGCGAGGGTGAAGACCGCTGCAACCGCGACAACCCACCAGTAGGTCGTCCCCAGCTGTGTCAGCTCGCGCCGGCTCAGCGGGGAGCGAACCGCCCGACGACCGTCGTGACGCTTCGGCTCATGGACGGCAAACACAATCAGGGCGAGGGCAAGGAACGCCGGGATCACGGCGACCCAGAAGACGGAAACGAACGAATCTGCGAAGAGCCACATGAGGCCGATCGCCAGGAGTGGCCCCAGGAAGGCGCCAACGGTGTCCAGGGACTGGCGTAGGCCGAAGCTCGCGCCTCGCAAGTCGGGCGGACTTATGTCGGCAACGAGCGCATCTCTTGGCGCCCCGCGGATGCCTTTTCCAACGCGGTCCACGAAGCGAGCGGTGACGAGCCAGCCGACCGTCGGCGCCAGCGGAAAGATGGGCTTGGTGAGGGCGGCAAGCCCATATCCGACAGCTGCCAGCTCCTTACGACGGCCAATCCGATCGCTGAGCGCTCCAGAGAAGATCTTTGTGATCGATGCCGTGGCCTCGGCGATGCCTTCGATGATTCCGACCGTGAGGGCGGTGGCGCCCAACCCGACGACGAGATAGACGGGCAGGAGGGCATGAATCATCTCCGAGGAGACGTCCATCAGCAGCGAGACGAAGCCGAGCGCCCAAATGCCCGAGGGAATCCGGCGCCAGACCGGGCCGGCAACAGTCTCAGGCTCAGCTTTGATTTCGTCGCCCCGCATGACGATCGCGATCTAGCCCAACTTTCTCAAGTCGTGCGGCTTTGGCACGCTTTACTGGCATCGCAGGAGAAAAACGCGAGTCGGATCAAGGGTCGTGACCTGGGAAGGCCGTGTAGTGAAGACCAAGTGCCTTTTCGAGGTTTCGAATCGGCATAGAATCCTGCGGCATGTACCTGCGCTCCACCAAACGGATCAAGGACGGCAAGGAGCACCGCTACTGGAGCATTGTCGAGAGCAAGCGCTGCGCTGGCGGCCGGGTCGTGCAGCGGCCGGTGCTTTATCTCGGCGAGATCAACGACAGCCAGCGGGCGGCGTGGTGCCGGGTCATCGAGGGCTTCGACGAGCACAGCCGGGGTCCCCGGCAGATGGCGCTGTTTCCGGCCGACCGGACAGTGCCCGATCACGCCCGGGCCGATGGCATCCAGGTGCAGCTCTCGGCGATGCAGCTGCTTCGACCGCGGCTGGAGGCAAACGGCCTGCTCGGAGAGGATCCGCGGTTTCCGGACCTTTTTCGGACAACTCGCCTTGGAAAGGCCACCGACTGCCTAACCCGTTGCAATTATTGGAGCGGGTGAAGGGAATCGAACCCTCGTCGTAAGCTTGGGAAGCTTCTGCTCTACCATTGAGCTACACCCGCGCTCCGCCCTCCCTTATAGGCGAGGGGGGCGCCCCGTTCAAGCCGCGGCCTGCCGGCCGCGCAGCAGGTCGGCGGCGCGCTCGGCGATCATGATCACCGCGGCGTTGATGTTGCCGGTCGGCATGTCGGGGATGACCGAGGCGTCGATCACCCGCAGGCATTCGACGCCGCGCACCCTGAGTTCCGGATCGACCACAGCCGTCTCGTCGCCGGCCGGGCCCATGCGGCAGGTGCCGAGCGGGTGGTGGACGGTGATCGAGGTGCGGCGGATGTGGTCGTCGATGTCGGCGTCCGTGTTCTTCCCCTCGCCGGGGGCGATCTCCTTCGCGACGAAGGGGCGCATCGCGGGCTGGGCCGCCACGTCGCGGGCCAGCCGGACGCCGGCGCGCAGCGCCTTCCAGTCGGCGTCGGTGGCGAGGAAGCGCTGCAGGATGCGCGGGTGGGCGGCCGGGTCCTGGCTCGCCAGGGTGACGCTGCCGCGGCTCTCCGGGTGGAGCATGACGATGCGGGTGGCGAAGCCGTCGGGGAACGGCGCCTTGAAGGGCTTCATCCAGGGATAGGCGCCGAGCGGGGCGGCGGTGAAGAGGAGCTGGATGTCGGGGAGCGGCGCGTCGGGCCGGCTCCTGAGGAAGGCGGTGATGCCGCCCGGCACGTCGGCGGCGGGGCCGGTGCCCAGCAGGTAGGCGCGGGCCAGCGCCGGGGCGATGCGGTCGTAGCGCATCATCGGCGGGAACGGGCCGGGCGTCTTGCGGTGGTACATCAGGATCACCGAGACGTGGTCCTGCAGGTTGCGGCCGACCCCGGGCAGCGGCGCGGCGACGGGGATGCCGAGGCGGCGGAGCTCGTCGGGGTCGCCGATGCCGGAGAGGTTGAGGAGCTGCGGCGTGTTGATGACCCCGCCGGAGAGGATCACCTCGCGGGCGGCGCGCGCCTCGCGGCGGATGCCGTCCTTGACCATCTCGACGCCCACGGCGCGGCCGTTCTCGAGCAGCAGGCGGGTGACCAGCGTGCCGGTCTCGACGACCAGGTTGCGGCGCCTCAGGGCCGGGCGGAGATAGGCGGTGGCGGTGCTGGAGCGGCGGCCGCGCCGGATCGTCATCTGGAGGCGGCCGAAGCCCTCCTGCCGCTCGCCGTTATAGTCCTCGGTCCAGCCGTGGCCGGCGCTGCGGCCGGACTCGGCGAAGGCGTCGACCAGCGGGTCGGCGTAGCGGCAGAACTGGGTGCCGAGCGGGCCGTCGCCGCCGCGCCATGGGCTGGCGCCGCCCTCCCAGCTCTCCTGCCGGCGGAAATAGGGCAGCGCCTGGTCGTAGGACCAGCCGGCCAGGCCGGCGGCGGCCCAGCGCTCGAAGTCGCCGCGGTTGCCGCGGACATAGGCCATGGCGTTGGTCGAGGAGCAGCCGCCGACGACCTTGCCGCGGGCGCATTCGACGCGGCGGCCGCCGACGCTCTCCTCCGGCTCGCAGAAATAGCCCCAGTCATGCAGGCGCTGCTGCAGGATCTTGCCCCAGCCGAGCGGGATGTGGATCCAGGGGTCGCGGTCCCAGCCGCCGGCCTCGATCAGCAGCACGCGCGTGCCGGGGTCCTCGGTCAGGCGGTGCGCCAGCACGCAGCCGGCCGAGCCGGCCCCGACGATGACGTAGTCGAACTCGCTGGTTCCGGCCATCGGTTTCGCCCGGCATTGGTTCGGAGTTGGTCACGCCCGCGACCAATAGCGTCGGGCGAGTGCCAAACGCGGTAGCATGGGCGCAGTCGGCGGGGCAAGAAAAGAAGGATTCACGCGGAGGCGCAGAGGCGCGGAGAGGCGTACGCGATCCCGGCCGCATCCTCCGCGTCCTCCGCGCCTCCGCGCGAGTCATGATTTTCCCTCCGCTCGCACGGAGGGGCCGTGCGGCCCTCGTCCGTCGACCGGCTCAGGACGAGGGGATCGGGCGTCGGCGCCGGGCTACTGGGCGGCGCCGGCGACGGGGAAGGCGTGCTGGTGGACGTGGCGCTGGACGTCGCCGAGGTGCTGGGCCATCAGCTCCTGGGCGCGCTCGCCCTGGCGGGCGGCGATCGCCTGGGCGATCTCCTCGTGGAAGCCGGCATAGAGGGCCTGGCGCTTGTAGCAGCTGGCGTTCTCGCCGAGGCGGCGCCAGCCGGCGTCGCGCTGGGCGGCGTGCAGCGTGTCGAACACGGCGAGGAAGAGGGCGTTGCGCGCGGCCTCCGCGATGGTGCGGTGGAAGCGGCCGTCGGCCAGCTCGTAGGCGGCGGGCTCGGCGGCGGCGCGGGTCTCGGACGCCAGCGCCTGCAGGCGCTTGATCTCGGCGGTGGAGGCGCGGAAGGCGGCGAGCCGCGCCATCACCGGCTCGACGGCGAGCCGCACCTCGATGACCTCGACCGGGTTGGTGTGGTCGAGGATCGATTCGAGCGACGGGCCGCCGCGGCCGTCCTCGGCGGCGGCGGCGAGCAGCAGCGCGGCGGCGGGATGGTGGTTCAAGGGACCGGCGCCGTTGGCCTCGGTCAGGAAGGTGCCGCGGCCCTGCTGGCGCGAGATCCGGCCCTCCTGCTCGAGCACGTCGAGCGCGCGCCGGAGCGAGCGGCGGCCGACGCCGAGCTCGCTCGCCAGCTCGCGCTCCGGCGGCATGCGGCCGCCGTCGAGGCCGCCGCCGTCGATCAGCCGGCGCAGCCGGCTCAGGGTCTGATCCGCTCGCTCCATTCCCGCGGCTCTCCTGGGGCGGCCCGCCTCGGCACGGCCCCCCGTGGCGCATGCGACGCTAGCACGATCGGGAATCCGCAACAATCGCCGCACCAATCGGGATCCGCGGTTGACGCTCTCCGGCCGGCATGGTTACGATCCCGGCCCGATTACGAGGCGGCCGCCGAACCAATCGAGGATTGGTTCGCAGGCCCAGCGTGAGGTGAGCGATGAGCGTCGAAGCCCGCAGCGCCGATCCGGGCGACAACCGGCAGGCCGCCCTCGACCAGCTCCATGCCGACGTCTACCGCAACAACATGGCGCCCTACTGGGTGGTCGACCGCAAGGCCGACCACGACGAGGACCGCCAGGTGATGGACCGGCGCAAGGCGGTCCCCTTCCTGTGGAAGTACAAGGGCCAGATCGAGCCGTTGCTGCACCGCTCGGCGGAGCTGATCACCACCGAGACCTCGGAGCGCCGCTCGCTGGTGCTGGTCAATCCCGGGCTGGCCCCGAGCCGGGCGACATCGACCACCATGTACGTCGCCTACCGCCTCAACGACCCGCGCGAGATCATGCCGCCGCACCGGCACTCGCCCAACGCGGTGCGGCTCGGCCTGACCGGCGCGATGAACTTCACCGGCGTCGAGGGCGAGAACATCACCTTCGGGCCGGGCGACCTGGTGCTGACGCCGCACGACACCTGGCACAACCACGGCAACCGCGGCAGCGAGCCGGCGGTCAATCTCAGCGTGCTCGACCTGCCGCTCGTCGAGGCGCTGAACTCGATGTATTTCGAGCACGACTACACCGAGGAGGAGGAAGGCAGGAAGGTCCGCCGCGTCATGCAGTCGGAGCGCTTCCCGGTCGACTACTCGCAACGGGTCTACGGCCAGGGCGGGCTGCTGCCGCGCTTCGTCTCGCACCATCGCGGCGCCGGCCTGGCCTCGCCGATGTACGTCTACCGCTACGACATGATGCGCGAGCAGCTCGAGCGCTTCCGCAGCTGGGACGGCGATCCGCACGAGGCGGTCATGATCGAGTATGTCGATCCGACGACGGGCGCGCCGGTCTACAAGACCGTGACCTTCTTCATGCAGATGCTGCGGC
>JAXMAW010000201.1:0-1754 GCA_046350195.1 Gemmataceae bacterium
CGCAAAGGCCCCCGCTGCCGTTGACTTTTATTGCCGACCGGACCCACCTTTACGGGGTATTTGGGCGGATCACCAAGCACTGTCGGCGCTTCGCGCCGGCATGGCGCCGAGGGCGATCGCAGCTTCGGCCCAAATTGCTCCTTGCCTGATCAGCAACAAGACAATGACCCTCGGGGGACGTTTCTATGGCCCTGATTCGCGGAACCCGGCTTGACGACCCGTTGGTCGGCGGGTCGACCGCCGACCTCATCCTTGGTTACGGCGGTAACGATATCCTGTCGGGCAGCGGCGGCGACGACACGCTGCGCGGCGGCCGCGGCAATGACGTCCTGCATGGCGGTGCCGGCGCCGATGCGCTCTTCGACAACGCCACCGCCCGCTCCGCCGACGACGGCAGCCTCGATCTGCACAATCTGCTCGACGGCGGCCGAGGCGACGACGTCCTCAGCAGCCACACCACCGTCAACCTGTTCGTCGCCGACCCGGCGAGCGTCGGAACGGCGCTGATCCACCAGGAGCTGGTGGGGGGCGACGGTGACGACCGGCTGCACGCGGACGTTGCCATCAACGTCCTCGGCGACTCCTCGTGGGTTCCGGAGACGCGGACCGAGATCGCCCTCGACGGCGGCGACGGCAACGACCACCTCAGCGTCTCGGTCACCGCCGACAACTGGCAGTTCGACTATGACCTGCTGACCTTCGACCTCCGGCTGGACGGCGGCCGCGGCGACGATACGCTCGATCTCACCGTCACCGGCGGCGCCACCGAAAAGGTGGACGCGGTGCTCGACGGCGGCGATGGCAATGACATCATCCGCGCCCTCCTCCAGCCCGAAGGCTTCACCTCCTCCGAGGTGCACGCCACGGTCAACGGCGGCGACGGCCACGACGACATCCTGCTGCAGCTCGATCCCGAAGCCGCCATGGACTTTACCAGCGCGAGCCTGGTCGCCGACGCCGGCAGCGGCGACGACCGCTTCGCCGTCGTCGCCAAAGCCGCGGATATCTCCGTCGACCTTCACGCCGGCAGCGGCAACGACGGCGTCGTGCTCAACGAGGACGCCAGTGAAGGAGGTTCCAACGGCTTCGGCTCGGCGTTCAACCGGGTCCACGGCGGCGACGGCAACGATTCCGTCCAGATCGCCATCTCGGGCGTCTACGACTTCGAGACCACCGTCTCCGGCGGCCGCGGCAACGATACCATCAGCCTGTCGGCGAGCGGCCAGAGCTTCGACCAGGAAAGCCACTACACCAGCGCCCTCTACGGCAACGACGGCGACGATGTGCTGACCGTCGCGCTTGCCGGGTCCGGCTCCGCTTTGACCTACAGCAGCCTGCTCGACGGCGGTGCCGGCAACGATATGCTGAAGGGCAGCGCCGTGAGCGATACGCTTGCCGGCGGCATCGGTGCCGACCGGATGACCGGCGGGGGCGGTAACGACGTCTTCGTCCTCGGCCAAGACCTCGCGACACCGGGCGCCGCCGCCAACGATGTGATCACCGACTTCGCCGCCGGCGCCGATCACTTCGACCTGGGGGCGTTCAACCTCGATCCCGCCGGCCTGCAGGCGCTGCTTGCCGCCAGCAGCGGCAGCACGCTGGCGCTGAGCACCATCGGCGGCCGCGACGTAACCCTCGTCGGCGTCGACGTCCACGACCTCAGCACCGCCGACTTCATCCTGTAAACTGGTAAGGGCGGCGGCCGTGCGGTCCCGGCCGCCGCCCCGGAGGCTATTCCTTCGGTCTTTCCGCCC
>JAXMAW010000202.1:0-1840 GCA_046350195.1 Gemmataceae bacterium
GACCCCTGTTCCTTCCCCAACCGCCCGAGCCGGGACGGCTCCAGGCCCGCAGCGACGAGCTGCTCGCGGGCTTCGTCCGGGAGCCTGGTTTGCGGGTGGATTGGCACCTGTCGGTGGCGGACTTCGGCGACCGCGGCAGGCTTTGTTCGGTGATCGATCGCGCGCTCACCGGAGCGGCCGTGGGCTTCGTGTTCGACCACCCGCGCCGACCCGTCGCCCTGGCCGAGGGGCTCGACCGCGACCGCCCCGCGGCGCTGCTCGTCGCCGGATTGCACCTGCCCGCGCTGGCCGGCCAGCCCGGCATGCTGGCCGACCCCGAGCGGTTCTTGCAGCGCCTGGGCAGCCTCGTCCGGCTGGCGCTCAGCGCGGCGGTGCAGAAGCGCGCCTTCCTCCGCCGCCAGCCGCGCGCCGGCGCCGACGTGACGAGCGGGTTCCTGCTCGACCGGGCGCGGTTCGTCGCCGTGCCGGTCGGGCTCGACGAGGTCGTCCGCCAGTACACCGGCTGGGGGATGAGCAACGGCGGCCCGTCGCTGGAGTTCGGCCGGCGCGTCGTCCGCCGCCTCGCCGACGTCCTCCGCGACGACGGCCGGCGGGCCCAGCTCGACGCCTGCCTGGACGGCCCGTTCTCGTTCGAGCTGAACGGCGTCGCCGGCCCGACGCCGTGGGACGCGGCCGCCCCGCCGCGCAGCCAGCTCCGCGCCGGCGGGGCGGTGCATTCGGCCGGCGGCCTGGGTACCCTCGCCCTGTTCGTCGGCGACGAGACCCCCGGGGCGGTCGCCGATTTGCTGGAGCAGGCGTGGCGGCAGACGGACGTGGTGCGCCTGCGGCTTCTGCGCGGCTGACCGCCGCCGCAACGAGGCTTGACGGCCGCGCCCGCCGGCGGCACCATGACCATCTATCACGCCCCACTTCCCCGCCAGGACGACGCGCCATGGGTACCACCTACACGCAGACGATCGAGTTCAGCGTCTGGAAGGAACACACCTGCTCGTGCTGCGGCACGGTCTACCGCTACCTGTTCAAGCGGTCGATGAAGGGCGAGGGCGGCACCCCCGAGGTCGCCGGCCGCAACGCCGAGCGGGCCGTCGAGAAGGCCCTCGAAAAGGAGGTCGATCAGCGCCCCTGTCCTGAGTGCGGCCTGTATCAGCCGGACATGGTCGCCGCCAAGCGCTCGACCGCCCACTGGTGGACGTTCTGGGCCGGCGTTCCGGTCTACGCCCTGCTACTCATCCTCGTGCTGACCGACCTCCTGACGTTCGGCACCGCCTCGCTGATCGGCGGGGCCTGCGCCGTGCCGATCCTCGCCGCCCACTTCCTCATCGACGTCAGCGACCCCAACCGCGACCGCGAAGCCAACCGCACCAAGGGTCGCCGGATGGCCAGGGACGGCGACCTCTGGGTGCCCGAGAAGAGACAGCCCAGGCAGCTCGGCGACGAGCCGGTCGGCAACGGTGTCACGACGGGGCACTACGCCTGCTACGCCCTGATTACCGCGTCCGTGCTGGCCTTCCTTCTGCCCGTGGGCCTGCGGGTGGCGCTGGGGATGAGGGCGAGCGCCGGCCTCTTCCCCGAGGTCGCCGGCCCGGGCGACACGCCTTACGTCTACTTCCCGGACAAGATCAACTCCGTCAAGGGCTACTGGACCGGCCAGCCGCGCGTCACGGTCCTGAACGCGGCGGACCTCGGGGGGGCGGTGACCGTCGGCGCCACCTCGAAGAACGAGACGTGGGGCAACCAGATCTCCGTCAAGTCGAGCGAGAAGAACTCCCACCCGTCGCTGTGGGCCTACCTCCAGGTCCCCCCCGACCCGCAGTTGGCCGGCAAGGTCCTCAAGTTGAAG
>JAXMAW010000203.1:0-1710 GCA_046350195.1 Gemmataceae bacterium
CAGCGAGAAGTAGACGTTGTGGACGAGCAGCGTGTCGGCCGGCAGCATGCGCGGGGTCTCCTCGGAGGTCACGGCATCTTATTTCGCTGGGCCGTCGGCGTCGAGCGGCCAGAGCGGCCGGCGGCGGTGCCGGTACGTCATCGCGAACGGATCGACGCAGGTCAGCCCCGGGGTGCCGACCTCGATGACCGTGCCCGCGACCGGCAGGTACGCCGCCTTGTAGGCGATCGCCGCCTTGACGACGAGGATTCGCCGCGCCTCGGGACGGACGCCGAGGCACGTCAGCGCCCCCAGGCTGAACGGCGGGTGCCGCAGCGACGTCAGCACCAGCAGGTTGTCGCCGGGCAGCTCCACGACTGCGGTCGGCCCCATGTGGTTGGTCCGCTTGCCCCCGTGGCGGACCTCGGTCTCGACGTAGGTTCCGTCATGCAGCAGCCGCACGGCGCCGGAGACCGGCACGGGGTCGCCATGTCGGCGATCGACCTTCCCGCCCACGGACAGGGTGATCGCCCCGCCCACTCCCGCCGCCTGACAGAGCCGCACCTCGGCGGGTGCGTACAGGCAGACGACGAACCCCGTCGCACCCTGCCGCAGCAGCTCGGCGAGGAGCACGGTGCCGTCACCGGCGGAGCCGCCGCCGACGTTGTCGCCGGTGTCCACGAGGACCGCCGGCGTCCGGGTTGCCGCCAGCGCCTGCCGCACCGCTGTCGCCGCGTTGGGCAACGACGCCTGGAACGACGCGCGGGCGTCCCAGAGCTGGTCGCTCAGCTCCTGGGCGTGCCGGCGCGCCAGGGACTCATCTCCGTCGGTCACGACGAGGACCGACGGCCCGATGTGCGGCACGTCGGCATAGGCGAAGCCGGGCAGTACGCTCATGCTGAGAACGCCGCCCCGGGACGAGGGCCGCAGGAACCTCGCCAGGGGCTCCTGGGAGGTGTCCTGGCGCATGATGTTGATGAGGAACGGCGGCTTGGCCATCGCCAGGCGTGGATGGATTTCGCCGCGCCCCCAGCGGTGGAGCAGGCGGGCCGCCTCCAGGCCGCGGTCGCGCTGATCGACGTGCGGGTTGGTGCGGTAGGCGACAGCCAGGTCGAGCAGCGACGCGGTCCGCTCCGAGAGGTTGCCGTGCAGGTCGAACGTCACGGCGATGGGGAAGTCCCGGCCGACGGCCTGGCGGATGCGAAAGAGCACCTCGCCGTCGGCGTCGAGATGGGATTCCGACACCATCGCGCCGTGCAGCGCCAGCAGCAGGCCGTCGGGGCGGTCGCGCCGCAGGCCGGCCACGATCGCGCCGGTGACCTCGTCGAAGACGTCGTCGGTGACCGGCCCCGAGGGCGTCGCCCAGGCCATGGCCAGCGGGGCGACGTCGAAGCCCAGTTCGTCCGCGGCGGCGAGGAAGCCGCCGACCTCGTGGTGCGCCGGCCGCCACTCGTCCACGAAGGCGCCGCCCAGCGCCAGGCCGTGGGCGGCGAACGCGGCCCGGTCGGCGCGGAGCGGGTTGAATGTGTTCGACTCGTGCAGGAAGCCGGCGACGGCGAGGCGCATCGGTCGAGCCCCCGTTCATCCGAGGACCGTTTGAAGCCGCCCCTTCGAGGCGTCGGCGACCTCCTGGTGCAGCGACCGGCCGTGCGCGTCCATGGTGACGACGGCGGGGAAGTCGCGGACCCGCAGCTGCCAGACCGCCTCGGGGCTGCCGAACTGCTCCAGGTA
>JAXMAW010000204.1:0-4183 GCA_046350195.1 Gemmataceae bacterium
CCCCGCGGAAACAGGAGCATGCGTCCTCACCGCGGTGCTCGTGACCAAGCAGAGGGATCGAACTGCGCTCGCGGGCCGATGTCGGCAATCCTGCCAGGGACTGTCACCGCTGGAGGTCGAGCCATCGCAAGAAGTGCGTCCGATGCGTCCTGCGCGTCCGACATCGAACGTTTCCGCTTCCCCCCCGGTCACTTCAGGGCGGACATATCTCGGACGCGATACCGCCCGTGGCGTGGGCATTCAACCTGAATCGGACTACTCCGGCCGGGACCGATGGCCCACGCCGATGTCCAGGGTCCCGGGCGGACGCGTCTCGGACGCGTCCTCGACGCATTCCAGGCGGGTGCGTCCTCTCGTCGTGCCCGCACCTGCCGCAGGAACATGAGGGCGTTCGCCGGTCGTCGGACGCATCGGACGCGACTCCTGCAAGGAGCGATCCGCCTGGAAGTGCCCCTTTCCGGGGGAAGTCGGTTGCGTCCGGGCTAACCCCAAGTCCGGGCGCTGACATGCCACGCCGGAACCGGCCCCTTGCGCCCGGCGTCGAGTCCACGCCGCAAGTCGACTCCGGAAGAAGGTGCAACCGTTACACTTTTCACGACGGCCTCGACGGACTGTCCAACAGCCTACACGCGCTGAAGTCCTGTCATGCCAGAATCGCGAATCGGCCAAGCCGGGACCTCACCGAGGTCACCGATCAGGCGGCATTGGGCCGATATCGGCCAGCAGCTCGGTTCGGCCGAGTACCCCGATATTTCGCCCCGAGGGTAAGCCATGTCCCCGGGTCAGCGGCGCTTGCGCCGGGCACGATTCCCGGGCCTGAGACTCACCCCCGGACCGTCGTGCCGTCCCTTCCCAAGTCCCCCCGACCACCAACCGTCCCGCCTGATCGGCCCATTCACCGACCGACCCGTGGATCGGGGTCGCCGCATGCTCGGCGGAGACCGCCCCCATACCGACATCTCCGGCCTACCGGCAGCTGTTCGGAGTCCGCATCCATACTTCGAGTGGTGGCCCGGTTCAACTCACACAGGGGGTGCGACACGAGCCGGGAGGAGGTCCTTGACGAGGCATGCTGAGCCGACCGCTCGGCCTGGTGGCGCACGTCCCGCGATCGTGGAGGAGCGTACGGAGGGGTCCGGCACGCGATCATCGTTTCGTTTGCCCTCCGACTCCCCATCCCAACTATAAAGCCATCAAAATTGCGTCATAAATCGTTGGCAAGGCAACATGCCCAGACCCACCACCCAGGAGACTCAACCTTGTCCCACATCGTGACCATCGAGACCGAGGTCCGCGACCAGGCGGCCGTGTGCGCCGCCTGCCGCCGCCTCGAGCTGCCGGCGCCCGTCGTCGGCACGGCGGAGCTCTACGGCGGCCAGGCCAGCGGCCTGATCGTCCGGCTGCCCGGCTGGGCCTACCCGATCATCGTCGACACCGCCGGCGGGCGGCTCCGCTACGACAACTACGGCGGCGCCTGGGGCGACCACGCGCAGCTCGACCGCTTCCTGCAGATCTACGCCGTCGAGAAGGCCCGCATCGAGGCCCGCAGGAAGGGCCACCAGGTCTCCGAGCAGGCCTTGGCCGACGGCTCCATCCGGCTGACCATCCGGGTCGGGGGTGGCTCATGAGGACCATCGAGATCACAGTCGACAACCAGGGCCGGGCCACCGTCCAGACCCGCGGCTTCGTCGGCGGCGAGTGCCGCGAGGCCAGCCGGTTCGTCGAGCAGGCACTCGGCCGGAAGGCGGGCGAGCAGCTGACCGCCGAGTTCCATCAGGGCCAGGCCGAGCACAGGCAGATCGAGCAGTCCGGCTGACCGGCTCGACGTCCATCACCTCTCACGTTCCACCAGTCCACCGAAACCACGAAAGGGGTAACTCATGACGCTCGCCGAGCGCCTGTCGGAGTACGTGCGCGCCTGCTTCAGCGGCATCTGGGTCCAAAGCTTCGAGCACGACGACGCCATCGCCGAGATCGCCGGCCTCTGCCGCCGGCAGGGCTGGTCGCTGGCCACCTGGGACGTCGACCGCGGCCTCTCCGTCGCCGGGCGGGGCGACGGGGCCGACGCGGCCGTCGCCGCCCCGGACCCGCTGGCGGCGATCAAGACGGCCGGCTCGCTGGCCGCGCCGGACGGCACGGCCCTGCTGGTCCTGCGGAACTTCCACCGCTTCCTCGGCCGGCGGCGAGGTCGTGCAGGCCCTGGACACGGCCGTCGCGGCCAGCAAGCGAACCCGCACGATCCTCGTCGTCCTGGCGCCCCGCTGGTGCAGCTCCCCGCCGAGCTGGAGCACGCCCAGTTCGTCGTAATCGAGCACGAGCTGCCCGGCCGCGAGCAGCTGCAGCGGATCGCCGGCGGCGTGGCCACCGAGCCGGGCGAGCTGCCCGAGGGGGGCGAGCTCGACGCGGTCTCGACTCGGCCGCGGGCCTGACCCCGCTCGGAGGCCGAGAACGCCTTCAGCCTCTCGCTGGTCCGCCACGGCCGGCTCGCCCCGGACGTGCTCTGGGAGCTGAAGGCCCAGGCCCTGAGGAAGACGGGCCTGATGACCGTCCACCGCGGCGGCGAGGCGTTCGCCGACCTGGGCGGCCTGGAGGCCCTGAAGGCCTTCTGCCGCCGCTCATGTGGCCGGCGGGCCGTCGTGCCCCCGCGGCCCCGCCCGCGCGGCGTCCTGCTGCTGGGCGTGCCGGGCACGGGCAAGAGCATCATGCAAGTCGCTGGGCAACGAGGTCGGGCGGCCGGCCCTCATCCTGGACATCGGCTCGCTGATGGGCAAGCGGTCGGCCTGACCAGGCGGACCAGGCAGGCGCTTGCGGGTCGCCGACGCGATGGCCCCGTGCATCGTCTTCGTCGACGAGATCGAGAAGGGCCTCTCCGGCGTCCAGGCCAGCGGCCAGGCCGACAGCGGCGTGTCGGCCCGGATGTTCGGCACGCTGCTGAGCTATCTCAACGACCACGAGAGCGACGTCTACTTCGTCTGCTCGGCCAACGACGTCTCGAAACTGCCGCCGGAGTTCACGCGAGCCGAGAGGTTCGATGCGATCTTCTTCCTCGACCTGCCCGGGCCGCGGGAGAAGGAGCAGATCTGGCGGCTCTACCTGGAGCGGTTCGGGCTCGATCCGGCGCAGCGCCGCCCCCAGGACCGCGACTTCACCGGCGCCGAGATCCGGGCCTGCTGTCGCCTGGCCGCGCTGCTCGACGTCCCGTTGACCGAGGCCGCGACCAACATCGTGCCGGTGGCGATCACCGCGGGAGAGTCGGTCGAGCGGCTGCGGGGCTGGGCGGCGGGCCGCTGCCTGTCGGCCGACCGGCCCGGCATCTACACGCGGGGCGCCGAGGGCGTGGGCAAGCCGGGCCGGAACCTCCGCAGGGGCGACGCCTCGCTGAACTGATCGCCGGGCCACACTCGCCCTCGACCGAACGGTCTCGTCTTCGCCTCGCCGGGGGAGCGGTCATCCCGCGATCCCGGCGTCCTTGCTTCGAACCACCATCATCGAGGAGACCCCATGTTGATCCGATTCGAGCTCGAGCTCCGACGACTCGGCATGATGCTCCGCGCCCTGCTCGTCGGCGTCCTGGCGGCGCTCGCGGGCTGCGACCGGAAGGCCGCCTGGCGCGGCGTCGGCACCGACGGCGACGAGCCCAGGCCGATGGCCGGGCAGGCTTCCGGGGGGGACGCCGGCGATGCCGCCACACGATGAGCCGAGGCCGCGCCTTACCCGCCGCCTGCCGGCGCTCGTCGCGGTCCTCGCGGCCGCGGCGGCGGGCCTGCTCGTACTACAAGCCCTCCAGTTCCTGGCCGGCTGGGATCTCGGCCTTCGCGACACGCCGGCCATGCTGCGCTCAACGGGCCCGACGCAGGTCCAGCTCCAGCGGCTGCGGCAGCTGGTCTCCGCCCGCGTGCACGTCGCCGACGTCCTGGTCGGCGAGTCGCGCTGGCTGGAGGGCTCGTGGATCGTCCGGGGCGACGCCCTGCTCGCCGTCGACATGTCCGCCGCCGAGGTCCGCGACGTGGACGACGGGGCGCGGACCGCCGTGATCATGCTGCCCCGGCCGGCGGTGGTCTCGCCGCGCGTGAATCACGCCATGAGCCGGCAGTGGGACATCAAATCCCGCAGCTGGATCCCGCTGGCGGGACAGCTACTCGGCGACCGGCCGGCGCTGGAGCAGCGGGCGATGGCCGAGGCC
>JAXMAW010000205.1:0-2655 GCA_046350195.1 Gemmataceae bacterium
CGAGTGGTGGCTGCTGACGAACGTCGCGGCCGAGGACGCCGACGCGGCGACGATCGGCCGGTGGTACTCCTGGCGCTGGGCGATCGAGAAGTGCCAGACAGACTCCACCTCAAGCGACAGGTGGTGCGGCACCGCCGCCTGCGGTTACGATCGGCGTGGCCGCGCTGCTTGAACTGGCTTCCTGGTGCCGACACCGACTGACCGAACCGCACGGAGGGATCGCATGCCCAACACAGCACGACGCACCGCTCCCCCCCGCGCCTGACGCACCCGACGTCGTCATACCCTCCCACGAGCCCGATCTGGGCCCGGTTGCCCGCCGACAAGAGGCAGGAACTTCGCGACCTGCTCGGACGGCTCCTCGCCCGGCTCCACGAGGCCATGCGCCTCGGGGAGGCCGGCCATGACTGACATCGCCCGGTCCCCCAAGCTCAAGCCCTGGCACCTCGACCGCCGGGCCGTCGTCTACGTCCGCCAGTCCACGCCCCAGCAGGTCGCCGACCACCGGGAGTCGACCGCACGCCAGTACGCCCTGGCCGGCCGCGCCGTCGAACTCGGGTGGGCACGCGAGCAGGTCCTCGTGATCGACGACGACCTGGGCCGCAGCGGCGAGTCGGCCGAGGGCCGTCCCGGCTTCCAGCGGCTGCTCGCCGAGGTCGCGCTGGACCACGTGGGGCTGATCCTCGGCCTGGAGATGAGCCGCCTGGCGCGCTCGTGCAAGGACTGGCACCAACTCCTGGAGCTGTGTGCCCGCTTCCACGCCCTGCTGGCCGACGCCGACGGGCTGTACGACCCGGCCGACTACAATGACCGCCTGCTGCTCGGACTGAAGGGCACGATGAGCGAGGCGGAGCTTCATATTCTCAAGGAACGGATGTACCAGGGCAAGCTCAACAAGGCCCGCCGTGGCGAGCTGCTCGGCACGCCGCCGATCGGCTACGTCCGACTGCCCTCCGGTGGGTGGGCCATCGACCCCGACGAGCAGGTCCAGGCGACGGTCCGCCTCATCTTCGATCAGTTCGACCGCGAGGCCACGTTGCACGGCCTGCTCCGGTACCTGGTCCACCACGGTATCCGCGTCCCGGTACGCCCCGCCCACGGCCCGAACCGGGGCGAACTGGAGTGGCGGCGGCCCAACCGGGTGACGCTCTCGAATCTGCTGCACCATCCCAGCTATGCCGGCGCCTACCGCTATGGCCACCGGCCGATCGACCCGCGGCGCAAGCGGCCCGGGCGTCCCAACACCGGCAAGCTGGTGCGGCGGCCGGAGGAGTGCCTGGTGCTGATCCGCGACCGCCTGCCTGCGTATATCACGTGGGAGCGGTTCAGCACCAACCAGGAGCGACTGGAGGCCAACCGCGCCCGCAACGACCGCCCCGGGGCACCCCGGCGGGGGGCCTCGCTCCTGGCGGGCCTGTTGCGGTGCGGGCGTTGCGGCCGGCGGATGATGGTGCACTACTCGGGGCCCAGGAATCGAGCGAGATTCTCCTGCTCACGCGGCACGGTTGACTACGCCGAGCCGCTCTGCCAGAAACCTCTCCGGGCCGGTGCTCGAAGAGTGGGTCGCCGGCCGGGTACTCGCGGCCGTCGAGCCGGCGGCGGCTGGAGGCGAGCCTGGCGGCGGTGGCCGAGGTCGAGCGCGAGCGCGGCGAGTTGTCCCGCCAGTGGCGGCTGCGGCAGGAGCGGGCGCGGCAGGAAGCCGATCGCGCGGCGCGGCAGTACCAGGCGTGCGAGCCGGAGAACCGCCTGGTCGGCCGCGAGCTGGAACGGCGGTGGGAGGAGGCGCTGAAGTCCCAGCGGCAGGTGGAGGACGACTTCGAGCGGTGGCGGCGCACCGCCCCCGGGCGGCTGTCGGCCGACGACGAGGCGGCGATCCGGTCGCTGGCCCGCGACCTGCCGACTGTATGGCAAGCGGCGACGACCGCGCCCGCGGAGCGGCAGCGGATCGCCCGGCTGCTGATCGAACACGTCACGGTCACCGTCGACAAGGCCAGCGAGCGGGTCGACGCGGAGAACCACTGGGTCGGCGGGCAGTCCGAGGCGCACACACTGGCACGCCCCGTGAAACGGTACGACCTCCAGGCCGACTACCCGAGGATGGTCCAGCGGCTGCAGGCCTGGGGCGAGGAGGGCCTCAGCGCGGCGGAGATGGCCGACCGGCTCAACGCCGAGGGCTTCCGCCCCCCGAAGCGGGTCGAGCGGTTCAACCGGGCGATGGTGCAGCGTCTCCTGTGGCACCAGGGGCTACTCCGCCGCCACCCGCACGGCAGCCTCGCGGGGTTGGGCCGCGACGAGTATCGCCCGTCGTCGCTGGCACGGCGGCTGGGCGTGTCGCGGGACACGGTACGCCGCTGGCTGCGCGTCGGCTGGTTGACGTCACGTCGTGACACCGAGGGCCACCACGTGATCTGGGCCGACGCGTCCGAGTTGCGACGGCTCCGGGAACTGCACCAACTGCCTCGGACCTGGGCGACGAAGGCCCGGCTGGTGGAATTGACGAAGCCGAAGCCCCGCCCGGAGCGGTAGAGTGACGGCGGCCCGGTTCACGTCGCGCCGGGCCGCCCCACCGCGTTCTTGGAGGGCATTATGGCTGGAAGATCGAGCGGTTGTTCAAGCGGTGGAAGTCGCTGGGCCTGATCGACGAGTTGGCCGGCT
>JAXMAW010000206.1:0-1040 GCA_046350195.1 Gemmataceae bacterium
AGATCGACACGGCCCGGCGGTAGACCGGCACCCAGCCAAACCAGACGTGGAGCTCGGCGGCGGTGACCTCGGTGGTCATCTGGAGCAGGGCCACCACCAGGAACAGGGGTGCGGAGACGGCGGCCAGGGCGGTCAGCGTGAACTCGAGCGACCATCGCTGGGCCAGCAGGGCGGCCATCGGTCCCCAGTCGCGGGCGAACCAGACCATCCAGTAGCCGGCGAAGAGCCCGATCGAGCCGAGCAGGGCGAAGACCCGCCAGTCGAAGTGCTGCTCTTCGTGGAAGACGGTCGCGGCGGGTCTCATGGCCACCACGGTCGACACGCTCAGGGCCCTCCCCGCGATCCCGGAGGCTGCCGGCGGCCGGGATCCAGCAACCTCTCGACCGCCTGAAAGCCCAGGTCGGCGACCCGGTCGGCGGGGATCTGCCAGAGTTGCGGATTGAGCAGCTCGAGCGAGACGTGGCCGTCGTAGCCCAGCCGGCCCAGGACATCGAGCAGGGGAGCGACCTGGAAGTCGCCGTCCCCGGGGAAGATCCGGTCGCGGTCGGCCGCCAGCTCGCGCGGCGTGCCGCTGACGTCGCAGACCTGCACCCAGGCCAGGTTCTCCGGGCTGAGGTGGGCCAGGTCCTCGAACTTGCTCGGGCCGGTGTAATAGTGGAACAGGTCGAGGCAGACGCCGAGATTGGTCGCGCCGCTCTCCGCGACCAGGGCGACGGCCGTCTCCAGGCAGGCACAGAGCTTGCTGCCCTTCTGGAACTCCAGCGCCAGCCGGACCCCGAACCGGCCGGCCAGGTCGGCGGCCTCGGCGAGCGCGGCCGCGGCCGAGGAGTAGTCGTCCGCGGTGATCTCACGCGCGAAGTCGGCGGCGACGATCAGGAGGGGGACGCCGAGTCCCTGGAGGATGTCCAGGCGGCGGCGGAAGTGCTCCCAGTGAGCCTGCCGCTCCTCGCCCCTGGAGAGCAGGAGGCCCCCCTGCCCGGCCGCGGCGGCCGCGGCGAGGCCCGCGTCGCCCCGCACCCCCCCGAGCTCGGCCCAGCCCG
>JAXMAW010000207.1:0-1019 GCA_046350195.1 Gemmataceae bacterium
GGATCAGCGTGCAGGGGCCGGGCTTCATCCACGGGACCCAGGCGAACAAGGACATCCCCGATTGGACCTTCACGGATAGCGCAAACGCCCCGAAGGGGTCGAACTGGTACGCCGGCTTGGCCTACAACAGCAGCTCCTACACCAGCAAGAACCCTCCCGCCCCCCAGGGCTTGCAGGTTGGGTTCGTCCAGGGCACCAGCAGCATCACGCAGATGGTCACCCTGCCGCCGGGCAAGTACACGCTTTCGCTCATGGCGGCCCTGTCCGGCAGCTACGCGGCGGCCCAGGCGCTGAGCGTCAGCTTCGCCGGTTCGCCGGTCGGAAACATCTTGCCATCGGGCACGAACTATGCCTCGTACTCGTTCAACATTACCGTGAAGGCGTCCGGCACGTATCCGCTCAGCTTCGCGGGCACTCGAAAGTCGGCCGGCACCGTGCTCTTCGATTCGGTCGTGATCAGGCCCGCTTCCCTCGGCGCCGGGGCCCCGCAGCAACGCCACCCGGCGAGCGTCGAGTTCGTGGCGCAACCCGTCGGCACGGCCGTCGGGAACCCGTTACCGCCGGTGACCGTCGCCGTCTTCGACCGGTTCGGCCAGCTCTGGTCCGGCGTCGGCGTCAACGTCACCCTGATCCCGCTGGGAGGGGCGAGGGGCCGCCTCGTGCGCGGCAGCGTGCTGAATGCGACCACGATCAACGGCGTGGCGACCTTCAGCCAGCTGGCGATCACCGCCCCGGGCCGGTACGTGCTACGCGTCCAGATCGGCCGCCAGCGCGTGATCTCCGATCCCTTCGAGATCGTTCCCGGGCAGGCGACCGGGCGGGCTCGCTTCAGCCGCAAACCACTTGCGGGCCGGACGCACCCCTTGCAAGCGCGCCTGGCGGTCCAGCGGCCGATGGGAGGAGGGCATTCCGACTGAGCCGCGAGATCGGCGGGAGAACGATGCTGATCACGGTTTGCGGCCGAGAGTCGCCCGCCGGTCGAGCCAGTTGTCCCAGAGAGCGAATTCGGGTGGTGCCGG
>JAXMAW010000208.1:0-12695 GCA_046350195.1 Gemmataceae bacterium
CTCGGTCGGCGGCAGCGCCACGGCGACTGAGTGGCGGTGGTAGCGCGGCGACCCGCCACGCTGGCGTGACGATTCGCGAAAGTTTCCTTTCCGGCATAACTGACTATTGCCGGCGTCGGCATACTGGCAGAAGGTACCCGGAAACGCTGTTGGCACGGGGATCCTGCCATGCTGACGTCACGTTCGAGCGGACCTGCCCTCTCGGCAACCGAAGCGGACATCCCCGCTGATCCGGGTACGGACGCGACGCTGCTCCCCGGCGTGACAGTCCAGGGCGACTTCGAGGAAGGCTACGACCAGGACTGGTACCGGTTCGAGGCTTCGGCGGGGACGACCTATCGCTTTCTGGTGAACGCGTCCTCGTATGGCTCGGTTTATCTGTTCGACGCCGACGGCAACATGTTGTCGAGTGGCTATGATGGGTGGCTTGCCCACAGCTTCAGCGAAGACCTGCTGGTGTTCGTCGCGGCCGAGAACGGCGAAGGCTACGGCCCTTTCACGTACGAGCTGACCGCGGACGAAGTCTCCGACACGATACCGGGGAGTACCCTCACCGACGCCGCCCTCGAGATCGGCGAAACCCGCTCGGAGACCATCGACTACGAAGGCGACCAGGACTGGTTCCGGGTCGACGTCGAAGCGGGAAGAACCTACCGGTTTACGCTGCAGTCGGTCGATGCCGGCCTCGCGACCTTGGGCACGCCGATCCTTGCCCTGTACGACCAGCAGGGCAACGAAATCCTGTCGAATTGGGGAGACCCGTGGGGTCGCTTGCCGCTGAACTTCTCGGCGGTCGCCGATGGACCGGTCTTTGTTGGCGTCAGGGCCGAATCGTACTTCGACTACGACTACAATGAATATCCACCGACCGGAGACTACGTGCTCAGTGCCGTGGATTTCCCTGGCGATGTACCAGGCTCGGCACTGACCAGCGAAACGCTCGTCCTTGGCGCCACAGTTGGAGGCAGGCTCGACTTCGAGGGCGACGATGACTGGTATCGCTTCGAGGTGGCGGGCGGGCGAACTTACGTTTTCGACGTGCGTTCCCTGGAGACGCCGCAAGGCGGTCAGAACGGTCAATGGGTTCGACTTCTCGATTCCGAAGGGAACGAGCTTCGCGGCAGCGGCTCCGACGAAGCCGGGCTCGCCCAGATCGGCCACTATTCGGGCGTTGGCGGCACAGTGTTCCTGTCCGTTTCGGGCTGGGAGGCTGCCGACTATCAGTTGGCCGTGCGGCAACTGGTCGGTGACGTCGCCGATACTCCCGACACCGGGGCAGTTCTGGCTGCCGGGACTGCCATCCACGGCACCACCGACTATTTCCGCGACTCGGACTGGTACCGCGTCCAGGTCGTCGCAGGTCGGACGTACCGGTTCGACCTGCAGGGCATCGACACCGGCGCTGGCAGTTCCAACGATCCGGCTCTCGGTCTTTACGACGCCGACGGCCGGGGCTTGGTCGGCTCGGACATGGGCGGTGACGGTCGCGACGCCAGGCTTGGCTTCACGGCGCGCAGCGACGGCGAGGTCTTCGTCGAGGCCTCGGGCGACCGCGCCGGCACCTATCGCCTGTCCGTCATCGAGGTTGCCGGCGACCAGCCGGACAACACGGACACGCCGGCGACGCTGGCCGCCGGGGACATCGCGCACGGTACGATCGATTGGGCCGGCGAGGCCCCCGATCGCGACTGGTACCGGCTCGAGCTGACGGCCGGCCACAGCTATCGCATCGACCTTGAAGGCCGCAGCAGCGGCGCCGGGAGCCTGTTCAACCCGCAGCTCCTGCTGGTGGACGCCGGCGGCAATCCGGTTCCTGCCAGCGGCGAATATGCGGTGGGCTGGAACGACAGCTCGATCGTCCGGGCAAGTGCGGACATGGCGATCTTCGCCGCAATCTCGGGGTTCGGCAGCAGCGGTGATCGGGCGGACACGGGAACCTATCGCCTGTCCGTGACGGAACTCGATGACCCGGTTGGACAGGATGTCGAGGCCGCGGCCGACCTTCCGACCGGTGTGCCGATGGACGGGGCGATCGAGTTCGAGGCGGACCACGACTGGTACCGGATCGATGCCGAGGCCGGTGTCACCTATCTCGTCACCTTGGCAAATGTCCGGTTGGACGGCGTCTACGACGCCTTTGCGGTCGCGCTTCGGAACGCCTCTGGCGAGACGTTCTCCCTGTCAGGATACACCGAAGACGGCGCGGATGTTGAACTGGGCTTCACCGCGAAGGTGGACGGCGACCTGTTCGTCGATGTGCTGGCTAACGGGACCGGGACCTATCGGCTGGAGGTCGCGCCGTTCATCGGCGAAGTCCCGGACAATGAGCTGACGCAGGCGCGTCTTGCCGTCGGCAGCCCGGTCGCCGGTACCATCGATGACTGGGCCGAACGCGCCCGCGATACCGACTGGTATCGGGTCGAGGTGGTGGCCGAGCAAGACCTATGTCGCGACCATGGAGGGAGCGGCGTCGGGTGCAGGGACCCTGCCGGCGCCGTACCTGAACCTTGCTGCCGCCGCAGGGGATTGGCGTGATTCGGTGCAGAGCGACGGCACCGCGACGCTGAGCTTCACGGTAGCCGGGACGACACCGTCTTTGTCGTCGCCAGTGGCTACGGGGAGGACGAGGAAGGGTTCTATAGTCCCTTCGTCGGCTCCTGCACCATCACCCTGCGCGAGATCGCCAACGATATTGCCGACGACATTCACACCGCTGCCACCCTGTCCGTCGGACAAGTCGTCGATGGAACCTTCGACTTTGCCGAAGACCGTGACTGGTACCGCGTCGAGGTCGTCGCCGATCGAACCTGCATCTTCGACATCACCGGCACCGCGTCGGGAGAAGGAACTGGCGGAGACGCCTACCTGATCCTTTACAACTCGGACGGCGACTATCTGGGGAGACGTCCGGAGGGCGAGCAGCCGGGTTCGCGCCTTGGCTGGACGGCGGACGCGGACGGTGCAGATCTCTACGTCGCGACCCGTAGCCTCGTGCCGGGCGGCTATCGCCTCGGCCTGAGCGAGCTGACGGGCGACGTTCCGGTGGTCGATGGTGCCCGCGACCTGGAGCGCAAGATCGCCTGACGGACGGCGTCGTCGACTACGATGGTGACGAAGACCTCTACAGGTTCGACGCGCTGGCCGGACACACCTATCGCGTCCTCCTTGCCGGCAGCGATTCCGCCGCGGGTACGTTGGCAGCCCGCGGCTGTGGCTCGTCGACGAGGGGCGGCTGGCGATCGAGCTCCCGGTAGCATCGACGACAGCGCGGACCGAGTTCTCGGGATCACCGCCGATGCCGATGGCCCGGTGGTCATCGGCGCGAGGCGGAGCCGATGCCGGCACCTACAGTCTTTCGGTCGAGGATCTCACTACCGACATCCTCGCGTCGCCGGCAACGACCCAGACCCTGGCCGTTGGCGCAAAGATCGATGGCATTATCGATATTGCCGACGATCGCGACTGGTACCGCATCGAAGTTATCGCCGGCAAGTACCTACTACGTCGAGCTGACCGGCCTGAACCAGGATACGACAGCAGTCGAGACAGCCCTGCTGACCGTGCGCGACTCGACGGTAACGCACTGGCTTGGGCCGGCGGATTTCCGAGGACCACACAAGGCGTGTGGGTTTCACGGCGCCCGTCGACGGCGAACTCTACATCGAAATCGCGGACAAGCGCTCCTGGGATTACGAAGCCAACCAGCAGCGATCGACGCTCCGGACCCTACCGTGTGGGATTGCAGGAGCTGCTGGAGGAGGCGGGGGGCGATCCAGAGAGAGGGCGGCTCCTCGTGGCTGGAAACCACAGTTTGGTCATCAATTCAATGGAGGGGCGACAGCGGCCTGGTACCGCATCGAAGCCGTCGCCGGTGGCTTCACGATCGACGTGGCCGGAATAGGCGGCGACGCTCCCCTCTGTGGGAGGTCAGTATCTGCGACAGCATTGAACAACGAACCTCGGCCCGAGCAGCGTGCTCCGGAGCACGTCCTGATCAGCTTCACAGCGCCGGCGGATGGCGATTACTTCGTCCTCGTGGACGGAAAGGAATACTACCCCTATGATTACAGCTGGGACTATATTTTCGGTTCCTACGAGATCAATGTATCCCGGATCGTTGATACCCCAGATGGTGCTGCCTCGACTGCCTTTTTGAAGCTTGGCGTTGCGAGGACGGACAACGCATTGACTACTTCGGCGATGTCGACTGCTTCCATCTGGCCGTGACGGCAGGGACCACCTATGCCGTCCGTCTCGAGTGCTTCGACGGGGCCGGCACCCTTTGGGGTACGTGGCTTGAGGTTGAAGATTTGCAGACAGGCGACGGCTTCTACGGCAACGGAAATGGCGTCGGCAGCAATTCCGAACTGAGCTTCACGGCGACATCCGATGGCGAAGTGCTGGTGTTTGCCAGGGGGCTGGACCTCCAGCGGCAGTTATCGCCTGACGGCGAGCGAGGTGGTGGGCGACGTTGCCGGAGACGACGCGGGTGTCCGCGGCTCAGGTTGCAGGCTCCAGTGGACTCGGCGATCGAGGTTGCCGACGCCGCCGACGTCTACCGCGTCGCCGTGGAGGCGGGCCGCACCTACCTGTTCGAGCTCGAGGGCGCGGCCGCTGCCGGTGGCACGCTGGCCAACGCCGGCCTCTCGCTCCGCTATGCGGGCGGGGTCGACATCCGCCATGACGAGGGTGGGCGTCAGCGGCAACGCTCGTCTCGAGTTCACCCCGGCGACGGACGGCGAGATCCTGGTCGTCGCGATGCCGGCGCCGGCGACGAAGGCAACACCGGAAGCTACAGGCTTTCGGTCACGATGGAACCGCCGGCGCTGAGCGATGATCGCTGCCGCTTTTCGTCGACGGCGAGCCCCTGCCGGCTGCTGCCATCCGGCAAGTACAGCAACGGCCCGGAAGCGGGCGGCGAGGTCTTCGCCACGTGGCTGGGAGGCAGCGGTCAGCCGAGCAGTGCTGTCGGCGCCTTCTGTGCCCCGGCTGGGATAGCGATCCGATGATCGCCTTCGCCTCGACCTCCGGCACTGAACTCCGGCGATGCCGTGTCACTTGGTTGGGGCGCGCCCGGCTTGTTCCTTCTGCCGGGCGAGGCGGCGCTCGGCGCCGAGCTTGCCGCTCTTCCGGCAGGCAGCCTCGCGCTGCTCGACGGCAACACTGGTGAGCCCGTCACTCTTGACGACGGGGCGTCGCCTCAGCTGGTCCGCGTGGACGGCCAGTCGCCCGTCGTCGTCACCGACGACATGCTGTTCGCCGTCGGCGGGCATGCGAGACATCGGTGCGCCCGTCGAACATCCTGAACCCCGGCGGGTTCGTGCAGGCCACCGTCGGCGGCTTCTGGCGCGACGGGATCGAGCTCTGCCGGGTCGTCGCCTTCGAGGAAACCGCCTTCGCCGGCGGCCAGGCGACGGCGATTTCGATGATGCGATCCTTGCCCTGAGCGTCGGCGGGCTGAGCGACGGCGACGTCGCCGCCGCGCGACGCCTGTTCGCCTGACCGCCGGCGACCATCCCGGGCGAACCTGCCGCGGTCGGATGTCGAGGAGCTTGACCTCGGCCATGGCCGTCGGAAGGGAACGCGGTCGGCGGCCGAGGCTGACGACCGTGGCGCTGGAGTTGCTGTCCTCCGGCACCCGGCGAGCCGCCGCGACGGCGACGGATGGGGTAAGCGCCGATGACGATCGTCCATACCCGGCAACGGGCCGCGCGAGGCGTTCGCCTCCGGGCTCGCCGCCCGGCGAGTCCCGTTCACCGAGATCCCGGTGATCGACTTTGCACCCATGGCCACGGGCGATGCCTTGGCGCGGCAGGCGGTCGGCGACGCCGTGCGCGACGCCTGCACCCGCGTCGGCTTCTTCTACGTGAAGAACCACACCGTCCCGCAGCCGGTCATCGACCGCGCACCTTCGCCGCGGCGCACCGCTTCTTCGACCTGCCGCTGGAGAGCAAGCTCGCCGTCGACGTCGCCGGGGTCGCCAAGATACCTGCCGCGGCCCACGCGGCTCTTGGGCGAGAACACCGATCCGACCGCCCGCGGCATTGCACGAGGGCTTCGACCTCGCCCTCGAGCTCTCGGAAAGCGATCCCGACGTCGAGGCCAGGTCTTCGGCTACGGCCCCAACCAGTGGCCCGCGGACTTGCCGGGGTTCAGGACACCGCTGCTCCCGACTACCACGCGGCGATGCGCCAGTTCGAGTAGGAGGATCTTCGCCGCCTTCGCCCTTTGGCGCTGGAGCTCGACGAGGAGCATTTCCGACCCGCTGATCCGCAAGCCCATGGCGCACATGCAGGTGCTGCACTACCCGAGCCGGGACGGCCCGGTCGACGAGCGGCAGATCGGCATCGGTGCGCATTCCGACTACGAGTGCTTCACCGTCCTCTGCACCGACGACGTGCCGGCGCTGCAGGTCCTGAACTCGAGTTGCGGCCAGTGGATCCAGGCGCCGCCGATCCCGGGCGCCTTCATCGTCAATGTCGGCGACCTGATGGCCCGCTGGACCAACGACTACTTCACTCGACCGTGCACCGGGCGATCAACCGCTCCGGCCGCCGGCGCTACTCGATCCCGTACTTCTACGGCATCGACTCGAAGAAGGTCGTGTCGGTGCTGCCGACCTGCTGCGGGCCCGAGCGGTAGAGCCAAGTACGCGCCGATCACCTGCGGCGACCACATCCGCTCGCGGTTCGACGCGACCTATGCGCACCGCCAGCCCGAGACGACCAACAACCTTCGCCGCCCAGCCCGAGCAACCAACGAAGGCCCGAACGCCCATGTCCCTTCCGTCGCTCCCGACGTCGCGCCGCCATGTCCTGACGACCCTGGCCGGTGCCGCCGCCCTGCTCGCCATGGCCGGCCCCGCCCGGGGCCATGCAGATCACCGGCGAGCCCAAGATCGCCTTCATCTACGGCGCGACCGCCCAGGACGGCGGCTGGAACGAGGCGATCGACGCCGCCCGCGTCCGGTCGAGCAGATCCCCGGCGTCACCGTCGCCGTCACCGAGAACGTGCCGGAGGAGGCGACGGCGCTGCGCAACGCCATCGACCTCTATGTGAAGCGCGGCTTCAACATCATCGTCGGCACCACCTACGGCTACAGCGACGGCATCCTCGAGGCAGCCAAGCAGTACCCGAACGTCGCCTTCGTCAACGCCTCCGGGGCGACCAACGCCGCCAACCTCGAGGGCTTCTACGCCCGCACCTACGAGGAGCTGGTACCTCGCCGGGATGGCCGCGAGCAGGGGTGAGCAAGTCCGGCAAGCCGGTATCGTCGGCGGCTTCCCGGTGGGCGTGGTCAACTGGGACGTCAACGCCTTCACCCTCGGCGCCCGGGCGATCAACCCGGCGGCCCGGGTCACCGTCGTCTACACCAACTCGTGGTGGGACCCGGTCAAGGAGGGCGGTCACCGAGGCGCTGCTCGACCAGGGCATCGACGTGATCGCCAACAACCTGTCGTCGTCGGCACCGTTCATCGCCGCAGAGAAGCGCGGCGTGCCGTCGATCGGCTTCCAGCTCGACATGCGCAAGCATCACGCCCGAGGGCAGCCTGACCTCGGTGATGTTCAACTGGTCGCCACTACCTCGTCCCGACGATCAGGGCGATGGTCGACGGCACGGAAGCCCAGCGAGTACGGCGCCTTCCCGGGCATGGCCGAGGGTGTGGTCGAGCTGGCGCCGCTGAGCCCGAAGATCCCGCCCGAGGTCGTGGCCAAGATGGACGAAGACCAAGGCCGCCATGGTCGCCGGCACCTTCTCGCCGTTCCAGGGCCCGATCCAAAAAGCAGGACGGCGGCAGCGAGGCCGTGGCCGCCGGGGCCACCATCGACGACGGTGCCCTGTGGGCCATGGACTACCTCGGTACGATCGGGACGATGCCCGCCGCCCAGTGAGCAGCCCGTCGCCCCTTCTGTCGATGAAGGGGATCGCCAAGGCGTTCGGCGGTAGTGGTGCTGCAGGCCGTGGACTTCGACCTGTTCGCGGGCGAGGTCCACGCCCTGCTCGGCGAGAACGGGGCCGGCAAGTCGACGCTGATGAACGTGCTGGCCGGGGTCTACGCCGCCGATGCCGGCGAGATCCGGCTCGACGGCGGGCCCGTCGCCATCCGTCCGGCGGACGCGAGCGCCCTCGGCATCGGCATGGTGCACCAGCATTTCCGCCTCGTCGCCGGCTTCACCGCCGCCGAGAACCTGCTGCTGGCGGCGGCCAAGCGCAACGGCATCGTCACCGCCGCCGATGCCGCCCGCCGGCTGCTCGAGCTCAGCGCGCACCGGCCTCGAGGTCCGCCCCGACGCCGTCGTCGGCGCCGTCGCCGAGCGCCAACGCGTCGAGATCCTCAAGGTCCTGGCCATCGGGGCCCGCATCCTCGTCCTCGACGAGCCGAAGCCGTGCTCACCGACGGCGAGGCCGAGACGCTGCTGGAGCTGGTCCGCAGCCTCGCCCGCCGGGGCCTCGCCATCGTCCTGATCAGCCACAAGCTGCGCGAGGTCACCGCCACCGCCGACCGGGTCCAGCACGTGATGCGCGCCGAGTTGCGCATGGTCGTGGCCGAGCAAGCCCGCCGCCGGCATGGACGCCACGGCCACGGCCGAGGCCATGGTCGGCGAGGCACCGCCGCCGCCCCGTCGCGGCGAGCGCACGCCCGGCCCGTCCGCCTCGAGGTCGAGGACCTGCGCGTCGTCCGTGCCGACGGGGTGGCCGCCGTCGACGGCGTCCGCCTTGCCGTCCGCTCCGGCGAGATCTGGGCGTCGCCGGTCGGCGGCAACGGCCAGTCCGAGAGCTTGCCGAGGCGCTGCTCGGCCTGCTGGAGCCGGTAGCGGTATCCGCCTCGAGGGCAGCGACATCACCCGGGCCCCGGTCGCCCGCCGCCGCGACCTCGGCCTGCGCCTCGTCCCGGTAGGCCGCGTGGCTGGCGCTCTTGGGCGAGCTCTCCGTCGCCGACAACCGGCGCTGACCGGTGTCCGCGGCGAGCACTTCGGTCGCTGGCTGGTCGACGGCGAGCAGGCGATGCGCGCCAACGCCGAGGCCGCCATCGCCCGCTTCGCCGTCGCCGGGGCGACGCCGTCCCGCGCCGCCCGCCTGCTCTCCGGCGGCAACGCCCAGAAGCTGGTCCTCGCCCGCGAGCTCGGAGAGGGACTCGAGGTGCTGGTCGCCCACTCGCCGACCCGCGGCCTCGACGTCGGTGGCCTGTGCCGCCATTCATGCCGGCCTGCTCGACGCGGCGGCGAGTACGGTGCCGCCATCCTGCTGATCTCCGAGGACCTCGAGGAGGTGCTGGCGCTGTCCGACCGCATCGTGGTGATGAGCCGCGGGCCGCATCGCCGGCGAGGTGCCGCAGGCAGGTGCGCGCGAGGCCATCGGCAGCCTGATGCTCGGCCATGCTTGACCGCATCGCGCTGGAGCGCCGCCCGGCCATCCGCGCCGCCCTCGCCGCCGCCACCTTCGCCGGCTCGCTGGCGGTGGCGCTGGCGCTCTGCACCGTCGTCCTCGTCATCGCCGGCGTGCCCGCCACGAGCCTCGTCGACGAGCTGATCGTCAAGGTCTTCCTCACCCCGACGGCCTCGCCCAGACGATCACCATGGCCACGCCGATCCTGCTCGCCGGCCTGTCCGCCGCCGCCAGCGCTGCATCGGCTTCTGGAACATCGGCATCGAGGGCCAGCTGGTGCTGGGGGCGATCGCCGCCGCCATCGCCAGCCTCGACCTCGGCCCCGCCGCCACCCGCACCGGCCTGATGCTGCTGGCGGTAGTCCTCGGCGGCATCGTCTGGATCGCCCTGCCCACGGCGCTGCGCCTGCTGCGGGTCAGCGAGATCATCGTCACCCTGCTCCTGGGCAACATCGCCTTCCTGCTGCTGCAGCACGTCCTGTTCGGCGCCCTGCGCGGCCCGGTGCCAACTTCCCGGTCTCGGCCCCGTTCGGCCCCGAGGAGCAGCTCCTCCAGCTCGGCTGGGGCCGCCTCCATTCCGGTCTCGCCTTGGCGCTGCTCCACGGCCGTCGCCTGCGCCGTGACCTTGCGCGCCACCCGCCCGGCTTCTACGCCCGCGCCGTCGGTGCCGGCCCGGAGGCCGCCCGGGCCGCCGGCCTGCCGGTCACCGCCACGGTCGTCGGCTTCGTCCTGCTGTCCGGCGCCTGCTGGCCGGCCTCGCCGGCGGTGTCGTCGTCGCCGGGACCGAGTACCGCCTGACCCGTTCGTCGGCCTGAACGCTACACCTTCAGCGGCATCGTCGTCGCCATGCTGGCCCGGCTCGATCCGCTGGGCTGCGCCGTCGCCGCCTTCTTCGTCGCCGGCGCCTACGTCGCCGGCGGCACGCTCAAGGTGTTCTACGGCGTCTCCGAGGGCGTCGTCGTCCTGCTCGAGGGCATCGTGCTGCTGGCCCTGCTGGTCGGCCAGTTCGCCGCCACCTACCGCGTCAACCTGCAGAAGGCCCGGGCCCCGCATGAGCGCCTTCCTCGTCGGATGGCTGGCCGCCACCCCGGCCTACATGGCCCCACTGCTGCTGGCCTGCCTCGGCATCCTCGTCTGCGAGCGCGCCGGGGTCATGAACCTCACGCCCGAGGGGGTGATGGCCACCGGCGCCATGACCGGTGCCGTCGTCACGCTGACCACCGGCGGCCGTGGACCGGCCTCCTCGCCGGCACCGCCGCCGGCCTTGCGCCCTGTCAGCCGTGTTCGCCGTCGCCGTCGTCCTGTTCAAGGCCGAGCAATTTGGCCGGCCTTGCCACCGTCGCCATCGGCGCCGGCCTCGCCGCCATCGGTGCCGGTAGCGCCTACACCCACAAGCCCTTCGCCGGCCTGCCGGACCTTGATCCCGGGCCGCTGGCCGACATCCCCCTGCTCGGCCCCGTCCTGTTCGCCCAGGACCCGGTCGTCTGGCTCTCGCTGCTGCTCGCCTGCGCCCTCGCACGGCTGCTCGCCCGCACCCGCACCGGCCTGCGCCTGCGCGCCGTCGGCGAGGATCCCGCCACCGCCGACTTCGCCGGCGTCGACGTCGAGGCCCGCAACCACGGCTTCGTCCTCGCCGGCGGCGCCCTGATCGGCCTCGCCGGCGCCTACCTCTCCGTCGTCGCCAGCCAGGTCTGGGTCGACGGCATGGTCGCCGGCCGCGGCTGGATCGCCGTGGCGCTGGTCGTCTTCGCCCAGTGGAAACCCTTGCGCGCCATCCTCGGCGCCATCCTCTTCGGCGCCGCCGACGCCCTGCTGCCCCGCCTGCTCGCCATCGGCGCCGACGTCCCCAGCTACCTGATGGCGATGCTGCCCTACGCCCTGACCATCGCCGTGCTCGCCGGCATGGCCCTGCTCGGCCGCGGCCAGGGCGCCCAGCCGGCGGCGCTGGGGCGGGTGTTTCTCAGGCAGGACCGGCATTTGTAGGACGAGGGGCGGTGCTCCGTCGGCACATCGCCTCGCTCGATCAAATTACCTTACGATGATGTGCCTTCGTTGACGCGGTGCTTGACTCCGCAGGGGCCCAGCGTCGTGAAACCCTGCCCATCGACCTAGCCAACATTGTCGAACCGGGCGCGCCAGACGGCCGGATTGAGCGTCACATGGTGGGCAATCGGCGCCGGCAGCTCGAAAGCCCGAGGCTCCTGCAGGAACCGATAGACCCGCACGATACGATAGCTGTCGGCACGCTCCAGCGAGACGATCCGCTCGTTCTCCGTAAGGAAGAACGGCACTCTTGACGATCCGTTCGTCGTCTTGACCTCGAGCAGCCTTTCCCGGCCGGTCGGATCAAATGACAGGATGTCATATCCGGCGCCATCACCATCTTCTTCCGAAACCCAACGAACCTTCCGAGCTAGATCCTCGCGACCACCCAGCCGCAGGTTCGACCATTCCGTCTCGAGCACCTTCTCCTCGCCGGCTCGACCCAAGGCGCGGTTCTGCGCGTCGCGGGCCGCTGGATCAAACTTTGCCACGAGACGCGCGAGCCCCGCCGGCGGCGCCTCATTCTGCCGCGCTTGCGGTGGGGCTTCGTAGATCAGCGACGCCGGCTGAGCCAAACCCCCTCGCATCACAGGCATCCCGGTCGCCAAGATCGAGGGATCTGCCGTCAGGTACCGATCGACACCTGCAATCAAGGCCCTCTGAAAGTTCTCTCTCGGTCGATAGCCCCGGATGATGGGAAGCCCGAGCCTTTCAAGAACGGCGCTGACGTTGGCCAGCTTGAACTCCACCGATCCTCGCGAACGAGCAATGCGCTCCCGCACTTGGCGATTGTACTCAGCCTTGTTGTAAGGTTCTTGAACGAGGTCCTTACGCAACATGTCGAAATAGGCACCGACGATACCGTCGATCTCGGCCTCGCTCCAATCCTCATGCCTTGCAGTTGGATCACTCATGCCGACAACGCGACAGCCTTGCAGCTGTTCTCAGTACCATCGTCGGAGGGATAGCCGTCGAACGACGTCACATTCCGACTGCCATATTCGAGTACGCTTCATCGCACGGCTACACCGTCGCCGCAAGCCATGGCAACAGCCATCGCACCCATGCGGTCGGACATCTTTCGAGAATCCGAAACTGAGTAATTGCCCAATTGCAGCAAGCCTGGAGGGCATTTCGCGTCTTATTTCGTCCATAAGATTAAATCCACCTACCACATTCTTGCATGCCTTCACATTTACATTCACGTCAAACTAAAGAAGGAATTGCCGTCGTTAGAACGAAATCTCACAATATTATGGTGAAGC
>JAXMAW010000209.1:0-1520 GCA_046350195.1 Gemmataceae bacterium
GCGACAAGGACCGTCGGGATCGCGCGGCTCGTCCTCTACCGGCGCGAGCGGGCGGTGATGCTGCAGCCGCGCGACCGCGGCATCGTGCTGTGGACCCTGCGCTTCGGCGACGAGGTTCGCGATGCGGCCGACTACTTTGCCGGCCTGGACGAGGTCGAGGTCGAGCCGGCGATGGTGGCGCTGGTCACCGAGCTGATCCGCCAGCGCTCCAGGCCGTGGGAACGGGCGATGGTCGAGGATCCGGTCCAGGAGAACCTGCTCGACCTGATCGCCGCGCGCCGCCGGCAGCAGAAGCGGGCACCCCGCCGCAAGTCCGGGCGCGACAAGGGCGAGGGCACCGTCGTCGACATCGTCGATGCGCTCAGGCGCAGCCTTGCCGGCGATAAGGCACGGCGACGGAGTTCGTGATCATGACTTCCGGCCTGATGGCAACGGCCTCGCTGCGTCGCTGAAGCCGGCCCACGGGTCGGTTGTCCGCCGCACGGAGTCCTCCAGCGTGAAGCTCGCCGGGCCGATGCCTTGGTCGAGCTCGTCCCACGCGATCGGCATCGAGACCGGGGCACCCGGCCGGGCGCGGGGTGACCAGGGGGCGACGGCCGTCGTGCCGCGGGCGTTGCGCAGCCAGTCGATGAAGATGCGGCCGCGGCGCCGGGCCTTGCTCATGGTGGCGACGTAGCGGTCCGGGCGGTCCTGGGCTATGGCCGTGGCAAGGCGCTTGGCCCACGCCTTCGCCACGGGCCAGCGGGCCTTCGGCACGATCGGAACGACGACGTGCAGGCCCTTGCCGCCCGAGGTCTTCACGAATGCGGCTAGGCCCGCGGTCTCGACGCGCTGGCGGACCTCGTGTGCCGCCTCAACTACCTGCGGCCAACCGGTGTCCTCGCCGGGATCGAGGTCGAAGGTGAGGAAGTCGGGCCGCTCGAGGTCGTCGAGCCTGGCGCCCCAGGGGTGCAGCTCGAGCGCGCCGCCCTGGACGAGGCCCAGCACGCCGTCGAGGTCGTCGACGCCGAGCAGCTGCTGGCCGGGGTCGGCCGGGTCGGGCGTGACGCGGATGGCGGGGCTCATGCCCTTCCAGGGATGCTTCTGGAAGAAGCACGGATGGTCGATCCCCTCCGGGCAGCGCTTCAGGGCCAGGGGCCGGCCGGCGACGAAGCGCACCATCCGCGGCCACACCGCGGCATGGTAGTCGGCCAAGTCCTTCTTGGTGATGTCGGCATCCGGCCAGTAGACGCGCTCGGGATGGGTGAGGCGGGGCCTGCTCGATCGCGCTCGCGGCAGCACGGCCGTTCCTTCCTCGTCGCGGAGGATCGCGCCGGCGGGCTTGTCCTCGCGCAGGCCACGCCAGGCTGCATGCCGCACCCGGCGGTCGGCCGTCCACGTGGCGAACTCGACCTCGGCCACGAGCTCGGGGCGGACGTAGAGGAGGCCGCGCGCCTCGGCCGCCGGCAGCGGCGTTGTGTAAGGACGGCCGGCGATGCGCAGCGGCTGCAGGCGGCGGTAGAGGTCCTTGGCGGTCGCCC
>JAXMAW010000210.1:0-2727 GCA_046350195.1 Gemmataceae bacterium
GGGCCGAGCAAGTAGGCCGAGCCCTCGGTGAGCTCCCTGCAGCCGTCTACGACTCCGCCGACCGCTGGGATCCGGAGTGGCCCGTGCTGGAGAAGATCGCGGCGCTACCCCGTGGGGCGGACGTGCTTCTGACCCTCGCCCTTGCTCTGAGCGACTACCAACTCGGCGTGGGCGGCGCGACCGCGTACTGGGCGGCGGCGCCGTCGCTGCTGGAGCGTTTCCCTCCGGATGACGCCGGCCAGGTCTACGAGTTCATGTTCGAACTCATGCAGCGCCCGGTGGCTGCCCGGTTGGGCGAGAACAAGCTTCGACGGGTGAAGCGGCTGGTCGACTCCGAGGTGCCACAACTGACTTCGGGCGGTGTCGAGAGTGTCGACGCGGTCGCGCTGTGGCCTGCCCTCGCAAAGGCGGCGAGCGCAGATGGTGACCGGAATGCCAAGACCATCGTGTTCGCGCTCAAGACCCTTGGGCTCCTGCACTTGGCTGCCACGGGCCGGCGGCTCGCCCTGCCCGAGCAGCTCCCGATCCCCGTCGATCTCCGTGTGGCACGAGTGAGCTTGTCGGCTGGCCTCATCGGCCCGCCACCAGGCGTCAGCGTTCTCGAAGCCATCGAGAATGTTGAACCGCTCATCGAGTCGAATCGCGTCCAGATGATCGAGGCATGGACGGAGGCTGCGGCAAATGTGGGACTCAGTGCGGCCGAGATCGACAGCCTGATCTGGCAACTCGGAGAGCCGCTCTATGCCCACCGTCACAGTCGGGCTGATGCGGAGGCCGCTCTCCAAGCCCACCTGCAACTACTCGGGGCACCGGGGCCGGCTGCCCGGGCGGCTGCGCACGAACTCACCCAGTACTTGGAGGGCTGACGCCATGGGCGTCGCGAGGACGGCTCTTCTTGGTCGAAACGCCGTCGCGGAACGCCTGCGTTCCCTGGGGTGTGCTGTCGAGGACGTCACCGTCCCGCCGCGAGCGCACCGGCTGAAGGTGCGTGTGCCGGGCCGCGGCACGGTCTTAACGGCGGTGCGCTCGAAGACGGCGGGCACATGGCAGACCCAGGCGAGCCTCGGGGCGCCCGCACCTGCATCGCCACCGCAGGACGTCTTCTGGGTCTTCGTGGACCTCGGTGGACAGCCGGTGGCGTTCTACGTCGTGCCGGAGTGGTGGATCCTCGACGACATCCATCGCGATCACCAGGCGCATCCGCCCGACACGGGGGCAGACGCGCGGAGAACCAGTCGAGTGACCACCACGCCATTCAGGAACGGCGCATCGCCGAGTGGCGTGACCGCTGGGACCTCCTGGGGCTCTAGGAGCGCCTCAGGACGGTGATGCGGGCGCCGCCGGCCGTTGCTGCGACCGCCTCACCCAACTCGGCCCATCGCGCCAGCCCCTGCATGAAGGCGATGCCCTGCGGCCGCGGGGTGGTCGAGGGCCTGGATGGGGGGCTCGAGGAGCGGCCGGGGGAGGAAGACGATGGCCTTCGCCCGCCCCCGGGTGACGGCGACGTTCAGGCGGTTCAGCGAGTAGATGAACTCGCGTTCGCCGAGGGCGTACTCCACGTCGGCGACGCCGTAGTTCACGATCACCACGTCACGTTCCTGGCCCTGCATCCGGTCGACCGTGTCGATGACCGGCGGTGACGCCCAGTCCTGCGCCGCCACGATCTCCCGGCGCAACAGTCGGATGTGGGCATGGTGGGGGCTGACGACGGCGCAGGTCTCCGCCCAGAACGCGTCGTCCTCGTGATCGGTGGCGCCGCGGAGTTCGCCGACGACCTCGGCGACCAGGGCGGCCTCGACGGGGTTCGCGGCGGTTGCCTGGACGTCCTCCAGCACGCAGATCGTGAGGGGGTGGTCCGGGTCGAGCACCAGGCGCCCGAACTCCGACTGCGGTGTGCGGTCGAGGCGGAGTCGCCGGGATGCGACCTGCGGAGTGGCCGGCTGGTACGCCGGGGGGTAGATGGACGTCCGCGGGTACTCGCACAGGGTGGCGTTCATCCGCCAGTTCTCCAGCAGCGGTGCGACCAGGTCTTCTCCCCCGTCGGCGGCGCGGATGCATTCGAGGACGGACCGGTGCAGAAGCGGTGCGCCGTCGACCTCCGGGTAGGCGCCGCGGACCACTGGCGGGAGCTGGCGGTCATCGCCCACGACGACGAGTCGAGCGTTCGAGGCCATCCTGCGGACCGGGATGGCGGCCTCCGAGACCTTCATCTGTGAGCCCTCGTCGATGAGGACCAGGTCGAAGGACAACTCCTGAGGTGCGACGCGCGCGACCTGCCAGACGGTCGACCCGATGACCCAACGGGGCTTCCCGCTCGCCCAGGTGGCGGCCTCCGAGGCTTGGATGTGTTCCTCCCGGCCGACCTTCGCCACCGGCAGCCCCTGGACGCCCATCTCGTCGGCGAGCGTCCGGACCTTCGCCAACAGGTTGTCCAGCGCAGTGTGGGTGCAGGCGGTCAGCAACACGCGGAACGGCAGGTCCGCAGCGCGGTGCGCCTCCATCAGGCAGATGACCGCGAGGGCGATGAAGTGGGTCTTGCCGGTCCCCGGCGGCCCCCACACCAGCTGCAGGTCGTTGTCGAGCACGCCGACGAACGCCGCTCGCTGACTGGCGGTCATGCCGTGCCGGTCCGCGAGGGCGAGCGCCGCCTCCCGCACCTCAGGCGCGGTCTCAGGGGTCGACCTGGCGGCGGCTGGTGCCTCGATGACCCTTACGAACCACGGGTCC
>JAXMAW010000211.1:0-1188 GCA_046350195.1 Gemmataceae bacterium
GTGGCCTGCCAGATCCCGCCGATCTTGTTGCCCTCCTCGCCGGAGAACAGCAGGGTCTGGGTGAACGGGTTCCAGATCGAGCCGTCGATGGCGGGGATCTGGTTGCCGGCCTTGTCGGCTCCGGCCAGCAGGGTCACGCGGTGCGCCTGGTCGGCATCCAGGTTGATGCGGGTGAGGTATCCGGCGTTGCCGGGTCCGGCCTCGTGACCCTGGTACAGGAAGCGGCGACCGTAGTCGTAGGTGGCGTCGGCGCCCTTGATGACGCCCTTGGGGAACACCAGGTAGGTGTTCTTGTCGGGCTCCGAGAGGGACCCGAGCGTGCCGGTGGCCGCCAGCATGGGGCCGTCGCCCCACAGGCCGTAGCGGTCGATGGCGACGGGGGCCGCAGGGGCGGGGATGCCCAGCGGCGTGTTGGCGACGAGCGCGCCGGGGTTCTCCAGGCGGTACGAACCGTCGGCCACGGTGTGGACGACGTAGCCGGGCGTGATGACGTTGGGCACCGGGGTGCCGTCCTGCTTGGCCTGAGCGGGGACGTCGGTGAACGTCGAACCGCCGGCCTGCGACAGGGCCACGGCGGCCGTCGTGGTGAGGGCGGTGAGCGTGAGTGCTGCGGCGACGAGCTTGCGGCGCGGCGGCGTGGGCACGCGGGTCTCCTTGATCGGGGAATGGCTGCACCGGGAAGGGGGAGGGTGCGCCGCCGATGGTTCCCGCTGGAGGGCCGCCGGAGGTTGCATTGCTGTGGCCTTCGCGCAACAGCATGTTGCCGTCGAGGCGGCCATCCGGCCGCGAGGTCGCTACCATGCTCCGCCGTGGCGCACAGAGACGACCTCAGAAACATCGCGATCGTGGCGCACGTCGACCACGGCAAGACGACCCTCGTGGACGCCATGCTGTGGCAGACGGGCGCGTTCCGCGACAACCAGGACGTTGCCGACCGGGTCATGGACAGCAACGACCTGGAACGCGAGAAGGGCATCACGATCCTGGCCAAGAACACCGCCGTCAACTACGGCGGGGTCACCATCAACGTGGTGGACACCCCCGGCCACGCCGACTTCGGCGGCGAGGTGGAGCGCGGCCTGTTCATGGTGGACGGCGTGGCGCTGCTGGTGGACGCTAGCGAGGGCCCGCTGCCCCAGACCCGCTTCGTGCTCAGCAAGGCGCTGGCCCACGGTCTGCCCGTGGTGC
>JAXMAW010000212.1:0-1253 GCA_046350195.1 Gemmataceae bacterium
GTGCCGGCGCCGCCGGCGAAGTTGCCGCGGTAGTAGTCACCGTCGTCGTCGCCCAGCAGCATCGCGTGGGGCGGCTGCTCCATCCCTGGGAGGAGCGGCGCGAGCAGGTCGGACTTCTCATAGATGAGCGACTCGCGGGTGGTGTCCGCGAGCTCGTACTCGTTGGTCATCGTCAGCGCCCGGGTGGGGCAGGCCTCGATGCACAGCCCGCACAGGATGCAGCGCAGGTAGTTGATCTGGTAGACGCGGCCGTAGCGCTCACCGACGGAGTAGCGGCCGGCGCCGCCGTCGTCATCGGAGTTGGAGGCACCCTCGACATAGATGGCGTCGGCCGGGCACGCCCAGGCGCACAGCTCGCAGCCGATGCACTTCTCCAGGCCGTCGGGCCAGCGGTTGAGCTGGTGGCGGCCATGGAACCGGGGTGCGGTCGGCGGCTTCTCGAAGGGGTACTGCTCCGTGACGACCTTGCGGAACATCGTCCGGAAGGTCACCCCGAACCCCGCGATGGGGTCCCAGAGCTGCTCCTTGAGGGTGGGCATCAGACCTCCTCAGAGGCGACGGACGTGGATGGGCCAGGAGTGGCGAAGGTGAGCGGGGCCGCCGCGCCCTGCACGGCTCCGCCGGCCGGCATGGGCGGCACGGGGAACCCGCCGGCGAACGCGTCGTCGGTGTCCTCCTCGACCTCCTCGGCCTCGGGTCCGCGCTCGCCGATGAAGGAGATCACGAGGAAGACGGCGGCCAGTACGCCCAGCCCGATCAGGATCGTCTTGAGGTCGTAGGCACCCTCGGTCTTGGCGTTGCGGATCGCGGCGACCGCCAGGATCCACACCAGCGAGATCGGGATCAGCCTCTTCCAGCCGAACGCCATGAACTGGTCGTAGCGCAGTCGAGGCAGCGAACCGCGCAGCCAGATGAAGATGAACACGAAGAAGAAGACCTTGCCGAAGAACCACAGCAGCGGCCAGTAGCCGGTGTCGGCGCCGGGCCAGATGTTGATGATCCCCCACGGCGCGTGCCAGCCGCCCAGGAAGAGCGTCGTGGCGACGGCCGACACGGTGGCCATGTTGATGTACTCGGCCAGGAAGAAGAGCGCGAACTTGAGGCTGGCGTACTCGGTGTGGAACCCGCCGACGAGCTCGCCCTCGGCCTCGGGCAGGTCGAACGGCGCACGGTTGGTCTCACCGACCATGGCGATGACATAGATGATGAACGACGGCGCCAGGATCAGGGCGAACCAGAAGTTGCCGTCCTCG
>JAXMAW010000213.1:0-1106 GCA_046350195.1 Gemmataceae bacterium
GACGACCGCGCGCGGCATGCCGACCTCGGCGCACTCGCGCCACAGGGCCTGGGTGCCGGCGTCGACGCCGTCGTTGGCGGCGATCACGAAGAGGGCGCAGTCTGCGGCGCGGAGGCCGGCGCGGAGCTCGCCGACGAAGTCGGCATAGCCGGGGGTGTCGATGAGGTTGACCTTGATGCCGTTGTGGACCAACGGGGCCAACGCGAGAGAGATCGAGCGCTGATGGGCTTGCTCGGCGTCCTCGAAGTCCGTGACGGTCGTGCCCTCACGGACGGAGCCGGCGCGGGGGATGGCCCCGCTGGAGGCGAGCAGCGTCTCGACCAAGGTGGTCTTGCCCGAACCACCCGGTCCGATCAGCACCACGTTGCGGATCTTGTCCGGGCTGCTCGCCTCGAGATCTTGGCCGGCTGCTCTACGGTCCTTCACCTTGTCTGCCATGGCACCAAACAACTCCTCTTCGCGCCCGATGACAAGAGGGGACACTCGATTCCTGGATCACATCCACAAACCCGGCTGCCGGCTGTTGGGCGGGTGTGGAAATGAGAACCGGGCTCCTCACTGCATGGGGTCAGTAAGGAGCCCGGAGTCTCCGTGTCGTCGATGCGACACCGCACACTATGGTAGCCGTGTTCGGGCCGCATGGGAGTGAGACGGCCCACTTCGATCCTCTGGAAAGGCGGCGTCCATGAGCGCTCTAGACCTGCTGGCACCCGACCGCCGGGGGCTGTTCATCAACGGCCAGTGGCGGGAGGCGGCGGGAGGCAAGCGCTTCCAGGTCAAGGACCCGGCCGACGGGTCGGTGATCACCGATGTGGCCGACGGCGACCCCGAGGACGCCCTGGCGGCCCTGGACGCGGCCGTCGCCGTCCAGTCCGACTGGGCCAAGACGGCACCGCGCGAGCGCGGCGAGATCCTGCGCAAGGCCTTCGAGCTGCTGACCGCGCGGGCCGACGACTTCGCCGAGCTGATGAGCCTCGAGATGGGCAAGACGATCGCCGAGGCACGGGGCGAGCTTACCTATGGCGCCGAGTTCTTCCGCTGGTTCAGCGAGGAGGCCGTGCGCATCCAGGGACGTTGGCTGCAGGCGCCCGGCGGCGGCAGTCGCC
>JAXMAW010000214.1:0-1418 GCA_046350195.1 Gemmataceae bacterium
GGGTTGTTCGGCAGCGAGAGCGGGAGGAACGAGCGCTCGTCGTAGGTAACCAACGCGACGCTCATCATGGCGTCGAGCGGCACCCACAGGTTGCCGAACACGGTCGGCACCGGCGTCGCCAGCCGCGTCAGGGACAGCCAGCGTGCGACGATGCTGCCGATCGGCGCGTGCACGCAGGCGGTGACGGTGCCGCCGAGGGACTTGTTCGAAACCGCCGACAGCTGCGCCGATGGCAGCGGTTCGTTGACGTGCACGTAGCGCCCGAGCTCGTCGGCCCCGTAGCCGCCCATGTCGTTGACGAGCACGTAGAGGTTGCCGTCCGGACCGGTCGCGACGCCGTAGCCGGCGCCCGAGGGCGTATCGAAGATCGACTGCGACAACACCGTGTTGCCGGCGGCGTCGAGGTTGACCTGGTGCAACCGGCCGAGGTTGTAGTCCATCCAGAACCACGCGTTGTGGTAGGCGGCCGGGTAGTGGTCCCCGGTGTAGAAGCACATGCCCGTCGGCGCGGTCGTCGGCTGGTACCAGGCCAACGGATCGACGAAGGCCGGGTTCTGCACCGGCTCGTTGCCCTCGTAGGTCGGCCAACCGTAGTCGCCACCGGCGATGATGTGGTTGATCTCGTCCTTGAGCGCGCCGCCGTTCTCGGTCTGGTAGAGCCCCCCGTTGAGCGGGTTGATGGCGAGCCCGAACTGGTTGCGGTGCCCGAGCGAGTAGATCGCATTGCTCGGGAACGGGCTGCTCGCGAACGGATTGTCGGCGGGGATCGTCAGGTCCGGCAGCGTGAAGCGCAGCGTCTTGCCGAGCCAGTTCTGCATGTCGGTCGCATTGGAGCTGCTCAGGCCGTCGCCGGTCGCGACGTAGAGGCAGCCGTCCTGGCCGACGACCAGCGGACCGCCGTTGTGGTAGAGCTGCGACGGCAAGGCCCCGGGCAGGGTCAGGTTGGTGAGACCGGTGCCGAAACCGCCGACCTCCTGCAGCCGGGCGATGCGGTTCTCGGTGCCGCTCGATTCGGTGTAGTAGACGTAGACGTAGCGGTTGTGCAGGAAGTCCGGGTCGACGGCGATGCCGAGCAGGCCCTGCTCGGCGTAGGAGCCGCCGCCGTTGGCAGGCACGGTCGCCCACGGGCTCGCCAGCAGCGCACCGTCGCGCCAGACGCGGATGTGCCCGGTCTCGCGCTCGGTGATCAGCAAGTCGCCGTTCGGCAGGAAGGCCATTGCGGTGCCGCTGTTGAGCGGGCCGTCAACGAGCGTCTCATAGGTGAAGCCGGCCGGCGGCGACTGGGCCGGCAGGCAGACGAAGGCGCTGGCGGCCACAAGGGCCGCCCGAAGCGAGGCAAGTTGCAATCGCATGGGGAGGTGGCGAGCGACCTTCGTGGGGCAGAAGGCCAGGCGAGAAACAGGCGCGAGGACGCTAGC
>JAXMAW010000215.1:0-1161 GCA_046350195.1 Gemmataceae bacterium
CGTACTGCGCCGACAGGCCGCCGGCGTTGGTCAGGCCGCCGTTGCGACCGCCGAGCGTCTGGTCGTAGAGGTTCTCGGTGCGACCCATGAAGTCGCCGTCCTGACCGTCATCGAAGAACACGCCCGGCGACGTGCCGGTGCCGACGACGCCGGGCACGGCGGCGTTCTGCTGCTGGCGCTGGCCGAAGTCGTCGAAGCCGGCGTTCTGGCGGTTGCCCTGCTTCTCCAGGCCGCGGCCGGCGATGCCCTGCGAGGCCTGATTGCCGAGACCGCGCAGGTCGAGGCCGACGTCCTCGAGGAAGCTGTCCTCGACCTTGAGGAAGCGCGACTCGATGTCGATCTGGATGCCGACGTGGCGGCGCAGCTCCTGGATGAGCTTGGCCACTTCGGCCTGCGTGTCGCGGTCGGCGCGCACGTAGAGCACGCCGCCCTGGGCGTTCATCGTGAACGGGCTGCCGTCCCACTTGTCGGTGGCGATGGTGGACTTGATCAGCTCCTGCAGACGGCCCTCGTCGACGACCGACGGGTGGGTGTCTTCTTCGGCCTCGGGGAACAGCGGCTCGTCGTCGCCCGGCACCGACAGGCGCAGGTTCGGGCCCGGCTTGCCCTGCACGGACGTGATCAGCTCCTTGATCTGGTAGGGCTGCAGCACGAGCTGACCGGTCGCGTTGGCCGGGCTGACCAGGTGCACGAGGCCGTCCTTGATCTTGAAGGCGACGCCGGTCTGGGCCTGGATCGACTTGAGGGCCGAGCGGACCGACGCGCGCTGCAGACGGAATTCGTGCAGCGTGGTGGTGTCGGCGGGCATGTCCTTGACCTCCTGCGTGACGAAGAACGTCACGCCGGTCACCTGGCCGTAGTAGCTGGCCCAGTCCTGCACCGTCGCGCTGGCGAAGTTGTGCTCCATCATCGTGGAGTCGAGGATGCGCGCGATCGCCTGGTTCTCCGGCGTGTCGGTCTCGAACGCGGCCGAGTAGCTGGCCGGCTTGCGCTGGTTGACGAGGCTCCAGCGATCGGTGTCGAAGACGACGGTGTCGGTCTGCGGTACGGCGCTGTGCTGCAGTTCGAGGAAGGTCTTGTTCCACTCGGTGCGCCAACGCTCCTTGCTGAGGTCGACGGCGGACTGGTGCCGGGCGCGGTCGGCCAGGTCACGCAGCGCCA
>JAXMAW010000216.1:0-1014 GCA_046350195.1 Gemmataceae bacterium
GGACTGGTCAGGCGCACCACGGCCACGTCCGACGCGGGGAGGTCGGCCGGCAGGGGCAGGCGGTACTCGGCCAGACCCGGCGTCGCCTCGATCCGCCCCGCGCTCACGCCGTTCACGCTCACATCCACCCCCGTCTGGCTCGCGCCCGGCGCGGCCAGACGCAGGACGAGGGTCTGGCCGTTGGCGGGCCGTGGCAGACGCAGCGTGGCGTCGCCGTTCGTCCAACGGAAGGTTGCGCCCTCGCCGCCCTCGCGCACGTACCAGCCGCCGCCCAGACTCAGCGTGTCCCCCCGCCCTAGCGTCACCTCGGCCGATGTGGGCCTGTCGGCCGCCTGATACACGTCCACCGCGCTACGGTAGGTAAGCCACTGGGTCGGCGGGCGGTCGAACGGCGCTTCCAGCGTCGGCAGCTCCAGCTGCGCCGATACGACCGGGCTGAACGCGACGCCCGCCGGCGCGAAGCCCGTCACCGAAACGTCAGCGACGACGTACACCGGGCGCCCGGCCGCCTCCCAACCCCGAATGAGCCGCCCCAGGCGCTCCGGGTCCGCGTCGCCGAGCAGCAGGAGCGAGTCGCGGCCGTGGATGAACTGGAGGGGCATGGCGATCTGCGCGGCGACGCCCATCGGGTCAGCGGCGGCGAAGAGGACGATGCCGTCGGGGGCGATCCCGTCCGCAATCTTCGCCACCTGGGCATCCGCGCCGGCCATCTCGCTCCACGCCGAAACGCTCAGGGTCTCCGGCAGCATCCCCACGATGAAGGCGACGTAGAGCGCAACCGCCAGCCCCCCGCGCAACACCCGCCCCCACGCCCTCACCCCTGCCCCTCTCCCAAAATGGGCGAGGGGGGCGGAGGCGCGGGCCTCGTTCTCCTCCCCCTCGCCCCGTGTGGGAGAGGGGGTCGGGGTTTTGGCCGTTGCCCATCGGAGTGATTCTTCGGCGGCGGAGGAGCGGCGGGGCAACGGCCAGAAGGGGGGAGGGAGCAGCGCCGCAATCGCATAGCCGGCATAGAGG
>JAXMAW010000217.1:0-1799 GCA_046350195.1 Gemmataceae bacterium
GACGTCCTTCGGCTTCCGGTCCACGTAGCCGACGTAGAGGTTGCCCTGGAGGTCGAACCGCACTCCCCCGGCGGCGTCGGGGAGCTTGGCAATGGTCGTCGCGGGCCAGGGCAACTTGTCCTCGGTCCCCGCGAAGACCCGCAGTCCGTCCTTGGGGTCGCCCACGACCGCCAGATTGCCGTTGGGGGCCACCGCGATCCCCTTGTCCCCGTTGCCCGTGAAGCACCACTCATGGTGGAAGGCCGGTGTGAGGCGGTTGCTCCCCGTCTTCCCGAGGTTCGCCGGCCCGTAGTCGTCCCGGTCCAGGTGGAACCGCGCCACCTTGCCCACCGAGTAGGAGGAACTGCCGTCCGCGAGGGTGCGGGCGTAGAGGTGCCGGTTCCGGCCGTCGATGGCGATGCTGGCCGTCTTCACCGGCACCTTGACGAAGCGGGGCTTCTTCCAGTCGCCGACCTTCCAGACGCCGGCGTGGTCGTCCAGCACGTAGACCTCGTCCGTGTGCCGGTCCACCTCCAGGCGGTCGAACCCCAGGCAGCGCTGCGCCCCCTCGACGCGGTAGAAGTCCTTGAGCAGGCGGAAGCCCTTGCCGTCATCGCGGTAGATGCGGACGGGCATCTCCGTGTAGGCGACCCAGACGTTGCTCCCCGAGTCGGCGTCACAGACGACGACGTACGACCGCTTGTGGTGGCCGGTGTATCCGGTCGCGGAGACCGGCTCGTTGACGACCGGCCTGTCGTCCTTGCGCCAGTCCGTGAACTTGAGGAGATTCACCCCGCCCCGCCCCGAGTGCTCGTCGCCGAACCGGGTGGTCAGGTAGAGCGCCCCCGTCCGGGGGCTGAGGGCGACGGCGTCTGGGTGTTCGACGGGGATGGCCCGGACGACCTTCCCCCTGCCGTCGAGGACGATGACCCGCCGGTTCAGCCGGTCGCAGACGAAGACATTGCCGTCGCGGTCCACCGCCACGCCGTGCAGCGCGGCGTAGCTGTGGGTGCCGCCCAGCGCCGCCTTGCGGTTCTTGACGGCGGCAAGGGCCTTCTCCTCCAGGGCGAAGAACACCTCAGCCTTCCGCGTTTCCAGATCCACCTTCCAGATCTGCCCGTCGCGCCACGGCCCTCCCGCCTTGACCTCCAGCACCGAACCGTACCGGGTGGTCGCGGCGAAGACGCCGCTGAGGAAGAAGTGCTTCCCGTCCGGGGTCGGGCAGGTGAAGACCGGCCCCAGCAGCGAGTGGACGACGTGGCTGTTCGGCTTCACCGGCCCCAGTTCCAGCGGGGGATGCTTCACCAGCGGCCCGAGCAACCGCTCGCCGGGGCTCTCGGGGATCGTGCCGTCCACGTTCACCGCCATCAGGTCGAAGCTGGCCCCCGAGAAGCCGGTGTTCCACAGACGGAGGCGGGCGCTGTCCCGCGTGGGCATCAGCCGGGCCATGCCGCCGGTTGCGGTGTCGAGGAACGTCGTGGTCAGGGACGGGTCGGTCAGCCGGTTGAACTTCGGAGTGTAGGTGCCGTCCGGCTTGACGTTGATTCCCCACCCCTTCATCGCCTTGATGTCCTTGCCGGCGGGCGGCGGGAAGACCGTTCGCAGGTAGGTGCCGTCGCGGTCGTACTGGCGCAGGGCCGGCGGGCCGAGGTTGCTGGAATGGCCCAGAACGTAGACCGTGCCGTCCAGCTTCGCCTCCAGGCCGTTGATGCCGAACGGGCCGTGGTCGTTGTGCCCCATCTCCTCGGAGAAGTAGGCGTAGGGGTCGCCCCCGACGATCTGCTCCAGGGCCACGCTCATCCCCGCCCGGACGCGGAGGG
>JAXMAW010000218.1:0-1375 GCA_046350195.1 Gemmataceae bacterium
CAGCACCGTGTTCGGGCAGGTGATCGTCCCCTCGACCCGGACGCGGCCGTCGGCCGGCCGGAACAGGGTGAGCACCTTGGCCGTCCCACCCCGTACGTACTCGTGCGGTTGGCGGGCCGGGTCGCCCTCCGGCCGCCAGGACGCGCCGGCGTGCGGGACCGCCTGGAACGGCCCGGCCTCGTCCTCGCACCACACCTCCAGCCCCAGCGACGCGCCGGTGGTGTACGCGTCCTCGATCAACTTTTTTTCTAGCCCGGCAAAGCTGACTGGACCGAGCAGGCCCAGGCACGGTAGGGTTCAGGCTCCAAGCGGGGAGGGACCGACATGGCCAGGACAAAACCCAGGCCCAAGCCCGCCGTCACACGATCGCTCCGGCCGCTACGCCAGGACTGCCCTCAGTGTGGTCGCCTGATGTGGGCCGACTACTCCAATCGCCGCACCGTCGCCACCCTGGAGGGACTGGTGCGGTTGGTCCTGCTGATCCGCCGCTGTCACAACGCCGACTGCCCGCGCGACCACAGGCCTTACCGGCCCGAGCAGGAGGGCCGCTACGCTCTGCCCCAGCATGAGTTCGGCCTGGACGTCGTCGCCCTGGCTGGCGTCCTGCGCTACGCCGAGCATCGCTCTGTCCCCGAGATCTGCCAGCACTTGCAGGCCCGCGGCCTCGCCATCGCCGAGCGGACCGTGACCAATTTGCTGCACCGCTACGACGAATTGGTGGCAGTGGCCCTGACCGATGATCGGCGGCTGCGCGGCCTGCTGACCGACCAGGGGCGGGTAATCCTGGCCATCGACGGGCTACAGCCGGATGTCGGCCACGAGGTCCTCTGGGTCGTCCGCGACTGCCTCTCCGGCGAGGTGCTGCTGGCCCGCAGTCTGCTCTCCTCGCGTGGACGCGACCTGGCCGCCTTGCTCCGCCAGGTGAAGGATGGGCTGGGGGTCCCGGTCGTCGGTGTCGTCTCCGACGGGCAGCAGTCGCTGCGCAAGGCGATCGCCGATGCCCTGCCGGGTGTGCCGCACCAACTCTGCCACTTCCACTATCTGCGTGAGGCAGCGCTGCCGGTCTACGAGGCCGACCGCTACGGGAAGAAGGAACTGAAAAAGAAGGTCCGCGGTGTCCGCCCGATCGAGCGCGCTCTGGAGGGCCGCACCGGCCCGGAAGCAGAGGCGGCTCGCGGCTACTGCGATGCGGTCCGCAGCTCCATCACCGACGACGGCCGGCCCCCCTTGGAGGCCCCGGGACTGAGGCTGGAGGAACGGCTGCGCGAGATCTACGCCAGCCTCGGCCGGGTGGCCGAGCAAAAGCGACTGTGTCCCGCGTCAAGCGTAAACCGGGCGGGTGACCGGTAGGGCGGCGGTACCCTTGGCGCCCCGG